>JBGAFL010000032.1:0-58498 GCA_044227265.1 Methylobacterium sp.
CGAGCGAAATGCCTTTTGTCCTGAGATCTCCTCGCGACCGATTGGAGTTGATGGTCGTGTAATACACGCCATCGAGATACACATCGAGATTTATGACTTCCCCGATCGAGGATTCGTTGACACACCAGCCGGCGATCTGTTCGGCGCTCGCTTTTTCGACTTTGAGAACGTAGGAAGGTTTTTCTCTGTTACCGAAGTTCTTCGATGCTACAATATCGTTGGTATCCGCTGATCGTATGGTGATAAAGACGGGTTGCCCGATCGTGAGAAAGGTATCGGGAACTGGAAATGTGAATCCGTAACAGCCATTTCCGATGCCCGCATCGAAAAGATCTTGCCTGAATTGCGATGCGACGTGACCTTCGGCGATACGATGACCTCCGACATAGATGTCGATCGCTTGCGGCGTTTCGATATCGCGCCGTTTGACCCAGCCGAAGAGCTGCGTCCCGCCAAGACCGTCGATCGAGGAATCCCAGACGGGCTTGGTCAGGTCGAATGTGCGTGAAACGATGTCGGAATTGCTTCCGGTGAGCCGCACATGCGCGGTGACCGTGTCGCTGGCAAAACGCATCGACGGTGGAAAAATGATGTTGAAGGCGTAACACCCGTCGCCAAATCCTGCCTCGGCAAGATCTGGCCTGTATTGATCGGCGAGATGTGCCTGAGCAACGCGGACATCGTCGATGTAGACGTCGATGCTCAGCGGCTCATCGTCATTGCGGTGCTTGATCCAGCCGAAAATGCTCCGCTTATCAAGCCCGTCGATATGCGCGCGGACCTTTGAATTCGAGCTGGCGGCATTATCCAAACGCCTACTGAGACTTCGCCTCCAATCGAAAAGATTCAACTTCATGATTGGATCGGTCCTTCGAGCCCGGCTCCGACGATGATCACCCGCACCAGATCGATCCTTGCGCGTTGCCTGATTCAGAGGCAGGCCTGAATCCGCATGCGGCAGTCGAAGTGGCAAGGCTCTTGGGCCATCTGAAGGCGAGGACCCGGGTCGACGAGGCCCTTGTCGCTCGCAAGGGCGAAACCTGCTCGGCGCGCAGGATGGCCAGATTGCCGGCCGTAGCGCGCTTTGGCCGAACGCATGCGGGTTTTCGTTCCGGGGATGAGGCGGAACACAAAATCCGTCGTTGTTTCAAGGGCTTTGCGAGCGGTGCAGGGTTCGGCCGCCAATGTGCTTGAGCGGGTGGCAGCGCGCGTGCGCGTTACCGCTTCGCCATGGCCTTCTGAAGCTTGGGTCTCTCGATCGTCGCACTCGAGATCAGTCTGAGCAGATGATCCTGATCGAGGCCCGGCATCGCCGCCGCCGGCTCGGCTGCAGGCGTCCGCTCGATCTTGCGCGGTACGATCGAGCCCGTCGCGGCAGGTTCGGGAATCGAGGCCATGCCGGTTACCCGCGCGGCCGGTTTGTCGTCCTGGAGACGCAAGGCCCAATGCGCGGCCGTGGAAAGGCCGGCGATCGCGAGGATGGCCTTGATACCGCCGGTCAGAAGGCGCCGCATGGTCCGAAGCCCGAATATACGCGAATACTGGAAGACCGGTTCACCGGCCTGTTTTCAGCATGGTTGAGGATCGTGAAGGAAGGTGATCCGCCATTGGCGCATGGCTGTGTCAGAACGGCACGACGGTCTGCATCGGCCGCTCTTGAAAGCCGGCTCCCGGCTTCCCGGTAGATGCTTCCGTGCATGCGAAATTTATGTGGGCCATGCGCCCGGGTCGCGGTTCCTGTTCCCCGCGCTCCGGACACGCCGACAGCTGCTCGGCCCACTGAGCCTCACAGGTCCGGCGCAGAGAACTGGTCCGCACCGCCCCGTCACTGCAGGCCCCGCTACCACGCAGGCCCGAGAGGGCTCGCGAAACCGTCAGGCGCATCGGCCGCGGGGATCGCCGATGTAGGGGCGTCCATGCCCGGCGGCAACCACCGCTCAGCCGTTTCGTGATGTCCCCTCGGCGAAGGCCCTCAGATCGGACACCAATTCGCCGTCCTGGTCCGAGGCGATTGTTTTGTAGAGCCGCTCAATACCCTGGAAAATCAGGCGCCCGGCTTCGTCGTCACCGAGGAAGGTGGCGATCTCGCGCATCTCGGCGACCCAGCGATAGGCCTTCGGGACCATATCCGGCAGGCCGCGCTCGAACCGCGCCAGCAGAGCCGGCTCGGTCTCGGCAAGCTCCGCCCGGAACGCGTCGATCGCGCCCGTACGGGTCGCGGCCGCCACCATCGTCGCAGCCAAAGCCGTCAGCCCCTTGTTGAGGCCGGCATAGGCCATCTTGAGCGCGGAGGCGGCACCGACGCCGCCCTCGCAGAGGCGCGCATCGAGGCCGAGATCACGCAGGCACAGGGCCGTCGCGATGTCATCGCCCGAAAGATAGAGGCGCGGTCCCTTGGTGCCGGGCTTCGGCGGCAGGCCGATGATCGCGGCATCGACGAAGGCCGCCCCGCTCGGCGCGATGACCGCCGCGATCTTGCGCTTGGTCTCGACATTGACCGCGTTGCAATCGACGAACACAGCCTTCCGCTCGGCCTTCGCGAGCACGCTGGTGAAGCGCTCGGCCAAAGCGACGGAATCGGCCGGCGGCAAAATCGACAGGAACAGGTCGGCGCTTGCCAGGCGGGCGTCGTCCGCATGCGTCATGCCGGCCACTTGCGCGCGCTCAACGGTCGCCGTGCTGCGGCCATCGAGCGAGGTCACGACCGTCGCGCCATGTTCGGTGAGCCGTGCCGCAACGGCGCTGCCCATCGCTCCGGGTGCAACGATCGCGATCCTGGTCATCGCAGCGAGCCGCAGAAGCGCTGGATCCGGGTGCAGGCCTCCTCCAGCGCCGTGTTGGAGGTCGCGTAGGAGATGCGCAGGTTCGGACCGAGGCCGAAAGCCGAACCATGCACCGCCGCGACGCCCTCCGCCATGAGCAACTCGGTGACGAAATCCTGGTCGGTCTCGATTACCTTGCCGCTCTCAGTCTTGCGGCCGATCAGTTCGGCGCAGGAGGGATAGACATAGAAGGCGCCCTCGGGGGAGGGGCATTTCAGCCCCTTCGCCTGGTTGAGCATCGACACGACGAGATCGCGCCGCTCCTGAAAGGCGTCGCGAAACTGCTTGAGATGATCCTGCGGGCCATCGAGCGCCGCGACTGCCGCCCATTGCGAGATCGAGCACGCGCCCGAGGTCTGCTGGCCTTGCACGAAATCCATCGCCTTGATCAGCGGCTCGGGCCCCGCGGCATAGCCGATGCGCCAGCCGGTCATCGCATAGGCCTTGGAGACGCCGTTCATGGTCAGCGTGCGCCCGTAGAGCCCGGGCTCGACCTGGGCCGGGGTGACGAACTCGAAACCGCCATAGGTCAGGTGCTCGTACATGTCGTCGGTGAGCACATAGACATGCGGATGGCGCATCAGCACGTCCGTCACCGCCTTCAACTCAGCGCGTGAATAGGCGGCACCGGAGGGGTTCGAGGGCGAGTTCAGGATGATCCACTTGGTCTTCTTGGTGATGACGCGCTCCAGTTCGTCCGGCTGCAGCTTGAAGTCATGCGCCATGTCGGTCTCGGCGAAGACGGGGATGCCGCCATTCAGCACAACCATCTCCGGGTAGGACACCCAATAGGGTCGCGGGATCACCACCTCGTCGCCGGGGTTCAGCGTTGCGAGCAGGGCATTGTAGATGACGTGCTTGCCGCCGGTGCCGACGATGGTCTGCGAGGGTTTGTAGTCGAGCCCGTTCTCGCGCTTGAACTTTTTGACGATCGCCTCGCGCAAGGGGACGATGCCGGAGACGGGCGGGTACTTGGTCTCGCCGCGCTGGATCGCATCGATCGCCGCTTCCTTGATGTGATCGGGCGTGCCGAAATCCGGCTCACCGACCGAGAGGCTGATCACATCGACGCCCTGGGCTTTCAGTTCGCGCGCCCTCTGCGTCATCACGATGGTCGCGGACGGCTTCACGCGGGACAGGGCATCGGCGAGAAAGCCCATCTCAAAACTCTCCGGAATGGGGCTGCGGGTCGCATATGGGCGCGCGGGCCCAGGCGGCGCGGACCGTAATCGGGCGATATCCCCTGGGCAAGACCGTGCAGGCGCGTCTTATGTGCGCTGCACCAATGCTCGGCCGGTCGGTCCTGCCTGGAGGCGCGCCCCTTGCGATCGGCGCCTGGAAGAGGCTCATCGATCGCGCCCATGCCCGAAACACCGAACCATATTCACGAGGGGGTGGAGGGCTGGCTGTTCCTGACGGCGGGCAGCAACAACGTCGTCAGCCAGTTCGCCCGCTCGCGCGCCATGCGCAATCGCATCCGGGACTGGGCCCGCCTCGTCGTCGCGCGGAAGGCGCGCTGCCGGCAGGCGGGGATCGCCTATCTCCATGTCGTCGTGCCGGAAAAGCTGACGATCTACGATCACAAGCTCGATGGGCTCGCCGTCTCCACCCGCCTGTCACCGGCGTTGCGGCTGCGCCGCCGGCTGATCTGGCATCCGCCTGCGCGCTCGGCCTGTCTCGATCTCATCCGTCCGTTCCGAGCGTGGCGCGACGAGGCCGATCTGTTCCACAGGACCGACAGCCATTGGTCCTTCGCCGGCTGCCTGCTCGCCTACCAGACGATCTGCACGCAGTGCGGTGCCAGGCCCCGTGCGGATCTCGGCGAACGGCCCTACCGCGATGTCGTGCGCATCGGCGATCTCGGCGAGAAGCTCGACCCGCCTCGCTCGGAACCTTCACGCGAATATCGGCTCCAGCAGGACGCGGTGCGGGTCCATGCCAGTCCCGTCGTGCTGGCGCGCGAAACGGCTGGCCTGGCCGTCACGCTGCATGTCGGTGCCCATGTCGTCTATCGCAACGAAACACGCGACGCCGATCCGCGCCGCCTCGTGCTGTTCGGCGATTCCTATGCGCATTTCGCACCGATCCTGCTGACCATCATGCTCGCGGAAACCTTTCGCGAGGTGCATTTCATCTGGTCGGTTTCTGTCGACTGGGGCTATATCGGCCGGGTAAAACCGGACCTCGTCATCACGCAGATGGCCGAAAGGTTGATGCAGAACGTACCTGACGACCGCTTCGACCTCGAAGCCTTTGCCGAGGAGCGGTTCGGGGAGGAATTGCGCGCGGCGTCGGCCTGAAGACGGCGCCGCGAACTCGCTCCCGGTTCGTCAAATTCCCCCGAACACCCAGCGCAGGCGCGAGAGGAAGGAGCCGCCCGGAGCCGGTGCACCTTTCCGCTTCGGACCACCCGCCAGGGCCTCGGCGACGGCCTGGACGAGGCCGAGCGCAGCGGTATCGGTCGTCTCGCGATCGATCAGGATCAGGCTGCCGGTGTCGCGGTTGTCGGCATAGGGATCGACCGCGACCTCGCGGTCGAGAATGAGCGTGACCTCGCCGATATCGTTGGCCCGCAGGTGTTCGGCCAGCTCGGCCTTGCCGGTTTCCGGGTCGGTCCGGCTGCGGATCTCCTTGATCACGGCATTGGTCGTCACCGTGCCGATCTTGGCCCAGAGGCTCGCGCCCGGGCTGAGTTCGGCCTCGGCCGCCCAGAACAGGCGGACCATCAGAGTGTCGGTAACGGTCGGCGGTGCGTCGCTCGAGGCGATCATCGCACCACGCGAGGCATCGACCTCGTCTTCCAGGACCAGGGTGACGGATTGGCCTTCGCCGGCGCGCGGCAGATCGCCATCGGCGGTGAAGATACGGGCGATCCGCGAGGTCTTGCCCGAGGGCACGATGGTGACGGCATCGCCCGGCGCGAGCGAACCGCTCGCAATGAGGCCGGCAAAGCCGCGGAATTCCGAGTTCGGCCGATTGACCCACTGGACCGGCATGCGGAAGGCGGCGGCGCGCTCCTCACTCTTGACTGGAACCTCTTCGAGATAGCGCAGCAGCGTCTCGCCCTCGTACCAAGGGGCCAACTGGCCCGGCTGGACGACGTTGTCGCCGTTCTTGGCCGAGAGCGGGATCGCGCGCACGTCGTAGAAATGCAGCGGCTTCGCAAAATCCTCGAAGCTGCCGACGATCGCGTCGAACGTGTTCTGCGACCAGCCGACGAGATCCATCTTGTTGACCGCGAGCACAACGCGCCGGATGCCGATCAGCGAGACCAGCAGGGCGTGGCGCCGCGTCTGGCGGGTCATGCCCTGGCGCGCATCGATCAGGATCACCGCGACGTCGGCAGTCGAGGCGCCGGTCGCCATGTTGCGCGTGTACTGCTCGTGGCCGGGTGTGTCGGCGACGATGAAGGAGCGCTTTTCCGTCGAGAAGAAGCGGTAGGCGACATCGATAGTGATGCCCTGCTCGCGCTCGGCCTGAAGGCCGTCGACGAGCAAAGCCAGATCGACCTCGCCGCCCTGCGTGCCGTGCTTGCGCGAATCGCGCTGCAGAGCCGCGACTTGATCGTCGAAGATCTGCTTGGTGTCGTGCAGGAGCCGCCCGATCAGGGTCGACTTGCCGTCATCGACCGAACCGCAGGTGATGAAGCGCAGGACTTCCTTGCTCTGATGGGCGTGCAGGAAGCTCTCATAGCCGAAGGCTTGCGGGAAGGGATGAACGGTCATCAGAAATAGCCCTCCTGCTTCTTGCGCTCCATGGCGCCGGCGCCGTCCTTGTCGATGACGCGGCCCTGGCGTTCCGAGGTGCGCGCGGCGAGGGTCTCGCCGATGATCTCGGGGAGCGTCGCGGCCGGGCTCTCGACCGCGCCGGTCAGCGGATAGCAGCCGAGCGTGCGGAAGCGGACTTGCCGCAATTGCGGGCTCTCGCCCGGCTCGAGCGGCAGGCGCTCGTCATCGACCAGGATGAGCTGGCCCTCGCGCTGGACCACTGGGCGCTCGGCCGCGAAATAGAGCGGCACGATCGGAATATTTTCCTGCTCGATATAGAGCCAGATATCGAGCTCGGTCCAGTTCGAGAGCGGGAAGACGCGGAACGACTCTCCGCGCCGCTTCTTGAAATTGTAGAGATGCCAGGGCTCGGCGCGCTGGCGCTTCGGATCCCAGCGGTGCTGCGCGTTGCGAAGCGAGACGATGCGCTCCTTGGCGCGGCTCGCCTCCTCGTCGCGGCGGGCGCCGCCGAAGGCCGCGTCGAATTTGTGCTTGTCGAGGGCCTGGCGCAGGGCCTGGGTCTTCATCACGTCGGTATGGACTTCCGAGCCGTGGCTGATCGGCCCGATCCCCTTGGCGAGCCCCTCCTGATTGGTGTGGACGATGAGTTCGAGGCCGAGATCCTTCACGCGCGTGTCGCGGAAGGCGATCATCTCCTTGAATTTCCACGTCGTGTCGATGTGCATCAGCGGGAAGGGCAGCCGGCCCGGCGCGAAGGCCTTGAGTGCCAGATGCAGCAGGACCGAGGAATCCTTGCCGATCGAGTAGAGCATCACCGGGTTCTCGGACTCGGCGACGGCCTCCCGAAAGATGTGGATGCTCTCGGCTTCGAGCCGCTGCAGATGGGTCAGGCGCGTCTGGGCCGGTGCATCGGTCCGCAAGAGGCTGGCGGCACTCATCAAACCAGTTCCGTTCTCGTTGCGCGCGGCGCGGTCTCGGCGCGGGCGGATGTGAAATTGCGGGCCACCCCTTCGAAGGCGGTGGCCTCGCGGCCAGGCTGTTCCTCGGCGGCGGCCGGATCGCTCGCCGGAAGGTGCAGGTGAAGGCCGCATTCCTTCTTGGATTCCTGCTCCCACCACCAGCGGCCGGCGCGCTCGGACTCGCCGATGCGGACCGCCCGTGTGCAGGGCGCGCAGCCGATCGAGGGAAAGCCGCGATCGTGCAGGACGTTGTAGGGGATGAAATTGTCCTTCACGAAGGCATCGATCTGCGCCCGCGTCCAATCGGCCAGCGGATTGACCTTGACGAGACCGCGCTCGAAATCGGCTTCGGCCAAGGGGGTCGCGGCACGATTGGCCGATTGACCGGCGCGAAGGCCGGTAAACCAGATCGTCGCGCCGACCAAGGCCCGGCCGAGCGGCTCGACCTTCCGGAAGCCGCAGCATTCCTGCCGAGCGGCCACGGAATGGCGGAATCCGTTGATGCCCTCGCGGGCCACGAAATCCTCTTCGGCCTCGCGCTCGGGCGCATAGGCGCGGATCCGGATGCCGTAGGCTGATTCGGTCTCGGTCCAGACGTCATAGGTCTCAGGGAACAACCGTCCGGTATCGAGCGTGACGATCTCGGTGCGCCCCTTCGCCATGACGATGGCATGGGTCAGCGCCTGATCCTCGATTCCGAAGCTCGTGGTGAAGACCAGCCGACCGCGGACCTTGGTTTCGACGAAGCGGATGCGCTCGTCGAGATCCATGCCTGCCAATGCGGCGGCAAGCTCTTCGGCAGTCGTCACGAGAGCATGCGTCATGGGGTGTCGTGCGGGTGTTCTTGTGTTGGGCGGTCTCGAACCGGCGAGGTCACTTGTCGAGCAGCCGCTTGTCTGCGCCACCACATGTTCGCTATAACGAACGGTGTCAAGGCTTGGAGGGTCCTGATTCCGGCGTCGCACAAGCGATTCCGAAGCAGGGGGCAACGGTCTGGGCGGTCAAACGAAGCCCATCCGGGAAGAATCTTTCCTTTCTCTGCGCATCCCTTCGATCCACTCGCTCGTGCCTCTGGCAGGAGCCGGCCCGTTACGGAAGTCGTCACCATGAAGGAACTCAGCTTGGATTCGATCGATCTGAAGATCCTGGCGTTGCTGCAGAAGGATGCGACCCTGTCGATCGCCGCGATCGGCGAGCAGGTGGGTTTGTCGCAGACCCCCTGCTGGAAGCGGATCCAGCGGCTCGAGGCCGACGGCGTAATCGACCGGCGCGTTGCGGTGCTCGATCCGGTCAAACTCGGGCTCGGTCTGACCGTCTTCGTCTCGATCGAGACCGCAGACCATTCGCGCGACTGGCTGGACCGATTCGCCAAGGAGACCGCGGCGATGCCGGAGGTGCTCGAATTCTACCGCATGGCCGGCGATGTCGACTACATGCTGCGCGTCGTCGTGGCCGACATGCAGGCCTATGACACCTTCTACAAGAACCTGATCGCGACGCTGCCGCTCAAGAACGTCACATCGCGCTTCGCGATGGAGAAGGTGAAGTCGACGACGGCCCTCCCGCTGCCCTCCCCACCAGGACGCGGCCGCCTGGCGCCGCAGCTCGCCGTAGTCGCGGGAGAATAATTTTCTTTTCTGCGCTGCAATAAGAGTAGGCTCCTTCTCCGATTGGTGCGTTCTGTAAAACGAACATTTTTGCATTGACAGGAGATCGGCGCGGGCCGACATGGCTGAGACGATGGCACGACACGCACTCCTTCCCCAGACGGCCCCGTTCGGCGACAGCGACCGGGCAAGTCTCGAATCCGTACTGGGTCCGGCGACGCCGATCCAAAGGGCCTGGCTCGCCGGATTCCTGGCTGGCCTCGATGCGGCGGGCGGGCAGCCTGCGGCACAGCCCGCCGCGCCCGCCAAGGCGGCCGAACCGCTGACCATCCTGTTCGCCTCCGAATCCGGGAATTCCGAGAAGCTGGCAAGCGACACGGCCAAGCTCGCGCGCAAGCAGGGCTTCAAGCCAAAAATCGTGGATTTCGCCGATCTCGATCTCGCCAGCCTGCCGAAAGCCGGCAAGATCGTCGCGATCGCCGCGACCTGGGGCGAGGGCGAGCCGCCCGCCCGCGCCGTGCGGGCCTATGGCGAATTGATGAGCGATGGGGCGCCGCGGCTCGAGGGGGTCGAATTCGGCGTCCTGGCGCTCGGCGATACCTCCTATGCGGAGTTCTGCGCGATCGGGAAGGCGCTCGATGCACGCCTCGAGGCGCTCGGCGCCAAACGTCTGTTCGACCGCGCCGATCTTGATCTCGATTTCGAGAAGCCGGCGGCCGACTGGATCAAGGGCGCGCTGAAAGCGCTCGCTCCCGCTCAGGGGCCGGCCGACAACGTCGTCGCGGTCGACTTCGCCCGCGGGTCCGATCTCGACGAGGCCGAGCCGAGCCGCGAGCCGGTCGTGGTCTCGGTGGTCGACCACATCAACCTCAATTCCTCGCTTTCCGACAAGGAGACGATCCACCTCGCCCTGGAATTCGAGGATGGCGCGCCGGCCTACGAGCCGGGCGATTCACTCGAAATCTTCCCCGAGAACGACCCGCAACTCGTCGAGGACATCCTGAAGGCCGCCGGGCTTGCGGGCGACGACGCCCTGCGCCGCGCGCTGCTTGCGGAGCGCGACATCACCACGCTCTCGGCTGCAACGATCGAGCGTTTCGTCAAGGCGACGGGGCACGGGGAAGCCCAAGCCTTTCTCGCGAGCGGCGAGGCCAAGGCCTGGATCGAAGGGCGGCACCTGATCGATCTCCTGGAGGCCTATCCCGCTACCCTGACCGCCGACCACCTGAACACGATCACGAGACCGCTGCCCGCGCGCGCCTATTCGATCGCCTCATCGCGAAAAGAGGTCGGCGACGAGGTGCATCTGGCCATCGCCGCCGTGCGCTATACGACGCATGGCCGCGCGCGGACCGGCGTCGCCTCGACCCATGTCGCCGACCGGATCGCCAATGGCGCGACGTTGCGCGTGCGCGTGAAGCCCAACAAGCATTTCCGCCTGCCGGCCGACCCAGCGACCGACATCATCATGGTCGGTCCCGGTACGGGCGTCGCGCCGTTCCGCGCCTTCATGCAGGAGCGCCGCGCCATCGAGGCGCCCGGCCGTTCCTGGCTGTTCTTCGGCGATCGCCACTTCACGCACGATTTCCTCTACCAGCTCGAATGGCAGGATGCGCTGGGGGACGGTTCGCTGACGAAGATCGACGTCGCCTTCTCGCGCGACCAGCCGGAAAAGATCTACGTGCAGGACCGCATCCGCGAGAACGCGGCCGAGCTCGTCTCCTGGCTCGATAGCGGCGCTTCGTTCTATGTTTGCGGCGATGCCAAGGCGATGGCCAAGGACGTCCGCGCGGCGCTCGTCGGTGCTTTCGTTTCGGTCAAGAATCTCAGCGAGGCCGATGCCGAGGCGCATGTCTCCGGGCTGGAGCGGGCCAAGCGCTATCAGCAGGACGTGTATTGACGGCGCCAAACCTCCCTCCCCCTTTGCGGGGAAGGGTGGGCCTCGCGTCAGCGAGGGTCGGGAGAGGGGAACGCCCTTTCCGGATGCGGCGCTCCCTCTCCCGCGGAGGGGAGAGGGGTTCGACAAGCGGGTTGGATACGATTTCGGATTTTCACCATGGACGACCATAAGCCGATCGAGACCACCGACGGCCCCGCCTTGGACACGCCCGGTGTCGGCGCGCGCCGCTACGAGAGCCCGCCCTCCGGCCGGCCGATCGAGGAGTCGAAGGCCGCGCATGAGGCGGGGCTCTCCCATAACGAGCAGATCAAGATCGCCAGCGGCTTCCTGCGTGGCACGCTCGCCAGTGGCCTGCTCGCGCATGCGACCGGCGCGATCTCCGAGGATGACGGCCAACTCGTCAAATTCCACGGCATGTACTTGCAGGACGACCGGGATCTCAGGCCCGAGCGGACCAAGAAGAAGCTCGACAAGGCCTATAGCTTCATGATCCGGCTACGGATCGCCGGCGGCGTCGTCACCCCGAAGCAATGGCTGATCCTCGACAACATCGCCACGACCTACGCCAACGGCACCTTGCGCGCGACGACGCGCCAGACCTTCCAATATCACGGCGTCATCAAGTCGAACCTCAAGCGGACCATGGCCGAGATCGATGCGGCCCTGCTCGACACGATCGCCGCCTGCGGCGACGTCAACCGCAACGTCATGATGGCGACGAACCCGGCTCAGGCAGGCGCGCACCAGGCGGCCTATGACCTGGGCAAGGCGATCTCCGATACGCTGCTGCCCAAGACCAATGCCTGGCGCGAGATCTGGCTCGACGGCGAGAAGGTGGTCGGCGGCGAGCAGGAGCACGAGCCGATCTACGGCAAGACCTACCTGCCGCGGAAGTTCAAGATCGTCGTCGCGGTGCCGCCCTCGAACGAGGTCGACATCTTCGCGCACGACCTCGGCTTCATCGCGATTCTCGACAAGAAGAACCGCGTCACCGGCTGGAACGTCACGGTCGGCGGCGGCATGGGCATGACCCATGGCGAGACCGACACGTTCCCGCGCACCGCCGACGTGATGGGCTTCTGCAAGCCGGAGGATGCGCTCAAGGTCGCCGAGGCGGTGATGACCGTGCAGCGCGACTGGGGCAACCGCAAGAACCGCAAGAACGCGCGGCTCAAATACACGATCGAGCGCTACGGCCTCGACGCTTTTCGCAACGAGGTCGAGGTACGGATCGGGAAGAAACTCGGCGCGCCCAAACCTTTCGCCTTTGACGGCAATGGCGATCGCTATGGCTGGACCGAGGGCGAGGATGGGCGCCACCATCTCACGCTTTATGTGCCCTCCGGACGCATCAAGGACGTCGGAGGTGGCCCGCAATACCTCACCGGCCTGCGCAGGATTGCAGAGGTGCATCAGGGCGATTTCCGCCTGACCGGCAACCAGAACGTCATCATCGCCAACGTGCCGGCCAAGAAGCGCAAGGAGATCGAGACGCTCGTTGACGAGTATGGTCTGACCAAGGGGGCCGGGGCCCTGCGGCGCAACGCGCTCGCCTGCGTCGCCCTGCCGACCTGCGGCCTCGCTCTGGCCGAGAGCGAGCGCTACCTGCCCGATCTCGTCACCGAGCTCGAGGAAAGCCTGGCAAGCCATGGCCTGCAGGACGACGACATCACCATCCGCATGACGGGCTGCCCGAATGGTTGCGCGCGGCCCTTCATCGCCGAGATCGGCCTCGTCGGCAGGGGGCCCGAGCGCTACCACCTCTATCTCGGCGCGGCCTTCGATGGCTCGCGGCTCGGGAAGCTCTACGCCGAGGACGTCACGGCAAACGCCGTGAAGGACACGCTCGACCCGCTCTTTGCCGACTATGCGAAGGGTCGCAGAACCGGCGAACGCTTCGGCGATTTCCTGATCCGCGCGGGCCATGTCGCGAAAACGACGAACGGCCCGGATTTCCATGTGCGCACCGGAGCCCTGAAACCGGCGGCCTGACACAGGCCCGATCCTCGCGTGTTAAGGATGTATTAACGGGAAGACGACATTCCGCGGAGCAACCTTAACACGAACTTGCACGTCAAGATTGCGGTTTTCGACTGCCGTCAGCCTACGATCCACCTATAACGTTTTGTTTAGGATGTGATTTCGTAGTGAGGTTGACATGGGAACGGCAATTGATCTGAAGGCGGTCGACGATCAGGACAAGCAGCTCGTCAGCATCAGCGAAGTTCGGCGATTGATCGAAGGCGCACGCAGCCAAGATCTTGAGCAGATGCGGCCGATCAGCATCCAGATTAACCTTGGGGACCAGGGCAAGCAGAGAGAGCGCAGCAACGACAAGACGGGCTTCGACATTCGGCGCTCGAAACTGTTCTGGTTCGTGGTGATTCTGGCGCTGTCAGCCGGCTCTGCCTATGCCCGGACGCGCTATGTCTGCCAGTCATTCAGGGACGAGGGCCGGTTCTTCTACGGCATGAGCATCAACCGCTGCGTCGGCGTGCTGATCAAGGAGCCGCTCGCCACGATCGAGAGCCATCTCGCGACCCTCAACGGCAGCTACTGAAGGCATCTGGGCGGAGCGAGCGGACCGGTCACGTCGAAATGGGCGTGGCCTCAGGCCGGCTCGGCCACGGCATGCGCAGGCATCCTGCCGAATTGCGGCAGGGGCAGACCCTCGGAACGCTGCGACAACGACTCGGACGAGGCGACGTCGACCCCGTACAAGCGCACCGTGTTGCGGCCGGCGAGCTTGGCCGCATAAAGGGCGGTATCCGCCTCGACGAAGAGCGCGGTCGGCCGGCCGGGCGGTTCGCCGAGGATCCGAGCGCCGATCGACGCGCTGATGTCGACGAGGGCGCCATTCCAATGGACGGGCTGGGCGAGATCCAGCGAGGCACGCGCCAACAGATCGCGCAGTGGCGCCCGGGCCATGCGCGGATGCAGGAGGATCGCGAATTCGTCGCCGCCGATCCGCGCCACCACCGTTTCCCCCGGGAAGTGCCGGCGCAGGCGCAGCGCGCTCTCGCGCAGCACGGCATCGCCGGCAGCATGGCCGTGGCCGTCATTGATTGCCTTGAACCGGTCGAGATCGACGAGGATCAGCACCGATCCCGGCGGCTCACGGCGCACGACATCGACGAGACGCTCGTCGAAGGTCCTGCGATTGGCGAGTCCCGTCAGCGGATCGTTTTCGGCGTGCCGCCGCAGGCTGATCCAGGCCTCCTTCTCGCGCGTGATGTCCTGCTTGGCACCATAGAGACGGACCGCCCGCCCCTGGTCGCTGACGACGCCGGCCGTCAGGCGTATCCACCGCGTCCGCTGGCGGTCCGGGCGGATGCACGCGTCGAGCACGAAGCCGCGCCCGGTCCGCACGGCCTCGGCTCGCAGCGTCTCCATGGCCTGCCGGGATTCGTCGACATAGTGGCCGACGGCATCCGAGCGCTTCAGCCGCGCTCCGACCGGCAGCCCGAAAAGACCGTAGACCGCATCCGACCAGGAGAGCTCCTCGGTCGCGAGGTCGCATTCCCAGGCGCCCCAGCCGGCGAGCTTCGAGGCTTGCTCGAACAGCCTGAGGGGCTGTGCCCTGCCCGGCGACGTCCATTCGGTCATCGGAGGTGATGCGACCTTGTATGGGGGTTCGGCCTTCTCGTGCCGATTATGGCCGTATTCGGTTACCGTCTGCTTGCGCCCGGTAGCCTCACGTCTTCAACACCGGTTCGGCGACATCGCCAGCCCCGCGCGAGGCGAGATAATCGGGCTGGAACAGGCACATCCGCACAGCGTCCCGATAGCGCCCGTTGACGAAGAACTCGTCCTTGAGAACGCCCTCCGGGCGAAATCCGCAGCTCTCGTAGAGAGCGACGGCGCGGGCGTTGTCCTTGTCGACATGCAGATAGAGCTTGTGGATGTTGAGGACCTTGAAGGCGTAGTCGATGGCGATCCGGGTTGCTCGCCGCGCATAGCCGCGCCGCTGGTGGTTGGGATGGATCGCGATCTGGAATTCGCAGCGCCGATGCAGATGGTTGATCTCGACGAGCTCGACCATGCCGGCCGGCTCATTGGCCTCACTGGCGATGATGAAGCGCCGCTCGCTCTGATTGTGGATGTTGCGCTCATAGAGCTGCGACAATTCGGCGAAGGATTCGTAGGCCTCCTCGAACCAGTAGCGCATGATGCTGTCATTGTTGTTGAGCTGATGCACAAAGAGCAGGTCCTCGCGTTCGAGGGGTCTCAGCTTGATGGTCGGATCCATGACGTTTTCCATCCTGCACTTGTTCGTCAGCAACTTGGCTTCGCGCGGCATCGGCGGGGCATTTGCGTGCCAACACATGCCATAAGATATTGATCTATATCTGCAATTCTTGAAAATTGGCTCCCGCCTGCCCCACAAGCGATCGCCGACCAAGGCGTGCGAGAGGCGGAGACACGGCAGCGCAGGGGCATGCGTCGAAATTTACCATATGAGGCAAATGGCTACGCTCGAACTCACCGACCCCACGCTCGTTGAGGGGAGAACGACGTGAGGCACCATGGCCCAGCACGAACTTCTCGGCTATTTCGAACATCGGCGTGACGGATCCTGGATCTGCATCCGGGCCTTTACGCTGACGACCCGAAGCACGAGTCTCGACATTCGACGAGGCATGCGCTTCGATTACGGCACGCGGATCGGCGGCATCGATCTCGCCGAATATCTTGAGCGACTCGGCTCGCAATTCGGCTCCTGAGCAGACCCCATGAATTTGATCCGGGTCATTTCCGCGGGAAACAGACTTGTGAAGGGGCGGTTGTCAGCATAACGGCTTTTTGACGCACGCCGTCATCAAGTCCTAAACTTCGACGATGTCCATCGATACCGATCAGAGTCTTCCGCTTGTCGAGGAAAGCGCGCCGACGACGCGCTGCCGCATCATCGCGACGGCCGAACGGTCGTTCCGGGAGATCGGCTACCAGAAGACAACCGTCGCCGACATCGCCAAGGCGCTCAAGATGAGCCCGGCCAATGTCTATCGGTTCTTCGATTCCAAGAAGGCGATCAACGAGGCGGTGGTCGAGCGCGTCACGAACGAGATCGAGGCGATGATCCTCACGATCGCAATGGCACCCGGCCTCAACGCCGCTGACCGTCTCGCCGAGATCATCACCGCTTTGCACCGCGATTGTCTGGAGCGCTGCGAGGCGTTTCCGCGCGTGCACGAGATGGTCGAGGCGGCGATGACCGAAAGCTGGGACGTCTGCCGCAAGCATGTCGATCGGATCGGCGCCGTGTTCGAGCGCGTCATCGTCGAGGGTGTTCGCAATGGCGAATTCGAGGTCGAGGACCCGGAACTTGCCGCCGCCTGCATTCACACGGCGATCATCCGCTATTGTCATCCCGTGCTGGTCAGCCAATGCCCCGAGGCGCCGATCGCGCCGCTCGAGGTGATGATCGCCTTCCTGCTCCGGGGACTGGCGATCGTCAGATAGTCCGGGAACGCGCCGCTCAGGGCCTTGCAGGGCTCAGCGATGGCTTCCGCGGCGCCAGACGCCGTCTTCGCGCATCATGTTCATCAAGAGGCCCTCGCGCAGCCCGCGATCGGCGATGCGCAGGCGCTGGGAGGGGAAGACCCGCCGGATCGCTTCGAGGATCGCGCAGCCCGCCAAAACGAGATCGGCTCGGTCCCGGCCGATGCAGGGGTTGTCGGCCCGCTGATCGAGCCTCGTATCGAGCAGATCCTCGATCGCGTTGGTGACGTCGTTGTCGCTCATCCAGAGCCCGTCGACGCGCCGCCGATCGTAGCGATCGAGCCGCAGATGCATCGCGGCGATCGTCGTGACCGTGCCCGAGGTACCGAGCAGGTGGAAATACGGAGCAGTCGCGGCGGCTGCCGCCAGGATCGCGAAGGGGGCCAGCCTGCCGCTGACCTCCTCGACCATGCCCTCGAACATCCGCCGCGTGACGTCCGAGCCGCCATGCCGTTCGGCCAGGGTCACGACGCCGACGGGGAGCGAATCCCAGGCGCGGATCCGCAAGGTAGGATCGGTCGAGGAGTTGGTCGCGGCGCCGTCCAGCCAGGCGATCTCGGTCGAGCCGCCGCCGATGTCGAAGATCACGACAGATTCCGCCCAAGGATCGGCGAGCGCCGCGCAGCCGGTGACGGCGAGATAGGCTTCGGTCTGCCGGTCGACGATTTCGAGGTCCAGGCCGACATCGGCACGCACCCGCTCGACGAATTCGGCCCCGTTGACGGCGAGCCGGCACGCCTCGGTCGCGATGACCTTGGAGCGGATGACCCCGCGCGCCTCCATCTTGATCCGGCAGATCCGCAGGGCCTCGACCGTCCGGTCGATGGCGAGCGTACTGAGCCGATCTGATTTGCCGAGGCCTTCCCCGAGCCGAACGATGCGCGAGAAGGCGTCGACGACCTTGAAGCCGTGCGAGGCGGGTTCGGCGATCAGCAGTCGGCAATTGTTGGTGCCGAGATCGAGCGCGGCATAGGTCCGGCGCCGGCCGAAGCGCTGGGGCTGGCGATGCGTCGAGGCGGTCTCCGGGACGGCCGCGCGCCCGCCCTGCGTCATGAGACTTGCGCCGCGTGGTGTAGGCACGACGGCGGAGGGGTGGGTCGGTTTGGGAACCTGACCGGCAGCGGCACTTTCATCCCTCATGGCCAAGGCCGGGAGCCCTCGATCGCAGCCGCGGCGGTGGAACCGGGCCGTCTGTCATCGGAGGCTACAGGCCTTATAAGGGAACTGCAAAGGCCCGATTGCACGTGGCGGTGCTCCGGTGGGCGATTCGCGTGCGTTTCGAGCACCACGTCAACCGAGCGCCTTGGCGGCGCTGTTGGCGCGCGGGATCGGTCGCAACAGGCTCTTGACCTGCGAATAGGGCCGGGGCCGGTTGATGACCTCGTCGAGCCGCGACCACAAAGTCTTGGGCGAGAACGGCTTGGCGATGATCTCGTTGACGCCGAGCGCGACCGCACGGTCGAGCACGTTCCGCCGCGGCTGGGCCAGCATCAGGATGATCGGAACCGTCGGTGCGGGCGAAGTGGCGGGCGTGCGGGCGAGCCGGATGAACTCCTCGCCCGAGAGGATGGCGAGATCCCAGTCGAGAATGGTCAGATCGGGCTTGCTCTCGGCGAGGACGCCCAAGGCTTCCGCCCCGTCCGGTGCTTCTAGGACGCGCTTGATCCCAACCCGCAGCAGCATGTCTCGCACGGTGCGGCGGATGTAGAGACTCTCGTCGACCACGAGGGCCGACAGGTCGGGAAAGGAGGGAGTCGCAATCATCGGCGCCGGATTCTGCCGGGACGCACGTTAGCGCGAGGAAGTTTGTGCATCCCTAATCGCCCGAAATGCCATGGCGGCAGCCGATCGAGCTCCGCCGAGCCGCTCCAGGGTTGCCGAAATTGGTTCGTTCCGGCACGCTTCTCATAGAAGGTCCTTGCGGCGCAGACAGGATTGCGTCAGGACTGGAAAACTGCTCTCGGTCACCGCTTCCGGGAGAGTTGATGACGTGTGCGCGGACTTTTGGAAGCAGCGTGCACACAGCAGTCGGGATGTGGTCAGCGGTCGGTTTTGCGAGCTTTCTATGGGACGTGGTCGTGATTTTAGGGGGCCGTCGAAGCGCGGCTTCGACGAGGGGGGCAGCGAGCCGCAATGGCCTGATCAGCTTCCTCCAAGCAGCGGTGGTTACGGTGGCGGCGGATACGGTGGCGGCGGCGGGTTCGACCGCGGTGGACCGCCGCGTGGGACGCCCGTCGCGACGGGACCCGAGCGCGACGCAACGGTGAAGTGGTTCAACAAGGACAAGGGCTTCGGCTTCGTCGAACTGGGTGACGGTTCCGGCGATGCCTTCCTGCATATCCGCGCCGTCGAGGCAGCCGGGCATGCGGATCTGCAGCCTGGCACCCGCCTCACGGTACAGACCGCCCAGGGCCAGAAAGGCCCGCAGGTCACCGCGGTGACGAGTGTCGACACGTCGACCGCCGAGGCGGCTCCGCCCCGGCGCGAGGCGCGTCCTTCGCGCTTTGGCGGCGGTGGCGACCGATTCGGTGGTGGCGGCGGCGGCGGTTATGGCGGCGACCGCTACGGTGGCGGTGGCGGTGGCGGTGGCGGTGGCGGCGGTGGTGGCCGTTTCGCCAGCGGCCCCTCGGTCGAGATGAGCGGCACCGTGAAGTGGTACGACCCGGCCAAGGGCTTCGGCTTCGTCTCTGTCAATGACGGTGGCAAGGACGTGTTCGTGCACCGCTCCGCTCTGTCGCGGGCCGGGCTCGACTCGCTTGCCGAGGGCCAGCAGGTCACGCTCGGCGTGGTCGAAGGCCAGAAGGGCCGCGAGGCTCAGAGCATCAGCGTCGATTACTGAGTTCGGCGAGACGGATTGAAGGCGGTGGCCTCAGGGCCGCCGCCTTTGTCATGTCTGGTGCCGGGCTACTGGGGGAACCACAGGATCGGACAGGTCGGAGGGCGACTTGCGCGAACGACTTCGATGCCTCGTCCTCATCGCCGGACTGCTTGTCCCGGCACTCTCGGCGAAAGCCGAGGACTTCACCGGCTTCTATGCCGGGGTGAATGCTGGTTACGCGTTCGAGCACGGCAGGACGGACAATGCCGCCGGTCTCGGACCTCGGCGTCCTGACGATAGCGGCGAGGGCTTGCCTCCGAGCGCGTCCTCCGCCGCGGGCTCTGCCCGCATGCACTCGGATGGACGGCGTCCAGGGCAGATGCCGCTTCCACGCTGATCTCGTTCTCCCGAAGTTCCGCGTACCGTTCAAAGAAAAAGGCCGCCTGAAGGCGGCCTTTCGCTTCGATCCTGTCGCAGCGCGATCAGCGCGATCAGCGCGAATAGAACTCAATGACGAGGTTCGGTTCCATCTGGACCGGGTAGGGCACCTCGTTGAGGGCCGGCAGACGGGTGACGCGGGCCGTCATCTTGGAATGATCGACCTCGATGTAATCGGGCACGTCGCGCTCGGGCAGCTGGCTCGCCACCACGACGAGTTCGAGTTGGCGCGAGGCCTCCTTGATCTCGATCAGGTCGCCCGGCTTCACCTGGAAGCTCGGGATGTTGACCCGGCGTCCGTTGACCTTGACGTGGCCGTGATTGACGAACTGGCGCGCCGCGAACGGGGTCGGCACGAACTTCGCGCGATAGACCACGGCATCGAGGCGGCGCTCGAGCAGGCCGATCAGGTTCTCGCCCGAATCGCCACGCAGGCGGATCGCCTCGGCGTAATAGCGGCGGAACTGCTTCTCGGTGATGTTGCCGTAATAGCCCTTGAGCTTCTGCTTGGCGCGCAGCTGCGTGCCGAAGTCGCTCATCTTGCCCTTGCGGCGCTGGCCATGCTGGCCGGGGCCGTATTCGCGGCGGTTGACGGGGCTCTTCGGGCGGCCCCAGATGTTCTGGCCCATGCGGCGATCGAGCTTGTGCTTCGCCTGGACGCGTTTTGACATCGCTGTTCCTCTAAACATGCGAAAGGTTGAGGAACGCGCCCTCCTCTCTCCTGCAATCTGCCGGAGCGACAGACCGGCCCGTGAGGCCGATCGCGGGTGCGCTTGAAAACGCCGCGGGGCCCCGATCGGAGCCCCGCAAGCCGGCGTGGCCCTAGACGAGAACGCGTCGTCCGTCAATCCAACGACTGGCCAGAGACTCGCCGCAGGGATGTCAATCCGCCCGCGCCGCGCGCCAATCGGCGATGATTCCGCGCAATGCTGCGTATCCATCGACCACGGCGTCGTGCTCGGTGGGGCTGCTCTTCATCGACGAACGGACGAGGCGGGGACCGCGGCGGATTTCCCAGCGAAACCGGTTGGCCACGCAGGGACAGTGGTCGATGGTCAGGGCGTAAGGGTGGGGCGCTTGCATCAACATGGCGCCAGCCTGACATAGCGAGGGGACTGCCTCCACAGGTTGCGGCGCATGGCTCGGGTGGGAGTGTCCCATGTATCCTGAGCGGTTATCGCCGAAGCGGCATCGCCTCGATCGTGATCTCGTCGATATGCCGCGCGGCCAGAGCTTGCCGCAGAGGTTGCGTGAGGGTCGAGCCTCCAGTGAAGGCTCCGATGGTGACGGGCCGGGTTTCGCCCTCGAGATGGGAAGCGGCGCCAAGCAATTGAACGACCCGGCGCGCGATGGCGGGAGCCGGATCGACCCATTGGACTGGCCAGGGCGCGATCGTCTCGAAGCGCGGCAGCAGCAGAGGGTAATGCGTGCAGGACAGGCAGATCACGTCGGTCCGGCGCCCGTCCGGCAGCGTGACGAAGCAGGGGGCGATCTCCGCGAGCAGCGCGGCGTCCTCGACACGCTCGCCCGCCATGGCGCGCTCGGCCAGCGGCGCGAGGTTCGGCGCTCCGACCAGCGTCACATCGCAATGGCTGGCATGGGTGTCGACGAGTTCGCGGGTATAGGCGCGGGCGACGGTACCGGGTGTCGCGAGCAGCGAAACAACGCGGCTGCGTGACAGGGCGGCAGCCGGCTTGATCGGCGGAACCACGCCGACGAACGGAGTGACGAAACGCTTGCGCAAAGCGGGCAGGACGATCGTCGAGGCGGTGTTGCAGGCGATCACCACGAGATCGGGCGCGTGGCGCGCGACGAGCCGCTCCATCACCGCAAGTACGCGCGCCACCAAGATCGGTTCGCTCAGTCCCCCATAGGGAAAAGCGGCGTCATCGGCCGCATAGACATAATCGGCATCGGGCCGAGCCCGGCGGACCTGCTCGAGGACGGTGAGGCCGCCGAGGCCCGAATCGAAGACCAGAATCGTCGATCGGGGGTTCGGCACCGGCATTGCCGCGGAAAGACTCGCCCCGGCCATCAGATCGTTTCGCATCCCGCGTAACCCGACATCGCGCGAGCGCGAAGTGTCGACGAAGGACGGTTAAGGCGCTGTCACTGCGGCTGCAAAATGGCCGGCATTGCCGGCAACGCCGCGCAAACCCTGTGCAAAACAACCCGGCCGGGCGCGGATTCCACCGCACCGCGACGAAGGGTGGCAATCGTGGAGCGTTGTTGCTCGGGATCGAAATTCTACATCCCAGGCAGTCGAGAGGAAGGAACATCCATCGAATGGCCGCAAGCGCAGCAATTCTCCGCACGCCGTCAGCGACGGGAGTGCCCGCCTTTCCGCCGCCTCGCCCGGAAGCACGCCCGATCGACCGAGAGGCCTGGATCGGCGCTTTCCGCTGCGTGCGCGACGAGACCGAAAGACGTGCAGCGCCGCTCTCGCCGGAAGACCAGCAGATCCAGTCGATGGAGGATGCGAGCCCGACCAAGTGGCACCGCGCGCACACGACTTGGTTCTTCGAGCAATTCCTGCTCTGTCCGCACCGGCCTGGCTACGCGATCTACGACCAGCGCCTGCACTACCTGTTCAATTCCTATTACGTGCAGGCCGGGCCCCGGCAGCCGCGCTTTGCCAGAGGAATGATCACCCGGCCGGATGCGCAGGAGACGGCCGCCTATCGCGCGCATGTCGATGACGCGATCGAGGCGCTGCTGCGCGAGGGCGATCCCGCCACCTTGGCGGCGATTCTGCCGATCCTCGAGATCGGGCTCTATCACGAGCAGCAGCACCAGGAATTGATGCTCACCGACATTCTGCACGCCTTCGCGCAGAACCCGCTCGGACCCGTCTACGACCCGGCCTGGCGGTTTCCTTCTCCGGAGAGCAGGCAGGGCCGAGCGAGCCTCGCGCGCGGCATCGCTCAGATCGGGCATGACGGCCGAGGATTCTGCTTCGACAACGAGTTGCCGCTCCACGACGTGCTGATCGGCCCGAGCGCGATCGATCGCGCTCTCGTCACCAATGCGCAATGGCTCGCCTTCATCGAGGATGGCGGCTACGCGCGGCCCGAGCTGTGGCTGTCGGATGGCTGGGCGCGTGCTCAAGCTGAAGGCTGGGCGGCGCCGGGCTATTGGCGAAACAACGAAGGCGGCTGGGCCAGCATGACGCTCGCGGGAATCCGGCCGATCGAGCCGAGCCTTCCAGTGACCCATGTCAGCTATTACGAGGCCGATGCCTTCGCCCGCTGGGCCGGCCGCGATCTGCCAACGGAAGCCGAATGGGAGGTTGCCGCGCGCGAGGGCCTCTTGAACGATGCCTTCGGCTCGGTCTGGCAATGGACCCGCAGCGCCTATGGCGCCTATCCGGGCTACCGGCCGCTGCCGGGCGCGCTCGGCGAATACAACGGCAAGTTCATGGCGAGCCAATACGTGCTGCGCGGCTCCTCGGTCGTCACGCCGGATGGTCACGCACGGGTCGGCTACCGCAACTTCTTCTATCCGCATCAGCGCTGGCAATTCACCGGCCTGAGGCTGTCCGACGCACGCGCCTGAGCGCGTCGCGAGAGATCAAATCCAGCTCGTCGTTCTGTGCTCGCCTCGCCCGCCAATCAGGAGGATCGCCCGTGACGATCAAGCCTCGCTTCGAGGGCGCGAGCCCGATCGCTTCGCCTACGGGCAATACAGGTTTCCTCGAAGACGTCTGGTCGGGGCTCGGCGCGCAACCGAAGGTGCTGTCGCCGAAGTATTTCTACGATTCCGCAGGCTCGGCTCTGTTCGAAGAGATCACGGTGCTGCCGGAATATTACCCGACGCGGACAGAATTGCGCATTCTCGACGAGTACGGGCCGGCCATCGCGGCGACATTCCCGGCCAGGGCGGCGCTCATCGAATTCGGCAGCGGATCGACCCTGAAGCTGCGCCGCCTGCTGCGCCATCGGCCCGACCTTGCCGCCTATGTGCCGGTCGATGTCTCGGCCCACTTCCTGCACGCGCAGGCGGCGGCTCTGCGGGAGGACGTTCCGGGACTTGCGATCCTGCCGGTTGCGGCCGATTTCACGCGCCCCTTCACCCTGCCTGGCCAGCATCCGGCAGGCACCATGGTCGGCTTCTTTCCCGGTTCGACCATCGGCAATTTCGACCCGGACGACGCGATCCGTCTGCTCGAAGCCTTCGGCGAAACGCTCGGGCCGGGCGCAATCCTGATCATCGGGGTCGATCTGGCGAAGGACAGGGCCATTCTCGAAGCGGCCTATGACGATTCGGCCGGCGTCACCGCTGCCTTCAACCGGAATCTGCTCACGCGGATCAACCGCGAGCTAAAGGGCGATTTCGATCTTTCGAGCTTCCGCCACCACGCCTTCTTCAATGAAGGCCAATCCCGGATCGAGATGCATCTCGAAAGCCGGATTGCGCAGGAGGTGAGCGTCGCCGGCCGCCGCTTCCGGTTCCGCGCCGGCGAGACGATCCATACCGAGAGCAGCTACAAATTCACGATTCCTGCCTTTCGCGCTCTCGCCGCAAGGTCGGGCTGGGTGCCGGTCGCGGTGTGGACCGATCCGGATGGGCTGTTCTCGGTGCACGCGCTGCGCCTGCCACCGGCACGGGCGTCGTAACCCCAATGCAGATCGTCATTGCGAGCGCGAGCGAAGCAACCCAGAGGTGCCGCGTTTCCAGGCCTCACGCTGCCCTGGGTTGCTTCGCTTTCGCTCGCCATGACAGCATTGGTTTGTCACGAGCGGGCACGAGCCGATCCCGTCAAAACACCTGCGTCGCACCCTCGTTGCGCTTGGCGCCCGGCACGCCGGCCTTCGCGTCGGCCTGCTCTGCCGCCTGCTTGTCGAGGGCGCGCCCGACGACATTGGCGAGGCCGACCATGATCTTGTCGAGCACATAGTCCTTCGGCGTGTAGACGGCCGTCACGCCCATGTTCTTGAGGACCAGTTCGTCTTCCGGCGAAATGATGCCGCCGACGACCACGGGGATATGGTCGAGGCCGGCCTCGCGCAGCTTCGCCCGCACCTCGCGCACCAGCGGAACGTGCGAGCCAGAGAGGATCGACAGGCCGATCACATGGGCCTTGCGCTCCTTGGCCTTGGCGACGATTTCCGTCGGCGTCTGGCGAATGCCGTCATAGGTGACGTCGAAGCCGACATCGCGGGCGCGCAGGGCGATCTGTTCGGCGCCGTTCGAGTGGCCGTCGAGGCCGGGCTTGCCGACGACGAGCTTCGGGGTCTCGCCGAGCCGCTCGCCGAGATCGGCGATCAGCAGCCGCGCTTCTTCGGCGGCTCCGGAAGTGATCGTCTCCAGCGTGACGCCGGTCGGAGCGCGGTACTCGCCGAACACATCGCGCAGGCGACCGCCCCATTCGCCGGTGGTGACGCCGGCCTGGGCCGCGGCGATCGAGACCGGCATGATGTTGGCGCCCGAGCGCGCCGCAGCTTCCAGATCGTCGAGCGCCTTGGCGACGCGTTGTTCGTCGCGCTTGGCACGCCAATCGCGGATGCGCTGCTCAGCCTCCATCTCGACATTCTCCGAGACGGTGAAGATCGCTCCCTCTCCGGCCGTCAGCGGTGAAGGCTCGCCGTTCTCCCATTTGTTGACGCCGACCACGATCTGGTCGCCGGCCTCGATCGCCGAGATGCGCTTGGCATTCGATTCGACGAGCGCGCGCTTCAGTTCACCGGCCTCGACGGCAGTGACCGCGCCGCCGATCTCGGCAATCCGCTTGAGCTCGGCCCGTGTCTGCTCCTTGAGCTGCCCGACGCGGGCGTCGATCACCTTCGAACCGTCGAAGATGTCGTCGTATTCCAGCAGATCGGTCTCGTAGGCGAGGATCTGCTGCATCCGCATCGACCATTGCTGATCCCAGGGGCGCGGCAGGCCGAGCGCCTCGTTCCAGGCCGGAAGCTGCACCGCGCGGGCGCGGGCGCGCTTGGAGAGCGTCACCGCCAGCATCTCGATCAGGATGCGATGGACGTTGTTCTCGGGCTGCTGTTCGGTCAGCCCGAGCGAATTGACCTGCACGCCGTAGCGGAACATCCGCTTCTTCGGATTGTCGATGCCGTAGCGGTCCTGCGCGATCTCGTCCCAGAGCTCTGCGAAAGCGCGCATCTTGCAGATTTCGGTGACGAACCGCATGCCGGCGTTCACGAAGAACGAGATCCGGCTGAACACGTCGGGGAAGGTCGCCTCGTCGAAATCCGGATCGTCCCTGACGGTGTCGAGAATCGCGATCGCGGTAGCGAGCGCGTAGGAGAGCTCCTGGACCGGCGTCGCTCCCGCTTCCTGCAGGTGATAGGAGCAGACGTTCATCGGGTTCCACTTCGGAACCTCCTTGGTCGTGAACAGGATCATGTCCTTGGTCAGCCGCAGGGAGGGCTTGGGCGGGAACACATAGGTGCCGCGCGAGAGATATTCCTTGATGATGTCGTTCTGCGTCGTCCCCTGCAGAGCCGCGATCGGCGCGCCCTGCTCTTCGGCGACGGCGAGATAGAGCGACAAAAGCCACGGCGCGGTGGCGTTGATCGTCATCGAGGTGTTCATCTGCGCCAGCGGAATCTGGTCGAACAGGGTCCGCATGTCGCCTAAGTGAGCGATCGACACACCGACCTTGCCGACCTCGCCGCGCGCGAGTTCGTGATCGGGGTCGTAGCCGGTCTGGGTCGGCAGATCGAAGGCGACCGACAAGCCGGTCTGGCCCTTGGCGAGGTTGCCGCGGTAGAGCTTGTTCGATTCCGCCGCGTTCGAATGGCCCGCATAGGTGCGGATGAGCCACGGCTTGTCGCGTTTCACTTCGGCGACCTCGGTCTGCCCGCTCATGTCCGATCTACTCCGACCCGGATGTTTACTGTGGATGCCGCATGGCGCGTGCATCCGTCATGCCGCAAGCCTATCCGAGAGGAAAGGCGGCGTCATCAGCAGCGCACGCGCCCGTTTCGGGCGATCGACACGTCAATGATCGCAAAGGCCTGCCCCAAATTCGCGCGTCGCTGCGTAGACTAGACGAAAGGGCCCCCTTGGAGCTCTCAAACATCGTCGCTATAGCGTCGCTCACATTCATTCCAAGGAGCGCCATGATGGCTGAGAGCGGGGCGGCAAAGCCGGCGGAAGGCGGCTGGAGCGCCGAGAAGAAGGACCTTTACGAACTCGGCGAGGTCCCGCCGCTCGGACACGTGCCGAAGAATATGTATGCCTGGGTCGTGCGCCGCGAGCGTCACGGGCCTCCGGAGACGGCCAACGAGGTCGAGGTCGTGCCCGTCTGGGATATCGGCGACGATGACGTGCTGGTCTACGTGATGGCCGCAGGCATCAACTACAACCACGTCTGGGGTTCGCTCGGCGAGCCGGTCTCGCCGATGGATGCGCATAAATGCGACATCCATATCGGTGGCTCGGATGCCTCCGGCATCGTCTGGGCGGTCGGCCGCAAGGTGAAGCTGTGGAAGGTCGGCGACGAGGTCGTCATCCACTGTAACCAGGACGACGGCGACGACGAGGAATGCAACGGCGGCGATCCGATGTTCTCGCCCTCGCAGCGCATCTGGGGCTACGAGACGCCGGACGGCTCCTTCGCCCAGTTCTGCCGGGTGCAGTCGCGCCAGCTGATGCCGCGCCCCAAGCACCTGACCTGGGAAGAGGCTGCCTGCTATACGCTGACGCTCGCCACCGCCTACCGCATGCTGTTCGGCCATCCGCCGCATGCGCTGAAGCCGGGCGACAACGTGCTGGTCTGGGGCGCCTCCGGGGGCCTGGGTGTCTTCGCGGTTCAGCTCATTGCTGCCTCGGGCGCCAACGCGATCGGCGTGATCTCGGACGAGTCCAAGCGCGACTACGTGCTGAGCCTCGGTGCCAAGGGCGTCATCAATCGCAAGGATTTCAATTGCTGGGGCCAGTTGCCCAAGGTTAACTCGCCGGAATTCCATGCCTGGACCAAGGAAGCGCGCAAGTTCGGCAAGGCGATCTGGGAGATCACCGGCAAGGGCAACGACGTCGACATGGTGTTCGAGCATCCGGGCGAGGCGACCTTCCCGGTCTCGTGCCTGGTGGTGAAGCGCGGTGGCATGGTGGTGTTCTGCGCCGGCACCTCCGGCTTCAACATCACCTTCGATGCCCGCTACGTCTGGATGCGGCAGAAGCGCATTCAGGGCTCGCATTTTGCGCATCTCAAGCAGGCGACGGCGGCGAACCGTTTCGTGATCGACCGCCGCGTCGATCCCTGCATGAGCGAGGTCTACCCCTGGGAGAAGATCCCGGCCGCGCATACCCTGATGTGGAAGAACCAGCACCCGCCCGGCAACATGGCGGTGCTGATCAACTCACCCAAGGCCGGCCTGCGCACGGTCGAGGACGTGATCGAGGCCGGGCCGAAGAAGGCGGAGTAGACGTCGAGGCCGTCCACCCCAGCAGCCTTCGTCGTAGGCGTCGCGGTTCTCTGGGTGGCTTTGCTGCTCGCAATGAAGGAAGCGGTTACGAGCGGGCACCCGCCTCCAAACACCTGCGCTGCCCCCTCGTTGCGCTTGGCACGCCGGGGATACCTGGCCTTCGCGTCGGCCTGCTCTGCCGCCTGCTTGTCGAGGGCGCGCCCGACGACATTGGCGAGGCCGACCATGATCTTGCCGAAGGACGCATAGTCCTTCGGCGTGTAAACGTCGTCACCCCCATGTTCTTGAGGACCAGTTCGTCTTCCGGCGAAATGATGCCGCCGACGACCACGGGGATGTGGTCGAGCCGGCTTCCTGAAGCTTCGCGCCGCACCTCGCGCACCAGCGCGGAACATGCGCAGGCGGAGAGGATCGACAGGCCGATCACATGGGCTCAGCGCTCCTGGCCTTGGCGACGATTTCCGTCGGCGTTTGGCGAATGCCGTCATAGGTGACGTCGAAGCCGACATCGCGGGCGCGCAGGGCGATCTGTTCGGCCCCGTTCGAGTGGCCGTCGAGGCCGGGCTTGCTGACGACGGCTTGGGTCTCGCCGAGCCGCTCGCCGAGATCGGCGATCAGCAGCCGCGCTTCTTCGGCGGCTCGAAGTGATCGTCTCGGCGTGACGCCGGTTGGAGGCGGTACTCGCCGAACACATCGCGCAGGCGACCGCCCCATTCTCCGGTGGTGACGCCCTGGCCGCGGCGATCGAGACCAGCATGATGTTGGCGCTGATGCGCGCCGCAGCTTCCAGATCGTCGAGCGCCTTGGCGACGCGTTGTTCGTCGCGCTTGGCACGCCAATCGCGGATGCGCTGCTCAGCCTCCATCTCGACATTCTCCGAGACGGTGAAGATCGCTCCTCTCTCCGGCCGTCAGCGGTGAAGGCTCGCCGTTCTCCCATTTGTTGACGCCGACCACGATCTGGTCGCCGGCCTCGATCGCCGAGATGCGCTTGGTATTCGATTCGACGAGCGCGCCTTCAACTCCCGCCGGCCTCGACGGCCGTGACCGCGCCGCCGATCTCGGCAATCGCTTGAGTTCGATGCGTGTCTGCTCCTTGAGCTGCCCGACCTTGGCGTCGATCACCTCGAACCGTCGAAGATGTCGTCGTATTCCAGCAGATCGGTCTCGTAGGCGAGGATCTGCTGCATCCGCATCGACCATTGCTGATCCCAGGGGCGCGGCAGGCCGAGCGCCTCGTTCCAGGCCGGAAGCTGCACCGCGCGGGCGCGGGCGCGCTTGGAGAGCGTCACCGCCAGCATCTCGATCAGGATGCGATGGACGTTGTTCTCGGGCTGCTGTTCGGTCAGCCCGAGCGAATTGACCTGCACGCCGTAGCGGAACATCCGCTTCTTCGGATTGTCGATGCCGTAGCGGTCCTGCGCGATCTCGTCCCAGAGCTCTGCGAAAGCGCGCATCTTGCAGATTTCGGTGACGAACCGCATGCCGGCGTTCACGAAGAACGAGATCCGGCTGAACACGTCGGGGAAGGTCGCCTCGTCGAAATCCGGATCGTCCCCGACGGTGTCGAGAATCGCGATCGCGGTGGCGAGCGCGTAGGAGAGCTCCTGGACCGGCGTCGCTCCCGCTTCCTGCAGGTGGTAGGAGCAGACGTTCATGGGGTTCCACTTCGGAACCTCCTTGGTCGTGAACAGGATCATGTCCTTGGTCAGCCGCAGGGAGGGCTTGGGCGGAAACACGTAGGTGCCGCGCGAGAGATATTCCTTGATGATGTCGTTCTGTGTCGTCCCTTGCAGAGCCGCGATCGGCGCGCCCTGCTCTTCGGCGACGGCGAGATAGAGCGACAAAGCCACGGCGCGGTGGCGTTGATCGTCATCGAGGTGTTCATCTGCGCCAGCGGAATCTGATCGAACAGGGTCCGCATGTCGCCCAGATGCGCGATCGAGACGCCGACCTTGCCGACTTCGCCGCGCGCGAGTTCGTGATCGGGGTCGTAGCCGGTCTGGGTTGGCAGATCGAAGGCGACCGACAAGCCGGTCTGGCCCTTGGCGAGGTTGCCGCGGTAGAGTTTGTTCGATTCCGCTGCGTTCGAATGGCCCGCATAGGTGCGGATGAGCCACGGCTTATCGCGTTTCACTTCGGCGACCTCGGTCTGCCCGCTCATGTCCGATCTACTCCGACCCGGATGTTTACTTTGGATGCCGCATGGCGCGTGCATCCGTCATGCCGCAAGCCTATCCGAGAGGAAAGGCGGCGTCATCAGCAGCGCACGCGCCCGTTTCAGGCGATCGGCACGTCAATGATCGCAAAGGCCTGCCCCAAATTCGCGCGTCGCTGCGTAGACTAGACGAAAGGGCCCCCTTGGAGCTCTCAAACATCGTCGCTATAGCGTCGCTCACATTCATTCCAAGGAGCGCCATGATGGCTGAGAGCGGGGCGGCAAAGCCGGCGGAAGGCGGCTGGAGCGCCGAGAAGAAGGACCTTTACGAACTCGGCGAGGTCCCGCCGCTCGGACACGTGCCGAAGAATATGTATGCCTGGGTCGTGCGCCGCGAGCGTCACGGGCCTCCGGAGACGGCCAACGAGGTCGAGGTCGTGCCCGTCTGGGATATCGGCGACGATGACGTGCTGGTCTACGTGATGGCCGCAGGCATCAACTACAACCACGTCTGGGGTTCGCTCGGCGAGCCGGTCTCGCCGATGGATGCGCATAAATGCGACATCCATATCGGTGGCTCGGATGCCTCCGGCATCGTCTGGGCGGTCGGCCGCAAGGTGAAGCTGTGGAAGGTCGGCGACGAGGTCGTCATCCACTGTAACCAGGACGACGGCGACGACGAGGAATGCAACGGCGGCGATCCGATGTTCTCGCCCTCGCAGCGCATCTGGGGCTACGAGACCACCGACGGCAGCTTCGCCCAGTTCTGCAAGGTGCAGTCGCGCCAGCTGATGCCGCGCCCAAGCACCTGACCTGGGAAGAGGCTGCCTGCTATACGCTGACGCTCGCCACCGCCTACCGCATGCTGTTCGGCCATCCGCCGCATGCGCTGAAGCCGGGCGACAACGTGCTGGTCTGGGGCGCCTCCGGGGGCCTGGGTGTCTTCGCGGTTCAGCTCATTGCTGCCTCGGGCGCCAACGCGATCGGCGTGATCTCGGACGAGTCCAAGCGCGACTACGTGCTGAGCCTCGGTGCCAAGGGCGTCATCAATCGCAAGGATTTCAATTGCTGGGGCCAGTTGCCCAAGGTTAACTCGCCGGAATTCCATGCCTGGACCAAGGAAGCGCGCAAGTTCGGCAAGGCGATCTGGGAGATCACCGGCAAGGGCAACGACGTCGACATGGTGTTCGAGCATCCGGGCGAGGCGACCTTCCCGGTCTCGTGCCTGGTGGTGAAGCGCGGTGGCATGGTGGTGTTCTGCGCCGGCACCTCCGGCTTCAACATCACCTTCGATGCCCGCTACGTCTGGATGCGGCAGAAGCGCATTCAGGGCTCGCATTTTGCGCATCTCAAGCAGGCGACGGCGGCGAACCGTTTCGTGATCGACCGCCGCGTCGATCCCTGCATGAGCGAGGTCTACCCCTGGGAGAAGATCCCGGCCGCGCATACCCTGATGTGGAAGAACCAGCACCCGCCCGGCAACATGGCGGTGCTGATCAACTCACCCAAGGCCGGCCTGCGCACGGTCGAGGACGTGATCGAGGCCGGGCCGAAGAAGGCGGAGTAGACGGCGCTATCGAAGCCGAATTCAATTGTACAGCGTGGGAACGGCGTCGTTCCCACGGCCGCTTTTTGGCTCTGGACGCCAAAATGGGTCCATGAGCGCGACATCAGGGACACAAACTCGCTTAACTTTAAGTTGGGACTGCGCAGGGCCTTTCTCGTCATCTGTCATTCTGCAAGAGCAGTCCCTAGCGGCTAAGCATGGCCGCTTCTGATGCGTTCAGAGCAGGTGATGAGCAGACTTCTTTCGTCTATTTTGTGCTTCTTCCTTGGCGTGGCTGTGTGCCAGTCCAAGCCGAATGGCACCGCCCAGCCAGTCGCGCAGGATTCGACGGCGCGGCCAAGTGCTTCGACTGAAGATCCCAGCGGCCTCAAATTGCCGTCTGATTATCGTCGCTTTCTCGCAGAGTTCGCTCTCGAAGGGTATATCCGCGACGCGGTTGGATCGCCTGAAATCACAGAACCGATCGTAAACAACGCCCTATTCGGCAGGTCTGTCCAAGTTGGCGTTCGATTTCCGGTTCGCGCCGCTGCTTCAGCCCGAGAAAATTTCCTAATTAGCGCCGATGGCCCAACCCGGATGCGTTGCATTGTTGGCATAGCTCATTCGGGCGCACTTGACCTAGGAAAGCCTAGATTTTTAATGCGAACCCCGAAGATTGATCCTGAAAATTGTAACTCCACTATAACGTACAAACCTTTCCGCGAGCTCGAACAGTTGGCTGCAAGAGTGAAGACCTGCGAAACACAAGGCAATGCAAATTGTCTTGAACAGGCTATTCTGCGACGGGGAGCCGTCCAACAGAATCGGTGATTCCTCGCGCGCATTCTGTGCCGATTGAGTGTCGTTTCAACTCAAACGGCTCCCAAGTTTCCTACATCCGTGAGGCGAACGCACAACGCCTAGCAATATTACCTCCCTTTCGGCGGGTCCGAGGGCAGGTGCCGCTTGTAAGTTTCCTCTTGCTCCTGCCGCTCTTTGATCACGGCCTCATAGGCCGCGCGCGCTTCCGGTGAGAGCGTCACGCGCCGCCCCTTGTCGCCTTTGCGCTTGGGCGCCTTCTTGAAGGTATCGCTGGTTCCGGCCATCTCATCCTCTTCGCATGGCGTTCCTATCATAGGCGACTTCGTCGTGATCCGGCAGAGTGCCTTTTCGACGTGCTTCTCGCTCGATCGCCGCGATGATACAGCCGCTCAATAAGCACCGTCATTCCGGGGCGCCGCAGGCGAACCCGGAATCCAGAACCGCCGACAGGACCGACTCGGCACCGACCTGCGTGTCTGGATTGCGGGTTCCGCCGCGCGGCCCCGGAATGACGGCGATCAGGCCGGATATCGACATGGAAAAATTCACCACCCTGGAAGGCGTCGCGGCGCCGATGCGGATCATCAATGTCGATACCGACCGCATCATCCCCAAGCAGTATCTCAAGACGATCATGCGTACCGGGCTCGGCAAGGGCCTGTTCTCCGAGATGCGCTACAACGATGACGGCTCGGAAAACCCGGATTTCGTCCTCAACAAACCGGCCTACCGCTCATCCAAGATCATGGTGGTCGGCGACAATTTCGGCTGCGGTTCCTCGCGCGAGCATGCGCCCTGGGCGCTCGCCGATTTCGGCATCCGCTGCCTGATCTCGACGAGCTTTGCCGACATCTTCTTCAACAACTGCGCCAAGAACGGCATCCTGGCGATCGTGGTCTCGCCGGAGGACCTCGAAAAGCTGTTCGAGGATGCCGAGCGCGGCGCCAATGCGACGCTGACCGTCGATCTGCCCTCGCAGACCATCAAGGGCCCGGATGGCGGCACGCTGCATTTCGAGATCGACGAAGGCCGCAAGCACAACCTGCTGAACGGCCTCGACGAGATCGGGCTGACGCTCGAGAATGCCCCGAAAATCGCGGATTACGAAGCGCGGCTCGCGCAACGCGAATGGGCCTGAAAACGTTGTGATGGTTACGCTTCGTTTACCACACGCGCGCCTTAAAGGTGGACGATGCCTTCAGTCATGAGGAGACCACCCGAATGACGCCGCGCGCCAGGTTTACTGCCCTCTTCTGTCTTGCCAGCCTCGCGACCACCGGTGCGGCGCGTGCCGATTTCGAGTCCTGCCTCGCCGGAATCCAGGCGCAGGCCGCGGCGGCCGGAATCTCCGCCCGGACTTTCCAGAATGCCACGTCCAGCATCCAGTACGATCCCGAGGTGATCGACGCCTCGCAGAAACAGCCCGAATTCAAGACGCCGATCTGGGATTACATGGCCGCCCTCGTCGACGACGAGCGCGTCGAGGATGGCCGCGCGGCCATGCGCCAGCATGCAAGGGAATTGGCGGCCGCCGAGGCGCGCTACGGAGTCGACAAACACACGATCGCGGCTGTGTGGGGCGTCGAATCGAATTTCGGCAAGAATCTCGGCAAGTTCCCGCTGATCCAGTCGCTGGCGACGCTCGCCTGCTCGAACAACCGTCGGCGCGATTATTTCCGCGGCGAGCTGATCGCGACGCTGAAGATCGTCCAGCGCGGCGATATCGAGCCGTCCCGGCTGACCGGCTCCTGGGCCGGCGCCTTCGGCCAGACCCAGTTCATGCCCTCGACCTACCAGCGCCTCGCGGTCGATCTCGATGGCGACGGACGCCGTGACGTTGTCGATTCGGTCGCTGATGCGGTCGGCTCGACGGCGAATTTCCTGCGCGCTGCGCGCTGGTCGAACGGGCAAAGCTGGGGCTACGAGGTGCGCGTGCCGCGCGGCGTCGCCGCTACTGGGCGCGCCCGCAAGAAGCCGATTTCGAGCTGGGCCGCTCTCGGTCTGACCAAGGCCGATGGCAGCCCGCTGACCGGCGGCGGGTCGGCCGGCCTGATCGCCCCTGCTGGCCCGAACGGTCCAGCCTTCCTGGTGACCTCGAATTTCGACGCGATCTATTCGTACAACGCGGCCGAATCCTACGGTCTTGCGATCGCCGTGCTGTCGGACCGCTTGCGCGGCCGTTCCGGCGTCCAAGCCGCCTGGCCGACCGACGATCCGCCGCTCTCGCGCGCCGAGCGCCGCGAATTGCAGGTCCGACTGTCCAATAAGGGCTACGATGTCGGCGAGCCGGACGGCAAAGTCGGCGACAAGACGCGCGCGGCGATCAAGGATGTCGAACGCAGGCTCGGCATGCCGATGACCGGTCGCCCCGGCGGCAAGGTGCTCGAGGCGCTCGCCGGCGGACGCTGATTCGCTGACGGAAAAGGTAATTCGGCCGCCGCTTCGGATGATCCGGTCATGAGCGATCCGTTCGACCTCGACCGGTTCCTCAAGGCGCAGGCCTTCAACTACGATCAGGCTTTGCGGGAATTGCAGGCCGGGCGAAAGACGAGCCACTGGATGTGGTACGTCTTCCCGCAGATCGCCGGCCTCGGCTCGAGCTTTCGGGCGCAGCGTTATGCCATCGGCTCGCTGGACGAGGCCCGAGCCTATCTCGACCACCCGATCCTCGGAGAACGGCTGCGAGACTGCACCGGAGCGGTCAACGCGCTCGCGGGCCGCTCTGCGCTTCAGGTGTTCGGCTCTCCGGACGACATGAAATTCCGCTCGAGCATGACGCTGTTCGGACGGACCGCTCCCGACGAGGCGCTGTTTCGCGAGGCGCTCGCTCGCTATTTCGTCGGCGAGGAGGATTCCCGAACGCTCGAGAGATTGGGTCTGACGTGAGCCGAATGGGCTGCATTCCCGCCACGAGAAAGCCCCGCCTCCTTGCCGGGGACGGGGCTGCTGCCGAAGCTGGGGGCGCTCGAAGCTTCCGCTTCGGCAACCTTGAAGCTCTTCAGCAGGCCGAGACCTGCCGGACGCCGACCTGACGGCCGTATTCGTCGAAGACCGGGCGGTTGCGGAAGCCGCAGCCATCGTAGCCGCCACGGTAGGGGCGATATTCGGAGCGGTAGGCGGCGCCGACGATGCCGACGGCAATCAGATTGCCGAGGCCACCGGCCTGGGCGGATTGCGTGGTGGTGAGGGTGGCGCTCGCCAGCGTGAGGGCAGCGACGGCGGCGGTGAGGGTCTTCTTGAACATGGCAACATCTCCTGTCTGGGCTTGAGGAGGCGGTGCCGTATCGAGCGCCCCGCCATCCGAGTGGCCGACCCGCTGTCTCGCCGGCCGATGCAGGAGGCGTAGCCCCACGCTGACGCTGTCTCTGTGATTGAGATCACACAAAAGATTCGGCCGGCCGCCGGCGCATCTCAGGGTGTGCCGGAACACATCAGCTCTGCGGGGCGAAGCCGTGCGCCGTCTGGGCATGCCGGCTCGAACCGCCTCGCTGCGGCCGGCCTCACTACCTTGCCGACCGAGGACGCCGGACCTATCGATAACCTGTGCTTCGTTGGCCGATGCCCGCTCTTGCGCGTCGCGCGGCCACGTGGTTTCCGGCGAACCGGCTGCCGGCTCCTCCCATGTTCGGGCTTGGGCAGGCCGTGCGGCCACAAGCGTATTCGGATCCCTGGCCGATCGTCGCCGGGGCCTTGCCATGGGGATGACCATGCCGCTGCTGCGTTTCGACCTGATCGAGGGGCGCTCGGATGCCGAGCTGAAAACCCTGCTCGATGCTGCCCACGAGGCGATGCTTGAGGTCTTCCAGGTGCCCCCGGGCGATCGCTACCAGATCGTCACCGAGCACAAGCCCTCGCGCATGATCGTCGAGGATACCGGGCTCGGCATCCCGCGCACCAAGAATGTGGTGTTCGTGCAGATGACCACGCGCCCGCGCGGCCGCGCCAAAAAGGAACTGTTCTACCGGCTCCTCGCCGAGAAGCTGGAGGCGGCCTGCGGGATTTCACCGGCAGATCTCGTGATCTCGACGATCGAGAATACCGACGAGGATTGGAGCTTCGGCCACGGCCGGGCGCAGTTCCTCACCGGCGAATTGTAGACTCGATCATTCACGAAAGTAGCACCGGGTGGCCCAGCGGCCGCCCCTCCAAGGCCCGCATCAGATGTGGAAGTCGGCCGCGGTGAGATGCTGTCCGGCCGTGACGAGCGTTACGTCGATCGCCATGTCCGCGGCGCCGCCATCCGTGTTGACGAACACGGTGTCATGCGTGGCGTCGACATGGGTGATCCAGATCTTGCCGGCCGCCGTGCTGGGCCCGCTACTGAAGGTGAAGGTCTTGTTCTCCAGCAGGTAGAAGCTCGGCAGATAGATATGGTCGCCTTCGGCATGGCTGAAGTCGCGGATTTGATCGCGCTGCCCGACGGTGCTGTCGGTTACCGCCGAGAATGAGAAAGTATCCGCCCCGCTGCCGCCGATCAGCACGTCCATGCCGCCAGACCCGTAAAGTGTATCGTTGCCCGACCCGCCATTGAGCGTGTCGTTGCCACCGGCGGTCAGATACATCGTGTCGCCGTGCAGGAAGTCGTCCCCCGAGCCGCCGCTGAGAACGTCGTTCCCGGCGCCGCCGAAGAGTGCGTCCGAGCCCGATCCACCATAGAGCTTGTCGGAGCCCGCACCGGTCACGAGTTGGTCGTTGCCCGACCCGCCATAGATCGTGTTGTTGCCGCCGTCCGAGTGGATCGTGTCGTTGCCCGCGCCACCATTGACGTTCTGGCCTGAATAGATGGTGAGGTATTGGTGTGTCTGGGGGTTGTAGAGGCCGATGCCGTGATATTCGAACGTATCGTTCCCAGGCCCGAGATTGCGAAATCCGTCCTTGTCGTTGTCCTGAGACAACTCGAAGATCCGCTCGGCGATGTCCGGGTTGATCGGCGCGAATGGGCCTGGAACGGGCGTGAACGTGAACGGCATGCATCTCTCCTGGAAAGGGCAAGCTCCGATTGAGCGTGGTGCCTCATTCAACCAAAGAGCACTTCGCGTCGGTGCGAGCCGACACGGCGCCGGCCCGCCGCAGCCTTCTCGGAGCCTGCCTCGCCCATGCGCTGCATGATGGCTATACGGACCTGCTCTACGTGCTGCTGCCAGTCTGGCAGGCGGAATTCGGCCTTGGCTATGCCGGGCTCGCGGCTTTGCGCTGCCTCTACTACGGCACCATGGGTGGCCTGCAGGTGCCCACCGACCGGCTGGTCGCAGGGCTGACGATCCGCATCGCGCTCGTTCTCTCGACCCTCGTCGCGGCTGCGGGATTTCTAGTGATGGGCGTGACCGGGAGCTTCGCGGGGCTCTGTGCTGGGCTGATCCTCGCCGGAATGGGCGCCAGCCTGCAGCACCCGCGCGCCTCGCTTCTCGTGACCAAGGCCTATGGCGGCCGGGCACGAGGCCCGCTCGGCATCTACAATTTCGCGGGCGATCTCGGGAAGGCGGTGTTCCCGATCCTGGTCGCGCTGCTTCTCGCTGTCCTGACTTGGCGAACCATTGGTGCGGTGATGGCGCTGATCGGCCTCGCCACGGCGCTTGCCCTGCTGCTGATCCTGCCTGTCCGCGATCCCGATGCGGGCGTGGCGAAAGGAGCCGCTGCGACCGGCTCGGCGGACCCAACCGGTTTCCGGCTGCTGCTCGCGATCGGCGCGCTCGATACGGCCACCCGGATGGGATACCTGCTGTTCCTGCCCTTTCTCTTGCAGACGCGGGGAGGGGAGGCGCTGGTCGGCCTCGGTCTCGCTCTGGTCTTTGCCGGCGGCGCGCTCGGCAAGGCCGCCTGCGGCTGGCTCGGCGCGCGCTTCGGCGTCGTCCCCTGCGTCGTCGCGACGGAGGTCGCGACCGCCGCGCTCATCCTCCTCACCCTCGCCCTGCCGCTCTGGGCGGTCCTGCTCGCCCTGCCGGCGATCGGCATCGTCCTCAACGGCACCTCTTCGGTGCTCTACGGGACCGTGCCAGAACTGGCGCCGCCCGGCGAAGCCGGGCGCGCCTTCGCCCTGTTCTATACGGCCGTGATCGGTTCGGGCGGCTTCGCGCCGATCGGCTACGGCGCGCTCGCCGACCATAGCTCGCAAGCGACCGGCATTCTCGCCGCCGCGCTGACCGCGCTTGCAACCGTGCCGCTGGTGCTTGCGCTGCGCCGGCCGCTCCATGAGAGCGGTCTGACTGAACAAGCTTGAGCAAGGCTAAGGTTCAGCTATTCGCGCGAGAAACGAACTATAAGGCCGACCTCCTCATCGATTTCGGTCAATGTTTCGTCACGATCGCAGCCCACATGCCGAGCTTCAATTGCTGACGAGAGGGCATCCGCTTTGCGAAGAACTTGGCTCGGTCTAGTCCTGCTTGCGGGCTTGTCCATTCCTGTGACGGCGCACGCTGCCGACAGCACCGCTGTCGGCGTCGGGACCGGCGCGGTGGCCGGCGCCCTGGTCGGAGGACCGATCGGGGCCGTGGTCGGTGCCATCGCGGGCGGTGTCATCGGTGCCAATTCTTCGGATGCCCGCCCGCGATATCGCCGCCGCGCCCGTGCCGGCAGCCGCCGCCGTGCCGCGATCCTGCAACCGCCCCCGCGTGCGCGTCTCGCCGAGCGGGTCGTGCCGGCTCGGCGCGCGCCTTCCGAGATCGACAGCGGCGCCCGGCCCGAGACCACCGGAAGCACCGAACCGGCCGCGCGCAGTGGCTGGCAGGATCCGCGGTGAGCCCGTCGGCAATCTGTCGCTTTCGCATCACACCGAGCGAAATGACGAATTGCGGCGGAGCAGTTGCCATTTTCATGTCGCGTTATGAGGGCCAGGATCGCCTCAGTTCAGCGTTAGCGAAGGCAGAGTCCATGATCGATCCCGAGCGCGGCTCCCGGCATCCGCTCCCAGTACGAATCGTCCGCGAGGCGCCCGACACGACGGGCCTCGCGATCGCGAGAGTGAACAAGGGTGTCGCCACCGCAATCGGAAAATCCCTCACCGTGGAGCGCGACGCTGCACTCCCGGATCGTCTCGCCTCCCTCGTCGAGCGCCTGCAGGCAGGTCCGCTCGGTCAACAGAACCTCAAGAGCCGAGTCGCCTGATGTCCAAAGCTGATCGAGCCGTCTCCGAGGGCGTCGTTGCCCGTTTCCCGCTGAGCGCCGCCGAGGCGATCGCCGACGAGAATGTCGCCTCCGTGATCCAGGTCCTGCAGGACCAGCTCCGGCTCGCCCGCGAGGGCAAGCTGCGCTCAGTCGCCGTCGTCTCCGTCTCGAATGACGGCGCCGCAATCGGCACGCAATGGTCCTGCACGAATGGCGATGTCGCAAGCCTGATCGGCAAGCTCGCCGTCCTCTCGCACGACATGATGGCCGCGCGGAACTGATTCGTTCTCCGGCTGCTCGAGCAGAGCGGCCGAGAGCCGATCACCCAGCCGAATCGAATCACGAGCCGTCCGCATCGGCACGCGGGCGGCTCGCTTCATTCGGGCGCAGGAAATGTTCGGCGCAGAAGCCGCGGATAAGCCACAGCCTGGCCAAAACCACGCGCTCCGAGGAAGCCGAGAAAGGCGAGCCACAGTCCGGCGTTGGCGAGGCCGACCGCCTGGAAAGCGAAGACCAGGGCCAAAAAGAAGACGAGGGCCAGGAGCATCAGGTCGCGCATCGCCCGGCTCCAGGTCGCGCCGATATAGATCCCGTCGAAGGCAAAGGGCATGGCCGCGACGAAGGGAGCGGCCGCAGCGAGCGGCAGCCAGGCCCGCGCCGCGGTACGCACCTCGGGATTCGTGGTGACGCCATCGATAAAAGCGCCGCCCAGCGCCAGGAACACCGCGAAGACGACAACGCCGAAGACCAGGCTCGCAGCGAGGCTCGCGCGGGCAGCGGCAGAAAAGGCCGCGTGGTCGCGTCCGCCGGCAGCCTGTCCGCACAGAATCTCGGCCGCCGTAGCGAACCCGTCGAGGAAGAACCCGCCGACGAGAAAGAGATTCCAGAGTACCGCGTTGGCAGCGAGCGTCACGTCGCCGAGCCGCGCACCGAGGGCCGTGAACAGCACGATCGCCGCAACGAGCGCCAAAGTGCGGATCAGGACATCCATGTTGACAGACAGCGTCTGGCCGAGCGCCGCGGTGTCGAGCATGTCGGCGCGGCGGACAGTGAAGGGCCGCGCCCCGAGTCTGTGCAGGATGAGCAGGCCAAGACCGGTCCCGGCCGCGTCGGCGATGAAAGCTGCGGCGGCCGCGCCGGCAATCCCGGCATCGAGCCAGAGCACGAGAACGAGCGTCAGTGCGATATTCGTCAGGTTGATCGCGATCTGCTGCGCAAGGCCGAGGCCCGTGCGCCCGCGCCCGGTCAGCGAGCCGAGGATTGCATAATTCGCCAGCGTGAAAGGCGCGGCGAATATCCGGATGTGCACGTAAGCGGAAAGGCCCGCGACGACCTCGGGACTGGCGCCGCTGACGGCGATGACGATCGCGGCGATCGGCACCTGGGCGAGGACGAGAATAAGGCCGATCAGCGTGCCCGTCGCGAGAGCCCGGGCGAGCGTATTGTCGATCTCCCGTTCGTCGCCTGCCCCGACAGCCTGCGCAGTCAGACCTGCCGTCGCCATGCGTAAGGCGCCGAAACTCCAGAAGATGGCGTCGAATGCCACCGCACCGAGCGCAATCGCTCCGAGCAGCGCGGCATCGCCGAGCCGCCCGATCGCTGCCGCGCCGACAAGGCCGATCAGCGGCGTCGTGACATTGGCAAGCGTCGCAGGCAGCGCCAGCGCGAAGAGGCGGCGATACAGGGTGGAATTCGGGGTTCGGATCATGCGGCGCGCTTATGCGCAGCGCCCCGCACCGCCGCAATCGCGGCCCTTCGCGCCGCCGGCCACGAAGCGAGCCGGCGGGCCGCGCCGTTTACGTGTGACCGAACGCTGTTTATTCGCGTCTCGCCCCGGCACTGGTCCCGGCATGCCGGCGTTGGACGTGCAGGCTCAAAGGGGAAAGCGAACATGGCCTTCGAGGGAAGCTGCCATTGCGGGCAGGTGCGATTTACCGTCGAAGCCGACCAGCCTGCGGAAGCGTTCAGCTGCAATTGCTCGATCTGCCGGCGCAAGGGCCTGCTGCTCGCCTTCTTTCCCGCCGAGGCAGTGCGGATCGAGCGTGGTGAAGAGCACCTGCGCAGCTACCGCTTCAACACGGGCAAGATCGAGCATCGCTTTTGCGAGACCTGCGGAACGCAAACTTTCGCGGCCGGCGCCAAACCGGACGGGACCGCAATGCAAGCGATCAATCTGCGCTGCGTGCCGGCGCTCGATCTCGACGGCTTGCAGATTCGACCAGTCAATGGGGCGGCTCTCTGACCGAGGTGCCCGAGTGGGATTGACGATTCGCGTCGGTGGCTGAGCGATCGGATCGTCTGAGATCGGGCTGTGGCGCTAAGATCTTGTTTTGTCGTACGGTTCCTTGCTGGAGGGGGATCGGCAGCTGCCGTGTTTGTACGTGGGTGGCCGGTGCGAACCGTTGCGCGTCGCTGCCTCGCCGGAGGTTAGGTCGAGGTGCATGCCGAGCTGTAGGTCTGCAAATGCTCTGATTGCATGTGCTATTGAGATTGCATTCAAATATTAAATTACAATTACAGATTATTACGGATTTGACATGCAATTTTCGCCGGGACGGCGGATAAGTGGTTCAGAGATATAGATTATTTTTTGAATACAATAATTCATCGAATGGTTGCGCTTAATTGATTGCGATGACTGTGCGATCTTTCATGAAGATTGTTGATTGTACCTTAAATTCACTAATGCTATCCCACTATCCAGTTGTGCTCCCACGATGTTGCGGGATATGCGATGACGATTGCGGGTGCCGAGCGATTGCGGTTGTTCCGTCTGGACAGGCCCGCCACTGCGCTCGGGCTCTCTGTCAGTTATCCCATGCCCGAGCCGGCCTTCGCGGAGCTGCGTTTCGGAGAACCATCCGAGATTCTCGTCGGCTTGGCTTTGGGTACCCGTGACAAGGCGGCGGCCTGGGGCGAAAGGCACCCGCTTCTCAACACGGACAAGCCGCAGGCCGAATGCCTGCCGTTCACGGCCCGGCCGACAAATTCCACCTGGGTCTGTCGCTTCACGGTCGATGGAGCGCGCAAGGCCAGAAGGGACAAGGTGACCCTCAAATTCCGGCGCCGCTATCCGGACTTTAGCATTCTGCCGGTGCAACTGCCGGCGAGTGATTTCGTGGAGGAGCACATCCATCGCCGCTCTGGCCGACGAGGCGCATCCCCGGTGCGAGCCGAGGCGGAACAAGCCGAGATCGGAGCCTGACGGCACCGAGCCACACAGGGCGGGGACCGGCGACCGGTGCCTGCGCTTCATTCTGAGGAGGCGAGCATGGGCACTCTTTTTGATACCGATGACGATTCCGACCTCACGCCGGCTTGGCTGAGCTCGGCTATCTATAACCCGCTCTTCGACAATATGCGCTCGGCAACGGCTGCCGGGGCGCTTATCGAGGCGCCGACGCAATCCGGCCGTGCCGGTTCGGGCGTTGCGCAGCTGGCGCCGACGGGTATTTCAGGTGTCACATCCAGCGTCGGCGGTTCTCCTGGCGGAGAAGGCGGCATCGCACCCAGCGCCGAGCCGGTGCGCGACGGCGCCAACACCACGGTCGCTGCGACCGGCGATGCCAGGATCGACGGCATCCTCAGTGGTGTCAGGTGGAATCTCTCTCAGATCACCTATGCCTTCCCGGCGAATGCCACCGATTACGAAAGTGGCTATCCCGGCGACAATCCGAATGAAGGCTTCGGACAGCTCACGATCGCCCAGCAGGCCGTCTATCACAACGCGCTGAATTCCTCGAACGCCACGACAGGCCCCGGCGGTGCCTTGTTCTGTTCGGTCGAAGGGTTCACCAACCAGGACATTCTGTTCGTGCTGCCGACCGGCAACGCGACCATGCGAGCGGCCTATTCGACCGATCCGGGTAGCACTGCCTACGCCTATTACCCGGGCTCGGACTTCTACAATGGCGATGCCTGGTACGGCACGAACAGTCCGCGCAATTATCAATCGCCGGTGCTCGGGGGCGATGCCTACCGCTCGACCTTCCACGAAATCGGCCACCAGCTCGGCCTGAAACACGGGCATGAGACGGGTGGGCCGGGAAATACGGCGCTGCCGGCGGACTACAACAGTCACGAATTCTCGGTGATGACCTATTCGAGCTATGTCGGTCATCCGGGAAGCGGCGGCTACACCAACGAGACCTATGGCCATCCGCAAAGCTGGATGATGTTCGACATTGCCGCCCTGCAATACATGTATGGCGCGGATTTCACCCATAACGGCGGCAACACCACCTATAGCTGGTCGACGACGACCGGCGAGATGTTCGTCAATGGGTCCGGCCAGGGTACGCCCGGCGCCAACCGGATCTTCCTGACGATCTGGGACGGCGACGGCATCGATACGTTCAATCTCAGCAATTATACGACGGACCTCACTGTCGATCTCTCGCCGGGTGGCTATTCGACCTTCGATCCTGCCCAGCGCGCCTATCTCGGCGGCGGCCCGAACAACGGCTATGCCCGCGGCAACGTCTTCAACGCGCTGCTCTACAATGGTGATGAGCGCTCGCTGATCGAGAACGTCATCGGCGGTTCCGGCGACGATACGATCACCGGCAACAACGCCAACAATACTTTCACCGGCAATGCCGGCGACGACAGCCTCTACGGACTCAATGGCAATGACGCTCTCTATGGGGGTGCCGGAGACGACTACCTGAAGGGCGGCGGCGGAAACGACTATCTCAGCGGTGGCGATGACGACGACACTCTGAAGGGCGGCGGCGATGCGGACACGCTGATCGGCGGCGGCGGCATCGACACTGCGAGCTATTCAGATTCCAGTGTGGGCGTCGACGTCACGCTGGACGGTTCCGGCTTCTTCGGCACGGCGGCCGGCGATACGTTGAGCGAGATCGAGAACCTCACCGGCAGCGACCATAACGACGTCCTGCGCGGCAACGGGGTCGCCAATGTGATCAACGGCGGCGCCGGCGCGGACATCATGTCGGGCGGAGCCGGTAACGACACCTACTATGTCGACAATGCAGGCGACGTGGTTCTGGAGACGACCGGAACCGACACGATTTTGACCTCGGTGAGCTACGCGTTGGTGGCGGGGCAGTCGGTCGAGACGCTCGCCACGACGAACTCCGCCGGCACCGACGCGATCAATTTGACCGGCAACGAACTCGCCCAGACCTTGCGCGGCAATGCGGCCGGGAACGTGCTGGATGGCGGCGGCGATGCGGACCGCCTCTACGGGTTCGCAGGCGACGACGTCTACTACGTGGACAATGCCGGCGATCTCGTCTTCGAGGTCAGCGGACAGGGCGCCGATACGATCTTCGCACGCGCCTCCTATGTGCTCGCGGCCGGGCAATCGGTCGAGATCATGCGCGCGTCGAGCGTTGCCAGCACGACGGCCTTGGATCTGACCGGCAACGAATTCGATCAGTCGCTCGTCGGCAATGCTGGCGCCAACCGCCTCGATGGTGGTGCCGGGATCGACTCGATGCGCGGCTATGGCGGCGATGACAGCTACTTCGTCGACAATGCCGACGATCTCGTCTTCGAGGCGGCCGGTGGGGGGGCCGATACGGTCTTTGCCCGCGCCACCTATGTGCTCGCTGCCGGGCAATCGATCGAGATCCTGCGCGTGTCGAGCGTTGCCAGCACGGTTGCCATGGACCTCACCGGCAACGAACTCGCACAGACCCTCGTCGGCAATTCCGGCGACAACCGCCTCGATGGGGGAGGCGGGGCCGACACGATGCGCGGCGGGCTCGGCGATGACGACTACGTCGTCGACAATGCCGGCGACCTGGTCTTCGAGACGGGGAATGGTGGCACCGACACGGTCTTCGCCCGGACCTCCTACGCGCTTCAGGCCGGGCAATCGGTCGAGGTGCTGCGCTCCTCGAGCGTTGCCGGCACCAGCGCCATGAACCTGACCGGCAACAACCTTGCCCAATCACTCTACGGCAATGCCGGCGACAACATCCTCGATGGGGGCGGGGGCGGCGACACCATGCGCGGCTATGGTGGCGACGACACCTATGTGATCAATGCCTCGAGCGATCTCGTCTTCGAAGCGAGCGGCCAAGGCTCCGATACCGTCAATGCACGCGTGTCCTACGTGCTCGCGGCTGGCCAATCGGTCGAGACACTCAAATTCACCAGTGCGGCCGGCACCGGAAACTTCGATTTGACCGGCAACGAATTCGCGCAGACGCTGCTCGGCAATAACGGCAACAACGTCCTCGACGGGGGCGGCGGCGGCGACTCGATGCGCGGCTATGACGGTAACGATACCTATGTGATCAACGACTCGAGCGATCTCGTCTTCGAGTCGAACGGACAGGGTTCCGACACGATCAATGCACGCGTCTCCTACACGCTTGCAGCCGGGCAATCGGTCGAGACACTCAAGTTCACCTCTGTGTCCGGCACCGGAAACCTGAACCTGACCGGAAACGCGGTCGCCCAGACCATCACCGGCAATAACGGCAACAACATCCTCGACGGCAAGGGCGGCGCGGACATCCTACGCGGCTATGGCGGGTCGGACTCGTTCAAGTTCTCGACCACCTTGGGAGCGAGCAACATCGACCACATCGTCGATTTCTCGGCCGCGGACGACACGATCCGGCTCGACCAGACCATCTTCGCCGCACTCGGTCTCGGCACGCTGAGCGCGGGTGCCTACAAGGACATCACCAATGGCGCGGCGGTCGATTCCACCGATCGCATTCTCTACGACCGCAATACCGGCGCGCTGTATTACGACTCGGACGGTTCGGGTGGGGCCGGCCGCATCCAGTTCGCGATCCTCGACAACAAGCCCGCCGTGCTCACGAACGCGGATTTCTTCGTCGTGGCCTGAGGCAGGATTCGAGGGCACCGGACCGACCATCTCGCTCGGTCCGGTGCCCTCATCTTTGTGGTGCGTCGGTTCTCTTTCGAAAGCCGGCTTCCATCTTTCGGCTCGAAGCAAAACCTGCCCGCGAGCCGCTGTCTGACTCAAGAGCGTGCCGCGCCGCGAGCTCAGCGAACGCGTCGTCCGTGAAGAACACCCAAGCGTCTGATTTTGTGATGTGATTTTCGGATTTTTCGCTTTTGGGTTTGCCGGGTTTGCGAGTTGTGGAGATTGAAAGCTTGCAAATTGCGCGGCGTCGGACAGCGTGATTCCCTGGTTCTGACGAGCCGAGCCAGGGAGCCAGTCATGCGTCCGAAGGAGCGTCGCGACAGCGGGCAGAGCGACCTGTTCAAGGCGCGCCTCGACCAGATCGTCGATCCGGATCACGCGCTGGTGAAGCTCGGCCGCTCGATCGATTGGCGGTTTCTGGAGGCACGGTTCGGCGCCGCCTACAGCGACGTTCCCGGGCATCCGCCGCTGCCGACCCGTCTGATGGCCGGGCTGGCGATCCTGAAGTCGGTTCACGACCTCTCGGACGAGACTCTGTGCGATCGCTGGATCGAGAACCCGTACTTCCAACTGTTCTGCGGCGAGGAATTCTTCGTTCACACGCTGCCGTTCGATCGCTCCTCTCTGACGCGCTGGCGGCAGCGGATGGGTGAGGACAAGCTCAATGCGCTGTTGCAGGAGAGCCTGGCGACGGCGACCCGGACCGGGGCTGCCAAGCCATCCGACTTCACGCAGGCGATCGTCGACACCACCGTGCAGCCCAAGGCCGTCGCCTTCCCGACCGACGCCCGGCTGATGCACCGGGCCCGCGAGCGGCTGGTGCGGCTCGCCAGGAAGCACGGCGTGCGGCTTCGGCAATCCTATGAGCGGGTCGGCAAGCAGGCGCTGATCCGGCAGCAGCGCTACGCGCATGCCAAGCAGTTCAGGCGGGCTGGGCGCATGCTCAAGCGCCTGCAGATCCAGCTCGGGCGCGTGCGCCGTGACATCGCCCGCAAGATCGTGGGCAAGCTCGATCTCGAGGCCGCCTTCGCGCACGAATTGATGCTGGCCGGCCGCGTCCAGCAACGGAACCGGAACCTGCGACCCGTGCGCGGAAAGCCCGCCGATGCCGATCTGCGCGTCTTCAGCCTGCATGCCCCGGAGGTCGCGTGCATCGGCAAGGGAAAAGCGCACAAGCCCTACGAGTTCGGAGTGAAGGTCTCGGTCGCCACCACGCTCAACAGGTCCAGGGGCGGCCAGTTCGTCACCCACATAAAGGCGCTGCCGGGAAAGCCCTATGACGGCCACACGCTGGCTTCCGTCATCCCCGCCATCGAGGCACAGGTCGGAGCCACCCTGACCCGCATCGTCGCCGACGCCGGCTACAAGGGGCACAACGCGCCGCCGACCCACCGCTTCCGAATCTATACCAGCGGGCAGAAGCGCGGCGTCACCCCCGCCATCAAGCGTGCCCTGCGCCGGAGAGCCGCCGTCGAGCCCGTGATCGGCCACCTCAAAAGCGACCACCGCATGGGCCGAAACCACCTCGCCGGCACCATCGGAGACGCCGCCAATACCGTCCTCGCCGCCGTCGGCTACAACTTCAGACGCCTCCTCGCCTGGCTCAAGTTCTTGTGTGCCCTCATCTGGGCCGCCCTTGCCTCCGCCAGCCAGTCAAACCAGCGCCGTCAGGCCGCTTGAGCCGCGTTCTTCACGGACGACGAACGCGCGGATCGCAAATTCAACCACACTTGGGTTGAGGCTTCGAATTTCAATCATTGATTATCGTTGTTCTATATCGCTCCGTGTGCTGCGCGCGGCCATTAAGCGGCTCTGAAATATAGATTATTTCTGGACCTATTACGTCATCGAGCCTTCGTGTTGAAAAATTGCGGTGACTGCAAGTTCTGATATGAAAACTTGTTGATTGTGTCTTCAGTGCACCAATGTTACCCCGCTTTCAAGTTGTGTTTCCTGGTGCATTGTAAGGTATGTCATGACAATTGCGGGCGACGAACGTTTGCGGTTGTTCCGTCCGGACAAGCCTGCCACGGCGCTCGGGCTCGCGGTCAGCCATCTCATGACGAAGCCGGCCTTCGCGAAGCTGCGCTTCGGCGAATGGTCCAAGATCCTCGTCGGCCAGATCAATCGCGGCCATTATGCCTTCGTCGTCGACGCCGAAGGCCAGGTTCAGGGTTTCGTCGGTTGGGCCTTGGCCACCCGTGACAAGGCGGAGGCCTGGGCCGAAGGCCATCAGCTGTCCTACGCGGACAGTCTGCAGGGCGAGTGCCTGCTGTTCAACTGCTGGTCCGCCAATTCCACCCGGGTGCATCGTTTCATGGTCGATGAAGCGCGCAAGCTGATCCGAGACAAGGAGACCCTGTATTTCCGGCGCCATTATCCGGACGGCAGCGTCCGACCGGTGCGGCTGTCGGTGAACGATTTCGTGGAAGGGCACATCCACCGCCACGCCGGCCGACGCGCCGCATCCCCGATCCGGGCCGAGGCGGAGTCGCCTGCGATGGGTCCCTGAGCAAGACAATCGTCCGGAACGCCGCCTCGCGACCAATGAGGGTCAAGCGGCGGAGTGCCTGACGCCCAGTTGCGAGAATGAAAGACGGAACAAGACATCGGAGCCGATGGACCGTTGCGGCCGGCTCAGAACGCGGAGGTTGAGATGAAAAATTCAATCCACACGCACAGAGCCGATGATGCCGATGACACGTTCGATTGGCTCGCTTCGGATGCGGGCGCACCGGTTTTCGGGAGCACCTGGAGAGCGACGAATTCCGATACGTTTCCGGAAGGGCCGCCTGCCGCAACCATTCCCGATACGGATGGCGGGCAGGGCGGCACCGCGGCGTCCGTCGCCGCCTCCGGCGATCCGCTGATCGACGGTCTCCTGCGCGGGACGATGTGGTCCAACGCGACCATCTACTACACCACCCCCACGCAGGCTTCCGATTATCAATCCGGATACAATTACGACGTCAACAATAACGGCATCTCCGCCCAGAACGAAGGTTTCGGCAGGATCAGCGACACCCAGCTTCTCACCGTGCACTATGCCCTGAACGCAGATATCTATTCTCAACCGGTCGGCGCCTCCGGCTTCTCGGTCGAGGGCTTCACCAATGCCAGCATCGTCTATGGCGGCGATGGCGGCACTGGCACGATCCGTGTCGCAAACACCTCCGACAACTCGACCGGCAACACGGCCTATCCCGCGAATACGATCTATGGCGGGGATGCCTGGATGGGCACCTCCATCCAGACGCCGACCCAAGGCAATTACGAGTGGAACAACACGCTGCACGAGCTCGGCCATGCGCTCGGCCTCAAGCATGGGCAGGATGCTGGCGGTCCCGCCAACGAGCCGCTGCCGACCGACCACGACTCGCTCGAATTCTCGGTGATGACCTACCGGTCCTATGTCGGCGGCCCGACCACGGGCTACACGAACGGCCAATGGGACTACCCGCAGACCTACATGATGTGTGACATCGCTGCCTTACAATACATGTATGGTGCGGATTTCACTTCTAATGGCACTGACACGGTCTATACTTGGAACCCGACCACCGGCCAGAGCTACGTCAATGGCAACCTCGCCACGAATCCGGGCGGAAATCGGATTTTCATGACGATCTGGGACGGCGGCGGTAACGACACCTACGATCTGAGCAATTACACGACGAATCTCAATATCGACCTCACGCCTGGAGGCCACTCAACTTTCGGCACCAGCCAACTCGCCTATCTCGGCACGGATTCCGGCGGGACGGTGCATTACGCGAGCGGCAACGTCTACAACGCGCTGCTCTACCAGGGTAACGAAGCCTCGCTCATTGAGAACGCCTATGGCGGTTCGGGCGACGATCAGCTCAGCGGGAACGACGCGAACAACACCCTCGTCGGCAATGGCGGCAACGACAACCTCTACGGGCTCGACGGCAACGATGCCCTCTACGGGAGCGCCGGCAACGACTTCATGAAGGGCGGCGGCGGCGACGACTACCTCAGCGGCGGTGACGATAACGACACCCTGAAGGGCGGCGCCGGAGCGGATACCCTGATCGGTGGCGCCGGCATCGATACGGCGAATTACAGTGATTCAGATGCCGGCGTCGACGTGACGCTCGATGGGTCCGGCTACTTCGGTTATGCGCAGGGCGACACCCTGACCGGGATCGAGAACCTCACCGGCAGCAACTACGCGGACACTCTGCGCGGCAATGGCGGCGACAACGTCATCAATGGAGGCGGCGGTGTCGACACGATGTCGGGTGGAGCCGGCAACGACACCTACTATGTCGACAATGCCAGTGACGTCGTTCTCGAGACGAGCGGCAACGACACCGTGCTGGCGAGCGTGAGCTACACGCTGGCAGCGGGCGCGTCTGTCGAGACGCTCGCCACCACGAACGATGCCGGAACCGATGCGATCAACCTCTACGGCAATGAGTTCGCCCAGACCCTGCGCGGCAACGCGGCCGGCAACGTGCTCGATGGCGGCGGCGGGGCAGACAGCCTCTACGGACTCGACGGGAGTGACGTCTATTATGTCGACAACGCTGGCGATCGCGTCTTCGAGGTGAACGGACAGGGGACCGATTATGTCTATGCCAGCGTGTCCTATGCGCTTCAGGCCGGCCAATCGGTCGAATACCTGATCGCGAATACAGGCGGCCCGATCGACCTGACCGGCAACGAACTCGCCCAATCGCTCTACGGCAGTAACGGCGTGAACCGCCTCGACGGCGGTGGCGGCGCTGATATCATGGTGGGCTATGACGGTGACGACAGCTACTTCGTCGACGACGCTGGCGATCAGGTCTTCGAGGCGGCCGGTCAGGGCAACGACACGGTGTTCGCCCGTGCCTCCTACGTGCTCGCGGCCGGGCAATCGGTCGAGATCCTGCGCGCGTCGAGCGTCGCCAGCACGGTCGCTCTGGATCTGACCGGCAACGAACTCGACCAGACGCTCGTCGGCAATTCCGGAGCCAACCGTCTCGACGGTGGCGGGGGCGCCGACACGATGCGCGGCGGCCTCGGCAATGACAGCTACTTCGTCGACAATGCCGGCGACCTGGTCTTCGAGACGGGCAACGGCGGCAACGACACGGTCTTTGCCCGCACCTCATATGCATTGCAGGCCGGGCAGTCGATCGAAGTCCTGCGTGCGTCGAGCGTTGCCAGCACGACGGCCATGGACCTGACCGGCAACGAGATCGCCCAGTCGCTCTACGGCAATGCCGGGGCGAACCGGCTCGACGGCGGTGGGGGCGCCGACGCGATGACGGGCTATGGCGGCGATGACGTCTATTTCGTCGACAATTCGGGCGATCTCGTCTTCGAGGCGGCGGGTGGAGGTAACGATACGGTCTTTGCCCGCACGTCCTACGCTCTGCAGGCCGGGCAATCGATCGAGATCCTGCGCGCGTCGAGCGTTGCCAGCACTGTGGCGATGGACCTGACCGGCAACAGCCTTGCCCAGACGCTCTACGGAAATGCGGGCGCCAATGTCCTCGATGGCGGTGGTGGCGGCGACACCATGCGCGGCTATGGCGGCGACGACACCTACGTCATCAACAACGCGAGCGATCTCGTCTTCGAGGCGAGCGGCCAGGGTTCCGATACCGTCAACTCGCGCGTGTCCTACGTGCTTGCGGCCGGGCAATCGGTCGAGACACTGAAATTCACCTCGACGACCGGCATCGGCAACCTGAACCTGACCGGCAACAGCATCGCTCAGACCCTGACCGGCAATAACGGCAACAACGTCCTCGATGGCGGTGGCGGCGGCGATTCGATGCGCGGCTATGCCGGCGATGACACCTACGTCATCAACTCTTCGAGCGATCTCGTCTTTGAGGCGAACGGTCAGGGCAACGACACGATCAATGCGCGCGTGTCCTACACGCTTGCGGCCGGGCAGTCCGTCGAGACACTCAAATTCACCTCTGTGTCCGGCACCGGAAACCTGAACCTGACCGGAAACGCGGTCGCCCAGACCATCACCGGCAATAACGGCAACAACATTCTCGACGGCAAGGGCGGCGCGGATATCCTGCGCGGCTATGGCGGGGCGGACAGTTTCAAGTTCTCGACCGCCTTGGGTGCGAGCAATATCGACCACATCGTCGATTTCTCGGTCGCGGACGACACGATCCGGCTTGATCAGACGATCTTTTCCGAGCTCGGCCTCGGCACGCTGAATCCGGCGGCCTACAAGGACATCGGCGTTGCCGGCGCTGTGGTCGATTCCTCTGACCGCATCCTCTACAATCACAATACCGGCGCGCTGTATTACGACTCGGATGGCTCGGGATCTCACGCAGCCGTCCAGTTCGCGATCCTCGACAACAAGCCCGCCGTGCTCACCAACGCGGATTTCTTCGTCGTGGCGTGAGGCGAGATTCGACGCCATCGGACCGAACATCGCGTTCGGTCCGATACCCTCGTCATCGCGCTGCATCGGCCCGAAATCCGGCTCCCGCCTTTCGGGCCGATGCTTCGGTGGCCCGCTCGGGACGTCCGATTGCTTCGCGTGTCCGGGCTCGTCGGCACCTCTGCCGGTGGATCGATCTTCTCCGGTAGCCGGAGGCCCCTGCCGGCATCCGTTCACAGAAACCGCACACTCGCCGCTCGATCGCGATCTGCCGCGCGCCGCGAGTCACCGCGTCCCGACTTCCCGATTCCGTCAGTGCCGTCGCCAGACTGCCTCATGAGCAGCCTATGGTTGGCGCGGCGCCGCCAGGGTGGGTACAGACTTAAGTCTTAAGACCCATGCTGAAGTCTTAATCCAAATGTTCGCGCTCCGTTGTGCCGATCAACGCTTGACGGCTTGATGCTTTCAGGTGTTCGTATTCACGTTGCTTTGAAATGTTTCGTCCATGAGCGTGCGTCTTCATTATCTTCACGACTTGGAGCAACGATAAGCTGTGCTCATACCGTGCCGGCTCGCCCAAGACGCGACAGCTTTCGCGTCTTCAGGCGCCGGCACGATTCCGTAGCAGGGTCGGGAGGCGGCGATGGCGATCAGTGCACAATGGAATACTGGCAGCGGCAACTGGTTCAATGCGGGAAGTTGGGACGTCGACAATCCCGACCCGCCGCCTCCGCCACCGCTGCATTACGTTCCGGGTGCGGACAACCTCGTCAAAATCCCTGACAATTCGGGCGTCGGCACGCCTTTCACGATCACCTATAACGGCACCAGTTCGGTCTATGCGATCCAAGGCTCCGACAACTGCACGCTCAATATCACCGGTGGTTCGCTACAAGTCCTTCATGGTGGCTTCGGCATCGGGCGGATCAACGTCGCGGCGGGGGCGACCCTTCGAGTCGACGACGACACCACGAATTTCTGGTTCAGCAGCGGTGACATCAACGGCACGCTGAGCGGCGACGGCGTCCTTCGTTTCGTCAACGGCACGTTCAACATCAATGCCGGTGCCAGCATTACCGTCGACAATTGGTGGCTGACCTACCAGATCGGCAGCGGCACGGTCTCGACGACCGAGCTCAATACCAACCTGACCTATGCCAACAATTTTCAACTGGTCGATGTCTTCGGCAATTATCCAATCCTCAACCTCAACGGCAACACCCTGACCCTGTCAGGAACGGCCCTGCTCGACGGGCAGGTCCACGATGCGGGCACGGTGCGCGTCACAGGCACCGGGAGCGTCGCGGGCGGGTTCTTCGCCGACGGCGCCATGCTGCGGGTCTCGGGCTCGCTCCAGCAGGTCGGAACCTGGGCTCTCGGCAACGGTACGCTCCAGATCGATTCCGGCGGCACCTATTCGATTACTACGGCAAGCGACATCAACATCGCTTTCAGCAGCACCTCGACGATCGTCAACAATGGGAGCCTGAGCGACACCGCGGCGGGCATCAGCCGGATCAACGGCGATCTCACCAATAACGGCACGCTCACCGCTGGAACGGGGGCCAATCTCTCTCTCCAGAGCGGCACGCAGACGCTGAACGGGACGATCAATGGCGCCGGCACGCTCACTTTCGGCTTTGCCCACAACGTCATCCTGAACACGACGACGCTGAGCGTCGGCAATCTCGTCGTCGCGGGCGGCAATGGCGGCGGCACCGTGACGCTTGCCCGCAACATCAGCTATGGCGGCAATTTCACCCTCGCCGACACCGGCGTGTTCGACCTTGCCGGCTACACGTTCAGCCTCAACGGCGCCTCGACCCTGCAGAGCGGCAATGTCGACGGGCTCGGCACGCTGCAGATCGGAGCGGCCGGCACGGCGACGATCGGTGGAGGCGGGTTCTCGCTCGGCGTGGGCGCGGGCAACACCTCCGCGGCGGCGAACGCCGTGACGTTGCGGAACTCGGGCACCGTCAACCAGGTCGCCGGTGTCTCGGTGAACGGCACGATCCTCAACGATGCCGGCCACGCCTATACCATCACCACGGCGAGCAACATCACCGGCATCGGCGCGACCGGGCTGACCTTCACCAATAACGGCACGTTCGGCGTGACGGGCGCCGGCACCAGCACTGTCAGCGGCAATTTCACGAACAGTTCCACCGGCACCATCTCGGTCGCGGCGGGAGCGACCTTGAACCTGAATGCCGGCACGCAGACCCTCAACGGAACGATCGCCGGCGCCGGCACGCTCATCTTCGGCTTCGGCCATAATGCGAGCCTGAATACCACGACGCTCGACGTGGCGACGATCTACATCAATGGCGGCAACGGTGGCGGCACGCTCTCGCTCGCCCGCAACATCAGCTATGGCGGCAGCTTCACCTTCGAGAACGGCTTCGGCACGCTCGATCTGAACGGCTATACCTTGACCCTGTCCGGCACCACCGCGCTGAAAGCGGGGTCGATCGACGGCTCCGGCACGTTGCGCGTCACCGGCACGGCCACGCTCGGCGGTGTTGCGATTGGCGATTCAGCAGGTGGCGGTCTCGGCAGCGCGGCGACGTTGCGCAATTCCGGCAGCATCACCCAGAATGCCGGGATCTCGGTTCACGGCACGATCCTCAACGATGCCGGTAAGACCTACCAGCTGGTGGCCGCTAATATCGACAACAACAATGGCGGTCTCTTCACCAATGCCGGCAAGCTGAACGTCCAGCGCACCATCACCGCGACGGACAGCACCATCTCGGCGGATCTCACCAATACGGGTACGCTGAACGTCGCGAGCGGCGTCAATTTGCGATTGACGGGGACGTCGGATCTCGGCGGCACGGTCACCGGCAACGGCAACCTGATCCTCGGCGGCACGGCGACCGTCAATACCGCGATCACGACGGCCGCCTTGGCCTTCAACGGCACGACGACTCTCGGTGTCGACCTGACCTATGGCGGCAATTTCAGCATCGGCGCCTTCGGCACGACAAATCTCGGCGGCCACACCCTGACGCTGAGCGGGATCTCGACACTCACGAGCGGTTACAATGCCATCAATGGCGCCGGGACGCTGCGGATCACCGGCTCCTCGACGATCGGCGGCGTCTCCTTCGGCAACACCGCTCCGGCGATCACCGTGCGCAATTCCGGTTCGATCGATCTGACCGGCGGGATCAGCCTGAACGGCACGCTGCTCAACGATGCCGGCAAGACCATGCTGATGGAGGCGGGCAGCAATATCTCCAATCTCGGCAGCGGCGGTACCTTCACCAATAACGGCGTCCTGACCAAGGTCGCGGGTTCTGGCGCCAGCACCATCTCGACGGCCTTCACCAATGTCGGCACACTCACGGTCGCCACCGGATCGAGCCTGCAGCTCTCGGGAACCAGCACGCTCGGAGGTACGATCACCGGAGGGGGCGCGCTGATCCTCTCGGGAACCGCGGCGGTCAACACGGCGATCGGCGCCAGCACGCTCGCCTTCAACGGCGTGACGAGCCTCGGCACCAATCTGACCTATGGCGGCAATTTCAGCATCGGCGGCTTCAGCACGACCAATCTCAACGGGCGCACCCTGACGCTGAGCGGGACCTCGACTCTCACCAGTGGTTACAACGCGGTCAATGGCGATGGGACGCTGCGGATCACCGGCTCCTCGACGATCGGCGGTGTCGCCTTCGGCAACACCGCGCCGGCGGTCACCCTGCGCAATTCCGGTTCGATCGATCTCGTCGGTGGGATCAGCCTGAACGGCACGCTGCTTAACGATGCCGGCGCGGCGATCCTGATGAGTGCGGCGAGCAACATCACCAATCTCGGTGTCAATGGCGGCATCGTGACCAATGACGGCACCTTCACCAAGGATGGTGACACCGGCACCGGCACGATCTCGACCCTGTTCACGAATAACGGCACCGTCGTCGTGCTCGAAGGCACGCTCGACTTCCAAAATTTCGTGAATGTCGGCGTGATCCAGGGCACGCTGACCCAGAGTGGCAACCACTACACCGTCAGCGCCGATGCGGTCGGCCAGCTGACGCTGACGGGCGGTACGGGCGACAATCGCTTGGTGGCGACGATCGCGCCGACCCATGCCGATGGCGGGGCGGGGACCGACACGCTGGTGATCGCCGCCAACATGGCGATCGCGGCCGGCAGCCTCGTCAGCATCGAGACAATCGAGGTCGCCAATGGCGTCACCGCCGACCTCTCGGCCCTGACCACCGGCATGAACATCACGCTGGCGAGCACGGCGGGGGGTGGCAGCACGGTGTTCGGCACGAAGGGCGCGGACACGATCACGAGCGGTGCCGGCATCGATGCCATGCATGGCGGGCTCGGCAATGACAGCTACTTCGTCGACAATTCGGGTGATCTCGTCTTCGGTGCAGGGCACCGACACGGTCTTCGCCCGTACCTCCTACGACACGTTGTTTGCCCGTACCTCTACGCGCTGCAAGCCGGGCAATCGGTCGAGACCCTGCGGGCGTCAAGCGTGGCCAGCACGGTTGCCATGAACCTGACCGGCAACGAACTCGCGCAGACGCTGCTCGGCAATGCCGGTGCCAATATCCTCGACGGAGGCGGGGGTGGCGATCGGATGACGGGCTATGGTGGCGACGACACCTACGTGATCAATTCATCGAGCGATCTGGTCTTCGAGGCGGCGGGTCAGGGCAACGACACCGTCAATTCCCGCGTGTCCCACGTTCTCGCGGCCGGCCAGTCGGTCGAGATCTCAAATTCACCAGCGTATCCAGCACCGGCAATCTGAACCTGACCGGCAACGAGATCGCGCAGACGCTTCTCGGCAATAACGGAAACAACGTGCTCGACGGCGGTGGCGGCGGCGACACCATGCGCGGCTATGGCGGCGACGACACCTACGTCATCAATAACTCCAGCGATCTCGTCTTCGAGGCGAGTGGACAAGGGACCGACATCGTCAACTCGCGCGTGTCTTATGTTCTCGCAGCCGGGCAATCGGTCGAGACCCTCAAGTTCACCAGCGCATCCGGGACTGCCAATCTGAACTTGACCGGCAACGAGTTCGCGCAAACCCTGACCGGCAATGCCGGCAATAACATCCTCGATGGCGGTGGTGGCGGCGACACCATGCGCGGCTATGCCGGCGACGACACCTATGTGATCAACAACACGAAGGCGATCTCGTCTTCGAGACCGCGGGCCAAGGCTCCGACACGGTCAATTCCCGCGTGTCCTACGTGCTTGGCGCCGGGCAATCGGTCGAGACGCTCAAATTCACCTCAGCGTCCGGCACCGGAAACCTGAACCTGACCGGCAACGAGCTCGCCCAGACCTACGGCAATGCCGGAAACAACATCCTCGACGGTAGGGCGGCGCGGATATCCTGCGTGGCTATGGCGAGTCCGGACACCTTCGTGTTCTCGACGACCAGCAGGGCGAGCAGCATCGACCACATCGTCGATTTCTCGACCACAACCGA
>JBGAFL010000099.1:0-7735 GCA_044227265.1 Methylobacterium sp.
CATAGTCGTCCACTGCCTCCGGCAGGAGCAGAAGCTGCGAGCGGTCCAGGCCGGAAAGATGCGCCATGGCGCAATCTATCAGGCCGCCTCACAGTCAGGAATCCTCAGCCGACTTTCCACACAGTCTGTAGTATTTCTGCTCCCCGCTTGGCCGGACCGGGCCGCCATCGGCTGTACGCTCTCGCTGTCCGCAGGGCCGATCAGACCGGCGATGTAGAGAAGCCACATCCGCCGGCGTGCCGGATGCGACAGCCCCGCACGGAAAGCTCAAGCCACCGCTCGAGATCGTCCTGCCAGCCTGATGCTCGTTGTCGGCCTGTGGCGCCTGTTCAATCTCGTGATCACGGGCGCCGCGCTCGGCGCGCTGTCCGAACGGCGCGAGAACGAGCGCCCCCTGAGCCTGCCGACCGCACGGCGCGGCTGGGTCTCGATCGGCCTCGGCCTGTTCGAAATCGCCATCGAGCGCGCCTCGTCGGACGGCTGCCCCCTTCGCCGCCTCGACGGCGCGTCCTGGCCGTCCGCGGAAATGGGCGGCAAGCTGCAGGGCCGAGCGGGCACCGGCGGTCTCGCCGTCCTGCCACTGAAAAGCCGGACCGGCTACGACGCGCTCGCCTTCGATTACCGGGCCGAACCCCAGGGCGATACCGGCTCGGTCGCGTTCGTCGTCATGAATCCGGGAGCCTACCGGACCCTGGCCGATCTCATGTACGGCGATGCTGCGCCTTTGCGCGACTTTCTCGGCAGCCGGCGCCGGCACAAGAACCTGCTATCCGGCTCGTTGTGCTTTCTCGCCTGAGGCATCAGCGAGCCGGTGCGCGCCTTCGGCTACGCCGCCCGCGCCCTCGGCAAGAACAAAGCGGCTCCGGTTGCCAGAGCTACGCTGGTCGCAATGCCGACATCGCCCGCAGCCGAGAGCATCCCGGCCGAGGCCCTGCTGGCTCTCGCCAAAGGGGGTGCGGCACCGGGCGCGTGCCGGGACCGGACGATCTCGGTGGCGCTACGGAGGCTGAGATGCCGCGCATCCGGCGCACCGACTTTCCGATTCTCGTCCTGATGGAGAACGATCTGCGCGTCGCACCGACCGGCGCAAGCGCGATCTCCGATGCGCGATGGATCGGCTGGCCGATCGAATTATGGCACAGGCGCGGATTGTCCGGGCAGCCGAAGGCCTTCCTGTGCTTCTCCCTGTCAGCGTCGGAGATCGAAGCGCAGTCGGAGGTGTTTCGCGTCGTCGGACACAGCGACGAGGCCGATATCGTGCTCGTCCCCGACGGAGCGGCCCTGGAAGGCCTGCGTTCGGTGCGCTCGCGCGCCCCGGATTGCCTTCTGCCCTCGGTCGGATTGTCCAAGGATCTTGCCTCCGCTTGTGATTGCGTCTTTCAGGTCGGTGACCCCGATTCGTGGACCGCGCTCGCCGAGACTTGCCGCGGCTTCGCGCAGCGCCGGGCCGATCTGCTTCCTGTCCTGCTCTCCACGCAGGACGCTTCCTTGCGCCTCCTCGCCCTCCTCTTCGTGGCGGATCGCGGCCTCACCTTGAGCGCGGGGACGGACATTCCGCCCTGCGAGATGGGGCATTCGCCGGCCGAGCGCATGGCCGCCGTGTTGTCTCTCGCCGAGCAGGGCACATTGGCCTGCGACGCGAACGGTCAGGAAGTCGCCGTCCATCGGCTGGAGAGCGGGCGCCGCAGGCTCGCCCATGAAGCGCCGAGCCTGCTCATAGCGATGGCCGGCTCCGCAGGCCTCGCTCTGCCTGCGCCGGGACAGGCCCTGGCCATCCGCGCGGAAAGCGCGGTTGCCCAGGCCTTCTCGTTCGGCTGGCATTCGCCGAAAATCGTCGAGATCGGGCCGGATTGCGCTGCGGCGAGTAACCTCGCAGTGGCAACGTTTCCGACGGTCGGGGCGGCAAAGGCCGGCGCGATGCCTCAACCCGTCATGAACCAGCGCAGGATCGAGGAACTGCACGGCCTGATCGGGGCGGACCAGATGGCACGGCTGAGGCTGCGTCTGCTCGAGCGGATCGAAACGACCTTCGCAGCGGATGCCGAGCCGGGGACGCTCGCGCAACAGGCCCATGTGATGGTCGCGCTGGCCGGAAGCCTCGGCTTCGACGCCCTCGCCGAAAAGTGCCGCCTGCTCGAGGCGGCCGTCATGGCGGGACGACATCATCGGAGCTGCCTAGACGAGGCCCGGCAGGAAGCCTCGCACGCTCGGTATTTTTTGCAGCAGATGCCTGCCGCATCGTGATCGCGACACGGGCCTGATTCCCGCCGAGGCGATCAACGGCCGCCCCACCGACGCTGCCACGATCGTCGTCGTGCCGCGCCCACAACGGGACGCGTGCCTCCACATCCGGCAATGCGCGGCACGCGCCACAGGGGTGTTCTTGACGCCCCTCCCTGGCGCGAGAAAAATCCCTGCCGTTCGATGCCTGTCGGGCAGTCAAAACTGGCCATCTGCTGATCACCGCCTATCTGGCCAAGCTCAAAGCAAAATGCGCCACGGCGGCGGTCGACCTACGCCAGGATTCGATCTTCTACGACAATAACACGCGGATCACGCGCCATTCGCGGATCGCTATTTTGAGTTGCACAAGACAATTGTTGAAATAAACGGGGCGAATCTCATCACCATGAGTGTTCTTACGACGAATTTTGTTACCGAACCGGCACTCAGCAACATCAATGGTGGCGAGCTCTTCTGCGAATTCTGGCGCGCCGAGGCGAGAGATACCACAGCGCCGACAGTGTTTTCTCTTTCCTCGCGTGGCCTCGGCATCGCCGCTCCGCCGGAAGCAAAGTCTGTTGTCCTTCGTGCCCAACTCGCCGTCCCGGTCGCGGCGGATAGCGGGCGCTTTCGCGTTTCCGTGGTGATTCGCTCGTCCGACCGTACCGCGCTCAGGAAAGCCTTGTTGGAATTCGCCATCCTGCGGGTGGCCCAGAAGGACCGGGCAACCCCTGTCATGAGGTTGGCGGCCGAGTTGCTCCACGTTGCGAGCCCGGGAGAGCTGCGGCTCGAGGCGAATGTCACGGGGAGATTCACGGCGAAGGAGCTCATGTTCGAGCTGCGCTTCAGAGCAGGTCTGCCCGAATTCACGATTTCGAAGATCGAGATCGACGTCGTGGAATTGTCGAATGCCCTTGCTCCCCCGCCCGAATTTCGCCTGCCTCGGCCCAATGGCGAGTTCGGAGCCATGCCGCTGCGCGTGGCCGTCGTGACCTGGCAGACCGGCGACAATCCGTTCGGGCGCGCGCATGTCCTCGCCGACATGATCGCTCGCGAACACGGAGTGGTGCTGTTCGGCTCCGCATTCGCGCGCTCCGGCCAAGGGATCTGGAAGCCGCTCGCGAACACGGCGCTGCCCGTGCGCAGCTTCGAGGGCGGCCCGATGGAGCACTTCCTGCCGGCCGCCCAGGCAGAGGCTGAGCGCATCACCTGCGATATCGTCTATCTGTCCAAGCCGCGCTTTCCGGGAATGCTGCTCGCGCTCCTGCTGAAGCACCGGTTGGGATGCCCGGTCGTCCTCGACATCGACGATCATGAAGCGGCGTTTTTTTCCGACCTACCGAGGGAGTTCGCTTCGGGGCTCACCCTGAGGGAGCTCGACGGCGATCCCGCCGAGGCGGCGCCCGAGATCGATCTCCCGCATCGATCGTTCTGGACGGGCGTCGCGGACATGCTCATTCCGACTTTCGAGGATCGCACCGTCTCCAATCTCATGCTGGCGGAACGCTTCGGCGGCCTGGTCGTCCGGCACGCCCGCGACGAAACCATCTTCGCTCCGGATCAGGCGCTGCGAGAGAACATCCGCGCGACGATGGAGCTGCGCGAGCAGGATCGCGTCATTTTCTTTGCCGGCACGCCCCGTCGTCACAAGGGGCTCGACCGCCTGATGGCCGCGCTCGAGCGGCTCGCGGATCCGCGGCTTTTGCTGGTGGTGGTCGGCACGATCTATGATGGCGGGTTCGCGGAGGAGCTCGCCGGCTTCGCGAACGTTCGAACCAAGTTCCTGCAGGATCTGCCGTTTTCCGAATTGCCGGCCCTGCTGCAAGCCGCCGATGGCGTCTGCCTGCTGCAGGATCTCGAGTCGCCGATCTCAACGTATCAGACACCGGCCAAGATTTCCGATGCGCTGGCCCTCGGGATCCCCGTGGCGGCGACCCCGGCTCCGCCCATCGCCGACATGATTCAGGCGAAGGTCATCACGCCGATCCTCGACGATGCCGGACTCGATGCATGGCTGCTCGGGATCGCGGAGGGCCGGGACGATGCGAGTGACAGGCAGCGACGGCTCGACTGGTTCGATGCGGAACTCTGCTACACGGTCAACGGCGCTCGCATTCGGCGCGCCTTCTCGCGCGCCTTGGGCCGTCCCATGGCCTGGAACGACGACTGGACGCAGCTCTTCGCGGCGCTCAACCGCCGTTTCGGCGCGAAGCTTCCCGAGCAAGCGCCGGCCTGGGCGAAGCGGAGCAGCCTCCCGGCGCCGGTCATTCGCAGAAACCGGCCGATCGACCTCGTTTGCTTCTGGAAGCAAAACGACACGGGCCTCTATGGCCAGCGCCACGACATGCTCATCAAATATCTGAAACAGAACGAGAATATCGGCGAGATCATCCAGTTCGATGCGCCGATCGCGGTCGATCAGCTGCTGAAATTGAAGCGGACGGGCAGCGCTTCCACTCCTCACCCGAGCAAGCTGATCGCGGACGCAACGTCCCGCCGTTTTCTCGAACTCGACGACGAGCCGGGCCTCATCAAGCGGACATTTGTCTATCGGCGGGACCGGAGCACCAGCTATCTCGGACGCGCCCTGCCCCGGCGCGAAGATTATCAGGCTTTTGTCGCGCAGATCCTCGGACAGCGCCGCAGAACCAATCTCGTCAGCCTCTCCTGGCCGATCGCGCCGATGTTCAAAGCGCATTCTGTCGAGCGACAAGGCCAAAGCCGCTGGAAGCAACGCCGTCGATGGCGAAGCCCTAGCAAGGGCCGATCTCGTTCTCGCCAGGAGCAAGGCTGCCGCCGCGAGTTTCGAATCGGTCAGCCCGGTTCCGATCCACGTCCTGCCGGATGCCTGCGAATTCTACGAGGCAAGTAGGAAGCGCCCGCCCGACCTTGAGGAGGCCGCAGGCCCGATCGTCGGCTGCGTGGGCAATCTTCGCTCCCGTAGCGATCTGGCGCTGCTCGAGGAATTGGTCGCCAAGCGGCCATCCTGGACGTTCGTCGTGATCGGCTCGCTGCACGGCTCTAGCGACATCCTTCGGCTCCGGGCTTATCCGAACCTGCGTCTGCTCGGGCCCAAGATTTACGAGGATGCGCTCGACTATATGCGCTGCTTCGACGTCGCGATCATGCTGGGCCGCTCGAATGCGATCAGCAAGGATGTGATTTTCCCGACATTGTACGTCTATGCGGCGCTCGGCATTCCCGTCATCGCCACAAACCGTTCGATCACCGACGATCTCAGGACGCGAATCGAACTCGCCGGAACGTCGCAGGAATTCTTGGCCAAACTCGATTCGACGATCGCCCGCCACGGCGTTGTCGGGCCGAACCGGCCGCCGCCGCCAGACGAGCTCTGGCCGATCTGCTGGCAGAAGCGCGCTGCGGATTTCGTCGATCTCTGCCGTCAGTCGCTCGAAGGATAACATGACCTCTCTGGGCCTCGGACCTTGGAGGCCACGCTCGATTCTCGCGACTTAAGCAGGACGTGAGCGCAAGCGCTCCACACACGTGTTGAAACGCACATTACGTTGTTTTTTGTTATTTGCAAAAATCAAATAATAATCTATCTCCGTGCTACGGCTTGGCTGGGAACCAGCCTGTCCGCTGGCCGCACCGGCAATGCTTGGCGCGAGCGCGGATCGGCTGGCTGGCGAGCGCCGGAACGCAGATGGAGGACGAAATGGGACATGGGCGTTGGAGCAGTGCGGACTGGCGCAGCTGGTCGGGCCGCAACACAGCCGGGCGCAGCACGGCCGAGATTTTCACGAGCCGGGGCTTGCTGCCCGAATACGACCCGGCGCGGATCGACATGCGCGAATCGCGCGATGGGCCGGACAATGCCCGCTCGACGCCGATCGTGCTGGCAAGCGACGTGACAGGCAGCCTCGGCGAGGTCGCTCGCATCCTGATGCAGGATAAGCTCGGGGTGCTGGTCTCGGAGATCCTGGCGCGTGAACCGGTCAGCGATCCGCACATCATGGCGATGGCGGTGGGCGATGCGACCTGCGACCAGGCGCCCCTTCAGGCGACGCAATTCGAGGCGGATATCCGGCTCGCGGAGCAGATGCGCCGGCTCTATGTCGAAGGCGGCGGAGGCGGCAATGGCGGCGAGAGCTACGCCTTGCCCTGGCTTTTCTGCGGAGCCAAGACCGCGACCGATGCCTTCGAGAAACGGGGCAAGCGCGGCTACCTGTTCTCCTTCGGGGACGAGCCGATCCTCCCCTATGTCACGCGCGCGCAGGCCGCCGAGTTTCTCGGCATCCGGCTCGAGCGCGACGTCAGCGCCGCCGAATGCCTCGGTTTCGCGCAGCGCCGCTACGACGTGTTCCACGTCATCCTGCGCGAGGGGTTTTCGCAATCCGAGCAGGGGTTCGGCGTGGCGTTGCGGAGCTGGAGGCCGCTGCTCGGCGAGCGGCTTCTGATCCTCGACGATTACCGCAACCTCGCCGAGCTCGTGGTCTCGGCGATCCAGGTCGCGGAAGGCGTCGACCCGGAGGCGGCGGCCTCCTCCTGGGCAAGCCCTTCGGCTTCGGCCTCGGTACGTGCCGCCCTGACCCGGCCGCGGACCAACCCCTTCTGGAGCATGTTCCGCTGATCGGAGATCGCAAGATGACACGCAAGAATGGGGCTGCTGACCGATGCCCTCGCCCATTCGCTCGGGCCGGACACCGTCGTGATCCGTCACAATGGCGGGGCGCAGGCAGGCCACACCGTGACGCTGCCCGACGACCGCGCCCACGTCTTCCACCATGTCGGCTCCGGTAGCCTTGCCGGGGCCGCGACTTTCCTGTCGCGCCACTTCGTCTCGAATCCGATCGTGCTTGCCGAGGAACTCGCGGGCCTGACGAGGCTCGGCGTCGCGCCACGGATCTCGGCCGACGAGTCGGGTTTGTTCACGACGCCCTGGGACATGATGATCAACCAGTTCGTGGAAGAGGCGCGGGGCGGCGCCCGCCACGGCTCCTGCGGGCTCGGCTTCGGCGAGACGATCGAGCGTTGTGGTCATCCGGATTTCGCGACGCCGCTCGCGATGCTGCGCGGCGATCCCGGTCTGTTGCGCGACCGCTTCGACCGGATCCGGCGGGAATGGGTACCGGCGCGGCTGACCCGCCTCGGCCAGCCGGGCCTCTGGCTCACCCATCGCGACCTCATCCTCTCCGAGGAGGGCTTGGAGCGGGCGGTCGCGACGGCGCTCGGCCTGCTCACCCAGGTCGATCTCGTCACGGAGCCGAGAGAGGCGATTCCCATGGATGCGCCCATCGTGTTCGAAGGTGCGCAGGGGCTGATGCTCGACCAGAGCCGCGGAGCTTTCCCCTATGTGACACGCTCGCATACCGGCATCGTCAACGGGCTCGATGTCGCCAGCGCGCTCGGCATCGGCCGGATCGAGGCGATCTATGCGACGCGCGCCTATGTCACCCGCCACGGAGCCGGTCCGCTCGCGCATGAGCAGGCAGGCCCTCCGAGCCCGAGCTTCTCCGACCCGACCAATCGCCCGAATCCCTGGCAGGGG
>JBGAFL010000033.1:0-55858 GCA_044227265.1 Methylobacterium sp.
CCGGAGCCAATCCTGTCTGCCTTGGGGCTGGAGGTCCGATCGACCGATACCTTTTTGGCTAACACCATTTCGCTGGATCATGGCTTGGCCGTCGCTGCTGTCCGCAAGATGCGAGAGCGGTTCAAGCGACCTGAAAAGACTGCGGAGCACCTGTTGTTGGACATGGAGGCCAACGGCCTGATCGAGACCGTCGACACGCTTCGCCCTTACTGCGCCTCGCTCTGAGGCTCTGGACCGCAGGAACTGGCGCAGCACTCGATGATCGCTCCCCCTCAAGAATCGAGCTTCCGCGCCAACCCGCTCGCGAGCGGGAACGCGGCCAGCAGTCGCGCCAGGCCGGCCTGCGAATGCACGCCGGTCTTGTCGAAGCAGCGCTGCAGATGGGTGCGTGCCGTGGTGACGGCGATCGCGAGGTCGGCGGCGACTTGCGGCACGCTGCGGCCGGAGCCGACCTCGACGAGGATGCGTGCCTCGGCCGCCGTCAGCCCGAAGGCCTGCTGCAGCAGCTGCGCATCGGCGCCGCAATTCGCGGTCGGATCGGCGACGATCTCGATAGATCGTATCGACGAGGCTCTTGCCGCTGGATCCCATCCGCGAAGCTCCTTCGCGTGCCGCTCTCCCCGTAGCCCCGGCGATGTTCGACCGAGCCGGGCGGCGGGGCAAGCCCGGATGAGCTGGGCGCGAGCGGGGCGGTTGCGCGATAATGGAAGCCTGCGGACCGAGCTCATTTACCGAATGCGGAAACTGAACACCTGCCGCCCTCAGCCAACCCCAGATTTCCGCCCGCTCCGCCTTGACGCCACACCCCTTCATGCCTATCTCGCGGCCAGCTTTGGCACTCAATAATCGAGAGTGCTAACGGCCGAGGTCGGGACGCGGTCCCCGCCGCTTTCCAAGACCAACCCAGAATTCGAAGCAAGAGGGCAGCTCATGAAGTTCCGTCCGCTGCACGACCGCGTCGTCGTCCGCCGCATCGAAAGCGAAGAGAAGACCAAGGGCGGGATCATCATTCCCGATACCGCCAAGGAAAAGCCGCAGGAAGGCGAAGTCGTCGCCGTGGGCCCCGGCGCCCGCGACGAGAACGGCCGCGTCAACGCGCTCGACGTCAAGGTCGGCAACCGCGTGCTGTTCGGCAAGTGGTCGGGCACCGAGGTCAAGATCGACGGCGCCGACCTGCTGATCATGAAGGAATCCGACATCATGGGCATCGTCGACGTCTGATCGTCTGACGCCCTCGCCGGAACCGAACCATCGCCTCTTGAGGCCGCATCCGGCGCGCCTCGGGGCATTTTGCGAACCCTGAAAGGATAAACCATGGCAGCGAAAGACGTACGCTTTTCGTCCGACGCCCGCGACAAGATGCTGCGCGGCGTCGACATTCTCGCCGATGCGGTGAAGGTCACGCTCGGTCCCAAGGGCCGCAACGTCGTCATCGAGAAGAGCTTCGGCGCCCCGCGCATCACCAAGGACGGCGTCACCGTCGCCAAGGAGATCGAGCTCTCCGACAAGTTCGAGAACATGGGCGCGCAGATGCTGCGCGAGGTCGCCTCGAAGACCAACGACATCGCCGGTGACGGCACCACCACCGCGACCGTTCTCGCCCAGGCGATCGTCCGCGAGGGCACCAAGTACGTGGCCGCCGGCATCAACCCGATGGACCTGAAGCGCGGCATCGACCTCGCCACCGCCGCCGCCGTCAAGGACATCACCGGCCGCGCCAAGAAGGTCGCCTCCTCCGAGGAAGTCGCCCAGGTCGGCACGATCTCCTCGAATGGCGACAAGGAAATCGGCGAGATGATCGCCTCGGCCATGCAGAAGGTCGGCAACGAGGGCGTCATCACGGTCGAGGAAGCCAAGACCGCCGACACCGAACTCGACGTCGTCGAGGGCATGCAGTTCGATCGCGGCTATCTCTCCCCGTATTTCATCACCAATGCGGAGAAGATGATCGCCGAGCTCGAGGATCCCTACATCCTCATCCACGAGAAGAAGCTCTCCTCGCTCCAGGCGATGCTGCCGGTTCTCGAGGCCGTTGTGCAGACCGGCAAGCCGCTGCTCATCATCGCCGAAGACATCGAGGGTGAGGCGCTTGCCACGCTCGTCGTGAACAAGCTGCGCGGTGGCCTCAAGGTCGCGGCCGTCAAGGCTCCGGGCTTCGGCGATCGCCGCAAGGCCATGCTCGAGGACATCGCGATCCTGACCAAGGGCCAGATGATCGCCGAGGATCTCGGCATCAAGCTCGAGAACGTGACGCTCCCCATGCTCGGCCGCGCCAAGCGCGTGCGCATCGAGAAGGAGACCACCACGATCATCGACGGCGCCGGCGACAAGGCCGACATCGAGGCCCGCGTCTCGCAGATCAAGGCGCAGATCGAGGAGACCACCTCCGACTACGACCGTGAGAAGCTCCAGGAGCGTCTCGCCAAGCTCGCTGGCGGCGTCGCGGTGATCCGCGTCGGCGGCGCGACCGAGATCGAGGTCAAGGAGAAGAAGGACCGCGTGGACGACGCCCTCAACGCCACCCGCGCGGCGGTCGAGGAAGGCATCGTCCCGGGCGGCGGCGTCGCGCTGCTGCTCGCCAAGAAGGCCGTCTCTTCCGTCAAGAGCGACAATCCGGATGTCGAGGCCGGCATCAAGATCGTGCTCAAGGCGTTGGAAGCTCCGGTCCGTCAGATCGCCGAGAATGCCGGCGTCGAGGGCTCGATCGTGGTCGGCAAGATCACCGACAACGGTGGAGCGACCTTCGGCTTCAACGCCCAGACGGAAGAATATGTCGACCTGATCCAGGCCGGCATCGTCGATCCGGCCAAGGTCGTGCGTACCGCTCTGCAGGACGCTGCGTCCGTCGCGGGTTTGCTCGTGACCACCGAGGCGATGATCGCCGATGCGCCCAAGAAGGACGCACCTCCGGCGATGCCGGGCGGCGGCGGCATGGGCGGCATGGATTTCTAAATCCACGCCACCAGCGAAAGAAGAAGCGGAAGGGGCTGCCGAGAGGCGGCCCCTTCTTCTTTGTCGGCCCTCAGCCGAACCACGCCGATCTCCCAGGCGTTGCCCCCTCAAGCCGATCACGCTCCGGCAAGCGGGGCCTTTGTTGGAATTGCTCGGCGGGCGTCAGGGAGGTCGCAATGAACGACAGGAAACCCAAGGCCGACGATACGCGCCAGCCACGCGCCAACCCGGATCACGGGCGTGGCAAGGGCAAGGTGGACGACGCCTTGCCGCCGACGACCACCGAAGAGGAGGATCGCAGGCGCTACACCGGAGCGCGCGAGGGCGGAAGCCGATAGAGGTTCTGAGGGTTCAGCCGACCCTCGCGGGACCGAAACCCGAGATCGAGCAGCACCGGAGCGTGTTCGTCCGATTGCACCGCCTCGTTGCCGGATAGACCATCGCGAACCCAGTCGACGGACATTTCGGCATCCCGCAGCGCGCGGACGATATTTCGGCCGAGCATCAGATCGTCTTCGATAAGGAGGATGCACATTCCGGAATTCGATGAGAACGGGCGATGCCACTGACCGAATCGTCGCACGTCTCCGCTGCGTTGTAAGGGTGCGCGCCGTTCACGCGAATTCCTTCGCTGCCGTGCTTCCACCGTCGATATGGTCGGGACGATATTGTTGATCGCACCACAATCGCGACAAATTCATCCTTGATCTCGTGCCAGAACATGGCTTCGGCAGTTGCCGCCGTTTCGGGAAAGCCGCTCGCCGCCCAGAAAGCTGCCTCATGACCGGTCCATCCGGGCGTGCGTAACCTTGTCCGATGTGTTGTGTCCGTCGTACAGCGACGGCCCGACCGACAATCTCTTTCATTCAGACTTGCGACGATTCGTGTCTCGTCGGCGAAACAGAGCGCGAACCACCCACCTCCAGAGGAGTTTTCGAGTGACCGACGATCAGCGGCGTAAGATCTTGGCGGCCGCAGCCTTTGCGGCACTCGTGAGCGTGACCGGCAGGGCCGAAGCTGCCCAATGCGGCAACACCTCGGCCGGCTTCGAGGCCTGGAAGCAGGAATTCGCCGCCGAGGCGCGTGGCCGGGCGAGCCCGGCGAGCATCTCGGCGCTGATGAACACCCAATATTCGACGCCGACCATCGCCGCCGATCGCGGCCAGCACAGCTTCAAGCTATCGCTCGAACAATTCATGGCCAAGCGCGGCGCCTCGGTGATCGTCTCGCGCGGCCGCCAGCTCAAGGCGTCGAACGCCGCCCTGTTTGCCTCGATCCAGCAGCGCTACGGCGTGCCGCCCGGTCCGCTGATCGCGATCTGGGGTATGGAGACGGGCTTCGGCGCCGTGCGCGGCAACGTCAACACGCTCTCGGCCGTGGCGACGCTCGCCTATGATTGCCGCCGCTCGGCCTTCTTCACCGACCAACTCTATGCGGCTCTGGCACTGATCGATCGCGGGGTGATCTCGGGTTCGACCCGCGGCGCCGCCCATGGCGAGATCGGACACACGCAGTTCCTGCCGAAGAACGTGCTGCAATACGGCACGGGCGGCGACATGAACAGCGTCGGCCCGGCCCTCTCGGCCACGGCAAACTTCCTGAAGGCGCATGGCTGGCAGCCGGGTGCGGGCTACCAGCCGGGCGAGGCCAATTTTGCGGCCCTCCAGGGCTGGAACGCGGCCTCGGTCTATCAGCAATCGCTCGCGATCATGGGACGCCAGATCGACGGCCAGTAGGTCGTCGCTTCGTCACATTTGCAAACTTGGCGATAAGCGAATCGCCCAAGCTCGAAACGCCGCTCTCGATTCGAAGAATCGTGGGCGGCGTTTTCACATCTGATGTCGCGATGACGAAGTCGGCTCAGGTCGCTCTCGAATTCTGCTCCGACAATCGAATTTCCTTATTCGTTGCATATTGCTCAATACGACTTGCCGAATTTCTACATGATAAATCATGCAAGCATATGAATCTGCGGCGTCAACCAAAGATGCTCGACTGTAACGACTCTTGTCGACAGCATTCGATGTGGATCGTCCAGCCCAATGGCCAAGCTTGGCCGTAAACGGAAAGCTGTGATCTTGGCCGAACCCAACCGATCCCAAATTCACCACTCTCTCGCCCAACAAACGCCGATTGAGCTGGGCTGTTTTCATGCCCAGGCGAATCTCCTCGGTCCGATGTTTCGCCGGCACAGCGTCTGGACGTGCAGGGAGGGGCGGAACGATGGTGGACGGGCATCCGGGCAGTGACGAGACACGCGAAGACGGCCTTGCCGTCGAGACCGCCCTGCCGGTCGTCGACTCCGTAGAGCCCGCAATGCCGGCCAAGACTCACAACCGCCTCATGTTGACGACGGCCTCGGCCGCCGTGCTGAGCCTCGTCATGATCGGAAGCCTTGCCTATTCCGGCAAGACGCTCCCAGCCCTGATGGAAGCCGGGAAGCAGGCTGCCACAGCAATTCCGGCGGCCGAACCGGAACAGCAGGCGACGGTCGCGCCTCCCGCCGCCGAGCCCGAACAGCAGGCCGCGCTTGCCGCTCCAGAGACAGGCACGGACGAGGCAGCCAAATCGGCAGCCAGCCCGGAAGCCGATTCGCCCGAGCGTTGGCAGAGCGCCCATATCGAGGCCAAGCCCGAAGCTGAAACCAGCACGGAAGTCGCCGAACTCGACGCCGCTCCCGCGCCAGAGACGGAAGCCGCAGCGCCGTCGCCGATCCTGCGCAACGTACCGATCCCGATGCCGCGCCCGCCCGAATTCCGCCGCGCGATGGCGCCGACGCCGACCCGCCGTGCAGAGCGCCAGCGCCGTGACCTGATGGCCGCCGCTCCGTCGCCCGTCGAGGACACGCGTTCCTTCTTCGACAAGCTGCTCGGCGTTCCGGCTTCGCCCCAGCCGGCGCTCGCCTATGCCTCGCTCGAGACCAACCCGACCCTGCCCTCGATCGCGAAGCCGCTCGCGCCGATGCCGGCCCCGATGGCGATTTCGACACCGCGCCCGGGCAGCAGCACGGCCATGCTCGAGACGAAGCCGACTCTGGCACCGACGCCGAAGCCGCTCGCGCCCATGCCGGCACCGGTGCCGACCCCGCGCGCCGGCGGCGGCACCGCCGTCTACGACATCAGCGCCAAGACGGTGACGCTGCCGAACGGTGAGCGGCTCGAAGCACATTCCGGAATCGGCGAGACCATGGACGATCCGCGCTACGTCCACGTCTCGATGCGCGGCGCGACGCCGCCCGGCACCTACGACCTCACCGAGCGCGAGGCGCCTTTCCATGGCGTGCGTGCCCTGCGCATGAACCCCGTCGGCGGCAGCGGCGCCGTGCACGGCCGTGTCGGGCTGCTGACGCATTCCTACCTGCGCGGACCGAGCGGCGCCTCGAGCGGCTGCGTCTCCTTCCGCGACTACAACCGCTTCCTCCAGGCCTATCTGCGCGGCGAAGTCTCGCGCGTCGTGGTGGTGCCCGGCCGTGGAGGTCCGTCCGAGAATCCGATCAGCAGCTTCGTGAACAAGCTGTTCGGCGGCGCCTGACGCGCAGCGCCTGTCACGGGCGCTCGACTGCAGGTACTGACGGCGGCTCTGCCTGGACCAGCGGCCGGTCCGCCTCGCGCCAACCATCGGTTCCGTCGGCATACCAGTAGAGCCGACGGTAGCCGAGCCCGGCGGCACGCTTGACCGCGTTCCACGACATCCAGCAATCGGCGAGGCAGAAGAAGATCACCGGCCGGCTTTGATCGCCGCCGGTCAGCTTTTTCAGCCACGACGTGAAATAGGCCGAGAGCCGCGCGTCAATCGTGCCACGCCCGACCTCCGGCAGCCAGACGGCACCGGGAATCGTCTCGCGCTTGTCGACAATGCGCCAGGCACCGGTCTCGGGATCATAGCCACCGCGCTGGGGCATCACGTCGATCAGGACGGCGCCCTCGGACAGGAGCCGATCGATCTCGCCGGTCTCGACGCGGGTCCCACCCTCCACCGGCCGCTTCACCGGCGCGCGGTAGTTCTGGATGCGGTACCCGGTCCGCTCGTCCATATCCGGCCAATCGGGAAAATCGGGCGCGGCTTGAGCTGTGCTCGCCAGAAGCAGGACGGCAAGTCCGAACAGGCTCGGTCTCATTGGATTGGCGCATGATCCGATCGCGGGCCCCGCATCACGCCAGCCATTCGATCTCCGGTCCGACGAGTTCCTTTCTTGCCCGATCGCCTCTGCTGTGCGCCTTTCCCCTCGCCCCGCTTGCGGGGAGAGGCCTGCATGGACCTTGCCGTCCATGCAGGAAGTGGAGGCGAAGCCGGAGCGGCGGTGAGGGGGCCCTCAGGAGGAACCGCGCGCGGAAGCGTCCCCTCACCCTCGGCTGCCGCCTCGTTTTGCCGAGAACAAGCTCGGCAAAACCCTCTCCCCGCGTGCGGGGAGAGGGGAAACGCGGATGAGCGAACGACCATTCCGCGGCACGCTAGGCCGACACCTCCGGCAGGCGGGTTGCCTCCAGCTTCGGCATCAGATGCATCACCGAGCGGCCATATTCGTAGCGCGCCACTGCGATCTGCTCGGCCCAGCCCGGCAGCGGCTCGCTCATCAGTTCGGTCACGTCGAGCCCGCGCTCGAAACCGGCATCGATCTGCGCCTCGATCGTATCGAGCCAGGCCCGGGTCTGCCCGATGCCGCGCTCACCTGCCTCGACCGGGCCATGGCCGGGAATCATGAGCTGGTGATCGATCTCGCTGAGCCGCGCCAACGATCCGCGCCAAGCGGGTAGGTCAGCATCCGGTGTCGTCGCCGCGCGGTCGAGGAAGACGAGGTCGCCGGCAAAGAGCAGGCCCGAGCCCTCCTCGAACAGGCAGAGATCCTCGTTGGTATGGCCCGAGAGCCGGACCAGCCGGAAGCGGCGCTCGCCGATCTGCTCGATTCCGTCGTCGGCGACCCGGCCGGGCGCCGGGATCTCGGTGCCGCGCATCCAATCGCCTGCGACGCGGTACATCGCATTCGTCAGATCGTTGCCGACGCGCTTGAGATCGGCCGTGAGCCGCGGGCCTGCCGAGACGATGTCGGACTCGAAGGCGGTCGCGCCGAGCACATGGTCGGTGTGGTAATGGGTCAGGTAGACCCGGACGACCGGCTTCTTCGTCAAATCCTCGGCCAGCGCCTTGAGCGCCGTGCCATAGCGGAACGAGGGGCCTGCATCGATCAGCACGGCACCCTCGGACGTGTCGAGGATGGTGATGTTGGCGATCGCCCCGCCATTCTTTGAGGTGATCGGCTCGCTGACGCCGAAAATCGTCCAGACACCCGGCGCGATCACGACGGGCGCCAGCGGATATTTCAGGGGCGCCGCCATGGCAGGCAGGAGCGGCAAGGCGGCGCTTGCCAATCCAATCGCGAGGGCATCGCGGCGGCTCGGGCGCCGAGCGGACGGCATTGGGGGCAGTCTCATGGCGCTCACAGCCGCCCCTCCCGCATGCGCGCCGGCGGAATCGGCACGATCGAGTTGAACACCCCGCCATTGTTGTCGCGCGCCGAGATCTTCAAGGCATCACCCTGATTCGGCGACTCGGTCAGCAGCGTGAAGGTCGGGTTCTCGGCTACCGCCTCGCTCAAGGTCAGCCTAGCGAGCGGCGTTCCGGCTTCATCGCTCACGGTCAACGTCTCGATAAAGAAAACCGGGATGTTGTTGATCATCCCGTTATCCATCGGATGCTGCAGCCGCAGACGCAGGCGCAAGGCTCCATCCGACTCGCGCCAGATCCGGGCGCGGGTCTGGCCGAGATGATCCCAATCGACAGTCTTCACCACGGCAGGAGGAACCGAGCAGCCTCCGCCAGCCGCATCGAGATAGCGCCCGCCGACGTACCAGACATCGCCCTGGCGCACGGCCGCGCGCACCGGCGTGCCCTGCTCGATCTTCTGCCGATAGGTGAAGAAGGAAGCCGCACCGAGCGGTTCGACATGCAGGGCCCTCGGGAAAGGATGCAGGTCGACGATCATCATGATCTCGTCGGCCTTGCCGAGTTCGCGCGCATCGACGCCGATCGGCACCTGGGTCTGGTCCTCGGTCACATGCGGCAGCAGAACCCGCACGCGCTCGTCGAACACGATGCTTCGGTCACCGAGATAGCGCTCGGCGAGGCTTGTCCACATCGGCGAATCGAGCGGGTCGCGGATCGCGGAAGCCGGTCCGCCCTTCACGGCAACCGGGATAGCCGCCGGTGCGGGTCGAAGCTGCGGGAACAACATGGCGGGCTCACCTCGCGAAGGCCCCATTTTCGGAGTTTCGCGCTCGAGACGCAAGATGTTGCAGCTTCGACCTTTGGGAGGAAGCCGCAAGACCCTTGAGCCCGCGTTCGTGCGCGACCCAGCGGCCGCGCTTGAGACTCACAGGATGAAGTCCCCAGCGGTCAAGGAAATATGGCCGCGCAGCGAGATCGCGAAATCGGACGTGCCGTTGCCGTCGACGTCGCCGCTCACGGTGGTCCTGCCATTCGCGTAGACCGCTCGCAATTCGCCGGCATGTCCGGAAAAGGCCGCGCTGCCGATGAAGTCGAAAGCCTGATTGCCGGCAACGCCTGTATTCGCGTCGATCAGATGCAAATCGATCCGGTCTCCCTGTGCGTGGTTGAAATCGTAGATCAGGTCGCGGCTGCTGCTCGCCACTCCGCTATCGCTGAGCGCGCGAAAGGTGAAGGTATCGGCACCGCTTCCGCCGATCAGCCTGTCGGCGCCACCCTCGCCGATCAGCCTGTCCGCCCCGGCATTCCCCGTGAGCACGTTGGCGGCATCGTTGCCGGCAAGGGTGTTGTTGAGCGCGTTGCCGGTGGCGTTGATTGCGGCCGAACCGATCAGGTCGAGCGTCTCCACATAGTTCGGAAGCACGAAGGATACACTCGAGCGGACGGTATCATTGCCCCCATTGCTTGCTTCGAGCACGAGGTCGCCAGCATTGTCGACCACGTAGGTATCGTCCCCGAGGCCGCCGATGAGCTGGTCGATTCCAGCGCCCCCGTCGAGCCAGTCATCATCGCCATAGCCGCGGATCGTATCATTGCCGGAACCGCCGAACAGGATGTCGGTGTCGTTCGTGCCGCCAAAGGTCAGGTTGGCCGTCTCCTTGGCGCCGTCGAAGACGTTCCAATAAAAATAGAAGCCGTAATCGTCATATGTGTTGGCGGCCGTGAATTCGAGTTGGCGCACCGCGACGCCCGGTCCGGTGTCGAAACCGAATCCGTCCTGCACGGAAGCCGTCTCGCCGGCATAGCCGGACGAACTGTCGATCACGACACCCTGGCTGGTGCGGTACTCGTATTCCCATTGTGTCTGAGAATGGTAGCCGCCCCACGGATCGTAGACGCCATCGATGTGATAATCCGCGTTGAGGATGAAGCCACTGGAGCGACGGTCTATGTCGAAATAGTAGGAGATGGCCGAACTCATCGTTCGCTTCCTTCGATTGCTGCCTGCGGTCTCCCTGCAGGTACAACGTACGAAGGACGGGTTCCGTCCAAGGCGAGGGTGCAAGAAATATTACGGCGGGCCGCGATGTCCGCGCGCGAAGCACGACATTGCGCCCCAATCGATCCCGGGTGTGACGCTCGCATTCGCTGCGTCGATCGGGCAATTTTCGACGAAAGGTTGCCGAACTACACGCCGGCCGTTCAGCGCTGCCCCGCCGCGAGCGGCTGCGGAAGCGGGGCAAGCGGTGCGCCGGTCGCGATAGACGGCGGCGCTCCCGAATCCTGGGCGCCTGCGCGCTCCAGCGTCGCGACGGCGATGCGCTGGTCGCGCCCGCGCAGCGAATGGGCGCCGAGCGAGCGGGCGGTGACACCCTCCGGCAAGCCGGGCAGGCGCGCCAGCAGATCTTCCGAGATCAGGATCTCGACGCCGAGCGGGCGGCACAGGGCCTCGATCCGCGAGGTCACGTTCACGGCGTCGCCGAAATAAGCGATCTTGTGCCTGTCGACCCCGACTTCGGCCGTGACCACCGAGCCGCCATGCAGAGCAGCGCGCAGGCGCGGCACCGAGCCGAATCGGGCCTCCCAGGCCTCGGCCTCGGCTTCGATCCGATCCCGCACCGCGAACAGGCAGGAGACGCAGCGGGATTCGGTGAGCCCGCGCGCCATCGGCCAGGTGATCATCGCCATGTCGCCGATGTAATCGTCTGTCGAGCCCTGGTAGCGGCGCACCGGCTCGGCGAGTGTGGCGAAGATCGCGCTGAGATATTCCTGCGCGCGCAGATCGCCGTGTGTCTCGGCGAAGGCGGTGGAACCAACGACGTCGAGAAACAGGAAGATGCGCTCCTCCTCGACCGGCCGATGGTAGCGCCCGATGAGGAAGTTGATGAAGACCTCGCCGCCGATCAGGTCGCGCATGCGGATCACGAAGACGAGCAGAGCCGAAACGGCGAGCGCATAGGCGAGCACACGCGGCGTCATCCGCACGGCATCGGATAGGGGATCGGGCGTGAGTTGCAGGGCCCAGACGACGACACCACCGAGCATGTTGCCGGCGATGATCATCACCACGTAGAGCAGCTCGGCCGCCAGCACGTAGAGCGAGGCCGGCAGGCGACGGATATGCGATTGCAGGCCGGCGAGGATCAGGCCGCGATCGAAGGCGAGTGCCGCCGCGCCGATCGAGAAGCCGTAGATGAACCCGGCGAGCGGCGATTTTCCGTCCGCGAAGACGATGTTGTAGAGCAGGCCCGCCCCGCCGGCGGCGAGCAGGATCAGCGTCCAGAACCAGCGGTGCTGCGGCAGCATCAGCCGGCTCTCCTCGGGCTGCATCCCTCCGAACCGGCGGCTCCGGCTTTGGGCCGGTCGGCGCGACGATGGAACGGGGGGTTGTACACGAGGGCTCCCACTGGCGCTGTTCGGAGGTGCTTCGCTCCGGCATCAAGGCTCATGCCGGGATGGCGCCAATAGGGCGGAAGCGAGCCGAAGTCGACCCGGGGCCGGAATGGCGGCTACCGAGACATCTGCCATGAAAAAGGGGCCGGCATTGCCGACCCCCTGGTCCTTGAGAAGTGCCGCGAAGGATCAGCGCTGGACGATCACCCGCGTACCGACCTTCACGCGCCCATAAAGATCGGCGACGTCGTCATTCGTCATGCGGATGCAACCGGAGGACACGGCCGTGCCGATCGTGTCCGGCTCGTTCGAGCCGTGGATGCGGAAGATCGAGCCGCCGAGATACATCGCACGCGCGCCGAGCGGGTTCTCGATGCCGCCCTTCATGAAGCGCGGCAGGTCGGGGCGGCGCTTCAGCATCTCGGAGGGCGGACGCCAATCGGGCCATTCGCGCTTCATCGTGATGTTCTGGGTGCCGCTCCAGGTGAAGCCGGGCCGCCCGACGCCGACGCCATAGCGCAGGGCCTGGCCGCCGGGCATCACCAGATAGAGCCGCCGCTCGGCCGTCGAGACCACGATCGTGCCCGGGCTGTGAGGACCGGCATAGGCGACGATTTCGCGCTCGATCGGCGAGGAGCGCGGAATCTGGGCATCCTGCAGCGGATCGGACGAACCTGGCGCGATATTGGCGGCCGGGGCCGCCTGCGGGCGCACACGCACGGTGAGGCCCTCGTTCAGCGGCTGGCGCGTGAGCGGATCGATCTCATAGGCAAAGGCAGGCGAGCCCAGCGCGAACCCCGCGCAGACGAGGCCCGCGAGGGCGGTAGCGATACGGCGCATCGATGTCTCGCGAAGGCGGCAGCTTGTGGAAACGCGGTGGAAAACCGGCCGCACGGTGGCGCGCGGATCCTCACCAGGAAGTAAACGCCGCGCCGCTAAAGCCAAGCTTCATTCACGAAACGGCCACGCTTCGGCAGGCTCCGTGACTCTGTGGCAACAGTGTGGCAGCTTGGCCGTCGGAACTGGCTGATTTCTGGCGTTATCTCCACGATTCCAATGGCTTGATACGACGACGAAGGCAGGTCAAGCATCAAGGCCGAGATCGATGATCGGCGCGCTATGCGTGATCCAGCCGACCGAGATCAGGTCAACCCCCGAGGCCGCGACGGCGCCGACGGTGTCGCGATTGATGCGACCCGAGGCCTCGGTGATGGCGCGGCCATCGACCATGCTCACCGCTTCGGCCAATGTCTGGGGGCTCATGTTGTCGAGCAGCACGGCATCGATGCCGATCGCAAGCGCCTGTTCGAGTTGGGCCAGCGTATCGACCTCGACCTCGATCTTGACGAGATGGCCGGCATGAGCGCGCGCCCGTTCGATCGCCGGCACGATGCCGCCGGCGACTGCGATGTGGTTGTCCTTGATCAGGACCGCATCGTCGAGACCGAAGCGGTGGTTAGAGCCACCACCAGCCCGCACCGCGTGCTTTTCGAGCGCGCGCAGGCCGGGCGTGGTCTTGCGCGTGCAAACGATCCGCGCCTTGCCATGCGGGCGCGCCGCCTCGACGAGCGAGGCCGTCGCGGTGGCGACGCCCGAGAGCCGGCAGAGCAGATTGAGCGCCACGCGCTCGGCCGTGAGAATGGCGCGGGCCGGACCGTCGAGCCGGATCACCGCATCGCCCGGCGAGACGCGCGCGCCATCGCCGTGTTCGATGGTGACCGTGACGGCGGGGTCGATCAGGGCGAAGGCGATCGCGGCCGCATCGGTGCCGGAGATCACGCCAATCTGCCGGGCCGCGATGACGGCCTGCCAACGCTCCGTCGCCGGCACGATCGCGTCGGTGGTGACATCGCCCGCTCGGCCGAGATCTTCGAGAAGCGCGGCACGCACGATCGGCTCGACGAGGAGACGCGGCAGGGCAGGCAGGTGAAGGTCGGGCATCGCAAGGGTCATCCAGTCAAACACAATCCCCTCCCCCCTCTGCGGGGGAGGGAATCGGAGCTCGATTCAGCCTGTTCAGCTCATTTCAGCCGTAGCAGACGCTCCGACTCGCGATTCGCTCACCTCCACCGCCTCGGCGAGCACTGCCTCCAGCGTGGTCACGGTGTGGCGGGCGGGTGCCTGAGCGGGGTGATCCTTGCGCCAATGGGCGCCGCGGCTCTCTTCGCGGCCGAGCGCCGAGACCGCGATCATCAGGCCTGTCAGCGCAGCATCGGAACTTTCGGCGAGATCAGCGAGAGAGCGCACCGCATCGAGCAGCCCGTCCCGATCGCGAACGACGCCGACCGAGCGGTCCATGATCGTGCGCACCGCTTGCAGCGCGCGCGCGTCCTCACCGCCGGCGGCAACCCGCGACGGCAGACCGAGTCCGGCGGCCGGCGCCTCGCTGCCTTCGATGGAACGGGCGATCCAATCGGCAAAGGCCATCGCTTCGAGCAGCGAATTGCTGGCGAGACGATTGGCGCCGTGCAATCCAGTCGAGGCGACCTCGCCGCAGGCCCAGAGGCCCGGGACGCTGGTGCGTCCTTCCGCATCCACGAGCACGCCGCCCATGTGGTAATGCGCGGCCGGACGGACCGGGATCGCCTGCGCGGCCGGATCGATGCCCGATCGCGCGCAGAGCCCGGCGACTGTCGGGAAATCCCGCGCCATGCGCCGGCCGAGCGTGCCCCGCGTATCGAGCGCAACGGCCGAGCCGCGCATCTGCGCCTGGAAGATCGCGCGGGCGACGACATCGCGCGGCGCGAGATCGGCCCCGTCGATCCCCGCCATGACACGGTCTCCGACGGAATCGATCAGCACGGCGCCCTCGCCGCGCAGGGCTTCCGTCGCGAGCGGCATCGGATCGGCGCCCGCCGCGATCGCGGTCGGATGGAACTGCACGAATTCGAGATCGCGCAGCACCGCGCCAGCGCGCGCTGCGAGCAGAAGCCCCTGCCCAGTTGCGCCGAGCGGGTTGGTCGTGGCCGCATAGAGCGCGCCGACGCCCCCGGTCGCAAGCACGACCGCGCTGGCGGGAAGCCGGAAGGTCGCGCCGTCGCAGGCGCAGATCACGCCGCGCACCGCGCCGTTCTCGTCGCGCATCAGCTCGCGCGCCGAGGCGACCAACACCTCGATCGAGGGCGTTGCCCGCACCGCGCGGACGAGACCTTCGAGCACGGTGGCGCCGGTCGAGTCGCCGCGTGCCCGCACGATGCGGCGCCGGCTATGGGCTGCTTCCAAGCCGAGCGCGAGCACGCCGCTCCCGGTACGGTCGAAGCCGATCCCGAGCCCGACCAGCCAATCGATCAGGCCCGGCGCGGCCTGCGCGACAGCCGTCGCGACCTCCGTTTCGGTCAGGCCGGCGCCAGCGGCTTCCGTGTCGGCTGCATGCAAGGCCGGTGCGTCGTCCGGCCCGATCGCAGCGGCGATGCCACCCTGCGCCCAGCCGGTCGCGGTGCCTCCACCGAGCGGCGCGGCCGTGACCAGCGTGACGGGGCGCGGCGCGAGGCGCAGAGCCGCGCTCAGGCCGGCAATGCCGGCGCCGATGACGACGACGCGGTCGGTGGGACAGCGGGCGGGAGCACTCATTTCAGGATTTCAGCGCGGGAGCCGGCTTCACCGCGAGCATCCGCTCGACGGCAAGGCGCGCGCGGTCGGCGAGCGCCGGCTCGACCGTGACCTCGACGGTCATCGTCTCGAGCGCGTGGCGGATATTGCTCAAGCTGATCCGCTTCATATGCGGGCAGAGATTGCAGGGCTTGATGAACTCGATATCCGGATTGGCCACGGCGATGTTGTCGGCCATCGAGCATTCGGTCACCAGCACGACCTGGGAGGGCCGCTTCTTGGTGACGTAGTTCATCATCATCGCGGTCGAGCCCGAGAAATCGGAGGCCTCGACCACCTCCGGCGGGCATTCGGGATGGGCGATCACGGTGATGCCGGGATAGCTGTCGCGCACCGCCTCGATATCGGCCGGGGTGAAGCGCTCATGCACCTCGCAATGCCCGGCCCAGGTCAGCATCTCGACCTCGGGAACCTCCTTCTGGACGTTCCGGGCCAGGAACTCGTCCGGGATCATCAGGACGCGGGGCACGCCGAGCGAGCGCACCACGTCGACCGCGTTGCCGGAGGTACAGCAGATATCCGACTCGGCCTTCACCGCCGCTGAGGTGTTGACATAGGTCACCACCGGCACGCCCGGATACTTTTTGCGCAAGCCCCGCACGTCCTCGGCCGTGATCGAATCAGCGAGCGAGCAGCCGGCCCGGCTGTCCGGGATCAGCACCGTCTTCTCGGGGTTCAGGAGCTTGGCCGTCTCGGCCATGAAGTGGACGCCGGCGAGCACGATCACGTCGGCATCGGCCTTGGCCGCCTCGCGGGCCAGCGCCAGGCTGTCTCCGACGATATCCGCCACCGTGTGGAAGATCTCCGGCGCCTGGTAGTTATGGGCGAGGATCACCGCGTTGCGCTGGCGCTTGAGCTCCAAGATCGCCGCAACGTCGGGAGCCAGAGCCGGCCATTCGATCGCCGGGACATGGCGGCTGACGCGCGCATAGAGATCGGGAAGCGGCAAGCCGGCGGGGGAACGCGACTGCAACGTGCCAGAGGTCGGACCAAGGGTCGGAGCCATCGGATCTCCTTTATGCTCAAATTGAGCATTGTGCCGCCTAAATTAGGGGCCGGACCCGATCTTGTCCAGATATGCTGACACTGAGCATAACATTTTTGCGACGCAAACCTGCGCTGCGTCGCAACATGAGACGATGGTTCGGATAGAGGTTCCGAGCAGCGCGGCGCGGCGTTCGGCACCCCTCTCGGACGTGCCAACAGCCTCGCGCTACATCTTCTTTTCGAGCTGCTGCTTGACCTGCATCAGCTGGTCCCAGACCTGCCCCGGCGAGGTCCCGAGAAAGTTCAGGCCCGCCGTTACGGCCCAATAGATGCCGAAGAGAATGAGGGGCACCAGGATCCAGGCCAGCAATTCTTCCAGGCGGTGACGGGCCTTGCGGCGCTTGCGGCGCGCCTCGCGTCGGGTCAGCCGAGTCGAGCGGGCCGGCTGCGGCGCGGTTTTGACGGGCGTGAGGGGCTCCTCATGCGTATCGCTCGTCATGCTGGCCCGTTCCCCCTCCACGCGGCAGGCAACCGCCGCGTGCGGATCATGCCGGTGCGCCCCTATCCCCGAGCCGCCTCGGGAAGGCAACCCGCAAGACCGGTTGATGCCCTCGAGCGGATCACGATTCGGCTAGGCCGAACCGGCTCGCTCAAGCCTTGACCAAAGGCACCTTGGGCACGGTCCCGCGCGGGCTGCCCGAGCCGCTCGGGCCCGACCCTCCCGGTCCCTTGCCGGATTTCTTGCGCGGGGTGCTGCGCGGCTTCGAGCGCTTGCGCTTGACGGCGTTGGTCACGTCCTTTTCCGGCCGTGGCGTCACCGGCCCGGCCGGGAATTCGAAGGCCAGAGCCGCCTTGGCACCCTTCGCCGCGTCCTCCTCCTGGGCGACGACGACACGCACCGCGCCGCCATCCTTGAGCTTGCCGAACAGAACCTCGTCGGCGAGCGGCGTCTTGATAGTCGACTGGATCAGGCGGGCCATCGGGCGCGCGCCCATCGCATCGTCGTAGCCATGCTCGACCAGCCAGTCGCGCGCCTCGTCCGACAATTCGATCGTGACGTTGCGGTCGGCGAGTTGCGCCTCGAGCTGCATCACGAACTTGTCGACCACCTTGGCGACGACGTCCTTCGGCAGATGGCCGAAGGAGATGATCGAATCGAGCCGGTTGCGGAATTCCGGCGCGAACAGCCGGTTGATCGCCTCGACATCGTCGCCCGAGCGCTTCGATTGCGTGAAACCGTAGGCGGCCTTGGCGAGGTCGGAGGCTCCAGCATTCGTGGTCATGATGATGATGACGTTGCGGAAATCGACCTGCTTGCCGTTGTGGTCGGTCAGCTTGCCATGATCCATCACCTGCAGGAGGATGTTGAACAGGTCCGGATGCGCCTTCTCGATCTCGTCGAGCAGCAGCACGCAATGCGGATGCTGGTCGATGCCGTCGGTGAGGAGACCGCCCTGGTCGAAGCCGACATAGCCGGGCGGCGCGCCGATCAGCCGCGAGACCGTGTGGCGCTCCATGTATTCCGACATGTCGAAGCGCAGCATCTCGACACCGAGCGAGGCGGCAAGCTGCTTGGCGGCTTCCGTCTTGCCGACACCGGTCGGGCCCGCGAAGAGGTAGGATCCGATCGGCTTGTCTGGATCGCGCAGGCCCGCGCGGGCGAGCTTGATAGCCGAGGTCAGCGCCTCGATCGCCGCCGACTGGCCATAGACCACACGCTTCAGGTTCTCGGTGAGGTTGGCCAGCACGACCGCATCGTCCTTCGACACGGTCTTCGGAGGGATGCGCGCCATGATGGCGATGGTCGCCTCGATCTCCTTGACGCCGATCGTGCGCTTCCGGCGCGCTTCCGGCACCAGCATCTGCGAGGCGCCGGTCTCGTCGATCACGTCGATCGCCTTGTCGGGCAGCTTGCGGTCGTTGATGTAGCGCGCCGAGAGCTCCACCGCCGCCTTCACCGCGTCGGTCGTGTATTTGAGTTTATGGAACTCTTCGAAATACGGCTTCAGGCCCTTCAGGATCTCGATCGTATCCGGCACCGACGGCTCGTTGACGTCGATCTTCTGGAACCGGCGCACCAGGGCGCGGTCTTTCTCGAAATACTGGCGGTATTCCTTGTAGGTGGTCGAGCCGATGCAGCGGAGGGTGCCGCTCGCGAGGGCCGGCTTGAGCAGGTTCGAGGCATCCATCGCGCCGCCCGAGGTGGCGCCGGCGCCGATCACGGTGTGGATCTCGTCGATGAACATGATGGCGCTCGGATGCGCCTCGATCTCCTTGATGACCTGCTTGAGCCGCTCTTCGAAATCGCCGCGATAGCGCGTGCCGGCGAGCAGGGTGCCCATGTCGAGCGAGAACACCGTCGCGTCGGCGAGCACCTCCGGCACCTCGTGCTGGATGATCTTGCGGGCGAGGCCTTCGGCGATGGCGGTCTTGCCGACGCCGGGATCGCCGACGAGGAGCGGGTTGTTCTTCTGGCGGCGGCACAGAACCTGGATGGTGCGCTGGACCTCGGTCTCGCGGCCGATCAGCGGGTCGATCTTGCCGTCGCGCGCCTTCTTGTTGAGGTTCACGCAATAGGCTTCGAGCGCGTCGCCCTTCTTCTTGGGGCCGCGCCCCTCCTCGTCACCGCCTACGGGCCTCTCGGAGGAATCGTCATCGGTTCCCCGCACCGGCTTCGCCTCCGAGGCTCCGGGCCGCTTGGCGATCCCGTGGCTGATGTAATTGACCGCGTCGTAGCGGGTCATGTCCTGCTCCTGCAGGAAATAGGCCGCATGGCTCTCGCGCTCGGCGAAGATCGCGACCAGCACGTTCGCGCCTGTCACTTCCTCGCGCCCCGAGGATTGGACATGGATGACCGCGCGCTGGATCACGCGCTGGAAACCGGCCGTGGGCTTGGCATCCTGCCGGCCATCGCCGGTCAAGTTCGAGAGTTCGCTGTCGACATATTCGATGAGGTTGCGGCGCAGCATGTCGATATCCACGCTGCAGGCCCGCATCACCGCGGCGGCGTCCTGATCATCGACGAGCGCGAGCAGCAGATGCTCCAGCGTCGCGTATTCGTGGCGGCGCTCGCCGGCGAGCGCGAGCGCGCGGTGAAGGGCTTGTTCCAGGCTGCGTGAGAAGCTGGGCAATGTCGGGCCTTTTTTCGAGAGCCTATTTCTTTTCCATAACGCATTGGAGCGGGTGTTGGTGCTTGCGGGCGAAGTCCATCACCTGCGTCACCTTGGTCTCCGCCACCTCATAGGTATAAATGCCGCATTCGCCGACGCCGTTCTGATGAACGTGCATCATGATCTGGTAGGCGTCGTCGTGGTTCTTGTTGAAGAACCGCTCGACGACGTGAACGACGAATTCCATCGGCGTGTAGTCGTCGTTGAGCAGCAGCACCCGGTAGAGGCTCGGGCGCTTGGTCTTGGGCTTGGTGCGCGTGATGATCGCGGTGTTCGAGCGGTCGCCATCTCCAGGTCCGCGCGGATCGGCGGCCGTCGGCGACCTGCGCGCGCCCCCTCCCCCGATCACTCCGTCCTGCATCCGCGTCTGCGTCATTCAAGAACCCATCCGACCCCATTTGGTGGCCCGACCGAGAAGGTTGAAGGCAGCGCATCACTGACGCGTTCCTCCATCCACGCAATCTATAGGCCGAGACCGCGCCGCGCCAGTCGGATGCGCGCAACTGTCCGGGTCGAGAGAGCATCAAGACTTCGGATTGCGACCGAATTCCGCGCTCGCGATCGATTTCGACAGGCGCTTCCCCCGCGGGCGGAGGACGACTGGCCCACAGACACAAAAATGGTGGCTCGACCCGGCCGCTCAAGTCCCGCGAAAGTCGGGGTCTGGCCGCTAGCACCCTGCCCGGCAAATCCAATTCCTCTTCGTTCTGCGCCACATTAACGGCCGCGTAACCGCGCCGTCCTACCGTCTGTGATCGTGAACGATCGTGCGGGCGCTGCCTGGCAAATCACCTCAAGCGAGGCTCGCGAAAGGTGAAATGGGCAGCAGCTCCCGACATCGAGGCGGACAATTTCGTGATGCGTAGCGTAGCTTTCTGTCGTTCCCGCTTCCGCCTTCTGCCGGCCGTCTTCGCCGCCACCGCCCTGCTCGCTGGTCTGACCTCTCCCGCCGATGCACGGCGCCATGCCGCTGCGCGTACGGGCGGAGGCTACAACCCGCCCTATGCCGCCATGGTCGTCGACGTGAAGACCGGGCGCACCCTGCACGCCGTCAACGAGGATGCCCTGCGCCATCCCGCCTCGATCACGAAGGTGATGACTCTCTACATGCTGTTCGAGCAGCTCGAGCGCGGGCGCATGCAGCTCGACTCGCCGCTGACGATCTCGGCCAACGCCGCCGCCCAGGCCCCCTCGAAGCTCGGCCTTCGCCCCGGCTCGACGATCACCGTCGAGGACGCCATCCTGGCGATCGTGACCAAATCTGCCAACGACGTCGCCTGCGCCATCGGCGAGAACATCGCCGGTTCGGAGCCGAAATTCGCCGAGATGATGACCCGCAAGGCGCAATCGCTCGGCATGACGCGCACGCATTACGCCAATGCCTCGGGCCTGCCCGATGCCGACCAGATCACCACGGCGCGCGACCTGACGATTCTCGCCCGCGCCGTCCAGGACCGTTTCCCGCGCTACTTCCGATATTTTCAGACGCGCTCCTTCGCCTTTCGCGGACGCACCATCGGCAACCACAATCACCTGCTCGGCCGGGTCGAGGGCGTCGATGGGATCAAGACCGGCTACACGCGCGATTCCGGCTTCAACCTGATGACCTCGGCGAGGGCGGATAATCGGCAGATCGTCGCGATCGTGCTCGGCGGCAAATCCGGCGGAAGTCGTGACGCGATCATGGCCGATCTGGTGCGCAACGCCCTGCCGCGCGCCTTTGCCGGTGCCCGCCAGACCGGAGAGGTCGTCGAGGTCGCCGAACGCGGCCGCCCGGCCGTGATCGCGGAACCGGCCGCCCGGACGCGCACCGTCTATGCGTCGGCGGATGACGAGGACATCGAGACGACGAGTTCGACCAGCACCGGCGGCACGACCACGCCCGGCATGCGCGCGCGGAGCGCTGCCCAGCCGATGCCGAATGCCGTGCAGGCCTATGCCGGTCCGGCCGGACAGGCCCCCTTCCCGGGCGGGCCCAAATCCGGCGCCCGACTACCTGCCTATGACGGTGCCGTCGCCCGCGTCGAGCCGCCGGCCCGTGTCGAGACCAAGTCTGACCCGGCCGCGCGCGTCATCACGCCGACCGCCTGGGTGATCCAGCTCGGTGCGATGGACGATGAGGACAAGGCCAAGTCGATACTGTCCGATGCGCGCTCCCGCACCAGCGCGCTCTCGCGGGCGGCACCCTATACGGTGCGGGTCAGCCACGCCGGCGCGACCCTTTTCCGCGCCCGCTTCTCGGGCTTCTCCGAGCAGACTTCCGCCCAGGATGCCTGCAACGCTCTCAAGAAGAACGGCTTCAGCTGTTTCGCGACACGCAGCTAAAGTCTGCCGCGAGCCAAACCCGACTACCAGAAGAAACCTTCCTGACAACGCGCGTGGAGTTCAGCGATGTCGGTTCGTCAATCGGTCTCGAGCCGCGTTGAGACGCGCGGCGGCTTCATCGGATCCGCCCTGGTCGGGGTGGACGCGCTTCATCAGCATCCGGTGCGCCGCGCGGATCTGATCCAGGGACGCCCCGCGCTCAAGCCCCAGGAGCTGATAGGCCTCCTCCTCCGTCATCGCCCCTGGCTGAAACGGACTGCCCGTCCGCGCGTCTGCGTCTCTGTCAGCGTCTACACGCCCGCCGGGCTGCCGGCGGTCGAGATAAGCCTCTAGGAACCGCGCTCCGTCCGGATCGCTGCCCCGGCAGAGCGCGAGTAGCGCCAGCAGATCCGGCTCGTCGAGCTGCGACAGGCGAAATCCTACCTGCGGCCCGGCGAGGATCAGCGCATCGAGAGGCGCGCCGTTCGCATTGCGCTCGGGTTCCAGCAGAACCGTGCGCTCGAATTGTGGAGGACGGGCCGAGCGTTCGGGAGCAAGCGAACGCAGCCGTTCCAGCAGACCATGCTTCCCCAGAAGCAGATAGGCGGCCGCTCCCGCCGCGACGAGCGCGAGGAACAGGCTGCCGCGCAGGAGCAGCAGCGCGGCGAATGCGATCAGCACGAAGCCGGCGAGCCGTTTGGGCGTCATTCCGGCCGGCAAGCGGTCGCCGTTGCGACCGAGCCACCACAATCCGAACAGAGCAAGGCAGGTGAGCGCGAGCAACATGCCTCCGTGATCGGCTGCTTCGCGCGCCGCGTAAAGCGGCCAGCCACGCCGTTTGGGTCCGCTGGCGCGGGGCGCGGCGTCAGGGCCGGTCTTCAGCGATGTCGGTCGTGGTCAGCTGGACCTGCCGGACCTGCCCGTCGCGGTCGACCAGCAGGGTGACGGGCTTGTCGAAACCGGCCGCCTCGACGACGGCCGTCAGATCGGCGAGGCGGTGGACCGGCTGCCGGTTTACGCCGACGATGACGTCGCCGATCTCGCCCGAGCGCGGATCGACGCCGCGCAATCCGGCCGCTGCAGCTGGCGAATTCGGCAGGACCTTCAGCACGACGACGCCGTCGATCCCGAGGCGCGCAGCGGTCGCCTCCTGGCCCGCGATGATGCCGATGCCCGGATTGCGCATGCGCCCGTTGCGGATCAGCTCGGGCACGACCCGGTTGACGACGTCGACCGGCACGGCAAAGCCGATGCCGGCGCTCGCTCCCGAGGGCGAGTAGATCGCTGTGTTGACGCCGATCAGGCGTCCGGCGGAATCGAGCAGCGGTCCACCTGAATTGCCGGGATTGATCGCGGCGTCGGTCTGGATGACGCCCGACAATTCCCGGCCTTCCTGGGTCGGCAGCCGGCGCTGCAGCGCGCTGATGACGCCGGTGGTGAGTGTGTGGTCGAGCCCGAACGGGTTGCCGATCGCGAAGGCCGACTGGCCGACCCTGAGATCGGCCGAGGTGCCGATCGCGAGCGGCGGCGGCGCCTTGGCGACCCGCCCGAGCTGCAGGACGGCAAGGTCGTAATTCGGCGCGGTGCCGACGACGCTCGCACCGACCACCTCGCCGGAGGAAAGCCGCACCGAGATCGAGCCGCCGCGCTGGGTCGCGCCCTGGACGACGTGATTGTTCGTGACGACATGGCCCGCCGCATCCCAGACGAAGCCGGTGCCGGTCTGGTTGCTGCCGCCCTGCTGTCCGCCCTCCCCTTCCTCCGTGTCGGGCGCCATCAGCGACCGTTCGTCCGCCGCTGACTGGGCGAAGACGTGCACGACGGAGGGCGAGGCCTTGGCGAAGAGATCGACCGTCGTCGTCTCGGCGGCGGAGAGATCGCCCCGCGCCGTGATCGCGCGCGGCGCGTCCGCCGAGTAGAGCAGCGCCAGGATGTAGGGTTGGGCGACGACCGCGATCAGCAGGCCGAGAGCGACCGCTAGGGCGATCCGAAGGAATCGATCCGGCACGTGAGCATCATCCGAAAGCGGGCGGCCTGAGAAGCGGGGAACCCTGCCGAACCGGTGCTGCCGGGCACGCCGCGCTCGTGCCGAAGCGTGCCACTAGGAGCGTGCCACTAACTGGGTCGCGGCAGCTCCGCATTCAACCGCGCCACCTTCAACGCGGCAATGATCCACGAAACACACAGGCCGCATGGCTGCTCAGGTGAGCGGGTCGCCGAGGTGCGCGAGCGCACGTCAATGGCCACGGTTTCAGGCTAACGAAATTCTTACGTTTGAGCAGCACAGTTATCGCAAATGCGATGAATGGCTTCGTGAGAACGACGCAAGTCGCGGGTCCAATCTCGGGTCCGTGGCGTGTGTATCAGACTGCGACAAATTGGTGACGGGTTGCCTCCTGCGACCCGATTTGATCGCAAAGCTGCCCCGAGATGCTCCCATTCGCATGGAAACCTCTCTCGCATTGGGTGGTCCGCGTTATGCGGCCTGCCGCTGAACAGTACACGGACAGAGTACACAAGGAAGAACCAGAAATGGAAACCGAGGCACTCGAACGACCTGCCGATCTGACGATCTGGCGCACGGCGCCGGCAGCCTCTCCACTCGCCGAGCCCGAGCGTTTCGACACCTTGCGTGAGGCGCTGCGCGCCGCCGCAGGCGCGCTGAGCGACCCGGCCAAGCAGCCCTGGATCATCACGGAAGAGGGCGAGATCCTCTCTCCGAACTGGATCCGCACCTATCTGAACTGACCTCTTCGCCGTGCGGCGTGTCCGAACGGACGCGCCTCGCGCGCCGGCGGGGCTGCCGGCCGGGCGAGTCCATGCATGGCGAGCAGACCGGACCAATGTTTTTCGACATCATCGGCGACGTTCACGGACATGCCGATGCCCTGGAAGCCTTGCTGCGCGAGCTCGGCTATGATCGTGACGGAGCCACTTGGCGCCACCCGGAAGGCCGCCGTGCCGTCTTCCTCGGCGACCTGATTGATCGCGGACCGCGGCAGCTCGACACGCTCGCAATCGCGCGGAGCATGGCCGAGGCAAGCTCTGCCCTCGTCGTGATGGGCAATCACGAACTCAACGCCATCGGCTACGCGACGCCCGATCCGCGTCGTCCCGGCACCCATCTGCGCGAGCGCAGCGCCAAGCACCTTGCCCAGCACGTCGCCTTCCTCGAGGCGGTCGGCGGTGCCGACAGCGCGCTGCACGGCGAACTCGTCGCCTATTTCCGCACGCTGCCTCTCTGGCTCGATCTGGGAGGCGCGCGCATCATCCATGCCTGCTGGTCACCGGCTTCGCTGGACGCGCTCGCGACGCATGTCGATGCCGAGAGCCGCCTGACCGCCACGGGCCTGATAGCCGCGCTCACCGAGGGGACTACGGCCTTCTCGGCCTGCGAAATCCTGCTCAAAGGCCCGGAGACGGCGTTGCCGGATGGCCTGTCCTACCGCGATGCGCAGGGCCATGAGCGCAGGCAGGCGCGCACGCGCTGGTGGGACGCGGCTGCGACGACATTCCGCGCCGCCTGCGCGGAGGAATCGATTGCTTCGCGTCTGCCGGACGACCCGCTGCCGCCTGCCAACGTGATCCCGCTCGACGACGCGAAGCCGATCTTCTTCGGACATTACTGGATGACGGGCCGGCCGCGGTTGCTTGGGCCAACCCGGACCTGTCTCGATTTCTCGATCGCCAAGGGCGGCGCACTCTGCGCCTACCGCTTCGACGGTGAAAAGGTACTCGAACCCGGCAAGCTGGTTGCCGTTCGCTGAGCCTGCGACGAAGCGGCCTCTCGACCCAGCCTCCTCCTTAACCTACCGTGCGGTAGGTTAATTGGGGACCGCGTTTTCGGCATAGCCGGGATTCGCGGCATGGAGCGGCCATGATCGACAGCATCCTGCTCTTCGCGGTCGGGCGCATGGAACGGCGCTACGGATACGACGCCAGCTATCTGCGCGACCTGGCCAAGGCCGATCCGGCGGCCTTCCGGAAGTTCATTCTAGCCACCTTCTTCGCGAACCATGCTGGGGGCATTCCGGCACCGGCCCGCTATGCCGCCAAGATCGTGGCGACCCGGGCCGAGGATTGCGGACCCTGCACCCAGCTCGCGGTCGACATGGCCCTCGAGGACGGCGTTCCGGCCGAGGTCGTGGAGGCCATCCTGTCCGACGACGAACCGGCGATGGGCATGGAGGCGGCGATCGGCTGGCGTTTCGCGAAGGGGCTCACCGAGCACCGCACCGATCTGCTCGATGCGGCGAGCGCGGAGGCGCAACGGCTTTGGGGCGAGTGTGGCCGCTCCGGCCTCGCCGTCGCGGTCACCGGGAGCCGGCTCTATCCGACGCTCAAGGCCGGGCTCGGCCATGCCAAGGCTTGCCAGCGGATCGCGGTGGCAGGCCGGACGATCGAGCCCGCCCGCCCGGCAGCCTGACACGACGTGCAGGCCGGAACACCGAAACGGCGGCTGAAGGCGGCGGATCGCCGTGCCCGGATTCTCGCGGCAGCCGAAACGATCTTCGCCGCTCGGGGCTACGAGGGCGCCGCGATGGCCGAGATCGCCACGGCGGCCGGCATCACCAAGCCGGTCCTCTACGATCATTTCCCGTCGAAGCGCGCGCTGTTCGTGAGCCTGTCCGAGGCGATCCGCGACGAGATGCTGGCACGCGGCGCAGCCGCGATCGCCGGGACGGCCGATGCCGAGACGCGATTTCGTGCAGGGATCGAGGCCTTCTTCACCTTCGTGGCGGAGCGGCCGGACGCGGCACGCGTGATGTTCGTGGTGCCGCGCGGCGCGGCGGATCTCACGGAACCCGCCGCCGCGATCCAGAAAGGTGCCACCGACCGGCTCACCCTCATGCTCGCCGCGATCCTGCCGGGCGGCGCGCTCGCTTTGCCGGAAGCCGCCACTGAATGCCTGAAACAGGGGCTGCATGCGATGGCCGAATGGTGGGCCGAACACCCCGAAGTGTCACGAGACGCTCTCGTCGAGACCGCGATGACCCTCGCCTGGCGCGGGCTCGCCGCATCCGTTCAGGGCGATGCCGGAACCGGTTCGCCTGGGACATCCCCGCCCGCGCCGCGGCGATAGGCGGCAGGCCGGTTCACCAGCGTCACCAGCACGTAGGAGATGATCATCAGGAGGAACCACGAGCCGAGCTTGGCGAGCGAGACCGGCGCCCAGCCCGTCGTCTGGCTCGGATAGATCCAGACCCGCGCGAAGGTGCCGATATTCTCGGCGAACCAGATGAACAGCGAAACCAGGGCGAAGCCGAGCAGAAGCGGCATCGAGCGGTATTCCTGCCAGACCTTGTAGTGGACGAAGGTCCGCCCGAACACGATCGCGGTCGCCAGGAACAGCACGATCCTGAGATCGGCGACGAAGTGGTGCGTGAAGAAGTTGAGGTAGATCGCAACCGCCAGCGGCAGCGTGAAGACGAGCGGCGGATGGCGCGTGAAGCGGAAATCGAACAGGCGCCAGGCGCGGGCGATATAGGAACCGATGCTCGCATACATGAAGCCGGTGAAGAGCGGCACACCGGCGATCCGCAAGACACTTTCTTCCGGGTAGATCCAGGATCCGGCACCGGTCTTGAAGATCTCCATCACCGTGCCGACGACATGGTAGATCGCGATGACCTTGGCCTCTTCCCAGGTCTCCATGCGCAGGGCGAGCAGAGCGACCTGGATCGCCACGGCCGCGAGCGTGAGGAAATCGTATCGGGCGAGCCACGCACCCTTCGGATAGAACATGTAGGTGCCGATCAGCAGCGCGCACATGAGGCCACCGAACAGGCATGCCCAACCCTGCTTCACGCCAAAGCGCAGGAATTCGTAGGCGAAGGCAGCGATGCGCCCATGCGCGGCGGCCCAGGCGCCGAGCCGCGTCTCCTGCGCAATGAAGCGGGCGAGCGGAGGCCAGAGCCGCGCGGCGCTGTCCTGATCCTTCCTCGATGGGTCCATCATGGCGCTCGCAATCTGCCGTCCGTCCCCGTTGCCGATCGGCCGCTGGCGGCAAAGCTTGCTATTCCGGTCAAGCAGCGAGCCGATGTGACGGGAGCACCGCCGACGAAGGCCGAAGAGGCGAAGGTCGCGCTTTCATCATCGAAAGGGGCGCCCGACCATGTCCCGCCGTTCCGAATTCTTCGTCATCCTCGCCATCGTCGTACCGTTTTCGATACTCCTCGGCTGGTCGATGAACCCTGGCAACACGCCGCTGCACGACTGGATCGCTCCGAGCATCGGCGAGAACGGCATCTGGTGGCTACGCCAGCTCATCGTCGGAATCGTGGCGATGGCGTCCTTTCAGCTGGTCAAGATCTGGCGGCCGAGGCAGGGCGCCTCGCCCACGAGCCACGGCCGCGACTGAGCCGTGCGAACATCGCAGCTCGCGTTATCCCTGGCGGACCGCTTGCGGCAGGAAATGCCAGGCTGTCGCTTCGGAGACTGATCCGCCAGCAAGGCGCAGTCGTGGATTCAGCCTCCGAACATTATCGGCAGTAATGCGAATGGCGACCTCTTCCATGCGGCTGGATGTCGACATGGAGATGATCCTCGTGGAACCCGTCCGAGCCGGGCCCGAGTACGGTCGTGAACAGGGTGCAGGCCGCGCGGCGGACGGCCTGGAAGGTCGGCTCGCGACCGCTGCCCGTAACGCTCAAGCGCGATTTGTTGGCGAAGACGAAGGTGTTCACATCGAGCGCCAGCCCGTTGCCATGCGAGCTGAGCGGCGCGCCGGGCTGGCGGTTGCGCGTCCGGCATTCCCAGCCGGGCCCTGTGATCATCGAGACGAGCGGCGCGTTCCGGCCAGCGGCGAGGATGGGCCCTGTGGCTTTGATCCAGGCATCGAACTGGAGCGCGAGGCGGCAGGAAATGACGGGACGATCGGTGAGAATGATGAGGTCGCCGGAATCCTCGGATCGTTTCAACGCCGCGAGCCGGATCGGCATGTCGATCGCGCAGGCCGGATTTCCTCCCGGCTGGCCGACCCGGACATAGCGCGCCCCGGTCGCCTGGAGACGTCCGAAGCAATCGGCCATGTCCGTGATCGGCTCCAACTGGTTCGCCATGCCGGGTGCCGTGCCGAGTCGGCCGATTTCCGCCGGCCGGGTTGGAGGCAGGGGCACGCGACGTGCGGGCTGCGGAGGGCCGGCGGCCATGTCCAGCGGACCGTCCACCCGCCGCGGACGTTCGAGCTCGAGCGTCATCCCCGGATCGCGCCTCGGCCAGAAGCCAGTCTCCGGCCAGGGAGCGCTAGAGGGAAACCCTTGCGCGCTCACGGTCAGCGGCGTCGCCAGGACGGTGAGGAAGGCGACGCGAGAAAGGACCGGGGACATATGCGCTGAGGGAACGGGCTGTCTTGAAGGCAAAGCTTGCCGCCATGGTTGCCCCAGCCGAATGGCTAGCCGCAAGTTGCGGGGTGCGCCATTTGGACGATCGTCTCGGGATTGTGAACGGCAGGTGCGGCGCGTCGGAAGAGGATGCGGCGCTGCCGTGGACATGATGCCGCCGTGAAGCGGGACCATGCGAGGACGGGTTTCGGGTTCGCGTGGATCGAGGATCGGACATGGCTCTCCGGCACGGCGGCTTGGCGGCCTTGCTCCTGACCGTGTCGTCCGGCGCGCAGGCTGCGCCGCAACGTTTCGTTGCCGAATACGGTCTTTCGTTCCTCGGATTGACCGTCGGCAAGACGGTGCTCACGGCCGAGCGGACCGGAGAGCGCTACGTGATCGGCCTCGATGGCGGATTGTCGGGCATGGCCGGCTGGTTCTTCGAGGGCGGCGGCAAGGCCTCCTCGAGGGGGCGCCTGGCGAGTGCCGGCACGGTGCCGTCCGAATTCCGGATCGACGCCCATTATTCGAGCCAGCCGGTCAAGGTGGCTGTCGGCTTCGACGACGGCAAAGTGCGCACGGCCTCGGTCGATCCCGCGCCGATGCCGCGACCCGATCGGATCCCCGTGTCGGATGCCGACAAGGCCGGCGTGACCGATCCAGTCGGAATGCTGGCGATCCCGGCACCCAGCGGCAATCTCGACCCCTCGCTCTGCAACCGCCGCATTCCGGTCTTCGACGGCTCGACGCGAGCGGACCTCGTCCTGTCTGGTGGAAAGATCGCGACCGTGACGAGCGGTCCGTTTCGTGGTCAGGCGCTCGATTGCCGCGTGCGCTGGGTGCCGATTTCCGGGCACAGGGCGAAGAGCAGCTCGGTGAAGCGCATGCGCGAGAACGAGGACATCAAGGTGCGCTTTGCACCGGCACCGGATGTCCTCCTGCTGCTGCCGCTCTCGATCGCGGTCGGAACGACCTGGGGCACCGCCAAGATCGACGCGACGGGCTGGGGTGATAAGGCCGAGCCGACGAGGCCGACCGACACGGCTGCGGCAGCCGCCCGGCACTGAGGTCCCCGCAGCGCGAAGCGTCTTTGCCGCAGGCTCAAAGCGTCTATAAACAAGGGCTCTGATCCAGAGTCCCGGTCGATGTCCCGTATTCCCGACTTCACAACGCTTCCCTACACGCCCGGCGCCGTCCCAGCTCCGCCCCCGGCGGGCGAGCCCTGGATGACGCCCGAGGGCATCCCGGTGAAGGGCTTCTACGGCCCGCAGGACCGCGTGGGATTGGAGGGTATCGACACCTATCCGGGCCTGCCGCCCTACCTGCGCGGCCCCTATCCGGCCATGTACGTCACCCAGCCCTGGACGATCAGGCAATATGCCGGCTTCTCCACGGCCGAGGATTCGAACGCCTTCTATCGCCGCAATCTCGCGGCCGGGCAAAAGGGCCTGTCCGTCGCCTTCGACCTCGCGACCCACCGCGGCTACGATTCCGACCATCCGCGCGTCGCGGGCGATGTCGGGATGGCCGGCGTCGCCATCGACTCGATCTACGACATGCGCGTGCTGTTCTCAGGGATTCCACTCGAACAGATGACCGTGTCGATGACGATGAACGGCGCGGTTTTGCCCGTTCTCGCGCTCTTCATCGTCGCGGGCGAGGAGCAAGGCGTGCCGCCGGAGAAGCTCGCCGGCACCATCCAGAACGACATCCTCAAGGAATTCATGGTCCGCAACACCTACATCTATCCCCCAGCGGGATCGATGCGGATCATCTCGGACATCTTCGGCTACACCTCGCGGCGGATGCCGAAATTCAATTCGATCTCGATCTCCGGCTACCACATGCAGGAAGCCGGCGCGACGCAGGATCTCGAGCTCGCCTACACGCTCGCCGACGGCAAGGAATACATCCAGGCGGGCCTCGCCGCCGGCCTGACGATCGACCAGTTCGCGCCGCGCCTGTCCTTCTTCTGGGCGATCGGCATGAATTTCTTCATGGAGATCGCCAAGATGCGGGCCGCGCGCCTGCTCTGGGCGAAGCTCGTCAAGGAATTCGATCCGAAATCCGACAAGTCCCTGCCGCTGCGCACGCATTCGCAGACGAGCGGCTGGTCGCTGACGGCGCAGGACGTGTGGAACAACGTCACCCGCACCTGCATCGAGGCGATGGCGGCGACGCAAGGCGGCACGCAATCGCTGCACACCAACGCACTCGACGAGGCGCTCGCGCTGCCGACCGACTTCTCGGCGCGGATCGCGCGCAACACGCAGCTGTTCCTGCAGCAGGAAAGCGGCACCACGCGCATCATCGACCCCTGGGGCGGCTCCTATTACGTCGAGCGCCTGACCCACGACATCGCCCAGCGCGCACTGCAGCACATGAAGGAGGTCGAGGATCTCGGCGGCATGGCCAAGGCGATCGAGGCCGGCGTGCCCAAGCTCCGGATCGAGGAGGCGGCAGCCCGCGCCCAGGCCCGCATCGATTCCGGCCGCCAGACCATCGTCGGCATCAACAAGTACAAGCCGGACGATGATGCGGCGATCGAGCTCCTGCGCGTCGACAACCACAACGTCCGGACCCTGCAGCTCGACAAGCTCAAGCGCCTGCGGTCCGAACGCGACGAGGCCGACGTCCAGGAGCGGCTGGCCGCCCTGACCCGCGCCGTCGACAACACCGACAACCTGCTCGAACTCGCCGTGAATGCGGCGCGGGCCAAGGCGACGGTCGGCGAGATCTCTGAAGCGTTGGAGAAATCCTGGGGCCGGCATCGCGCCGAGATCCGTTCGATCTCGGGCGTCTACAAGCGGGAGGTGGGCGGCATGTCCCCGGTCGTCGAGAAGGTGCGTGCACTCGTCGAGGCTTTTGAGGAGAACGATGGGCGCCGGCCGCGCATCCTCGTCGCCAAGATGGGCCAGGACGGGCACGATCGCGGCCAGAAGGTGATCGCCTCGGCCTTCGCCGATCTCGGCTTCGACGTCGATATCGGACCGCTTTTCGCCACGCCCGAGGAGGCCGCGCGCCAAGCCGTCGAGAACGACGTGCACATCATCGGCGTCTCCTCGCTCACGGCCGGGCATCTGACGCTGACGCCCTTGCTCAAGGCGGCCTTGACCGAGCAGGGCCGCGACGACGTGATGATCGTGATCGGCGGCGTGATCCCGCCGACGGATTACGACGCGCTCTACAAGGCCGGCGCCTCGGCGATCTTCCCGCCCGGCACGGTCATTGCTGAGGCGGCCGTGAAGCTGCTCGAGGAATTGAACGAGCGTCTCGGCTATGCTGGGCGGCAGGCCGCCGAATAGGCGGCCGGTCGTGCTCCGGCACCAGAACTTGCAAACCAAGTGCTGATATGCGCGAGAGCTGTCCAATACTGGACATCTCCGCGCGGATGTCGGCTGCTTCGCGTCCGGAAACGCGACATGCCGGTTCGGAGCGGATCAACCGGCAGCATCGGCTCGAAAAGTCGATGCCACGGAAGACTTTGAGCGAGATGCGGTGAAGCGGAAGCCGTTTCACCGAAAGCACCATGCGGCACCAGAAACTTGGAGCGTGCTGGCGCTGCCGTACACGCGCAGCACGCTCTGGACCGATGCGGAGATGGTTCGATGTCCGATAAGGCTGATGCGTTGATCATCCCTGTCATCCTGTGCGGCGGATCGGGCACGCGCCTGTGGCCCGCCTCGCGCGAGAGCATGCCCAAGCAGTTCTCACGTCTCGTCAGCGAAACCACCTCGACCTTCCAGGCGACGGCGCAGCGGGTCGCCGACGCTGCGGTGTTCGGACGGCTCGTCGTGCTCACGCATACCGATGCCCGCTTCATCGTCGCCGAGCAGCTCGCGCAGGCTGGGCAGCGGGCGGACATCCTGCTGGAACCCGAGCGGCGCGACTCGGCGGCGGCTGTCGCCGTCGCAGCGCTCCATGCGGAGCGCATCGATCCGAACGCCGTCGTTCTGATCCTTTCCGCGGACCACGTCATCGGCGACGTGCCGGCCTTCACCGCCGCCGCACGCGCTGCCGCCGCAGGGGCTCAGGCCGGGCGGATCATGACGCTCGGCATCGAGCCGACCTGGCCGGCGACCGATTATGGCTATATCCGCAAGGGAGCGCCGGTTGCGGCGGCCCCCGGCGTCCATGTCGTGGAAAGCTTCGTCGAGAAGCCGGATAGGGAGGGCGCCGAGCGCCTGATCCGAGAAGGCGCGTTGTGGAATTCCGGCTATTTCCTGTTCCGTGCCGATGTGATGGTCGCCGAGCTCGAGGCCTATGCGCCGGCGGTGATCGAGGCGGCGCGCGCCGCCTTGGACAAATCGGCCCGCGATCTCGATTTCCTGCGCCTCGACTCAGGCGCCTTCGCCCAAGCGCCCAAGACCTCGATCGACTACGCCGTGATGGAGCGGACCGACCGGGCGGGCGTGCTGCCGGTGTCCTTCCCCTGGTCGGATGTCGGTACCTGGGACGCCGTCTGGAAGGTGCTCGACCATGATGGGCAGGGCAATGCCGTGCGCGGGCGCGTCGAGCTCATCGAAACCCGCGGCAGCCTCGTCCACAGCGAGGGCGAGGGCCTGACCACCGTGGTCGGGCTCGAAGACGTCGTCGTGGTGGCAACGCCCGATGCGGTGCTGGTCGCCTCGAAGGCGCAGTCCGGCAAGGTCAAGGAGCTCGTGACCGCCTTGCGCGCGAAGGGCCATCCGGAGGCGGATGCGCATCGCCGCATGTACCGCCCTTGGGGCTGGTATCAGCGTATCGATATCGGCGAGCGCTTCCAGGTGAAGCGCATCCAGGTCACGCCGGGCGGCCGGCTCTCGCTACAGAAGCATTTCCACCGGGCCGAGCATTGGGTGGTGGTCAAAGGCACGGCCGAGGTGACGCGAAACGGCGAGACCCTGCTGGTCCACGAGAACGAGGCTGTCTACCTGCCGATCGGCGCCACGCACCGGCTCGCCAATCCCGGAAAGATCCCGCTCGAACTGATCGAGGTCCAGGTCGGCTCCTATACCGGCGAGGACGACATCGTCCGGCTGGAAGACGTCTACGGCCGATAGAAGACCCCGAAAGCTCGCGTTCCCGTCAGGGCAGGTGCGCGGCGCCCGGAACCGGAAGCGTCGTGTTCGTCTCCGGGCCGCTATTCTGTGGTTCAAGCTTGGGCTCGAGCTTGGGCGACTCGGGTGCCAGCGGCTTTACCGCCTCGATCGCGGCGTCCGGCTGCAGCAGCGAGAGCGTGATCGCACGGGCGACATGCTCGGCCATGCAGCGCAGGCCGAGATCGTTGAGCCGGAAATGGCGGCCGAGGAAGTGCTCCTCGTCATCCTGGCTGGTGCTCGCCGACAGGAAGCGCATAGCCTCGTAGCGGCGCACCAGCGGCACGCCCTCCTCCGCCGCAACGTCCCGCACGCGCTGGACGATCTCGTTGTAATATTCGTCGTCGGCCAGGCTCTGGGTGAACATCGGATCGACCAGCACGACGTCGATGTCGTGCGAGTTGAGCCAGGCTACGGCGTCGCGCAAAGCCTCGCCGAAGACATCGACGTCGACACGGGCGAGCGCATCGTTGGTGCCGACCTGCCAGACCACGAGATCGGGCTCGGTCTCGGCGATCATGCTGCGCAGGGTGTCGGCCGCGCCCCGCGCAACCTCGCCTGGGAGCCCGCGCGATTCCACCTCGATGTCGACTTTGGGCAGCGACCGCTCCAGCGAATTCTGGAGCTTGTCCGGATAGGAGACCGTGGCCCCGAGCCCGGCCGAGGAGGTCCCGACCGAGAGAACCCGCACCGGCCGCGTCTCCTTGAGCGCCGCCTTCAGGGCGCTCAGCGCGGCCAGCTTATAGAGCTTGGCGCCGGGGACACGGCATTGCGGCGACAGGCTGCGGTCGAGCCCGTCGGCAGACGTCTTGCCCGGAACGGGCGCGGGCGGATGCGGCGGCGAGACCACGATCGGTGCCCCATCGATGGCACGGCTCTGCCCGGCCGCGAGCAGACCCGCAGCCATGAAGAGCGCGCCGAGCGCCAGGCGGGAGCCCCGCATCACGCGGGAACCGGCTTCGGTTTGCGGGAACGCCATTCGACGAACCATGCAGTGAAACCCATGAAGAACAGTCCGCAGCCTACGACCAAAACGTCGACGAACAAACCACCGCCGGTCTGAAATCGAACGAATTGCGCAGCGAGACTCAAGAGTGAGCCCATCGAGAAGACTGCAAGTGAATTGCGGCCAAGCCCGGACAGGAAACGCGCGAGGGGTGCAGCTCTCGGCGCGATCAAGACGTACAACACCTTGAAGGTGATCAGGACCCCGAAGAAATGCACCAGGCGGCCCGGCGAGAGATAGGTCTTATCGAAAGTGAAGATGAGTCGTGGCCAGGGAACCGTCAGTGGGTCGGGCGACAAATCCTTAACCGAGATCACGATTCCCGCGATCACCAGGGCGATTCCGAGTGGAATCAGACGGGTGGACCAGATCTGCAGAACGGGCGATTCCCGGTTCCATCCCTGCAGCAGGAAGCCGAGGACAAAAAGAAGCTGCCAGCAAAACGGATCGAAAAACCAGGCGCCCTCGCCCGGCCAGGACGGCATGTTCCATTCGAAGACCAGGCTCGCGACATAGAGCCCGAAGGAGAGCACCAGCGTCGCCATGCGGCTGACGCGCGAGAACAGCACGAAGGCCGGTGCCGCGATGAGGAGCATCACGTAAAGCGGCAGGATGTTGAAATAGCCGAGCTGATGCGTGAGCAGCGAGATGCCGATCATGGTCCGGATCGGATCGGCGAAGAACACACCCGCATTGTGCCATTCGAGAATCAGCGGATTTTCGAGCACGAGCGCCGTGCCGGCGAGCATCGCCAGGGCCAGCGAGATCACGGTGATCTGCGCACGGTAGACCGCGATCGCCCTCGAATGCAGCCGCAGCCATGTCGTCAGTGCGGGTTCCGGGATTCCGCTGCGCCCGGTGGTCGCGAGCCCGACCGACCAGCCGGCCAGGAACACGAACAGTTCGGCCGCGTCCGACAGGCCGTAATGCGAATAGGTGTAATATTCGAACGTGTTGCCGGGGATGTGGTTGATGAAGATCGTCACCAGCGCGAAGCCGCGCCAGAAGTCGATCGCATTCGGCGCACGCGCCCCGCTCAGCGCACTGGACTTCGCGGGCCGAGGCTTGGGTTCCGCGGTCGTTCGGGCCTCCTCGGCCGGCATTCGCTCCTGCTCCGCAGCCCTGCCTCTCTCAAGTGTCTCGATCAGCCGTGCCGCTCCTCTCGTGATTCCCGGCTTCCTTCATGATCCTTGGATTCCGCGCAAGGTGCCGCATGGGCTTCCTCGCGCCTCCGCGTGAATCGGGCCGGCGCGAACTCCCATCGGGCAGCCGAGGGGGCGCCGCCTCGATCGCTATCGCGTCGCCTGACGCTCGTGCCAATCCTGCAGCGCAGCGAGCGTCACGACGCCATCAGGCCAGGCGACGCCCGAGAGATGCCGGTGCGGCGCATCCGGTTCGCCGAGATCGGATACGGCCGAGAAGGCCCCGTCGAGCTTGTGGCTCTCCGTGTAGCGGCTGCGCGTTGCGAGCACCGAGAGACCGGCATCGAGTGCCGAACGGATGCCAGCAGCCGAATCCTCGAAAGCAATGCCCTCGGACGGCTTGATCCCGAGCCGCTCGACCGCGAGCGAGAAGATGTCGGGCGCCGGCTTCTTGCGGGCGGCCTCGTCGCCGGCGGCGATCACGTCGAAGGGCTGGTCGCCCTTCGGAAAGTTCAAGGCGATCAGGAGATCGACATTCGGACGCGTCGTCGTGGTCGCGACCGCAAGGCCGATGCCCTGGGCGCGGGCCTCGCCGATCAGGCGGGCGACGCCTGGACGCAGGCGCAGACCGCCGGCCTCGATCAATTGCCCGTAGATTCGGGTCTTGAGGCCGTGGATCTCGGGCATCCGCCGGGCCAGCGCCTGCGCGTCCTCGCCCTGCGTCTCGGCAATGAAATGCAGCAGGCGTTCCTTGCCGCCCATCACCTTGAGCAGTTCGGCATAGGTCTCCGGCGTCCAGAACCAGGGCAGCCCGAGCTGGGTGAAGGCGCGGTTGAAGGCCTGCCGGTGCAGGTCCTCTGTCTCGGCGAGCGTGCCGTCGACGTCGAAGATCAGACCCTTCAGCATGTCACGCCGCTCCGACCGGTTGCGGCATCGGCCCGCGTGCGAATCGCATCGATGTTGCGGGCATAGCCAGTCGGGCCGCCGCCGAAGACGCCGTTGCCCGCGACGAAGACGTTGGCACCTGCTCGCGCTGCCGCCGCCACGGTCTCGGGCGTGATCCCGCCATCGACCTCGATATCGATCGCGCGCCCTTGCGTCATCGCCCTGACGCGCGAGACGGTCTCGAGAGCCGAGCCGAGGAAACTCTGGCCGCCGAACCCCGGATTGACCGTCATGCACAGGACGAGGTCGACGAGATCGAGCACCGGCTCGACCATCGCGGCGGGCGTGCCGGGATTGAGCGCGACCCCGGCGCGCTTGCCGAGCGCGCGGATCGTCTGCAGCGAGCGGTGGATATGCGGGCCCGCCTCGACATGCACGGTGATCGTGTCGGCCCCGGCCTCGGCGAAGGCCGCAAGATACGGATCGGCCGGGGCGATCATCAGATGCACGTCGAAGGGCAGATCGGTGAGCGGGCGCAGAGCCTTCACCACGGCCGGGCCGAACGTGATGTTCGGCACGAAATGACCGTCCATCACGTCGAGATGGATCCAGTCCGCCCCGGCCTCGGCGACCGCACGGACCTCATCGCCAAGCCGCGCGAAATCGGCCGACAGGATCGAGGGGGCAATGATCGTCATGGGTTCTCCCCTTCTCCCCGCGTGCGGGGAGAGGGTCGAGCCCCCCTAGCCGGGGGCGAGGCTAGCGGAGGCGAAGCCGAAGCGAGGGTGAGGGGATGTCGCCGCATGAGACTCTTCCGGTAGTGTCCCCTCACCTTCGGCTGCCGCCTCGTTTTGCCGAGGACATGCTCGGCAAAACCCTCTCCCCGCATGCGGGGAAAGGGGGTACGTGGAAGCCCTCGCAGATCACCCAGAAGCCGGGCGCTTCCCGCCAAGAACGAGAATTCCGAAGCCACCTGGTTCATGAGAGCCGGCGTTTGCGCTCGACGAGTTGCATGATGATCGGCGTCAGGATCAGCTGCATCGCGAGATCGAGCTTCGAGCCCGGGATCACGATCGAATTCGCCCGGCTCATGAAACTGTCGTGGATCATCGAGACGAGATACGAGAAGTCGATGCCGTGCGGGTCCTTGAAGCGGATTACGACCATCGATTCGTCGGCCGTCGGAATCCAGCGCGCCGTGAAGGGATTCGAGGTATCGACCATCGGCACGCGCTGGAAGTTGATGTCCGTCCAGGAGAATTGCGGGCAGATCGTCTGCACGTAATCGGGCATGCGCCGCAGGATCACGTCAGTGACCGCCTCGGTCGAGTAGCCGCGCAGCGAACGATCGCGGTGGAGCTTCTGGATCCATTCGAGGTTGATGACCGGCACCACGCCGATCTTGAGGTCGGGATAGCGGGCGAGATCGACATTGGCGTCGACGACGCAGCCATGCAGCCCCTCGTAGAACAAGAGGTCCGAACCGGGCTGAAAATCCTCCCAATCCGAGAACGAGCCGACCTTCACGCCATAGCGGGCCGCATCGGCCTCGTCATGGATGTAATGGCGCGTGCGGCCGCTGCCGGATTCGCTGTAGCTGCGAAAGACCTCTTCGAGTTCCGGCAGAAGATTCGCCTTGGGAGCGAAATGGCTGAGCATGATTTCCTCGGCCATCATCCTACGCATGGTTTCGCGGTCGAAGGCATGGAATCCGTCGCCCTCGATATAGACCGCGCTCACATCCTCGCGCCGGAAGATCTGATCGAAGGTATTGCGGACGGAGGTCGTGCCGGCGCCCGAGGAGCCGGTGACCGAGATGATGGGATGGCGCGCTGACATCGTACTTCGATGACCAATCGAGCGGTTCAGTTGCGGATCAGGCCGCGCTGCCCGAAGAGCGGCGAGCGTCCGGCCGCCGGTTGGCGGCCTTCATAGTATCTCCCGACGCAGGCCACTTCCTCGGCCGAGCCGAAAACCAGCGGTGAACGCTCGTGAATCTTGGTTGCGACGAGGTCGAGAATGCGGTTCCGGCCGTCCGTCGCCGTTGCGCCGGCCTGCTCCATCACGAAGGCGATCGGCGCGGTCTCGTAGAGCAGGCGCAGGCGGCCCTGCGAATAGCCTTTTCGGTTGTCGCCGGGGTACAGGAACACCCCGCCGCGGATCAGCACTCGCTGCGCATCGGCGACCAGCGCCGCCGTCCAGCGCATGTTGAAATCGCGATCGCGCGGGCCGTCGGTGCCGCGCATGCAATCCTCGACGAAGGCTCGCACCGGATTGTCCCAGTGCCGTCCGTTCGAGGAATTGATCGCATATTCGTTCGCGCTCGGCACGACCTTGATCGCATCATGCGTCAGCTTGAACGTCTTCTGGGCCCGGTCGAGCGTGAAAATGCGGGTGCCGTTGCCGAGCGTCACCACGAAGGTGGTGGCCGGGCCGAACACGACGAAGCCGGCCGCGAGCTGCGTGGTGCCGGGCGTCTTGAACGAGGCATTCGGGTCGTTCGGGTCCGTGACGACTGGCCGGATGCCGAATATCGCACCGACGACCATGCCGACGCCGATATTGGAGGAGCCGTCGAGCGGGTCGATCGCGACAGCGAGCGGCGCACCGGGCTTGAGGACCATGACGTCGTCGGCCTCTTCCGAGGCGACTTCGGCCACTGGTGCCGCCTGCAGTGCCTGCGTGAAGCGCTTATGCGCGATGACGTCGAGCGCCTTCTGAACGTCGCCATCGCTGTTCTGCGAGCCTTGCGCGGCGAGATCGCCGGCCAGAGCGCCGCGCCCGACCACCTCGGCGACATCGATCGCGGCCTCGGCGAGCGCGGCGAGCGTCGCGGCGGTATCGGCCAGCTTGCCATCCCGTGCGACCTCCGCGGCGAGATGCTCCGCGAGGGATGACCCGATCGCCTGCGCCATGTTCGGAACCGTGTCCCCCAAGGCTTCGCGGCGGAGCTGCCGCGCCACTTCCATTGCCGTCATGATATCGCGCAGCAGCGCCGATGCACCAGATGCCGCGTTAGGTCGCTGCGTAAGGAATTCTACGAATCTTGTGATGGCGGCCAAAAAAACTAAAACCGACTCATGCGCAACCTTTCCCTGAAACAGCTCCAGGCCGTCGCAGCGGTCGCCCGCCTAGGGACGATGACGCGCGCGGCGCAGGAACTCAACGTCACCTCCGCGGCGCTCTACGCCCGCATCCGCCAGCTCGAGGAGGAAGCGGGCCTTCTGCTGTTCGACCGGACGCCGACCGGCCTCAAGCCGACCGATGCCGGACGCGAGATGCTCTGGGCGATCAACAGCATCAACACCGTGATCGAGACTTGCACCGAACGCCTGCACACGCTGAAGGGCGCGGGCGGCGGGCGCATCGCCGTCGGCGTGGTCTCGACGGCGAAGTATTTCGCGCCGGCGATCATCGCCGGCTACATGGAGGCGCATCCGCTCGTCGAGATCAGCCTGAACGTCGGCAACCGTTCTGACACGGTCGATGCCCTGCGCAATTACGAGATCGATTTTGCCATCATGGGTCGTCCTCCGCGCGATTTCGCGATCGAGGCGGAAACCTTCGGCTCGCATCCGCTCGTTCTGATCGCGGCGCCCGACCATCCGCTCGCCGGGCGGCGGAACCTGTCCCGCGCGGACCTTGCCGAGCAGGCCTTCCTGGTGCGCGAGGAGGGCTCCGGCACGCGCGCAGTATTCGAGGAATTCATGAGCGGCATCATGATCAAGCGGGCGAGGCTCGCGATCGATGCTGGCTCGAACGAGACCTTGAAACAGGCGGTGATGGCCAATCTCGGCATCGCGCTGCTGTCCGGCCATTCGATCGCCGCCGAACTCAAGGGCGGCCGGCTCGTATTGCTCGATGCGGAAGGCCTGCCGGTGAAGCGGGATTGGTACGCGGTGCGCCGGGCAGACAAGGTGCTCGGCCCGGCCGCGGAAGCCTTCTGGATCTACCTTGCACGGGAGGGTCATCGCTTCCTGCCGGTGCTGGAGCCCGCAGCTGCGGGTGCGGGCGCGTGAGCGGACCTGGCATCGTCATTCTCGGCGCCGGACAAGCGGGCTTCCAGACGGCGGCCTCGTTGCGCGAGGCCGGCTATGCCGGGCCGGTGACGCTCGTCGGCGAGGAACCCACCCTGCCCTACCAGCGGCCGCCTTTGTCGAAGGCCTATCTCGCCGGCAAGACCGACGCAGAGGGTCTGCTGCTGCGCCCGCCGGCCTATCTCGACGAGCATCGCATTGCGCATCGCACGGGGGCGAAGGCGACCCGCATCGATCGCGCCGCCAAGATCCTCGAGTTCGAAGGCGGCGACGGCCTCGCCTACGACCACCTTGTCCTCGCCACCGGCGCCCGCAACCGGGCCCTCCCGGTGCCTGGTGCCGACCTTGCCGGCGTGCACCAACTCCGCTCGCTCGCCGATGCGGACGGATTGAAGGACGCGATCGGGCAGGCCCGGCGGATCGTCGTGATCGGGGCCGGCTTCATCGGCCTCGAGTTTTCCGCGATCTGTGCGGCACGCGGGCTTTCGGTCACGGTCATCGAAGCCGCGGACCGGGCAATGGCGCGAGCCGTCTCGGCTGAGACCTCCGCCTTCTTCCGGGCCGCGCACGAGGCGACCGGGGTCAGATTCCTGTTCGAAAGTGGGGTCGCGGCCATCGAGAGCGAGGCTGGGCGCGCGAGCGCGGTTCGGGCCGCGCAAGACGGCCCGGTTCCAGCCGATCTCGTCCTCGTCGGTATTGGCGTCGTTCCCAACGATACACTTGCCGCTGAGGCGGGTCTCGCCGTCCAGGACGGCATCGCGGTCGATGCCTTCCTCGCCACAACCGATCCGGCGATCTCGGCGATCGGCGATTGCGCGCGGTTTCCGACGCGGTTCGCGCGCGGCGCGAAAGGCGGCGACCGGGTGCGGATCGAATCGGTGCAGAACGCGATCGACCAGGGCCGCTGTCTTGCCGCGCGGCTCGCCGGCCGGCCGGCTGCCTATGATGCGGTGCCCTGGTTCTGGAGCGATCAAGGCCGCCACAAGCTGCAGATCGCCGGCCTCGCCGATCCGGGCGATGCCGCCATTCTTCGCGGCGCGGGCGAGGCCTTCTCGGTATTCCGGTTCCGTGGCGGCGCGCTCTGCGCCGTCGAGTCGGTGAACCGGCCGGGCGATCACATGGCCGCTCGGCGCATTCTGGCGACCGGGCGAAAACTGAGCCCGATCGAAGCGGCAGACCCCGCCTTCGACCTCAAGGCGCTGGCAACCGCGCGCTGAGTGCCAACTCGACCACCATTCTACCAGTCGTTCTCCGAGCTGAGCTGGTCGAGCCGCGTGCCTTCGTCGGTGCCACGGCGGCTGAGCCGTACGCCCGGCGCCTCACCGTCGAGGAAGACGATACCGGCGCCAACCAGCACGCTGTACAAGGCAGAGATCGGGCCGGATGCCGGATCGCCATAGCCGGCCTCGAAATCGCGCACGAAACGCTCGTCGAGCCCGGCCTTGGCGGCGAGTTCGCCTGCCGACCAATCGAGCATCGCGCGTGCCGCACGGGATTGCGCCGGGCTCATCGCGTTCGGCGCATTGGCCGAGCCTCCCTCCTCCCAACCAGACACGCGCGGCCTCCTCGACATCGGTGACAGGGGATGCCGGCATCTCATCTGCCGAGCATTGTGACAACAGCCCTGCCCCCGGTTCGTTGCAGGCGTGGCCGCGAGCCCCGCGAAGGCAAGGCATGCCCGGGCAGAGGGAGGATTGGAGGATGGTGCGGCGCAGGCCCGCTTGAGGCACGGCGATCGCCCGAGACCATATTTACGCTCGATTCTTGTCCGAAGCGCGGGACCGAAAGGTCGCGGCACCTGCGGCCAGGAGGGGCTGGACGATGAAAGGGATGCTGAAGGCGGCGCTCGCTGGCGTGATCGTGGCGGGATTGCCGATCGCATCGATCGAAGCGCTTGCGCAGCAAATGCCGCTGCAGCAGCTCAATCCCGGCGCAAAGCCGGAAAAGGCGCCGCAGCGCGTCCCCAATGCCAAGGCGCAGGAAAAGATCTTCCCGCTCGGGCAGACCTGGACGGCGGTGAGCCTGAACGGCAAGGCCTTCAGCGGCGGCGAGCGTCCGAGCTTCATCATCGATACCCAGTACCGGGCCCGTGGCTTCGGCGGCTGCAACACCTTCGCCGCGACCGCCTTTCCTCTGCGCGAGCAGCATCTCGCGGTCGGCCCGCTCGCGATCACCAAGAAGTCCTGCGACAAGAACGTCGGCGCCAACGAGCAAGCCTTCTTCGTCGCTCTGCGTACGGCCGCCCAGTGGGACATCGTCGGCTCGCAGCTCGTGATCCGCAGCCAGAGCGGCGAGATCAAGTTCGACCGCTCGCTGTGATCCCCGGCGGCTTTTCGACCGCGCCGTCGCCATTCTGGTTTTCCGGCTTAGCCATTCGTTGACGATGATCCGCGGTCGCTCCCGCGGATTCACCAGCGATCGATCCCTTCACCCCATGCTGATCGCCATCGCATCCGCCCGCTCCGGGCCGGTGCGCGGGGGCGCGGGGTGGATGAGGCTCGTTCGCTTAGACCAGGGTTCCAAGATCCGGCCCGAGCGGGCCCAGGCGGGAACGCCCTATACCTTTGCCCGCGGCTACGATGTCGGCGCGGCCTCGATGACCGCCGCCGCGGCCCTCATCGGCATGCTGCTCGTCCTGCTCGCCGCGCTGCCGATCGCCGCCTGAACCATCGCTCCGACCGCATCGCAGGTTCGCGGCCCGGGGCGAGATCGAACAAAGCACTTGAGCCGCCCCAACGGCACGTGCAACGGCTGCGCCGGTGAGACCGGTCCTTCACGTCATCTCAGGCCTGCGTACGGGCGGCGCGGAGACCATGCTGGTCTCGCTCTGCCGCTCGCTGCAGGCACGCGGATTGCCACAGCAGGTCGTGGCGCTGACCGGGGGCGGCCCCAATGCCGCGACCCTTGCGCGTCTCGGCATTCCGGTGCGGGTCCTGGCGCCCGCAGGCGCACTCGGCATTCCCGCCACCCTTCTCGCGCTTGCCCGCCTGATCCGGCGCGAACGGCCCGCTCTGGTCCAGGGCTGGCTCTATCACGGGGATCTGTTCGCCGCAGTCGGCCATGCTCTCGCGGGCCGCCCCGGCGCGACGCGGCTCGCCTGGGGCTTGCGCAATTCCGACATCGACGATGCCCGCTATGGCCGTCTCCTCGCCATCTCGAGGCGTCTCTCTCGCCTGCCGGACCTGGTGATCTCGAACAGCCAGGCTGGGGCTGATTTCCATGTCGCGCGCGGCTACCGGCCGCGCCGCCTCGCGATCGTCCCGAACGGCATCGACACAACTCGTTTTCGGCCCGATCCGGAGACGCGCGCGGCAATGCGCTCCGAACTCGGGCTTCCCGAAAACACGATCGTGGTGCTTCATGCCGCCCGGCTCGATCCGATGAAGGACCATGCCGGCTTGCTCGCGGCCGCATCGCGCCTGCCGGAGATCCACTTCCTGTTGATCGGCGATGGCACGCAGACCCTGAACTTGCCGGGCAACGCGCAAGGCTTCGGACGGCGCGACGATGCGGAACGATTCGCCGCCGTGAGCGATCTCGTCGTGTCGTCCTCCGCCTTCGGCGAAGGCTTTTCGAATGCATTGGCCGAGGGCATGGCCGCTGGGCTGGTCCCGGTCGCGACGCGGGTCGGCGATGCCGCCACGATCCTCGGCGATTGCGGCCGCCTCGTTGCGCCCGGCGATCCTGAGGCCCTGGCAGTGGCGATCGGATCGCTCGCGCAGGACCGCGACCAGCTGCGGGACCAGGCGCCCGCCGCACGCCAGAGAATCGAGACGTGTTTCGGATCCGAGGCGATGGCCGACCGCTTCCTCGCGGCCTGGCGCGAGGCCGGGGCCGAGATCGCCGCCTGATCGAGGCGAATGAGGGTTCGTGGCGTCGCAAGCTGTCCGGACGAAAGGCGCCATCCACATCACGATGCAATCGAACGGCTTTCGCAGATCGCCGCGAGTGATCGCAATTCGCACTGGATCGAGCCAACAATAGAACGCTATTTTCCCAGCCAGGCGATCGACAGAATACATCTTCCCCTAGGGGCGAGATTGCTCTCACGAATGAGAAAAGAACTGTCATTGTCTTGGCTTAGGTCGATTGCCCCGGCGCCTGCGACGCGATATCGGGTGCCCGATCGAGGCGGCTTGAGACCGCCCGCGCCGGCCCGATCCGGGCCATGCGTCCGCCGGGCGCCCCATTCGAAACGCTGTTGTACGACCAGGAGACTCTTGATGGCCGAAACGCTCGAAACCGCTGCGCCGCCGCGCAAGACCGGCCATGGCCGCATCTACGGATCGATCACCGACACGATCGGCAATACGCCTTTGGTACGGCTGAACCGTTTGCCGCAGGAGCGCGGCATCGAGGCCGAGATCCTCTTGAAGCTCGAATTCTTCAACCCGATCGCCAGCGTCAAGGACCGCATCGGCGTCAGCATGATCGATGCGCTCGAGGCCTCGGGCAAGCTCAAGCCCGGCGGGACGCTGATCGAGCCGACCTCCGGCAATACCGGCATCGCGCTCGCTTTCGTCGCGGCCGCACGCGGCTACCGCCTGATCCTCGTGATGCCCGAGACGATGTCGATCGAGCGGCGCAAGATGCTCGCCTTCCTCGGTGCCGAACTCGAACTGACGCCGGGCCCGCAGGGCATGAAAGGCGCGATCAACAAGGCCGAGGAGCTTCTGAAGGAGATCCCGGGCGCGGTGATTCCGCAGCAATTCTCGAACCCGGCCAATCCCGAGATCCATCGCAAGACCACCGCCGAGGAGATCTGGACCGATACCGGCGGCAAGCTCGATGCCTTCGTGGCGGGCGTCGGCACCGGCGGCACCGTGACCGGCGTCGCGCAGGTGCTGAAGCCCCGCTTGCCGAACCTGCATGTCGTCGCCGTCGAGCCGACGGATTCGCCGGTGATTTCCGGCGGCCAGCCCGGCCCGCACAAGATCCAGGGCATCGGCGCCGGCTTCATCCCCGACAATCTCGACCGCTCCGTGGTCGACGAGGTCATCACCGTGACCAACAAGGAGGCGGTCGATACCACGCGCGCGCTCGCCAAGGCCGAGGGCATTCCCGGCGGCATCTCGACCGGCGGCAATCTCGCGGCGGCGTTCAAGCTCGCCACCCGCCCGGAATTCAAGGGCAAGCGCATCGTCGTGATCGCGCCGTCCTTCTCCGAGCGCTACATCTCCTCGGTGCTGTTCGAGGGCGTGGGGTAGGGCCCCGATACGGCCTCCCGTAAGAAACCTCCGCGCACGGCATGGCGTTGTCCCTGAAAGGGAGGATGCCATGTCGGCCAATAGCGGCAATCGATCCGCGCAGAAGGGTGCTCGCGGAGAAGAGCGGGCCCGATCCCCGGGCAAGAAGCCCGATCGTGCTCCCAAACCCGCCAACATCGCGCCGGATGCGGTGAAAGACCCGAACGAAAAGACCAGCGGAAAGCCCGGGCTTCCGCCGGGCTATGACAGACGTGAGGGGGAGGTCGATCCCGGCGGCGGCTGAGCCGATGCGTTCAGGCCGCTTCCGCCACCACGCGGTTTCGCCCCTGCGCCTTGGCCCTATAGAGCGCATCGTCCGCGCGCTTGAGCATTTCCGAGGCGCTGGCATCGCCCTCGTGGCGGAACGCGACGCCGACGGAGACGGTGACCGTGATGAGCCGGGTGCCGCGCTGGACCGGGAACGGGCTCGCTTCCACCCGCTCGCGGATGCGCTCGCCGGCGGCCTGCGCATCGGCGAGGTCGACGCCCGGCATCACGATCACGACTTCCTCGCCGCCGAACCGGGCGACGATGTCGATGCCGCGCGTATGCTGGCGGACGCGCTCGCCGAAGGCCTTGAGCACCTCGTCGCCGGCCTCGTGGCCATAGGTGTCGTTGATCGCTTTGAAGCGGTCGATATCGAGGATCAGGCAGGCAAGCCCGCGCGCATTGGCCGAAGCCTCGCCGAAGATCGGGCCGAGCTGCCGGTCGAGATAGCGCCGGTTGTGCAGGCCGGTCAGTTCGTCCATCACGGCGAGTTCCATCGAGGCCTGCACGGCATCGCGCAGGGTCGCCGAGAACCGGCAGCGCTTCACCTGCGTGCGCACCCGGGCGATCAGCTCGTTGCGGTCGACCGGCCGCAATAGGTAGTCGTGGACGCCGAAATCGAGGCCGCGCGTGAGGCGGCCCATATCGTGGCCCTCGCCGATCATGACGATCGCCATGTCGCGCGTGCGGTCGAGCGAGCGCAGCTGGCTGCACAGGCGGAGCCCGTCGAACCCGGACAGGTCGATGCTCACCAGCGCGACGTCGAACCGCCCTCCCGTCGCCAGCAGCAAAGCGTGATGTGGATCGGGCTCGACCGTGACGCGGTGATGCTGACCGAGCGCCGTGGCGATACGATCGGCCGCGCCGGCCCGGTCTTCCACGAGCAGAATCTCGGCGTTCCGCCCGGTCTCGGCTGCGGCGAGCGCGAGCGGATCGCCGATGCCGAGCGAGCGCGAGGCAAGCGCGCGGTTGCGCAATTCGTCGGTCACCGACTTGAGCCGCAGCAGGCTGCGCACCCGCGTGAACAAGGCCGTGTCGTTGATCGGCTTGGTGAGGAAATCGTCGGCCCCGGCCTCGAGGCCGCGCAGCCGGTCGGCCGGTTCATCGAGTGCGGTGATGATGATGACGGGCAGATGTGCGGTCGCGGGATCGGTCTTCAGGCGGCGGCAGACCTCGAACCCGTCCATGCCCGGCATCATCACATCGAGCAGGACGATGTCGCACAGGCCTTGGCTGCAGATCGCCAACGCGTCGAAGCCATTCGAAGCCGTGAGCACGTCGAAATACTCCATCGAGAGCTTCGTCTCGAGGAGTTTCACGTTCACCACGAGGTCATCGACGACCAAAACCCGGGCCGACATCTACGCTACTCTCCCGTTCCGGACCGCCTGCCGACTATCCATTCAACTCCGTTTCAACTCTCCTGCCCGTCGCCGAGAAAGCTGCGCACCGTCGCCATGAACTTCGCCACCGAGATCGGCTTCGAGAGATAGGCCTCGCAGCCGCCCTCGCGGATGCGCTCCTCATCACCCTTCATCGCGAAGGCCGTGATGGCGACCACGGGAATGTCGCGCAGGGCGTCGTCGTCCTTGAGCCATTTGGTCACTTCGAGGCCGGAGACTTCGGGCAATTGAATATCCATCAGGATCAGATCCGGATGATGCGCCCGGGCCAGCTCGATGGCCTCGATGCCATTCGGCGTTTTAAGAGTTGCGTAACCATGAGCTTCTAGCAGATCATTGAAGAGCTTCATGTTGAGCTCGTTGTCCTCGACGATGAGAACTGTCTTCTTCATGGCCTGCTACCCCCGGCCAGTCGCGAGCTCGATGCCGACGCCATATCCGCCAATTTCTGCTTAAGTGATACTCGTTTATGAAATCTGACTTTCAACATGCTGATCCTGCAACCAACCGGCTCGCCGTGTCGGTATTGCAGTGGCTGACCAAAGATGAAGACCGGCTTTATGCTTTCCTGCAGTCGAGCGGATTGAGCCCGAGTTCCCTGCGCGAGGCCGCGCGCGATCCCGGTTTTCTCACCGCCGTGCTCGATTACGTCGTGCAGGACGAGAACGGCCTCATCGCCTGCGCGAAGGCGCTCGGGATACGACCCGAAGCGATCGCCGCGGCGTGGCGGCGGCTGCAGCCGCCCGAATTCGATCATTCGTCCTGACACGACCCGAGATGACGCCCGCGAGTACGGCCGAGTCCATCCGGAACAGAGGCCGAAACCGTCAACATCCACAGGAGGTTAGTGCAATATCGGCGCAGGAGAACCCGCTGCGCGCTCAAGCCGCATGGCAAAACGCAATCAGCGCGCGAGCTCGCGCAGGCCGAGCCGGATCAGGTTCTTGGTCTCGGCCCCCTCCCCCGCTGCCCGCATCGCGGCGGCGATGGCGGCCGAGGCCTGAACCTGCGGGTAGCCGAGATTGACCAGGGCCGAGATCGCATCCGACACGGGCTGGGGCGCGCTGCGCGCCTCGACCGCGCCGGTGAGGGCGATGAGGGCCGGATCGACTGGCGCGAAAGCCGGCGCCTTGTCCTTGAGTTCGGCGGCGAGCCGTGCCGCGAGGCGCGGGCCGACCCCGGGTGCACGCGCGATCGCACCCTTGTCGCCGGTGGCGAGCGCGGTGGCGAGCGCGCCCGGCTCCAATACCGAGAGCACGCCGAGCGCAACGCGTGCGCCGACGCCCTGCACGGTCTGGAGCAGGCGGAACCATTCGCGCTCGGCGTCCGAGCGGAAGCCATAGAGACGGATCATGTCCTCGCGCACATGTGTCTCGATCGCGAGTTCGGCAGCCTCGCCGGGCTTGGGCAGCCTCTGCAGAGTGCGCGCGGAACAATGCACGACATAGCCGACGCCGTTGACGTCGAGAATCACGAAATCCTCGCCGTAGGAATCGACCAATCCCTTGAGCTTGCCGATCATTTGTGTCCCGGAGGCCTTCGTTCAGGTTATCCGGGCCTTGCGCCCAGCTTCCGTTCGTCGTCGGCCTGTCCTATCCGATGACGAGACCAGTGACGACACGAGTGACCCGATGAACCGCATGCTCGCTTTCGCGACGCTCCTCGGCGCCTGCTGCCTTCTCGCGGGCGAGGTGCGACCGGCTTGGGCCGAACAGGCGGCGCCGGGCTCTCAGGCCGAGATCACGCGCGATCCGACGCAGGTCAAAGGCGGCCGCTACCGGCTCGACCCCGCGCATGGAAAGATTACCTGGTCGCTCAATCACCTCGGCTTCTCGACCTATTACGGCCAGTTCACCGACGTCTCGGGCGATCTCGTGCTCGATCCGGCCGAGCCGAGCCGGAGCAAGATCACGGTCATCATCATGACCGACAGCGCCAACGGCCTCAACGACAAGCTCAATGCGGAACTCAAGAAGCCGGAATTCTTCGACACCGCGAAGTTTCCCGAGGCGCATTTCGTGACGACCTCGATCGATCCGTCGGGACCGACCACCGCCCGCGTCAATGGCGAACTGACCCTGAAGGGCGTGACGCGACCGATTTCCTTCGACGCGACCTTCAACCAGGCTGGCATCAACCCGATCGACAAGGCCTATTCGGTCGGCTTCGACGGCTGGGCAGTGATCAAGCGCTCGGAATTCGGCGTCAGCGCCTATCTGCCCGCCCTCGGCGACGAGGTCTCGCTCAGGCTCGAAGGCGAGTTCAAGGCCGCGCAGTGAGGGGGCATTCCGCCTCGGTAACACGTGCAGCCTCGATCCGCCCCCTTTGTGGCAGGCATGGACGGCCGAACCAGGGCGAAAAGCTGCATTCCGATCAAACAAACAGATCGGCCAAGATCAGAAAAATTCCCAGCTGCGCGATCGACCAGCAGACCGGGCGGAAACCCGGAGGGGCGAAGGCATAGGCGGGGACATAGAGGATCCGAGCCACGACGAATACCCAAGCCCCGATACTCGATAGCAATCCGGTCGAATGGGCGGCATGAACAAGAAATAGCGCGGCCACGAACTGCGGAAATATTTCGAGCAGGTTCCGGTGCGCGCGAACGAAGCGGCCGCTCAGCCCGACCACCTCGCGCGGCTCGTCACGCGAGCCTGCGACCCACACGCCTCCGAGCTGACGGAGCGTCAAAATGCTCGCGAGACTGAGCTGGACCGAAGCCAGCACGAGTGCCGCAAGCAAAGCCCAAAGATCGCTCGTCATCGCAGTTCATGCCCTCGAGCCACTGACCGACGTGCGCGGGCATTTGATCGTGAAAGATCGAGGCCCGCCCAAACGGTGTGCCAGCTTGTGGAGCTAGAGCGCGCGAGAGTGTTTGCGTGGCGAGGGCGACATTTCGCGCCCCGTCAGGACAAGGCCGGCCTTCCACCCCCGGCCGATTCCGGCGATTTGCCGCTCAGCCTGCACCCGTCTCAATCGAGACGATGGTTGATTGGCCGAAGTAGGGTTTCGAGACATCGGCGTTGCCGATGCGAGCGCTCGGCTTAGCCCATCAGAGTCGGCCGCAGATACCACCGCCGAACATCAAGGGCGATGTCAGGAGGGGCGCTGTCTCCGGGGATAGGGCAATCCAGATTCCCATGATCCAGAGGAAACAGGCGATCGGGATGGTCAGGCCGCGACCATTCGGCAGGACCTTCTCGGCGAACATGAACAGCGCCAGCAGCGCCATCCAGGTGAGACTCATGGCACCGAGCGCGAACATCACCGCCATCAGCGCCCAGCAGCAGCCGACGCAGGACAATCCGTGGCGCAGGCCCATGGCGACAGCCCCGATGCCGCCGTCCCGCCAATGGCGCGCGAAGAAGGAGAGCGGCGTGCGGCAATGGGTCAGGCAGACCTGTTTCAGCGACGAGACCTGATAGAGGCCTGCCACGATCAGCACCGAGCCGGCCAGGATCGGGCCTCCGCGATTCCAGGCGATCATCTCAGGGCTGACCGCCCGAACGGCCAGGTCCAGGACATAAGCGGCGAGGCCGTAGGCGACCCAGGCGATGCCGTAGCCGGCGATGAAGCAGGCGACGCGGCGCGAACGCGCGGCGGATACCCCACGCGACTCGAGCAAAGCGGCGAAGGCGCCGATATAGGCGAGTTCCGAGGGCAGCATCATCGCCGTCAGCATGACGATCCAGCCGGCGAGGAAGACCGGCAGGCCATGCAGCGGCGTTCCCGGCCCCTCGTCCATGCCGGCCATGAAGATCAGCGCAGCGAGCCAGGCCGCGAGGCTGAGACCCACCACGACGATCGCCCAGACGGGAGCCGGCAGGCCCCGCGAGAGCGCGGATCGCGAGGCGGAGAGGACAGCCTTCACGGCGCGTCCGGCCCGCTCCAGTCGAACGGGATATGCTTGCTGCTCTGGCCGGCCGGGATGTCCTGATCGAAGAAGCCGAAGGCCTTCCAGCTGCCGGTCACGCTCTTGCCCCAGGTCACGGCGGCGTCGGTCGGGCCGACTTCGCTGCCCGGCGGGTTGAAGCTCTGAACGCGCCTGTTCGGGTCGGCGGTCGGCCCGGTCAGGGCGATGCCGCTCGCATCGACCTTATCAGTGACCTTCACGCTCCAGCGCTCCAGCGACCCGTCGACCTCGACCGAAATATCGGCGAACTCGACACCCTTGACCTCGCGCACGCAGGGCATGAACTGCTTCATCCAGCCGCCGGCCTTGCCGGTGAAGATCGCGACCAGCGCCTGCTTCTGGTCGTCGTCCGCCGCGGCGTCGAAGAACACGCCGGCATCGAGCTTCGAACCCTCCCAGAGATTGCCGGTCAGGCTGGAGAGGATGACGACCTTGAGGCCCGCCATCGGCGTCGCTCCATAATGCCCCTCGCCGATGCGATAGGCGAACAGCACCTCGCAATGGTTGCCGGTCGGCGCCTGCGCAAAGGTGCAGGGACACGGCACGTTGCAGGAGCAGACGTCGAACCAATCGCCGGAGATACGCCAGGCGGGGACCGGGGAAGCGCTATCGGCCATGGTCCATTCCCGTGATTGCGTCGGCCGGCAAAGGCCTGATCCAGCAGCCAGGCTGGCTTTGCGATCTCAAGAAAATCTGCATTCGATTGCACGAAGGTCAAGACCAGATGCAATGCAATACATCGCATTTCGACGATTTTTCAGATTAGTGCATTAACCTATTCATTGTCCGCGTTGTGCGGCGCAATATTAGCGCGTTAAAGCTTGACCATAGGCATGGCAGGAGATCGGCCGTTTTGTAAATCACCGGTCCTCAGTGCATGGCGAAAGGAAGCGATGCATGAAGGCTACGAACGCGGCGGTGCATCCTCGCCCATCCTCCGGCAAAAAGGCGACGCGCGACCGGGACGAGAATCGAGACGCCGCCAGCCCAGTTGGCCGGACGATTCCGTTCACGCTCTGTGCTATAGCTTGCGAAGCAGCGCCGGGATCCCGCGGCCGGACACGCAGAGCCTCATGAGCGACATCCGCATCCTCGGCATCGATCCGGGCCTGCGCCGCACCGGCTGGGGGCTGATTTCGGCCAAGGGCACGCGGCTGAGCTATCTCGCCTGCGGCGTCGTCACCTCGGATGGCGAGAAGCCGCTGGCCCTGCGCCTGCGCGAGTTGCACGAGGGCGTCACGACGATCATCGAGACTTTCGGGCCGCACGAAGTCGCGGTGGAAGAAACCTTCGTCAACAAGGATGCGCAGGCGACGCTGAAGCTCGGCCATGCCCGCGCCATTGCGCTCCTGGTGCCGGCGCTCGCCCGTCTGCCGGTCTCCGAATATGCGGCCAACCTCGTCAAAAAGACCGTTGCGGGCTCCGGTCATGCCGATAAGGGCCAGATCCAGGCGATGGTGAAGTTTCTGCTGCCGAAGGCGGAATTCAAGCTCGCCGACGCCGCCGACGCGCTCGCCATCGCGATCACCCATGCGCATCATCGCGGTGCGCATGCACTGAAGCTCGCCCATGCCGGTGGCGCGGCTGCAGGACCGGCTGCGGCGCGGATCGCGGCGGCCCTGGCACGGCAGGGCCGTTAGAGCATGATGCGATGAAGTGGAAACCGGTTCACCGGAACCATCATGCGACAACAAGAACTGAGAGCGCGTTGTCGCTTCCGTCATAACACAACGCGCTCTAGCTCGCGATCGCTGCGGCTCTTCCGGCGGGTGAACCGGTGAACTCCATACCAACGGAGGCCGGGGTCGACTATACCCGCTGCCGTCATGAATCGCTTCACATAGCGACGGATCCAGACGGAACAGCGCGCCGCCTCCGATCTCACACGCAAAATACTAAACTTCTACAATTGGGATGCGAGAGAAGAAGATCGAATGAAAACTTCGACATCAATGCAAATCGACCATCTAACAATAGGCACCTCACCTTGATTTGAGCTTTCGCAATAGCTTTCTCAAATCGAGGCAGAAACAATGTACGTCGACACCCATGCCATCGTGGCTCGCTGGCCAACGCACGGCGATCTTGTGAAAAATTGGGGAGACAAATTAAATAGGGAATTGATACTCCGGCTATCCGGCTCTCCAGTTGTTAATGCAAAACATGTCCATGGCTGGGGCGACAGGCCAGTATACCGCGTCATTGGAAGCGGGCTGGGGCGAACCAATTCCAACGAAATCATCTGGGGGTCGGGATTTATTGATAGAGAAGAAATTCCCCTGGCTGCCCCTGCTCAGATCTATGCCGTTCGAGGACCATTATCACGCGACAGATTGCTTGAGCTGGGAATATTCTGCCCGGAAGTGTATGGCGATCCGGCTGTCCTGTACCCGCTGCTCTATTGGCCATCTTTTGAAAAGAAGCATCGGATTGGCATCATCCAGCATTTCAGAGAATTCGGGCAGATTCCTCCTGTACATATTGCTGGAGAAGATGATGTCCTTCACATCGACATTTGCGGCAGAATTCGTGAGGTCGTCGACGCGATTCTTTCATGCGAATTGATCATATCAAGCTCTCTTCATGGCGCCATCTGCGCGCATTCTTATGGAATTCCAGCGCATTGGCTAAAAAGCAGCGACCTTCCAGCGGGCGACGATTTCAAATTTCATGATTACTATGCCTCGATCGGCCACAGGAACATAAGCCCGGCAATCATCGATGAATCCGGTTCGCTTCGCGCGGAAAACAACCCGGCTACCCCAGGTGAATCGTTGATCGACGTAGAAAAGCTCATCAACAGCTGCCCATTCATGTCGCCATCGCGGAAACAAGACTGGGTCCGAAGACGCAATAGGCTTATCGCTCTCGAACGACGTGGAACAATCTTCCGCTGATCAAGCGGATCGCTCCTCCCGAAACGGATTGTTGCTGAACCCCATTCACAGGTCGCAGAGAGGATGTTGCCGGCACGGCTCGCCGGGCCTGTTCCATGTCCTCGATCGGCGATGCCTATGCTCCTGGGCTTCCCGAAACCCTCAGCAGCACCTTCCCCCGCGCCTCCCGGCGCTTCAAAATCCCGAGCGCCTCCACGTAATCCTCCAGCGGCAGCACGCCGTGGATCGTCGCCTTGAGCCGCCCCTGCGCCGCCCATTCGACGAGCTGCGCCTGGTTGGCCTGATGGGCCTGCGGTTCCTTCGCGACGAAGGCGCCCCAATGCACGCCCTGCACGTCGACGCCCTTCAGCATGATCACGTTGAGCGGAAATTTCGGGATGTCGCCCGCCGCGAAGCCGATGACGAGATAGCGCCCCTTCCAGCCGAGCGCGCGTAGGGCGGCTTCCGCGAGATCGCCGCCGACCGCGTCGTAGACGACATCGATGCCGCGATCCCCGCCGAGCCGGCGCAGCGCCTCTCGCAGGTTCTCGGCCGCATAGTCGATGCCCTCGTCGGCGCCATGCGCGCGGGCGATGGCAAGCTTTTCGGGCGAGGAGGCGCCGGCGATGACGCGGGCGCCCATTAGCTTGCCGATCTCGACTGCCGCAAGGCCAACCCCGCCCGAGGCGCCGAGCACGAGGAGGTTTTCGCCGGGCTGGAGCTTTGCCCGGTCATGCAGGGCATGCAGGGTGGTGCCGTAAGTGATGGAGAGGCCCGCCGCCGCCTCGTCGCTCAAGCCATCGGGCACGCGGGTCAGGCGCGAGGG
>JBGAFL010000034.1:0-54030 GCA_044227265.1 Methylobacterium sp.
ACCGAGATGGTGATGCCGGGCGACAACGTGACCATGGACGTGGCGCTGATCGTGCCGATCGCGATGGAAGAGAAGCTGCGCTTCGCCATCCGCGAAGGCGGCCGCACCGTCGGTGCAGGCGTCGTCGCAAGCATCCAGGAATAAGAGCCCCTCACGTCAGCTACAGGGGACAACGAGGGGCGGGCCCGAAGTCGTCCGCTTCTTTGCCCGCCCTTCTCGTTCCCGAGGTTTTTGAAGTCATGAACGGTCAGAATATCCGCATACGCCTGAAGGCGTTCGATCACCGCATCCTCGATGCGTCGACCAAGGAGATCGTCTCGACGGCCAAGCGCACCGGTGCGCAGATCCGCGGACCGATCCCGCTGCCGACCCATATCGAGAAGTTCACGGTCAACCGCTCGCCGCACATCGACAAGAAGTCGCGCGAGCAGTTCGAGATGCGCACGCACAAGCGGGTGCTCGATATCGTCGAACCGACGCCGCAGACCGTGGACGCGCTGATGAAGCTCGACCTCGCCGCGGGCGTCGACGTGGAGATCAAGCTCTAAGTCCCGCTGGGATTTAGAGCTTCGGCAGACATCGCGCGAGGGAGAGACCTATGCGCTCAGGCGTCATCGCACGGAAGGTCGGCATGACCCGCGTCTTCACGGACGCAGGCGAACACGTGCCCGTCACCGTGCTCCAGATTGATCAGTGCCAGGTCGTGGCACATCGTACCGTCGAGAAGAACGGCTACGTCGCTCTTCAAGTCGGCGTCGGCAAAGCCAAGGTGAAGAACGTGTCGGCGGCCGAGCGCGGTCGCTTCGCGGTCGCCAAGGTCGAGCCGAAGCAGAAGCTCGCCGAGTTCCGCGTCAGCGAGGATTCGCTGATTCCGGTCGGTGCCGAGATCACGGCTGACCACTTCATTCCCGGCCAGTTCGTCGACGTGACCGGGACCACCACCGGCAAGGGCTTTGCCGGCGGCATGAAGCGCTGGAATTTCGGCGGTCTGCGCGCCACCCACGGCGTCTCGGTTTCGCACCGCTCGATCGGTTCGACCGGTGGCCGCCAGGATCCCGGCAAGACCTTCAAGAACAAGAAGATGCCTGGCCATCTCGGTGTCGAGCGTGTCACCACCCAGAACCTCAAGGTCGTGCGCACTGATCCGGAGCGTGGCTTGATCCTGGTCGAGGGTGCGGTCCCCGGTGTCGCCGGCGGCTGGATCCAGGTTCGCGACGCGGTCAAGCGCAAGCTGCCCGCAGAGGTGCCGCTGCCCGGCAAGTTCCGCGCGAATGGCGCCCATGATGCGCCCACCGCATCCAACGAGGCTCCTGCCGAGGCGCCCGCCGCTTCCGAGGAGAATGCGTGATGAAACTCGATATCACCACGCTCGACGGCGCCTCCGCCGGCTCGGTCGAGCTCAACGAGGCGATTTACGGCCTTGAGCCGCGCGCCGACATCCTGCAGCGCATGGTCCGCTACCAGCTGGCCAAGCGCCGGGCCGGTACGCATGCGGTCAAGAACCGTTCGGAGATCGATCGTACGACCAAGAAGGTCTACAAGCAGAAGGGCACGGGTAACGCCCGGCACGGCGCCGCTTCGGCTCCTCAGTTCCGTGGCGGTGGACGTGCCTTCGGTCCGACCCCGCGCGACCATGCTCACGATCTTCCCAAGAAGGTCCGTGCGCTCGCGCTCAAGCATGCTCTGTCGTCCAAGGCCAAGAGCGCGACCCTGATCGTCGTCGACGACATCAAGGTCGACAGCTTCAAGACCAAGGCCATGACCGAGCGGCTGAGCAAGCTCGGCTGGTCGAATGCGTTGATCATCGGCGGAGCCGAGGTCGACGAGAATTTCGGCCGCGCCGCCCGCGCCGTGCCGAAGATCGACGTGCTGCCAGTCCAGGGCATCAACGTCTATGACATCCTGCGCCGCGACACGCTCGTTCTGACGCGTGCGGCCGTCGACGCGCTGGAGGAGCGTTTCAAATGAGTGCCGATCCGCGCCATTACGACGTGATCGTCTCCCCGGTCATCACCGAGAAGGCGACCAACCTCACCGAACAGAACAAGGTCGTCTTCCGGGTCGCTCCGAAGGCGACGAAGCCGCAGATCAAGGAAGCGGTCGAGAAGCTGTTCGACGTCAAGGTGACGGGCGTCAACACGCTCGTGACCAAGGGCAAGAAGAAGTTCTTCCGCGGTCAACGCGGCCAGCGCTCCGACGTGAAGAAGGCGATCGTCACCCTCGCCGAGGGTGATTCGATCGACGTCACGACCGGGCTCTGAGACGAGATTTGGGATCAAGCCGATGGCCTTGAAGACATTCAAACCGGTCACGCCGAGCCTTCGCCAGCTCGTCCTGGTCGATCGCCGCGAGCTCTACAAGGGCAAGCCGGTCAAGGCGCTGACCGAGGGCAAGTCGTCCTCGGGCGGCCGCAACAATCTCGGCCGCGTCACCGTCCGCTTCCGCGGTGGTGGCCACAAGCGCACGCTGCGCAACGTGGATTTCAAGCGCCGCGAGTTTCTGAACGTGACCGGCACGGTCGAGCGGATCGAATATGATCCGAACCGCACCGCCTTCATCGCGCTCGTCACCTATCCGGACGGCAAGCAGAGCTACATCCTGGCTCCGCAGCGCCTGTCGGCGGGCGATAAGGTGGTCTCGGGCGAGAATGTCGACATCAAGCCGGGCAATGCCGGCCCGATCGGCAATATGCCGGTCGGCACGATCGTCCACAATATCGAGCTCAAGATCGGCAAGGGCGGCGCGATTGCCCGCTCGGCCGGCAACTACGCTCAGATCGTCGGACGCGATCAGGGCTACGTGACGCTCCGCCTGAATTCGGGCGAGCAGCGCCTGGTCCATGGCCAGTGCTTCGCGAGCGTCGGTGCGGTGTCCAATCCGGACCACATGAACATCTCGCTCGGCAAGGCCGGGCGCAATCGCTGGCTGGGCAAGCGTCCGCATAACCGCGGTGTCGCGATGAACCCGGTCGATCACCCGCATGGCGGCGGCGAGGGACGCACCTCGGGCGGCCGCAACCCGGTCACCCCCTGGGGTGTGCCGACCAAGGGGAAGAAGACGCGGTCCAACAAGCGGACCGACACCTTCATCCTGTCCAGCCGTCATAACCGCAAGAAGTAACCACCATGGCACGCTCCCTCTGGAAGGGGCCGTTCGTCGACGGCTACCTCCTCAAGAAAGCCGACGCCGCGCGCGGCTCCAGCCGCAACGAGGTCGTCAAGATCTGGAGCCGCCGCTCCACGATCCTTCCGCAGTTCGTCGGGATCACCTTTGGTGTTCACAACGGGCAGAAGCACATCCCGGTCTACGTCACCGAGGAAATGGTCGGTCACAAGTTCGGCGAGTTTTCGCCGACCCGCACCTTCCACGGCCACGCGGCCGACAAGAAGGCGAAGAGGCGCTGACATGGGCAAGGCATCCACTCCGCGCGCTCTGCCCGAGAACGAGGCGAAGGCCGTTGCGCGCATGTTGCGCGTGAGCCCGCAGAAGCTGAATCTCGTTGCGGCCCTGATCCGCGGCAAGAAGGTCGATACGGCGCTAGCCGATCTGCAATTCTCGCGCAAGCGCATCGCGCAGGACGTCAAGAAGTGCCTCGAGAGCGCGATCGCCAATGCCGAGAACAACCATGATCTCGACGTGGACGATCTCGTCGTGAGCGAGGCCTATGTCGGCAAGGCGCTCGTGCTCAAGCGTTTCCACGCCCGTGCCCGCGGCCGCGGCGCGCGCATCCTGAAGCCCTTCGCGAACTTGACGATCGTCGTTCGCGAAGTGCGCGCCGAAGCGGCCTGAGGAGGACTCTGATGGGTCAGAAGATCAACCCGATCGGGCTGCGGCTCGGCATCAACCGCACCTGGGACTCGCGCTGGTTCGCGGGCAAGGGCGAATACGCCAAGCTGATGCATGAGGACGTCGCGATCCGCGCCGCGCTCATGAAGCAGCTCAAGCAGGCCGCCGTCTCGAAGATCGTGATCGAGCGTCCGCACCGGAAATGCCGCGTGACGATCCATTCGGGCCGTCCGGGCGTCGTCATCGGCAAGAAGGGCGCCGATATCGACAAGCTGCGCAAGCTGGTCGGTTCGATGACCAAGGCCGATGTCTCGATCAACATCGTCGAGGTGCGCAAGCCCGAGATCGACGCGACGCTGGTGGCCGATTCCATCGCCCAGCAGCTCGAGCGTCGTGTCGCCTTCCGCCGTGCCATGAAGCGCGCGGTCCAGTCGGCGATGCGCCTCGGTGCCGAAGGCATCCGCATCAACTGCGCCGGCCGTCTGGGCGGCGCCGAGATCGCGCGCACGGAATGGTACCGCGAGGGCCGCGTTCCGCTGCACACGCTGCGGGCCGATGTCGATTACGGCACCGCGACCGCGTTCACCACCTATGGGACCTGCGGCATCAAGGTCTGGGTGTTCAAAGGCGAAATCCTCGAACACGACCCCATGGCCCAGGACAAGAAGGCCCAGGACGAGGGCGGCCGCTCCGGCGGGCGTCGCGAGCGTGACGGCGACGACCGTGGAGGCCGCGAGCGCGGCCGCCGCGAGCCGGCTCACGCCTGAGCGTCCAGGCCTGATTAGAAAAGAGTTCGAGAGGCTGCCATGCTGCAACCCAAGAAGACCCGATTTCGCAAGCAGTTCAAGGGACGCATCCATGGCGCTGCCAAGGGCGGGTTCGACCTGTCCTTCGGCCAGTTCGGCCTCAAGTGCCTGGAGCCCGAGCGCGTCACCGCGCGGCAGATCGAGGCGGCCCGCCGCGCGATCACCCGCGAGATGAAGCGCCAGGGCCGGGTCTGGATCCGCGTATTCCCCGACGTCCCGGTCTCGGCCAAGCCGACCGAAGTCCGCATGGGCTCGGGCAAAGGCGCGCCCGAATATTGGGCCGCCCGCGTCCATCCCGGCCGCATCATGTTCGAGATCGACGGCGTCGCCGAGGAGACCGCGCGCGAGGCCCTGCGCCTGGGCGCGGCCAAGCTGCCGGTGCGCACGCGCGTCATCACCCGTATTGCCGATTGAGAGAACAGCCATGAAGTCGACAGAGCGACTGTCCGATCTGCGTGCTTTGTCGCCGGATCAGCTGAGCGACGAGCTCATCGCCCTCAAGAAGGAGCAGTTCAACCTGCGCTTCCAGGGAGCGACGGGCCAGCTCGAGAACGTTGCGCGCGTCCGTGAGGTCCGCCGCGACATCGCCCGTGTGCGCACGCTGCAGCGTCGGAAGACGCTGGACGCGGCCAAGGGCTGAGGAAAGGTTTCATTCGATATGCCCAAGCGCATCCTGCAAGGCGTCGTGATCAGCGACAAGACCGACAAGACGATCACCGTGAAGGTGGAGCGCCGCTTCACGCACCCGGTGATGAAGAAGACCGTGCGCCGCTCGAAGCACTACCATGCTCATGACGAGAATAACCTCGCCAAGACCGGGCAGACGGTGTTCATCGAGGAATCGCGGCCCTTCTCGAAGACCAAGACCTGGAAGCTGGTCGAAGACCAGGCTGCGGCCGCCGAGGCGGCTGGGCAGGCTCCGGTGGAGACGGCGGCTGGGGCGTGAGGCTCGAACGAGCTTTTTGCAATCGTCTACGTTCGCGGGAATAGCCGCGTCCTAGATTGGACAAAGATTTGGGGAAGTCTTCGACGAGGCTTCCCCTTTTGCCGTTCTGCTTGGCCTTCAGAGCAAAGGTCGGCGCGCTGCATGACGAATGCCGTGAATGATGATCTCGTCGTCCGCCGCCTCATAGAAGATCAGGTAGGGATAGGGCGTCGCGATCATGCGTCGTAGCGGCCTTTTGCTGGTCACTTGTCCAGCGTAAGGGCGATCGCGGAGAAGCTCGGTGATCGCCTGTATCCGGGCATGGACCTTGCGTGCACCTCGTGGCGAATGCTGTTCAATATGGGCAAGGATTGCCGACAACTCGGCCGCTCCGCTACGGGTATAGCGAATTTTCACAGGCCATATTTCGACCAGACGGCCCGAACCTCGTCTTCGGTGGCGAATTCGCGGCGCTTGGCCTGTGCGATCGATTCTTCGAATGACGCCGATTCCTCGGCGCTGAGTTGGATGATCGACTGCTCGTGGCCGGCGAGTTGCAAGAGGATGCGTGCGAGATCGTCCTGCACCTCGGGCGACAGGGTACGAACAGTTTCCAGCGCGCGTTCCAACAGTTCAGTCATAGTCTCACTGTAACAAGTCGAAATTGCGGGTCAAACGGTCTAACAACACATATCCCCGCTCGGCGCCTTGCCGCGATCGCTGCCCAAGCCGACGATCCGTCGGCTGATCCGGCTCGGATTGGATATGGCGTCACCGAATATGGCGATGACGTCGTCGCGCGAAACTCTGTTGCTGCCGTCGCGGGCTAGCGCCTTCTGGGCAAGCCGGCGCACCATCTCCTTCATGAAGGCAGCGCTCGAACCGTTGGAGCGGGCTACGGCTTCCGACACGGCGCCATCCTCGAAGACCAACGCCTGTCCGGAGAGCATGACCAGCCGCTCGCGGCAGGTGTCATCCGGAAGTGGGATCTCGATCGCCTCGTCGACGCGGCCAGGACGGGAGGCGAGCGCCTCTTCGATGTCCTCCGGTCGATTGGTCGTGAGGATGAAGAGGATGTCTGCATCCGGGCGAAGGCCGTCCATTTCGTTGAGGAGACGGTTGAGCAGGACCTCTGTATTCGGGCTGTTCATAGCCTCTCGGGATCGCCCGACGAGGTCGACGTCCTCAAGCACGACGATGCTAGGCTCCAGCGTCCGCGCGAGCGTCATGTAGCGGCGGAGGTTCCCGACCTGCTCTGCCGTGATCAGCACGGTCGTGTGCTCCGGCAGGCTTGATGAGATGTAGCGGATGACATGCGTCTTTCCGGTCCCCGGGGGGCCGTAAAGCAGGATGCCCTTTCGTGTCGATTGCCCGAGGTTCTTCAATTCCGCTCGATGTCGATTGAATTCGAAGACGTGCTGGTCGAGCCGCGCCATCGTGTGCGCACTCAGGATGACGTCGCCGCGTTCTACTTGGGGTAGTCTGTGAACCAGCATGTCCGAATGCATGCCGGAATAATCGGAGCCCGATTCGAAGGACAGAACTTTGCCGCGATAGAGGCGAGAGGTTTCTCCGGCCTGCTGGACAAGTTTGAGGAATGTGCGGGCAAACCCCGAGGCGGCTTCACTGGGGAGGTAGGCGATCTCGACCTGCGTGTAACGGCTTCGGCGAAAATGGTCGTCGTATTGAGAAAGGAGGACGGCGACAGGGACATCGTCGATCTTGAACAGCCACAGACCGTTGTTGAGCGCGGCGAACGGTTCCTCCTGGCCGACATCCATGTCCTGGTACTGGAGTGGCGTGATCGCCGCCGCGAATTGATCCGTTCGTATCGACAGCCCGGAAATGGTTGGGGCCTGAAAATCATGTGGCTGGTGAATGCCGGACAAGGCCGGCTCGAATGGCGCGATTTCCGCGATGATCGCCGCCTGAAGGTCGGGAAGAAGGTGTGGGGCAAATCGGCGCCGTGAGCTGGCAATCGCGTTCATGTTCTCGGAGCCGAAATGGCCGACGAGAACCTCCCACGCCAATCGTGCATTCTCTGGCATCGTGCCTCTGCTCGTTCGATTGGAGCAGCCAGCTGCCCCAGATGGCGCCATCTTTCGCAGAGACCCGGTGAATGCGTCGAGTTCGCAACGATCGACGCCTTGCGTTCCCCCTCATCCCATAGTATGCGCCCCTCCTTCGCGACATTCCAGCAAGGGTGTTCGCACCCTTAGCACGCGGCGACCGCGCCGGGGCCGTTCACGGCGCCGATAGCGCGGCTTCTCACATCCGGGGACCTCGAAGTCCCCATCAGGCGTCGTCCGCCGGGCAATACCGCCCGTGTGCGGATACCCGCCTGAAACCAGGAAAGGTCACTTACCGTGATCCAGATGCAGACGAATCTGGACGTCGCCGACAATTCCGGTGCGCGCCGTGTGATGTGCATCAAGGTCCTCGGCGGGTCGAAGCGCAAATATGCCGGGGTCGGCGACATCATCGTCGTCTCCGTGAAGGAGGCGATTCCGCGCGGCCGCGTGAAGAAGGGCGACGTCATGAAGGCGGTCGTCGTGCGCACCGCCAAGGACGTGAAGCGTCCGGACGGCTCGGTGATCCGCTTCGACAAGAATGCGGCCGTGCTCATCAACAACCAGAAAGAGCCGGTCGGCACCCGCATCTTCGGGCCGGTGCCGCGCGAATTGCGCGCCCGCAACCACATGAAGATCATCTCGCTGGCGCCGGAGGTGCTGTGATGGCTGCCAAGATCAAGAAGGGCGACACGGTCGTCGTTCTCACCGGCCGCGACGCGGGTCGCTCCGGCGAGGTCATCCAGGTTCTGCCGAAAGAGGATCGCGCGCTCGTTCGCGGCGTCAACCTCGTCAAGCGCCACCAGCGCCAGACCCAAACCGCGGAAGGCGGCATCGTCTCGAAGGAGGCTGCCATCCACCTCTCCAACATCGCGGTCGCCGATCCCAAGGACGGCAAGCCGACCCGGGTCGGTTTCCGCATCCTCGACGACGGGCGCAAGGTCCGGTTCGCCAAGCGCTCGGGAGATCTGATCGATGGCTGATGCTAAGAAGGGCGCCAAGCCCGCCGGCAAGGACGCTCCCAAGGGTGGCGGCAAACCGGCTCCCTCCGAGAAGGTCACCGTGAATGTGGGCGCCAAGGGCCCCAAGCGCGGCGCTTCGGCCGAGGGCTATACCCCGCGTCTGCGCAAGCATTACGACGAGGTCGTCCGCCAGAAGCTGATCGAGCAGTTCGGCTATGCGAACCCGATGCAGGTTCCGCAGATCGAGAAGATCGTCATCAACATGGGCGTCGGCGAATCCACCGCGGATTCGAAGAAAGCTTCGGTTGCGGCGGGCGATCTCGCCCTGATCGCCGGTCAGAAGCCGGTCATCACCCGCGCCCGCAAGGCGATCGCGACCTTCAAGGTCCGCGAGGGCATGCCGATCGGCGCCAAGGTAACCCTGCGCAAGGCCCGCATGTACGAATTCATGGACCGCCTGATCACGATCGCGCTCCCGCGTGTTCGCGACTTCCGCGGCCTGAACCCGCGCTCCTTCGATGGCCGCGGCAATTACGCCATGGGCCTCAAGGAGCACCTCGTGTTTCCGGAGATCTCCTACGACAAGGCGGAGCAGACTTGGGGCATGGACATTGTCGTCCAGACCAGCGCCAAGACCGACGCCGAGGCGAAGGCTCTCCTCGCCCACTTCAAATTCCCGTTCCGGCAGTGAGCGCAAACTCGCTCAGACGCGGACACCGGAGACCATCACATGGCTAAGAAGAGCTCAGTCGAAAAGAACAATCACCGCAAGGCGCTGGTGAAGCGCTACGCGGCCAAGCGCGCCGCCCTGCTGGCGACTGCGAACAACCAGTCGCTTGAGATGGAGGAGCGCTTCGAGGCGCGTCTCAAGCTCGCGGAGCTGCCGCGCAATTCCTCGCCCACGCGGATCAAGAACCGCTGCGAGATCACCGGGCGCCCCCGCGCCTATTACCGCAAGCTCGGCGTGTCCCGTGTTGCCCTGCGCGAGCTCGGCAACAAGGGCCTGATCCCGGGCCTCGTCAAGTCCAGCTGGTAAGGGGGAGCTGCCATGGTCAATGATCCCGTGGGTGATATGCTCACCCGTATCCGCAACGGCCAGCTGCGCCGCCGCAGCGTCGTCCAGACGCCGGGCTCGAAGCTGCGCAAGAGCGTGCTCGATGTGCTCAAATCCGAAGGCTACATCCGCGATTACGCGGTGAGCGATCTCGGCAATGGCCGCACCGAATTCTCGATCGAGCTGAAATACTACGACGGCAAGCCCGTCATCCGTACGGTCCAGCGCGTCTCGAAGCCGGGCCGCCGGGTCTATGCCTCGGTCGGCGAGCTGCCGCGCGTCGCTGACGGCCTCGGCGTCACCATTGTCTCCACCCCGCAGGGCGTCATGGCCGACCACGAGGCGCGCGAGCGCAACGTCGGCGGTGAAGTGCTCTGCACGGTGTTCTGATCCGGAGGACTTGCGACATGTCTCGCGTAGGCAAGAAGCCCGTCCCCGTGCCGTCCGGCGTCACCGCCACGGTCTCGGGTCAGACGGTGAAGATGAAGGGCTCGAGGGGCGAGCTGCAATTCGTGGTGCCGCCCCAGGTTGTCGTCGAGTTCAAGGACGGTGCCGTCTCGGTGCAGCCCAAGGACCAGTCGAAGGAAGCGCGCTCTCTGTGGGGCACCTCGCGTGCGCAGGTCGCCAACCTTGTCGAGGGTGTCTCGAAAGGGTTCGAGAAGAAGCTTGAGATCACCGGTGTCGGCTATCGCGCCGCGATGGCAGGCAAGGCGCTCAAGCTCTCGCTCGGCTACAGCCACGATATCGAATACGTGATCCCGGCCGGCATTACGATCACCACGCCGAAGCCGACCGAGATCGTCATTGCCGGCATCAACCGCCAGCAGGTCGGTCAGGTCGCCGCCGAGATCCGCGAATATCGCGGTCCCGAGCCCTACAAGGGCAAGGGCGTGAAGTACGCCGGCGAGTTCATCTTCCGCAAGGAAGGCAAGAAGAAGTAAGGGGGCGAGAATGTCTGCGAAGAACGAAGCCCTCATCCGCCGCAAGGCGCGCGTCCGTCGCGCGCTCAGGGCAGCGGCAAACGGACGGCCCCGGCTCTCGGTGTTCCGCTCCTCGAAGCAGATCTATGTGCAGGTGATCGACGACGAAGCGGGCAAGACGCTCGCCTCGGCCTCGAGCATCGACAAGGATCTGCGCAAGGATCTGAAGACCGGCGCCGACAAGTCGGCTGCTGCGGCCGTCGGCAAGCTCGTTGCCGAGCGCGCCAAGGCGGCCGGCGTCACCAAGGTGATCTTCGACCGCTCGGGCTACATCTACCACGGCCGCGTCAAGGCCCTGGCCGATGCCGCCCGCGAGGGTGGTCTGGAGTTCTGATCCTTCTCTTCTCCCCCTTGCGGGGAGGAGTTGGATGTGGGGGGTGGTTCAGGACGAGGCGCTGCGGTGCCTCCTGCGGGACCCCCACCCTTACCCCCCGCCGCAAGGGGGAGGGGAATTCATCGAGCGAGCGGGCTCTTCGCCCGCGCAAGTGAGATAACGGAAGAGAAAAATGGCACGTGAACGCGAGGGTCGTCGCCGCGACGACCGAGAGGAGCGCGACAGCGAGTTCGTGGACAAGCTCGTCCACATCAACCGCGTCGCCAAGGTGGTGAAGGGTGGCCGTCGCTTCGGCTTCGCGGCGCTCGTCGTTGTCGGCGACCAGAAGGGTCGCGTCGGCTTTGGTCATGGCAAGGCCCGCGAGGTGCCGGAAGCCATCCGCAAGGCGACCGAGGCGGCCAAGCGCGGCCTCGTCCGCGTCAGCCTGCGCGAAGGCCGTACGCTGCATCACGACGTCGCCGGCCGTCACGGCGCAGGCAAGGTGATCCTGCGCGCTGCGCCCCAGGGCACCGGCATCATCGCCGGCGGCCCGATGCGCGCCGTGTTCGAGACGCTCGGCATGCAGGACGTCGTCGCGAAGTCGCTCGGCTCGTCGAACCCCTACAACCTCGTGCGCGCCACCTTCGACGCGCTCAAGAACGAGGACAGCCCGCGCTCGGTCGCCGCGCGCCGTGGCCTCAAGGTGTCCGCGCTGCAGGCTCGCCGTCGCGATGCCGACCCGGCCGACACCTCCGAAGCCGCCGTTGCGTAAGGGGAGGGGAGCATGGCCACCAAGACGCTCCGCGTCGAGCAGATCGGCTCGCCGATCCGCCGCGAATCCTCTCAGCGCGAGACGCTGATTGGGCTCAAGCTGAACAAGCTGCACCGCGTTGCCGAGCTGGAGGATACACCCTCCGTGCGCGGCATGATCCGCAAGGTGCAGCACCTCGTGCGCGTCCTCGACGCTTGAGGAGGGCGAGATGAAGCTCAACGAAATCCACGACAACGAAGGCGCGACCAAGGCCCGCATGCGCGTCGGCCGTGGCATCGGCTCCGGCAAAGGCAAGACCGCGGGACGCGGCGTGAAGGGCCAGAAGGCCCGCACGGGCGTCGCCATCAAGGGCTTCGAGGGCGGCCAGATGCCGTTGCATCGCCGGCTGCCGAAGCGCGGCTTCAACAACATCCACGCTGCCGATCTGAACGAGGTCAATCTCGGCCGGGTTCAAGCTGCCGTGGATGCTGGCAAGCTCGACGCGAATGCTGCGGTCACCGTCGATGCGCTGGTCAAAGCCGGCATCATCAGCCGGGCCCGCGACGGCGTGAAGCTGCTCGGCGTTGGTGAGTTGAAGGCAAAGCTCGCCTTCGAGGTCACCCGCGCGTCGCAATCGGCGATCGCTGCCGTCGAGAAGGCCGGTGGTTCCGTCACCACCGTCTATGCGTCCGGTGCGGCGCATCGCGGCGGCGAGGGTGCTGTTGCGTCGGCTTGAGCCAGCGCTTAAGTCCAACCCCCGAGCGGCGGTCCGTGCTTGCGCGTGGCCGCCGCTCGCGTTTTCAGGGCGCGCCGCGCGTCCGTACGGTGCCCTTCAGGAATTCGTGACATGGCTTCAGCCGCCGAACAGCTTGCCGCAAACCTGAATTTCGGCGCCATCGCGAAAGCTGATGAGCTCAAGAAGCGGATCTGGTTCACGATCGGCGCGCTGATCGTCTTCCGGCTTGGCACCTACATCCCGATTCCCGGCATCGATCCCGAACAATTCGCACGCAACTTCCAGAGCCAGGCCGGCGGCGTGCTGGGCATGTTCAACATGTTCTCGGGCGGCGCCGTCGAGCGCATGGCCGTGTTCGCGCTGAACATCATGCCGTACATCTCGGCCTCGATCATCGTTCAGCTTCTCACCTCCGTCGTCCCGACGCTCGAGGCGCTGAAGAAGGAAGGCGAATCGGGCCGCAAGGTCATCAACCAATACACGCGCTACCTCACGGTGGTGCTGGCGCTCGTCCAGTCTTGGGGCATCGCCTTCGGCCTTCAAGGCTCGAACGCAGTCATCAGTCCCGGGCCATTCTTCATTCTCTCGACGGTCATCACGCTGACGGGCGGCACGCTGTTCCTGATGTGGATCGGCGAGCAGATCACCTCGCGCGGCATCGGCAACGGCTCGTCGCTGATCATCTTCGCCGGCATCGTGGCGCATCTGCCCGCAGCGATCTTCGGCGCGCTCGAACTGACTCGGACCGGCGCATTGTCCCCGGCGATCCTGCTCGGGGCGGCCGTCGCGGCCGTGGCGCTCGTCTACTTCATCGTGTTCATGGAGCGCGCCCAGCGCCGGCTTCTGATCAACTACCCCAAGCGTCAGGTCGGCAACCGGATGTATGAGGGCCAGACCTCGTTCCTGCCGTTGAAGCTGAACACCTCGGGCGTGATTCCGCCGATCTTCGCTTCCTCGCTGCTGCTCCTGCCGGCCACCGTGGCGAGCTTCTCGGCGAACCAGGGCACCGGCGTCCTCGGCACCCTGACGGCCTATATCGGCCATGGCAGGCCGCTCTACATGGCCCTCTATGCCGCGCTGATCATCTTCTTCACGTTCTTCTACACAGCGGTGGTCTTCAATCCGCAGGAGACGGCCGACAATCTGAAGAAGCACGGCGGCTTCATCCCCGGCATCCGGCCCGGTGAGCGCACGGCCGCCTTCATCGACAAGGTCCTTACGCGCATCACTGTGATCGGTGCGCTCTACCTGACCTTCGTCTGTCTGGTGCCGGAGATCGTCGCCTCCTACACCTCGGCGAGCCTCGGCTTCGGTGGCACCTCGCTGCTCATCGTGGTCTCGGTCACCATGGACACGGTGGCGCAGATCCACGGGCACCTGATGGCACATCAATACGAGGGCCTGGTGAAGAAGGCGAAACTGCGCGGCGCCTCGACTACGCGCCGACGCTAGAGGATCGATTCCGTCAGCCGGTTGTCGGAGAGGGGCGATCCGACGCCAGTGCCGGGGGCGCTCTCGGCCAAAGGTTTGGTGGACGCAGAACGCTTTTTTTCGCATCACATCGTCGCAACCATCGATAATGTGAGCTCGCCGGGCGAGGAGTTCGGCGACCAATGCGGAACAAGAGCCCGCTGCCGGGCCTGACGACGAGGAAACGACCCATGCGCATCATACTGCTCGGACCACCGGGAGCGGGGAAGGGCACGCAATCCGAGCGGATCGTCGAGAAATTCGGCATCCCGCAATTGTCGACCGGCGACATGCTGCGCGCCGCTGTCGCCGCCGGCACCCCTGTCGGTCAGCAGGCGAAAGCCATCATGGAGAGCGGCGGCCTCGTGCCGGATGCCGTCGTGGTCGGCATCGTCGCCGATCGCGTCGAGGAAGCGGATGCCAAGCCGGGCTTCATCCTCGATGGGTTCCCGCGCACGGTGGAGCAGGCCAAGGCGCTCGACACGATGCTCGCCGAGAAGGGCTTGAAGCTCGACACGGTGATCGAATTTGTCGTCGACGAGGATGCATTGGTCGGCCGCATCGCCAAACGGGCCGAAGAGACCGCCGCGCGCGGTCAGCCGGTTCGCAAGGACGATACGCCGGAGGTCTTTAAGCAGCGTTTCGCCGCCTATCTGAAGCAGACCGCACCGCTTTCGGAATATTACGCGCAGTCCGGCCAGCTGCAGACTGTCGATGGCATGAAGCCGATCGACGAGGTCACGAAGGACCTGATGGCGGCTTTGGAGCCGTATCGGTAGGCTGCGCGTGCGCGAGGCGGCCGCGTCCACTTCGTCATCCCGGGGCGCCGCAGGCGAACCCGGGATCCATTGCCGCCAAGATGTCATGTCCGGATCGCGAAGCGGCTCTGGGTGCCGGGTTCCGCTACGCGGCCCCAGCATGACGGTGATGGATCACCATCAATCCAAGCGAGCGCCTTGACACCTCCGGCCCGCTGCGCTAGGCGGGCCCCCTTCGTCCAGACCAAGCGGTCCGGGGCGCCTCTTTGAGGGCCGGCCTCCACCGGACGCGCGCTTCGACCCGAAGCGGGCTGATGCCCGCGCTCATGGAGAGAGACCTTGGCCCGTATCGCAGGCGTCAACATCCCGACGAACAAGCGCGTCGTCATCGCGCTTCAATACATCCATGGAATCGGACCGAAGAAGGCCGAAGAGATCACCGAGAAGGTCGGCATTCCGGCCGAACGCCGCGTGAACCAGCTCACCGATGCCGAGGTGCTTCAGATCCGCGAAACGATCGACCGCGACTACATGGTCGAGGGCGACCTGCGCCGCGAAGTCTCGATGAACATCAAGCGGCTGATGGATCTCGGCTGCTATCGCGGCCTGCGCCACCGCCGCAACCTGCCGGTGCGCGGCCAGCGCACCCACACCAATGCCCGTACCCGCAAGGGCAAGTCGAAGCCGATCGCAGGCAAGAAGAAGTAATTCTTTTGAATTTGGAGGGCCGTGTTTCGCTCGGCCCTCCTCGCGTGGCCTCGATTGCGGCGACGCACCCCCGAACCCACGACCTATCCCGAGCGCCTGGAATTACGGGCGTGCCTGAAGGAAGAGACCAAAGAGTATGGCCAAGGAACCGACTCGCGTACGCCGCCGCGAACGCAAGAATATCGTCTCGGGCGTCGCGCATGTGAACGCCTCGTTCAACAACACGATGATCACCATCACCGACGCTCAGGGCAACACGATTTCCTGGTCCTCGTCGGGTGCCATGGGCTTCAAGGGCTCGCGGAAATCGACCCCTTACGCCGCACAGGTCGCCGCCGAGGATGCTGCCCGCAAGGCGGCCGAGCACGGCATGCGCACGCTCGAGGTCGAAGTCTCCGGTCCCGGCTCCGGCCGTGAATCGGCCCTGCGCGCCCTTCAGGCCGCTGGCTTCACGGTGACCTCGATCCGCGACGTGACCTCGATTCCGCATAACGGTTGCCGGCCGCGCAAGCGTCGCCGCGTCTGATCGGAGGCGTTGAAGGAGGCAGAGCGTGACGGACGGCGCGAGCCCGCTCCCCGGTATCCTGCGTTGGAATCTCGGTGACCTGACGGTCACCGTGCTCAACGACGGCTGGTTCGAGGCCCCGCTCGAGGCGCTCGTTTCGGGAATCGACGTTGGCGAAGCCAGCGCGCTTCAGGCCGCAGGCTTCCGCGGCGCGACGCCGCGCGTCACGCTGAACGCTTTCCTCGTCACCGGTCCAGGCCGCAAGCCGCTCCTGATCGATTCCGGCTACGGCCGGCTCGGTCCGGATACGCTTGGCCGAGTCTCCTCTGCACTCGCCTTGACCGGCGTAAAGCCGGAAGAGATCGAGACCGTGCTGCTCACGCATCTGCATCCCGACCATGCCGGCGGCCTGCTGAACGACGAGGACGGTGCGCGCTACCCGAATGCGGGTCTCGTCATCCATTCCGACGAGACGGCCCATTGGCTTCCCGACGAGGCGCTCGCGAGAGCGCCGGACGTTGCCAAGCCGTTCTTCGAGGGAGCCCGCAAGGCGCTCGCGCCCTATGCCGACCGGATCACCGAGCATCGCGGTGGCGAGGTGGCGCCCGGCATCACGGCAATTCCGCTGCCGGGCCATACGCCGGGGCACACGGCCTTCCGCATCGAGTCGGACGGCAAGAGCCTGCTGATGTGGACGGATGTGATCCATCTGCCCGCGATCCAGTTCAAGCAGCCGGAGGCGGGGGTCGCTTTCGATGTCGATGTCGAGAAGGCGCGTGCCGTGCGTAAGCGCATCCTCGATGAGGTTGCGACCGACCGCACGCTGATCGCCGGTTCGCATCTCGAGTTTCCTGCGCTCGGCTATGTCGATCGCGAAGGGGCCGGCTACCGTTTCGTGCCGGAGCTCTGGGTTTCAGGGCAGCAATGATTTCGGGGACCGGCCCGGGCGCGTGAGGCGCGCCAAGGCTGGCCGAAGCGTGGACCGGGACGCCGGCCATGCATGTTCGACGAGAGGTAAGATCGTGGTCATTCAGAAGAATTGGCAGGAACTCATCAAGCCGAACAAGCTGCAGGTTTCGGCCGGGGACGATCCGAAGCGGGTCGCCACGGTCGTCGCCGAGCCGCTGGAGCGCGGCTTCGGCACCACGCTCGGCAATTCGCTGCGCCGCGTGCTGCTGTCCTCGCTCCAGGGCGCGGCCGTGACCTCGGTGCAGATCGACGGCGTGCTGCACGAGTTCTCGTCGATCCCGGGCGTACGTGAGGACGTCACCGACATCGTCCTCAACATCAAGACCATCGCCATCCGTTCGCAGACCGAGCAGCCCAAGCGCATGACCCTGCGCAAGACCGGGCCGGGCACCGTCACGGCGGGCGATATCGGCGTCGTCGGCGACATCCAGATCCTGAACCCGGATCTCGTCATCTGCACGCTCGATGACGGCGCGGAAATCCGCATGGAATTCACCGTCGCGACCGGCAAGGGCTATGTCCCGGCCGAGCGCAACCGGCCCGAGGATGCGCCGATCGGCCTGATTCCGGTCGATGCTTTGTATTCACCGGTCACCAAGGTCAGCTACCGCGTCGAGACCACCCGCGAGGGCCAGGATCTCGACAAGGACAAGTTGACCATGACGATCGAGACCAATGGCGCGGTCTCGCCGGAGGACGCCCTGGCCTATGCCGCGCGCATCATCCAGGACCAGCTACAGGTCTTCGTGAATTTCGAGGAGCCCCGCAAGGAAGAGGCTGCGCCGCTCGCGCCGCAGCTCCCCTTCAACCCGGCCCTGCTCAAGAAGGTCGACGAGCTCGAGCTGTCGGTCCGTTCGGCGAACTGCCTGAAGAACGACAACATCGTCTATATCGGCGATCTCATCCAGAAGTCGGAAGGCGAGATGCTCCGCACCCCGAACTTCGGCCGCAAGTCCTTGAACGAAATCAAGGAAGTGCTCGCCGGAATGGGCCTGCATCTCGGCATGGACATCCCCGGCTGGCCGCCGGAGAACATCGAGGATCTCGCGAAGAGATTCGAAGAGCACTACTAAGCTTGCCGCGGCGCGCCTGTCGTTCCGGGGCGCCGTAGGCGAACCCGGAACCGCCGAGTCGTCAGGCTGGTAGGTCACCTGAGTTTCTAGATTCCGGGTTTCGCTTCGCGGCCCCGGAATGACGGATGTGAAGACATCGAATCCCGCCGCAGGGTCAAGCGGAGTTCTAAAGAAGAGCCCTCGAGGGCACTCGGCCGACCCTTGGCACGGCGGCCGCAATCACGAAGGAGAGCCACACCATGCGTCACGCCTATCGCGGTCGCCGTTTCAACCGTACCGCCGAGCATCGCAAGGCGATGTTCGCCAACATGTCCGCCGCGCTGATCAAGCACGAGCAGATCGTCACCACTTTGCCCAAGGCCAAGGACCTGCGTCCTGTGGTCGAGAAGCTGATCACGCTCGGCCGCACCGACAGCGTCCATGCTCGCCGTCTCGCCATGGCGCAGCTGCGCGATGCCGACATGGTCAAGAAGCTCTTCACCGTGCTCGGCCCGCGCTACGCCTCGCGTCCGGGTGGCTATTGCCGGATCATGAAGGCCGGCTTCCGCTATGGCGACAACGCCGCGATGGCCGTGATCGAGTTCGTCGATCGCGACGTCGATGCCCGCGGCCAGGATTCGGGCCCGGTTCAGGTCGGTGCAGCCGAAGCAGCCTGATTTCGGTATTTTACCACGGCATGGAAACGGGGCGGTTCGCGGGGCCGCCCTTTTTCGTGGCCGGACCGCTTCAGGCAGCGTCCACGGCGAGAAGCGAAGAGACGCGGCGAGCGAGTTCTGCCGATTCGAAAGGCTTCGTCAGAACGGGCAGGTCGTCCGGGATCTGCATCGCATCGGCGTGTCCGGTCAGGATCAGCACCGGCACCTCGGAGAAGCGCTGGCGCACTTCGGCGGCGAGTTCGAGGCCGGTCATGCCGGGCATGGCGAGATCGGCGACGACGAGATCGAAATCCGTTCGCTCCATCATGGCGAGCGCCGAGACGCCGTCTGGAGCCTCGGATTCCGTGTAGCCGAAATCGTTGAGGAACGAGGCGGTAACGTGCCGGACCTCGGCATCGTCATCGACGACGAGAATGCGAGCAGGTCCTGCCGCGGCCGTCATATCCGCATCCGATTTGTTCGGAGCCTCTGAACAGACCGCAGCGTCGGCGCCGGGTAGTGCCAACTCCACCCTCGTGCCCTGCCCGAGCTTGCTGGTGATGTTGAGACGGCCCTTCACCTGCTGCGCCAATCCGAACACCATGGCGAGCCCCAGGCCGGTGCCCTGTCCGACGGCTTTCGTCGTGAAGAAGGGTTCGCAGACGCGCTCCAGGATTTCGGGCGGAATACCGCCCCCCTCATCCGAGATCGTGACGAGCGCGTAGACACCAGCCGCAAGAGCTGCATCGTCCGAGATGGCGGCTCGGCGCGTCGAAACCGTGATCAGGCCGCCGTCCGGCATGGCATCGCGGGCATTGATGCAGAGGTTCAGGATCGCCAGTTCGAGCTGATCCGGATCGATCATGGTCGGCGGCAGTTCGGGGTCGAGATCCGTCTGGACGCGCACCACGCCGCCGAGGCTGCTGCGGAACAATTCGTTCATGCCCTCGATCAGGGCGTTCACGTCGACGACGCGGAGCCGGAGGTCGCGCGAGCGGCTGAAGCTCAAGAGCCGCTTGGTGAGGGTCGAACCGCGCTGCGCCGCGCCCATCGCGTTGTCGAACAGGCGCTTGACCCGGGGCTGGTCGGCGACCTTGGGGCCGGCGAGTTCGAGGCTGCCGAGGATGACGGTCAGCAGGTTGTTGAAGTCATGGGCGATGCCGCCGGCAAGCGTGCCGAGCGCTTGCATCTTGTCGGACTGGCGCAATCGCGCCTCCAGAGCCTTTTGCTCGGTGATGTCCCGTTCGATCGTCGCGAGATGCGTGACTTCGCCGGCAGCGCCGCGGATCGGCACGCGAACCACGTCGTACCAACGCTCCGCGCCGGCCGATCCTTCCGAGAGGACAGTCTCGCTCGGCTCGGCATGAGCGATGGCATTGGAATCGGCCTCGTCGATCGAATTCGCTGCAGGCGTCTTCAGAAAATCGCGTTCCGATTGCCCGATCCCGGCCTGCGGATCCGCGAGTCCGAGCCGTGCAGCCTTGCGCGCATTCAGCCGCACCAGTCGACCCTGCGCATCCTTGAAGGAGATCGCATCGCTCGAATGGTTGAGGAGGCCGTGGAGAAGGGCGCGCTCGGTCGCAAGATCGCGACCGAGCCGGAATCTTTCGACGGCGTTGCGCACCGTGCTGCGGAGCAGCGCAGGATCCCAGGGCTTGGTGACGTAGCCTATGATGCCGCCCTGGTTGAGCGCGGCGATCACCGCCGCGATGTCGGCGTAACCGGTGAGCAGAATCGCCTGTGCGTCATGGATGGTGCGCGCCTGTGCGAGCAGCGCATCGCCGGTCATGCCCGGCATCCGCTGATCGGAGACGATGACCGCCACGTCCGGCTCGTTGCGCAGGATCGCGAGCGCCTCGGCCGGCTTCGATGTCGTCAGGACCCGGAACTCGTCTTCGAACAGGTCCTCGAGCGCGACCAGGATGTCGGGCTCGTCATCGACGGCGAGAATGGTGCTCCGGCTCATGAGGACGCCGCCGGCCGTGGGATACCGATAACGAAGCAGGCTCCGCCTCCTTGTGCTGCCTCGATCGTGAGGGTGCCGCTATGCGCCCGCACGACGCTGTAAGCAATCGCAAGGCCAAGTCCGGTCCCGGAGCCGACGGCCTTGGTCGTGAAGAAGGGCTCGAAGACCCGCTCCCGCAAAGGTTCCGGAATGCCGGGGCCGGTGTCGGAGATGCGGATGACATCCATGTCGCCTTCCGTCCGCGTCGACAACGTGATGGTGCCTGGCCCGGCGATGGCGTCGGCGGCGTTGCTGACGATGTTCATAACGACCTGGTTGAGCAGGGCAGGTGTGCAATGCATGTCCACGTTGCCGGAGAAATCACGCACCACGGTGATCCGATCGCCGAGCTTGTGCTGGATCAGGGTCAACACGGTTTCGACGGCTTCGGGGACGTGCACCATGGTGCGCTCGCCCTCGTCGAGCCGGGAGAAGGTCCGCAAATTCTTCACGAGTTCTTGGATGCGCTGCAAACCAGCCCGCATCGTGGCAACGCGTGCGCGAGCCTTGTCCAGCTTCTTCTGGGCCGCCTCGCTCCCCTGGTCGGGGAGCTCGCCGAGCCAGGTTTCGACGGTGCCCTGATGCGCCTGGATGAAGGCGAGGGGGTTGTTGATCTCGTGGGCGATGCCCGCCACGAGTTCGCCGAGCGAGGCCATCTTGGCGGCCTGGACGAGCTGTGCTTGTGTATCGGTCAGACGCCGATTGGCCTCGGCGAGATCCTGATTGGCCTGTTCCAGCGCATCGGCCAAGGCAGCTCTCGTTTCGGCCGCCTCGGTTTCGGCTCGGGCCCGTTCGAGTGCGCGCTCGCTTGCCCCGAATTCCAGGGTAATCCTTCGGTTGTCTTCGTCGAGCAGGCGCCGGCGCACGAGCCCGCGCACCCTGAGGGCCAGAACGTCGCCGTCGGATTTGGCGATGACGTCGTCGGCGCCGGCGGCGAAAGCCTCCATGAGGAGCGCTTTGCTCGGAGCGTTTCCGGCAATTCCGACGAGTTGGAAGGCGGCGATTCTGGTGTCGTCGCCCGATTCAGCCGCCTCCTTGCGGTGCTCGGCGATCTCGCGGCACAGCGCGATACCGTCATAGGCATGGCCGAGCAGGTCGATCGTCACGCAATCGAAATGCGCATCGGATGCCTGCAGCGCAGCAAGGGCCTCTTCCCGGCTTCCGGCCGTCGCGACGGCGTGTCCTTCCTGACTGAGAAGCCCGACGAAGAAGGTCCGGTACGTAGCGCTTCCGTCGATGACCAGGATGCGGCCTCGCCTGAATGTCGCTCCGCCCGGGCTGCTGCCGCGCCCGCTCCGCCGCTCTCGTAGCAGCGCGCGGATCCGCAAGATCAGCAGGTCGCGATCAGCCGATTTGGCGATATAGGCATCCGCCCCGCTTTCGAGCCCTTGCCGCTCTCCGCCCTGCGCGCCGGTGAGCATGAGGACAGGCAGCGCCCGCGTGCGAAGCGATAGGCGCATCTGCCGGGTGAACTCATCGCCGTTCATGCCGGGCAGGTGGTAATCGGCGACGACCAGATCGGGCAGGCATTCGTTGAGATGGTCGAGCGCCGCTTCCGCCGTCGCGCTGCGATCGACCGCAAAGCCTTGTGCTTCGAGGAGCAAACGCAATTCGAGCGCCTGGGTCTCCGAATCCTCGACGAGCAGAATCTTGGCTGCAGCCGCATTCGTTGCCGAACTCATCACGCGCCGGACTCCGGCTGGGTCAGACGCAGCACATGCGGTGAGATCTCGTCGAGCGGCAGCACGCTGCTGACGGCCGAGAGCCGCACCGCCGCCGCCGGCATGCCATAGACGACCGCGGTGCTCTCATGCTCGGCGATCGTCGCCGCTCCGGCGCGTCGCATGTCGAGCAGGCCGAGCGCGCCGTCCTCGCCCATTCCGGTTAGAAGGACGCCGATCCCCTGGGATCGGGCATGGCTCGCGACCGAACTGAACAATGCCGTCGCGGCCGGCCTTTGGCCGCCGATGGGGGCCGCGTCGGTAATGCGCAGGGTTCGACCCGGCGCGAGTTCGAGATGGCGGTCGCCCGGAGCAACATAGACATTCCCCGCAGCAATCCGTTCGCCGTCCCGGCCGATCTTGACGTTCAGCCCGACGACGCCACCGAGCCAGGACGCGAAGCCTTCCATGAAGGCCGCGCCCATGTGCTGGACCAGCAGGATCGGCAGCGAAAAATCCTTCGGTAACGCGCCGATGACCTTTGCCAGGGCGGGGGGGCCGCCGGTCGAAGCGGCGATCGCCAGGACGCTCGGTGCCGAGTCGGGCCGGATGTCGAGCGCTGCCGATTCCGATCTGCGCAACGCCCATTCCGCGCCGATGGGGCGGCGGCGGATGACTGGAACCTCCGCCATGATGCGCAATTGCGTGCAGATCTCCGCAGCGATCGCGTCATATCCAGCATTCGTCGTGGCGACGGGCTTTTCAACCACGGAAAGGGCACCGGCGCGCAGGGCGTTCATCGAGATCTTGAGCGAGGAATCCTCGACCGCATCGGCGATGACGACGATCGGCGTCGGCTGCTCGGCCATGATGCGGCGCGTCGTTTCGAGTCCGTCGATTCCCGGCAATCGGATGTCCATCGAGATGACGTCGGGTCGGACGGTGGCGATCGCAGCGAGCGCTTCCTCGCCCGACGCCACCGCTCCGACGAGTTCGAGCCTCGGATCGCGCCCGACGATATGCGTCAGCAAGGTCCGGACCACGAGCGAATCCTCGACGAGCATCACCCGGATCTGGCCGTTTGCCCTCATGTCGGCGTTCACACCAGCTGCCCGACCGTCGCCAGGAGCTCGCCCTGATCGAACCGCTGTTTGGTAAGGTAGGCATCGGCCCCAAGTTCGAGGCCGCGGGCGATGTCTTGCTGGGCGCCGCGCGAGGTCATCAGAATGACGGGCAGCTTCGCGAATGCCGGCTCGTTCCGCAGCGCAGCGACCAGGCCGAACCCGTCGAGCCTCGGCATCTCGACATCCGCGACGACGAGATCGACGGGATCGATGCCGGCCCGCAGGTGATCGAGCGCGTCCTGGCCGTCCACGCAGGCGACGACACGGTAGCCGGCCGCTTCCAAGATCGTCTTCTCCAGAGTGCGAGTGGTGATGGAATCATCGACGACCAGAATTGTCGAACGTCGCGTCTGCGGCAACGTTCCGGGTTCGGAAAGTGGCGCCTTGCGCACGCTCGTTGCGGATCGCGGCGTGCTGGTCAGCGCCCGGTCGACCAGAATGTCGGCATCGAGGACGAGGACCGGCGTCTCGCTGCCGAGGACGATGGTGCCGACTATCAGATCGGCCTGCGCTCCGACGGGCGGTGCCGGCCGTACGAGCAGAGTACGAACGTCCTCCAGGCGATCGACGCAGACCACGCAGCGGCGATCGCCCGAACGCAGCAGCACGGCCGATCGCGCGATCTCGGCGCCGCTTTCGGTGCCTGACCCGACGAGGTCGGACAGGGCGACGAGAGGCACCGTCGACGCGCTCGTGCCCGAACCGATCCGCGCGACTGTCTTTCCGGCAATCGTGTCGAGCGATCCGGGATCGAGAAGCAGGAGGCGTTCGACCGAGCCGCCCGGTAGCGCATAGGTGGCGGCCGCCGCCTCGACGATCAGGACTGGGCGCCGCGCCGCCGAGAGCGGCAGGGTCATGACGAGCGAGGTGCCATGCGGCATTCGCGGCTCGATGCGGACGCTTCCCTGGAGCTTGCGCACCGAATCCGCGACGACGGACAGCCCGATACCGCGACCGGAGAGGGTGTCGACGGAGGCGGCGGTCGAAAACCCCGGCTCGAACACTAGGGACAGCAGGCCATGGGCGTCGGCCGCCTCTCGCCGGGCGAACAGCCGGCGCTGGCGGGCCTTTGCTTCGATCGCTCGCAGATCGGGGCCGCGTCCGTCATCGTGGATGGCGATGACGAGCCGGTTGCCGCGGATCTCGACAACGAGTTGGATTTGCAAAGAAGCGGGCTTGCCTGCGCTCAGCCGCTGCTCGACCGGCTCGGCACCGTGCCCGAGCGCGTTGCGCAGGGCGTGCAGCACCGGGTCGCTCAAGGCCTGCAACACCGCGCGATCGACCGGCAGGTCGAGCCCGCGTGCCGTCACCTCGACCTCGCGGGCCTCGCCGCGGGCGATCTCGCGGATGGCGCGTGCGAAACCGCCAAACACGGTCTCGGCCGGTACCAGCGCGAGACGCTCGGCTTCGTCCCGAACGCGCCCCGAGGCCGCTTCGACGGCGGCCTGCTGTGTGCGGTACTGCCGTGAGATCTCGAGTGCGTGGCGTGCCAGATCGGCGAGCCCGGATTCCAGCGCGTTCAAATCGGAAAGCTGTGCGGGCGACGCTGCCGCGACATCGCCCTCTCGCAAGCTGCCGAGCCGCGTGCGCAGGGCGTTTGCGGCGGCGGCGAGACGAGAAATCTGCTGCGCGAGATCCGTCTCACCCGGCAGCGCGCTCATCAAGCCGTAGCTCGCCTCGGTCAGCGCTTCGACGATCGCTGCCGGCACGCGCAACACGGCGTGACCGGGCTCTGAATTCGGCTGATGCGGTGTCGTGGGCGGCGCAGGCTTCGGTTCGGGATCGCCGGCTTCCGCGGCTGAGGCGCTTGCCGCGGGGTCCGGCGCGCCGAGACAGCGCTCGAGCGCAGCCAACGCGTCGGCCGGCATCGCTGGCGAGCCGGATTTCATCTCGGCCACGAAGGCCTCGATGCGATCGAGGGCAAGATCGATCGCCGCATGCGCGTCGCGATCGAGCCGGCGCGCACCGGTGCTGACCCGCTCGAACAAGGATTCGAGCCGGTGTGCGACCGCCTCCACCTGCGGGAGGTCGACGGCACGTGCGGCACCCTTGAGGCTGTGCGCGCGGCGGAAGACATCGTTCCAGTCGGGTTCGCGGCCATCCGCGCCGGCCGCCAATGCCGAACGGATCGCGTCGAGATGTTCGCGGTGCTCGGCCTCGAAGGCGGCCAGGAGCTGTTGCCGGATATCCATCGCCGTGTGGCGCGACGATCCGCGCTAGAGCCGGTAGCGCTCGGCGAGGGACGTCAGCCCCTGCGCGAGTTCGGTGAGGTTGGCGGATGCCATCTCGACTTCCCGTGTCCCGGCTGCCGTCTGCTGGCTTGCCAGCCGGATGTTCTGGAGCGCTCCCATGACCTGCTCGATGCCGAGCTGCTGCTGATTGGTGGATGCGACGATCTGCTGGAAGGTCTGCACGCTTTCCTCTGCGCGGGCCGCCATCTCCTCGATCGTGCGCAAGGTCGTATCGGAGCGTGTCTTGCCGGTGCCGGCACGTTTCACCGCCTCTTCGGTCAGCATGACCGAGGCGTTGATGCCGCGCTGGATCTCCGAGAGGATGGATCTCACCTGCGCCGTTGCGCTCTTGGCCTGATCGGCCAGCAGCTTCATCTCGGAGGCGACGATCGCGAAGCTGCGACCGCTTTCACCCGCTGCCGCTGCCTCGATCGCTGCGTTGAGCGCAAGCAGATGGGTGCGTTCCGAGATGTCGTTCACATTGCTGATGATCTCGCCGATCGCCTGCGTCTTCTCGCTCAACGATACGATGTTGCCGGCGACGGCCTCACCCTGTTCTCCGATGAGTTCCATTGCCTTGGCGGAATCCGAGGCGGCTCGCAGGCCCGCGCGCGCCGTCTGCGCGGCCGATTGTGCGCTGGCGATGACATCGCTCGCGCGCTTGGTGATCTGCGTGCCCGAATGCGTAATCTGATCGACCGTCGCAGCAGTTTCCTGGACGGCTGCGAACTGCTCCTCGACACTGGCCGCCTGTTCCTGGGCCGAGGCGCGGATCTCCGCGGCTGCGGCGTTGAGGTCGGCCGTAGCGCTGCGGTTGGTACGGGCGAATTCGGCGAGGCCTCCGACCATGGCGTTGAGCTTCGTCCCGAGCCGGCCGATCTCGTCACGTCCGCCGACCTTTATGCGGCCCGTCAGGTCACCGTCGCCGACGCGCTCGACGAAGTTCATCACCTCGAGCACGGGCCGGATGACCGCGCGTCGGATGAGGAAGGCGACGATGAGGCTGAGCAGCACGGCAGCACCGAGCGTGAGGATGATCGAGCGTCGGCTGCGCTCCTGGATCGAGGCGACGCTGCGCTGACCGGATAGGATGCTCTCGTCCAGCACGCCATGCGTCCGGTCGATGGTGCGCAGGAGGTCCGCCTGCCTGATGTTGAGTTCGGCGTTGCGGGCGATCACCGCGTCCACGTCCTTGGCGGCGACTGCCGCAAAGAACGCCTCGGCGCTCCCCCTCAACCCGCGAAACAGGGTCCGCACCTCGCCGGCCGTGTCGCCGAGACCCGCCCACATGGCGGCCCGTTCCACGGAGATCGCGTTGCTATGGTACTCGCCTGTGGAGCGTACGATCCCTGCAAGAAGCGCCTCGATGTCGTCCGCTGTCCGGCGCCAGGCCTCGGGCGTGTCTTCAGTCGGTTCCGGGGGCGCCGTGCTCTGGCCGCTCGATGTCCGCGCGCGAACCAATGCGTCGATGGTGGCGTTGCGACGCAGGATGCCGATCGCGCGGGCCTTGTTGCCGAGGTCGTCGATCCGACGCGCAAGGCCGAGATCGCGCGCCACGATGGCGTCCGTCGCCTCGCGCGCCGATCCGATCTGGGCGATCGCGTAGAAGCCGAGCGCCATCATCACCAGCGTGATGGCGCCGAAGCCGAGGAGGAGGCGGTTCCCGATCGAGATCGACACCGATCTTTATGCTCCGGATGCGCGTCCGCAGGGACGTCAGGGCAGAAGGCGCCGTAGCAGGCGCGGCACATCGATGACGGAAAACCCATCGGTAATGCCGGACGGCATGGCCAGTCCGCGCGGGGCATAGCCGAGAATCGCGTCGCTGCCCAAGCCTCCTCCGGCCTCCGAGCCAGAATCAACGTCGATCGTCGGATCGCTCGATTGGCCGGGCATCGTCTCTGAGGCGGCCAGTCCCTGGATGTCGCTCATCGCGATCCGCGCAACGCCGAGAACGCGATCGACGGCCAGAGCCACAGGCGGCTCGTGCGCGCGCAGGCGCACGAAATGGCCCTGTTCGGACCGGCTGCGAATCTCGATCTGCAGCGCCTCGGCAAGGTCGATCACACTGATGATCGTGCCCGAATGACAGATGATGCCGCGCAGCGCGACCGGCGCTCCCGGCACCGCCGTGCAGGGCCGCTCGGCCAGGACGCTCGCAGCGGCGAATACCGGCAGCCCGAACCGCTCGTCGCCGCAAAGACAGACGAGATAGTTCTGGCGCGATCCTTTCCGGCGACGCTCGATTCCACGCTCGGCGAGGGTCGCAGAGCGCTCGTCGAGCAGAGCGCGATAGCGTGCGCTCGAGCGGTCACTCACGCGTGCCGCTCCGGTCCTGCAGGGATTCGAGCGTGAACTGAAGGTTTGCGATCATGTCGCCCGCGCTCGCGCCATCGCCTTCCGGTAGGATTGTGTCGGACGGCATCGCCCGCACCAGGCGCAACGCGTTCTCGAGCGCGCGCCGCGCTGGCACCGGTCGGTTGCAAGCGGCATGCAGCAGCCCGAGCTGGACATGGGCCATCACGAAATCCTTGTCGACGAAGAGCGCGCCTCGGAAGGCACGCTCGGCTTCCGTCTCGCGCCCCAGAGAGCGGGCGAGCAGACCCTGATAGTGCAGCAGAAGCGGGTCGGCAGGATTGGTTTGGAGCGCCGCCCCGAGTTGGCGCCAAGCCTCGGCGGATTTGCCGGCATCGGCAAGCGCCCGGATTTGCGCAAGGCCCTTGCTTTCCCCTGCCGGCACCAGTTCGTGGCGGGATCGCTGCGCTCTTGCGGGCGGTGACGGCGCCGGAATCGCAATCGCCGTGGAAGCGGGCAGGGGTGGTGGATCGAAGCGCTCGACCTCGGTCGACACGGTCTGCCAATCCGCTTCGGCTGAGGCCAAGGGCACTATCGGTAGAGGAGAGTGCGGATCGCGCCGCCGGTAGGCGACGGTTCCCGGTAGGCTCACCGGCTGCAGCCAAGTCTCGAAATCCGGGTTCGGCTCGGCATGCCCGATCAGGAGCCAGCCATCGGATCGGAGCCGCTTGGAAAAGGCGCGAACGATGCCGTTCACATGCTGGGTGCTGAAATAGATCAGCACGTTGCGACACAGGATCAGATCACAATTTGCAAAAGCCGCAGATGCACCGCCGCCGAGCAGATCGAGCAGGTTCTGCCGCTCGAAACGGACCATCCGGCGGAATTCCGGCCTTAGCGCGTAGCGTCCTTGGGGGGCTTCTCCCGGCCCGGCCTGGATCGGCGCGAACCAGCGCATGCGCTCCTCGGGCGGCAGGGTACGCAGGGCCCAGCGACCGTATTCGGCTTTGCGCGCCGTTGCGAGCGCCGCCACGCTGATGTCGGTTCCGGTGATCGAAACATCCCAGTCGGCGAGCGAGGGGCCGAGCAGGTCATGCAGAAGGATCGCCACGGAATAAGGTTCCGCTCCGCTGGCGCATCCCGCACTCCAGATTCGCAATCGGCGCTCGCTACTGCGGGCGGCGATCAAGGCCGGCAGGATCACACTGCGTAGGGCCGTGAACTGCTCGGCGTACCGAAAGAAGAATGTCTCGCCGATCGTGATTTCGGCTTCGAGCTGAGACCATTCCTCCGCTCCGGCCGGTCCGGCGAGGAAGGCCGCATAGGCTGCCGCGTCCGCCAGCGATCGTGCCTTGAAACGCTTGAGCAGCCGATCGAACAGCAGGTCGTCCTTGTCAGCGTAGTAATGGTGGCCGGTCCTCGCAATGACCAGCGCCTTCAGCGCTGAATAGCCGGGATCGCTGGCAAAGCCGGCAACGCGCCGCCGATGCTGAAAGCCATCGTTCGGCAAGGCCGGCCTCATTCCACCGGGCCGAGCGCAGCGAGCCGCTCGGCGGCACGGTGCGCATGGGTGGCGATACGCTGCGCTTCCTGTTCCGTGAGAATTCGAGATGGGTTGAGCGCATGGACGAGCCGCCCATCCAGCGCGATCTCAGCGGCGACGCTGCCGTTGAGCGTTTGAGAGCTCTCGACAGGACGGATCAAGTTCGGGTCGATCTCTGAAAGAGCAAGCGCGCGATCGACGAGGAGCGCGAGTTCACCGCCGGCGAGGACCACGAGGTGCCGATAGGGATCCGCGTCGGCCGAACTCCGCAGGCCGAGCAGGTTGGCAAGATCGATCACGGCAAGCGGCTCGCCCGCGAGATTCACGAAACCCAGGAGCGCGCCGCCCATTTCAGGTGGCGCGTGCAGGTGCGGCAGAGGCAGGATCTCGCGTATGGCCGAGCCGGGCAACGCGCAGGGCGTGCCGGCTACGTCCATGAGCAGGTAGGCCGTGGAGGCGGACGGAGGCACGAAGGCTCCGAAATGCGTGAGGCTTCGGAAGGACATAGGATTGTCGCGGATGCGCGGCAATCGGGAAGGGCGGTAGGACGGCCGATGTCGAACGTAGGGACGCGTTGCCCGGCGGCCTGCGCTGACTTGGCGTTTGACGGTTCGCGTCGTCGATTTTCAGCCGGTTCGGGATCCAGCGGATAAAGCCGCAAATCTTCCCGTTGACGCCCGTTCGGCGCTCGATTAAAGCGGCCGCTCGAATTCGAAGTGAGCAGGCGTTCGGAACAATGCGTGCGGTTCTCATCGTAGCGAAGGCGCCACGGACGGGGCGGGCTTGATTTAGCCCGCAAGACCCGGTCGGTGGCGCATGCAGGGTCCCTCGGGGCCCTTTTTATGGTCATCCGGGCTTTCCAGGATCAGGGCGTGGATACGCTGTTCGGCTATCCGGGCGGCGCCGTGCTGCCGATCTACGATGCGCTCTTCCACGAGCCGGATCTCAAGCACGTCCTGGTGCGCCACGAGCAGGGCGCGATCCATGCCGCCGAGGGCTATGCGCGCTCCTCCGGCAAGGTCGGCTGCGTTCTCGTCACTTCCGGCCCCGGCGCCACCAACATCGTCACCGGCTTGACCGATGCGATGATGGATTCGATCCCGATCGTCGCCGTCACGGGCCAAGTCCCGACGCATCTGATCGGCTCGGACGCCTTCCAGGAATGCGACACGGTCGGCATCACGCGCCACTGCACGAAGCACAATTACCTGGTCAAATCGATCGACGACCTGCCGCGCATCCTGCACGAGGCCTTCTATGTCGCCTCGCATGGGCGACCGGGCCCGGTCGTCATCGATCTGCCGAAGGACATCCAGTTCGCGAGCGGCGTCTATAAGCGCCCGAGCGAAAACGGCCACAAGACCTATCATCCGGCGGTCAAGGGTGATTCCGACAAGATCCGCGCGGCGATCGAGCTGATGATCACGGCTCGCCGGCCTGTCTTCTATACTGGCGGCGGTGTCATCAATTCGGGGCCGCAGGCGGCGAAGCTCCTGCGCGAACTCGTCCGCGAGACCGGCTTCCCGATCACGTCCACCCTGATGGGGCTCGGCGCCTATCCGGCCTCGGACGAGAAGTTCCTCGGCATGCTCGGCATGCACGGAACCTACGAGGCCAATCTCGCAATGCATGATTGCGACGTGATGATCTGCGTCGGCGCCCGCTTCGATGATCGCATCACGGGTAGGCTCGACGCCTTTGCGCCGTTCTCGAAGAAGATCCACATCGACGTCGACGCCTCCTCGATCAACAAGGTCGTCAAGGTCGATGTCGGCATCCTCGGCGATTGCGCGGCTGTGCTCGAGGACATGCTGGCGCAATGGCGCGGGCTTGCGAACAAGCCCGACAAGAGCCGGTTGACCGATTGGTTCAACAAGATCCGCCAATGGCGCGCGCGCGACTGCCTCGCCTACTGGCCCTCCGGCACGATCATCAAGCCGCAATACGCGGTCCAGCGGCTCTACGAGGCCTGCAAGGATCGCAAGACTTTCATCACCACGGAAGTCGGCCAGCACCAGATGTGGGCGGCCCAGTACTTCAAGTTCGAGGAGCCGAACCGCTGGATGACCTCCGGTGGCCTCGGCACCATGGGCTATGGCCTGCCGGCCGCGATCGGCGCGCAACTCGCCAATCCCGACGATCTCGTCATCGACATCGCCGGCGAGGCCTCGATCCTGATGAACATGCAGGAGATGTCGACGGCGGTTCAGTACCGGCTGCCGATCAAGATCTTCATCCTGAACAACGAATACATGGGCATGGTACGCCAGTGGCAGGAATTGCTGCACGGCTCGCGCTACTCGCAGAGTTACTCGGAAAGCCTTCCGGATTTCGTCAAGCTCGCCGAAGCCTATGGCGCCAAGGGCATGCGCTGCGACAAGCCGGGCGAGCTCGATGCCGCGATCAAGGAGATGCTGGATTTCAATGGTCCGGTGATCTTCGACTGCGTCGTCGACAAGACGGAAAACTGCTTCCCGATGATCCCATCGGGCAAGGCGCATAACGAGATGCTTCTCTCCGACTATCTCGGGGAGACCGGCGTCGAGATCGGCGATGTCATCTCTGAAGAAGGCAAGATGCTGGTGTAGTTTTCACGTTGCCCTCGACCTCGCGGTCGAGGGCGTCCGCCGCAATGGCGGCGACGCGCATTCGCGCTTGCCAACGGCCAAGTGCGGGCGGATCGAAATGTGCTGCCGTTGGTGACGAGCGCCCGGGAAAGACGACGATGAACGCCATGAACACCCACTACCCCGAGCCGGTGAAGTTCGAGACGGTCAACCGGCATACCCTGGCGGTGATCGTCGACAACGAGCCGGGCGCGCTCGCCCGTATCGCCGGCATGTTCTCGGGGCGCGGCTACAACATCGAGAGCTTGACCGTGTCGGAGACGGAGGAGGCGCGCCACATCTCGCGCATCACCATCGTTACGACCGGTACCAATGCGGTCATCGAGCAGATCAAGGCGCAGCTCGACCGGCTGGTGCCGGTGCACCGGGTCGTCGACCTCACGCTTCAGGGCAATGCGCTCGAGCGTGAGCTCTGCCTCGTCAAGGTGCGCGGCGAAGGCGAGCATCGCAGCGAGGCCCTGCGCCTCGCCGCAGCCTTCGGCGCCCGCACGCTGGACGCGACGTTGAACTCCTTCGTGTTCGAGCTGACCGGCTCGACCGAGGAGATCGACCGCTTCATCCGGCTTCTCACGGTGATCGGCCTCGTCGAGATCTCACGCACCGGCATCGCCGCGATGGGGCGGGGGGCTGAGGCGCTCTGAGACTGTTCCGGTTCGGGCGTGAGGGTATCGAATGAAGCTGGGAATTGTGTTCGGAGCGATGTTCCTGGTGGCCCAATCGGGTGCCATGGCCGGCGACTTCGACGAGCCCGACAGCTTCAATGCGCCGAGCGGCAACATCTCGTGCCACTACACGCCGATGGGCGATCTGCCGCGCCAGACGGCCAACCTCCATTGCGATCGTTTCAAGCCCTCGGCCGTCCGCCTATATCTCGGCGAGAAGGGCGAGGGCTCGATCGAGCGCGGCATCAAGGATGCCTGCTGCGACAATTCTCCTGTCCTTGCTTATGGGAAAACATGGACGGGAGGGCCGTTCTCGTGCCGCTCGGCGGAGACCGGCCTACGCTGCGAGCGTGCGGATGGGCACGGCTTTTTCGTGAGCCGTGATCGCCTCGACACCTATTGAGGCGTGCGGTCGGGGCGCCGAGGGCGAACCTGGGTTCCCGATCCGACCACGAGCGACGATCGGCGCCCAAGCCGACGCGGCTCCACAGATTCCAACATCCTGCCTCGCGACGATGATCGTGCTTCGATCACCGAGTGATTGTCCGGCGAGAATTCGCAGTCGTCTTTCCCAAACCGCAAAGGCTCAGCTTGCAGTCGCCCACAATCGCGTCTAGGAGACCGAACCGTACGGTACGGTACTCAACCGCCAGCCATGCTCCCAGCCCCTTCGATACAGGCGGAAACGCCCTCCCTGCGCCAGCAGGCCGTGCTCGATGCCGTGCTGGGACTGATGGTGGAGGATGGCGACCAGCTCACCATGGATGCCGTCGCCCGCCGCGCGAGCTGCTCGAAGGAGACGCTCTACAAATGGTTTGGTGATCGCGACGGGCTGCTGACCGCCACCGTGCAATGGCAGGCCTCGCGAGTGCGCGCCGGTCGCTACGAGGTGCATGCACTCGACGTCGCGAGTCTTCGCGAAAACCTTCGCGATTTTGCGGCGACATGGCTCGAAGTCATTTCGAGCAGCACCTCGGTCGCGCTCAACCGCATCGCCATCGGCCATGCGGCCTCGCACAAGAGCGATCTCGGCGGGATCGTGCTGGCCAATGGCCGCTTCGCCATTGGCGAACGGCTGAAGCCCGTGCTCGAAGCGGGGAGGGAGGCCGGCCTCCTCGCCTTCGAGGATAGCGAGACGGCCTTCCGGACCTTCTTCGGTCTGGTCGGCCGAGACATCCAGATCCGGCTTCTGCTCGGCGACTGCCTCACGCTCAATGAGGCCGAGATCAAGCGAGACGCGGGCCGCGCGGTCGCCCAGTTCCTAGCCCTGTACGGCCGGACTGCTCGGGAGTCGCTCACGTGAAGCCACCCACCGCCGTCATTCCGGGGCGCGATCAGCGAACCCGGAACCCAGAGCCGCCGGCATTTCCAGCCTTGGCGTGACCTGAGTCTCTGGGTTCCGGGTTCCGCTGCGCGGCCCCGGAATGACGGCGGTGAGATACCAACCCTTTGAAGTTCTACGAAGAAAGAGGAAACTACCATGCGTGTCTATTACGATCGTGATGCCGACCTGAACCTGATCAAGGGCAAGAAGGTCGCCATCGTCGGCTATGGCAGCCAGGGCCATGCCCATGCGCTCAACCTGCGCGATTCCGGCGTGAAGGACATCGTCATCGCGCTGCGCGAAGGCTCGGCCACCGCCAAGAAGGCTGAGGCCGAGGGCTTCAAGGTCCTCACCCCCTCCGAGGCCGCCAAGTGGGCCGACGTCGTCATGATGCTCACCCCCGACGAATTGCAGGGCGACATCTACAAGGAGTCGTTGGAGCCGAACCTCAAGCAGGGCGCCGCGCTGCTCTTCGCGCACGGCCTCAACGTCCATTTCAACCTGATCGAGCCCCGAAAAGATCTCGACGTGCTGATGGTCGCGCCGAAGGGCCCTGGCCACACCGTGCGCGGCGAGTACCTCAAGGGCGGCGGCGTGCCGACCCTGATCGCGATCGCACAGGATGCTTCCGGCAACGCGCACGATCTCGGCCTGTCCTACGCCTCGGCCAATGGCGGCGGTCGCGCCGGCATCATCGAGACCACCTTCAAGGAGGAATGCGAGACCGATCTGTTCGGCGAGCAGGCCGTCCTCTGCGGCGGCATCGTCGAGCTGATCAAGGCTGGTTTCGAGACGCTGGTGGAAGCCGGCTATGCACCCGAGATGGCCTATTTCGAGTGCCTGCACGAGGTGAAGCTCATCGTCGACCTCATCTACGAGGGCGGCATCGCCAACATGAACTACTCGATCTCGAACACGGCCGAGTACGGCGAATACGTCACCGGCCCGCGCATCATCACTCCGGCGACCAAGGTCGAGATGAAGCGCGTGCTCGACGATATCCAGTCCGGCAAGTTCACGCGCGACTGGATGCTCGAAAACAAGGTCGGCCAAACCTCGTTCAAGGCGACCCGCGCCAAGCTCGCCCGTCATCCGATCGAGGAAGTCGGCGCCAAGCTGCGCGGCATGATGCCGTGGATCTCGGAGAAGGCGCTCGTGAACAAGGCGCGGAACTGAGCTCAGTCTCCGGCGGTGCGGGTCGTCTCGGCGATCCGCATCGTTAGGCCGTAGACTCATGACCTCTCAGCCAGATGCGCATTGCCGCGAGCTTGACGCTGGCGAGGCCGTTTTCGGGGCTCTTGTCGTATCGCGTCGCGGCTGCGCGGAAGTGTTTGATCTCGTTGAAGAACCGCTCGACGAGGTTGCGGCGCTTGTACAGGAATTTGCGGAAGACGGCGATGGTCTTGCGATTGGGCATCGGCTTGACGTTGGCGAAGGCGCCCTGCTCGGCCAGACGCTGGCGAAGCGCGCCGCTGTAATAGGCGTGGTTGAGCGCGGCTTTCAGGACCGTGAGCACACACGGTTCACGGTGGCGCGCCGTGCCCGTACGGTCTCCGGATCGGTGGTTTCGACCGCGACAACGCGGCGCGCGAGCGCGCCAGGGTCCGTGCGGCGAGGCTTTGGTACCGCGGCGAGGCCCTGATGCCAGTCGCGCAGACGTTTTGCTGTTAGTGCCGCAAGTTCGATCGAGCCGAGCTCGGGCAGGATGCGTGCCCCGGCCGCGTAGCGATCGGCCCGCACGCTCCTCGAGCCGCGCTGCTCGCGCGCCGTGAGGTGGGCGGACATCGCCGTGGCGACAGTGTAGGGACCCGCCTCCGGCTCCGCGAGGCCGTTGAGCGCGCGCGCCTTGCGGACGAATTAGGCGCGAGCCTGTTCCTGAGCCTGCGGGAACGAGAGCACGCCAAGTCCGTCGGCGTCACGGTGGCCATCGGCTGCGCCGAGCGCCTCGTCATGCTGGGTCGTCCCCTCGCGAAGCCGCGCGATCGAGGTGCCGCCCTTTGCGCCTCTGCGGTAGCCGACCGCGCAGCCGGCCGAGATCACCGTCCAATAAGGTTCGGGACGCGCCTGTCCGATGCGCAAGACTCGGCCGATCCAACTATGGTGGCCCGATCCCTCCGCACTAGATTTATCATGCATGCTAAGCCTAACGGCATGACCTATCGTAGCGGAAAGGGAGAGACGTAGATGGCTCGGTTGTTCGAAGATCGGGAGCGAGCGGAGGAATTATATTTCGCGAGATCGGAGGAGGCACGGTTTCTCGCGCATTGCCGAGCGCTACGCCAACTCGGAGCCTTCGCGACGAGCAAACTCGGCGTCGATGGCGAGTCGGCTCGCGCCTACAGCGACGAATTGGTCGGATGTCTCGCATTCGGCTCGAAGGACGAAGCCATCATTGCAAAGGTGAAGACCGACCTCGCCAACAGTGGCATTGACGTCAGCGAGGCCGACCTCAAGGCAGAATTGACCCGTTATCTTGCGATCGCCGAGCCGGCCCCGTCCTTCGGCACAGTGGGTATCGTCAGGCCGCCACGTCCGCTCGAGCGATAAGGTCCGTTACGATTCCCGGCGCCTTCGACGTGGGTCGAGGCGCCGTCGATCGACACTCGCCGAAAAGCGAGTCCCGGCTTCGAAATGCTTGGAGATGCGCGGCGCGCGAAGCTACGTCGCTTATTGCCAGTCGTCTCCGAAGAAGCCGTTGGTGCGGCGAGAATAACCCCAGCCGGCAGGCTGCGGCGGAACATTGCGCTCGACACGGCGGTATCGGTAGACATCGCGGCCATTGTCTCGTCCCGGCTGCATGCGTGCCGGCACGACGCCGCCATTGCCATGGCGACGCGGCTCGCGAGACACGCTTGGATAAGCTGGCTCGCGCACCGGCGCCACGGTTCCCTCGATCGTTACGCGGGTATTCGACATGCCTTGCGCTTTGACGAGCGCGAAAAGGGTCGCTGCGTTGGCAGGGGACAGCCTCACGCAGCCATGGGAGGCAGCTCGGCCGAGTTGCCGTCCATGCATCGTTCCGTGGATGGCGTGACCGACCTGCGAAAAGAAGATCGAATGCGGCATCGGGGCGTTGTCCCATTCGCGCGAGAAATGGTCGGCTTCCATACGGAACGGCTTATAAGTCCCGCTCGGCGTATCGTAGCTCGGAACTCCAGTAGAGACCGGCCACGTATAGCGCGTCTGCCCGTCGACGCTGACGTCCATAGTCTGCGAAGACTTGTCGACAGTGATCTGCATCGCTGCGGAAGCTTGCGAGGTCAGCCCCGCCAGCAGGATGAAGCCCGAGAAAACGGCGGCGGCAGACAGGCGCATGGCAAGCCCTCGGACTTCAATGGCGAAGCCTTCATGGCTACGCTTTTCGGACGCATTCGTTCCGCTCGGAATCAAATGCCAACGGATTTCTTTTCTTGGGAAACTACGTAGGCATTCCGACTTCACTGCTTAGCTGTAGCATGTCGAAACGAAACGTCGCGTGATGCCGGGCGAGGCCGCTTCCGCCAAAAAGCACTCTATGACACTCGGCGATCGCGGTGCAGCCAAGCTGGACGGACTTTTGCTTGAGCGCCTGCGATGGACCTCCACACGGTCACATCCGTCGTCGCCCCGCGCGAATTTTGCGAATTGCCTTCTTGGACGAGCGGCGATGCATGGCTCGCCGGCGGCACCTGGCTGTTCTCGGAGCCGCAACCTCATCTGCGACGCCTGATCGACCTGTCGAGCCTGGGCTGGACGCCGGCGACGATCACGGATGACGGCCTGAGCCTCACCGGGACCTGCACGATCGCGCAGCTCGAAAGGCTCGAATTGCCCCAGGCCTGGATCGCTGCGCCGCTGATCGATCCGGCCCAAGTGCTCTCACCGGATCCGCCGCTCGTCCACGACCCTGAGGACAGAGGAGAGGCCGCGCTGCCAGGCAAGCATCCGAACCAGATCGCCGAAACCCATGGCTGCATCGGCTAGATCGAGACGGATGGCCGCCTGACGATCCGCACCAGCGGCGAGGTCCCGTTCCTGACGCGCGACGTGCTCTGCTCGCTGTCCGATCTGCCAAGGGACGCCGTGCATGTCTTCTGCGCGCGGGTCGGCGGCTGCTTTGGCGGCAAGCAGGAGAGGCTGACCGAGGACCTCGTCGCGCTCGCTGTGCTGACGACCGGCCGGCCGGTCAAGTTCGAGATGACGCGGCCGGAACAGTTTTTCGGGATGACGACGCGCCACCCGATGCGGGTGAGGGTCAGGCTCGGCGCCCGCAAGGACGGCACACTGACCGCGATCGCGATGGACGTGCTTTCGAATACCGGCGCCTATGGCAGCACCGGCACCGTGGTCGCTGGCCAGGCGACTCAGCGCGCGGCGATGGCGCGCAAAGAACAGATCCTGGCCTTGGCTGCATCGAAGACGGAAAGCTAGCCCTCCGCCTGCCGGATCGCTGGGGCGGAAGTGGTGACGCCGAAGGGCGGTGTTCCGCTAAGCGAGTTCGGGTCGCTGGAGGCCAAGGGCCATGCAACCGGCAGCTCGCGCTCCGTGGCTGTCGACGCGCAGGCCTGCCGCGTTGCCGTGCATCCGACGACGGGCGAACTGCGCATCCTCAGGAGCATCCACGCCGCAGATGCCGCCCGGGTGATCAATACCGATGCAGTGCACGGCCAGATCGAGAGCGGTGTCGCTCAGGCGATCGGCGCCGCACTCTATGAGAATGTGATCATCGACGAGGCCGGGCGCGTCGTCACCCAGACTTTTCGCAACTACCACATCCCGGCCTGCGCCGACGCTCCGCGTACCGAAGTGCTGTTCGCGGACGCCGATGACAGCGTCGGCCCGCTCAGCGCCAAATCGATGAGTGCGTCAATTGGCGGGACACGGGCAGCGTCGGCGGGTCGATGAACTATCTTGTTTTCGGCAGTTGGGTCGGCGAGCGCGTCATCCTGATGCGTTCGTCGACGGGTCCGAGCCGCGTGAGCACCACGCTCGGTATCGAGCACATGCAGCCGCGTGTCATCTCGTTCGGTGTATCCGTCCTGCTGGCGCTCGGCTTCCTGTTCGGCATCGCCCGGTTTGTCATGGCGGCTCTGCGGTCGGACGTGCCGTACGCCCCGGTGCCTCCTTGGAACAGACGGCACGGGCGAACGAGGCTCGTCAAACGACAGGGTAGGGGGTTCTGGTGACCTGTCTCGGCTTGGCGACGAGATCGCAGAAAAACTGAACGATCAGAATGCCGATCAGAAGCGCGATCTGCACCTGCCAGCTGACGAGGCCGAGCGAGAACAGGCTGCCTGCCGCGACGTAGCCGCCGACGCTGTGCACGTCGGGCAGCCAGAAGGCGAAGATGTCGTAGGCGCCGCAGCTTTGCTTGCGCAAAGGCGCGCGATCCCTGTTGACGAGGTTCTCGTCGTAGCTCGGCTTCATGACGATGGTGGCATGCTCATCGGAAACGGCTCCGCCGGGAGCTTTCGGCGTGAAATGCATGTCCAGGGCTCCGCCTCGGTCTTGGAACCCTGTCCGGGCACCGGGAAGATCGACGCGACGAGTGGGGCAACCGCCATGCCAGTTCTTCAGAAGAGTAGGCCCGATGGATCGGGCAGGCTGCGATCACTGTGGTCAAGTGGACCGGGTTATCGAACCTTTGCTGTGGCTCCATGCGCCGCCGAGGCGGGACAAGCATCACAGATTGCAATTCGGGCCGCTTGCGCGCGTAGAAATAATATTCGAGATGGCGTCTTTCACAAATTCTGTTGCCGGAATAGTTCGTTCAGACGGCGTTCAGAGATATATCGACGTCGGTCTTCTCGGAATCTACAAATAATTATGTAAATGAGCGCGTCCGATTCAATTTTTCAGGTGCAAGCGCGCACATTCTTTTCTTCACGGATGTCTAAAAGATCGAGCCGTTCTCGAACGAGCCATCCCAGACCAAGAAAGGATTAGACAATGCGAACAAAGATTCTCGTCCTCTGCGCCATCGTAGCCGCCGCGACTGCCGCGGTCCCGGCCGCGCAAGCCAGTGGTTGCATGACGCGCCCCGATGGCACCCGCCAATGCTCGGCCAATGGTGCATCCGCGACGTTCGGAGGTGGCGGGCGCAAGATCAGCGACGATTCGCCGGGAAGACGCGATCACACGGGCATGGGCAGCCCCTACGGTGACAACGGATACAGATTGCCGCCCTTCGGCCGCAGGCAGTCAGGCATCACCTGCTACAACTTCGTCGGCAAGCCCTACACCTATAAGGGTGGTGGCCGTTGCCCGATCAGCTAATCTGCTCGAGTGGAGGCATGTTGACATCAATGGCAGGGCGCGACCCTCTCCTGAGCGGTCGCGCTCGGTGCCGTTACATTCTCGGATCGGATTTTCGCAGGTTGGTGGCGCTGTGCATCGGCTGAGACGTCAGGCATCCCCAAGGAGCGTTGCCAACGCGTTGCCGAGATTGACGGTTTCGACGATCGGGGGCGCCTACTGTGGTCGCCCGTATTCAGACGCAGCCGTCAGCGTGGCGCGCGTTCCCATCTCGACCGAACAGCGGACCGGCACCGGAACATCGGGCTGAATCCGCTCCGACAACCCGGCCAGGGCCGCCCCACAGAATGACGACATCGGCTCGATCCTCCGTGACGCAAGCGCGGCAGGCGGCGGCAAGGATCAGCAAGGCAGCGTCCGGAACGCGCGCAATCTCACCGCCGGTCGGCGCGATGGTGCGCACGCCCGTGAAGAGATCGCCGAGACCATGGAGGGTGATCATTTCGCGCAGGGTCGGCGCCCAAAGCGTGCCGCCCGTCACGATACCGAGATGCCCGAATTTCGCGGCGGCGTGGCGGGACGCTTCGACATGCCGACGACGGGGACAGGCGCGATCTCCCGGGGGGCCGACAAGCCGGGATCCCCGAAGCAGGCGAGATAGACCGCATCGCAACCTTCGACGTGCTCGGCGAGACAATCGAGCGCCGCTTGACCTGCGATGGAAAGGGCGGCGCGGCTCGCGATGTAGCGTGCCCCGAACCGCGTCGTGACGGGGACGAACTCCGCCGATCCGCGCCCGAGGCTCCGCACTGGCTTGCGACGAGATCGGTGACGCTCTCGCTCGTATTCGGATTGACCAGGAGGATGCGCATCATCGTAGCTGCCAGGGCATCACCAGAGGCGACGACGTCGTGAGCGCCCGTGGGGCAACGCAATCTCTTGAGAGCATGCGCGTCTCAGCCGATAGCACCTGTCTCCATACAAAAAACACGCCGCCGTCGCGCTTATGGTACAAGGACTTGCAATAGACTAAGTCTAAATCGACATTTCCCGCTATTGGTTGCGGCCTTGAGCGCAATTTCGGCAATTGGTGTGCTTGTTTGGCGAATGTGGGCTGTGTATCAAAGTAAATGCAGCGATAAAGGCGCCACCGCGTAGGAAGCTTTGGTTGTTATAATTCGAATCTGACAACTGATGCTGCGTCCGTTGCTTGAAGCACCTCGAACGTGCGCTCCTGCATGCGCGCGCTGCGAATGATGCAACCCAAGGAGATCACAATGCGTCTTGCCCTGCTGGCCGCGCTCTGCGTCGCGCTGCCCCTGTCCGTCGCCTATGCCGAAGAGCCGATCGAAATCACCGAGGGCGGCGCGCCGAGCGCCAACGCGATCACCATCCAAAACATGGGCTTCTCGCCGCCCGAGCTTAAGATCAAGGTCGGAGACAGCGTGACCTGGACCAACAAGGACGAGATCGCCCACAACGTCCACTTTCGCCAGGGTCCGGCAAAGGGCCATCCCAAGGCACAGGGCAAGATGCTGTCGCAAGGCGACAGCCATACCGTGAAGTTCAACACGGCTGGTGAATACAGCTACGTCTGCACGCCGCATCCTCCGATGAAAGGCAAGGTCATCGTCGAGTGATGTGAGCGGCAGCGAGATGCACGTGAGGGGCCGACGGCGTTTCCGGCCGTCGGCCTCTTGGCATTCGCAGCGGCGGAAAGTGGGCCGGAGAGTTCGTCCTCGCCTTGCCTCATTCGACGCTCGTCGGTCGCAGGTTGTGTGTCGCCCCATGCAGCATGGCATGATGCGTGCGCCGTGGACGATCCCATGGCCAAGATCGAGCCGCTCATGCCCTCACCGCTGAACCGTTTCTCCGTCGAACCCCTGAGCCGGATGACGCGCCGCCTTGCCGATGTCGCGAGCGGGCGTTCCGAGCCGGACCTCCTCGTGACCGGGGCGCGACTGCTCTCGACCTATTCCGAGCGCATCCTGCCGGACCGGGAGGTCTGGATCGCCGGAGGGCGCATCGCGGCGGTCAAGCCGGCAGGCAGCTACAGGGGCGCGGCAAAGCGATACGACGCGGCCGGCGGCCTGATCGCTCCGGGTCTTGTCGATCCGCATCTGCATATCGAGAGCAGCATGGTCACGGCCTGCGCCTATGCCGAGGCTGCGCTCGTCAACGGCACCACGACGATCTTTTGCGACAGCCACGAGATCGGCAACGTGCTCGATGCCAAAGGCATCGAATGGATGCTGGAGGATGCGCGCGAGGCCCCGCTCAACATTTATCTCACCGTGCCGAGCACCGTGCCGGCGACGACCCCGGAACTCGAAACCGCCGGCGGCGACCTGACCCCGGACAAGATCGCGGCCTTGTTCGATGCGTGGCCGGAGGCGCTCGCCCTCGGCGAGAAGATGGATTTCGTGCCCGTGGCGCTCAGCGACGAGCGCTCGCACGCCATCATTGCCGCAGCGTTGGAGCGCGGGCGTCCGGTCTCGGGCCATATCTACGGTCGCGAATTCGTGGCGGCCTACGCGGCGAGCGGCGTCACCGACACGCATGAGGCGATCGACGCGGAGATCGCCGACGATCTGCTCGATGCCGGCGTATGGGTCTTCCTGCGCGGCGGACCGCCAACGACGCCCTGGCATTCACTGCCCAAGGCGATCGGCACAATCACGCAATACGGCGCGGTCTGGAAGCGGGTCTGCGCCTGCACCGACGACCGCGATGCCGACGATCTGCTCGCCTTCGGGCTCGATTGGGTGGTGCGCGAGGCGGTGCGGATGGGCATCCCGAAGCCTGCGGCGTGGTCGATGGGCTCGCTGCATCCTGCGACCCGGTTCGGGCTCGACGGCGAGATCGGCGGTCTCGGCGGCGGTAGGCGTGCCGATCTGGTGCTGCTCGACGACGATCTCGTGCCGCAAACGACCTGGTATGGGGGCGAATTCGTCGTCGAAGGCCGCAAGGCCACGCCGATCTTGGACGAGGCTCTGTCTCGGCGCTACCGTTACCCGAAGCCGGCCTACGAGACCGTCCACCTTCCCGATCCCTTGCCGACACTGGTGCCGCCGCTGCCGCCGGGGCCCTGCCTGGTGAATGCGATCCGCACCACCCTGCCGGGAATCGAGCTGATCCACGAACGTGTCGTGATCGCGCCCGGCGCCGACTGGGCGGAGACGCTGCAACGGAACGATCTCTGCCATGTCGCGGTGATCGAGCGGCACAGCATCGCGCCGGGTGTCTCGCATGGTTTGCTGCGCTCCTTCGGCCTGAAGCGCGGGGCCGTCGCGAGCAGCGTCGGGCACGATTCCCACAACATCATCGTCGCCGGGCTGAACGAGGCCGATATGCGTGTTGCCATCGACGCGATCGGCAAGGCGCAGGGCGGCGTCTGCGTGGTCGAGGACGGTGAGGTCGTCGCGATGGTGTCGCTGCCGGTGGCCGGGCTGATTTCGGATGAGCGCGTCGGGGTCGTTGCCGAGGCGATGCGGGAACTCAAGGTGGCCTGGCAGCGGGCTGGCTGCGCGATCCCCTATATGGGCTTCAACCTGATCCCGCTCTCGGTGATCCCCCAGATCCGGATCACCGACAAGGGCCTGGTCCTGGTTCCCGAGATGCGGCAGGTGCCGTTGTTCGAGGCGGCATAAGCCTCGACAACCATCGAGGGCCGCGCTTTGGCTCCCGGAATGCTAGATATTTGAGCAGACAGAACAGCTTCAAGTTACTCCGAACGCGGAACTTGTGCGCGGTGCGAAAGGTTAGCCGCGCACGATCGACATATCTCCGGTTTCCTTATGCACATACGTACCGGCTACACGCTCGCCTTCGAGACTTATGGTCCGACGGCGATGAACCTGCTGCTCAACGTTCACCCTTCGCGCGAGGCCGATCTCGTAACTCCGGAGATCATCACCTTTGATCCGCCGGTCGACGCACGCCAGACATTCGACGCCTTCGGCAACAAGGTCACGCGCATCCTTTCTCCGGGCGGCCGGATCACCATGTCCGCCGATTTCATCGTGAGGGATTCCGGCTTGCCTGACGATTATGCGCCGGATGCGATGCAGCATAACGTTCAGGACTTGCCGGACGATGTCCTGCCGTTCCTCCTGTCCAGCCGCTTCTGCGACACCGAAAAGCTGACGGCCATCGCTTGGGCGCAGTTCGGAAACACGCCACTCGGTTGGGCGCGCGTCCAGGCCATCGTGGATTTCGTGAACCGGAGGATCCGCTTCAATTACCAGGACGCCGACAACACTCGCACGGCCTTCGACGGTTATACGCAGCAGAGGGGCGTCTGCCGCGACTTCGCGCATCTCGCGATCGCTTTGTGCCGCTGCATGAACATCCCGGCCCGCTACGCCACCGGGTATCTCGGCGATATCGGTGTGCCGATCGACCCGGCGCCGATGGATTTCTCGGCCTGGTTCGAGGTCTATCTCGGCGGGCGCTGGTACACGTTCGACGCCCGGCACAACAAGCCGCGCATCGGCCGCATCGTCATGGCGCGCGGCCGCGACGCCACGGATTGCGCGCTGACGACAAGCTTCGGCAACGCGCCGCTACTTCATTTCCATGTCCATACCGACGAAGTGCCGGAATCCGTGGTCAGCACGCAGATGGCGCAGGCCGCCTGAGGGGCAATCAGGCCGCTTTCGCGGCGGCTGGATAGCCGCGCCAGCCGCCGATGCGGGTGATGTCCTGCGCACCCGTGAGCGCATGCGCTCGCAGAGGAAGCCCCGCCGGCCGTGAGAATCTTGAGGTGGTGAAGTCGCGCTCGATCTCGATTTCGAGGGAGGCGTCGGCGACCTGGATGCGATCGCGCGTGGTCGGGCCGAACATGTCAGCATAGGCCGAGCGGGGCAGGGCGGCAGGCTTCGGGGATCGGCTCATGGATCGGACTCTGTCGGCGCCGTCGGATTCGGCGAAATGTCGAGCTTGGAAATCGGTTCGGTCGAGTTCACGGCGCCGGACGCACGCTCCTTGCGGACCAATTTCTTCACTTTTACGATGCGCTTGGCCGTCAAGCGCGTCCGCAGCTCCTGCATCATCTCGAGCTGGATCTCCTGGATCTCGGCGAGGCGCTGCCACTGCCGGGTGACGAGGTGGTCCATCTTCTCGTGGAGATGGCGGATCTCGAGTTCTGCCTTGAGGTTCACGCGGTAATCGTTGTTCGAACGCAGCCTGTCCTTGGTGTCCTGCCGCCTCTGGCTCATCATGATGATCGGCGCCTGTATAGCGGCAAGGCAGGACAGCACGAGATTGAGAAGGATGAACGGAAACGCGTCGAAGGCCCTTGCATCGCCGAGCGCGACGTTCACCGCCATCCAGAGGATGACGACCACGACGAAGCTGATCAGGAAAGCCCAGGAGCCTCCGAACTCGGCAAGCGCGTCCGACAGGCGCTCGCCCAGAGTCCGGCGCTCTTCGTAATCCTCATCGACGTTCTCGGCGATGGTGTCCTGCGCTGCGATGCTTTCGGCGACCTGCCGGTCGAAATCCGAGTATTCTCCGTGCTCCTCCCGCAGCAGCTCTGCGACGTAGCGTGTTCGATATTTCGCCAGTTCCTTGAGGCTGATCAGCGCGTCGTCGACGAGATCGGGATAATCGGCGTGAATGTGCTGATGCAGCGCCGGACGCAGAGCACTCAACGGCACGAGGTTCTTGCGGCTTGTCTCGACCCCGCTGATCGCGCAGACGCCACGCTTCTTGCTCGTCGGCTCGGACGAAGCTGCATGGGTCTTTGCGTCGAGCGCGAGGAGGCCATGCTCCCCGTCGGACGCGTCATCGTTCAACTTCACAGCTTGCCCATGACTTCGCCGCAGAACCCGTAGACCGTTCGCCCGCCTGAAAGCGGCAACAAAGTCACCTCCCGCGTCGAGCCCGGCTCGAAGCGAACAGCGGTACCCGGCGCGATGTCGAGGCGTTTGCCGCGTGCCGTGTCACGATCGAAGACCAGCCCAGCATTGACCTCGAAGAAATGGTTATGCGAGCCGATCTGGATTGGCCGGTCGCCGGAATTGGCCACTTCGACCACGGTACGCTCGGCGCCTGCGTTGAGGACGATCTCGCCTGGCAAGGTGGTGATCGTACCCGGCACGTCGGAGGACGGCGCGCCACGGATCGGGTGATAGACTGCCACGAGCTTGGTGCCGTCCGGAAAGGTCGCCTCGACCTGGATGTCATGGATCATCTCCGGCACGCCCTCCATCACCTGCACCGCGGTGAGAACGTTCGCTCCGGCCTGCATCAATTCGGCGACCGATCTGCCGTCGCGCGCGCCCTCGACCACGAAATCCGTGATCAGCGCCACGGCCTCGGGATGATTGAGTTTGACGCCCCTCGCGAGGCGGTTGCGCGCGACCTGCGCGTCCATCGCGATGAGCAGCTTGTCCTTCTCGCGGGGGGTGAGGAGCACGCTGAGGATCCCGGATTGCGTCGAGTCTGCGGCGAGCAAGGATCATGCGCGCGTAAAGATCAACCGGGCAGGATCAGCTTTGCCGGACCCGCGGTATCGGCGCGCCGCGATAGGTGGTGAGGAACCGGGCGGTGAATAGGTGCAGGCTGCCGATGTCTCGGCCGAGCATGCGGATGGCGAGATGTCCGTTCCAGGCGCTCGCCGCCGCTTCGATCGTTGGCGCGGCTCCCTCTGCGTCAAGGATCGCGCGTGCCTCGTCGAGCCGCGCCTCGGCGCCGGGGGAAAGGGCGAGGATCGTCGCGCAGGCGCTTGCGCCACTGCCGATCGCCGGCCTTGCGAGCAGGGCGCCGATCGGTCCTTCGAGGCGGAAGGTGTCGGCATAGGCGAGGCCGCCGTCGCGGCGGATGCGCCAGGCATCCTCGAACAGACCCTGCGTGATGGTTTCGCCATGAGCGGCGCGGCCAAAGGCGACGATTTCTGCTATCAGCAGGGAGGCATCCCCGGCAAGATCGGCCTCGAAACGGCGACGCAGATGGGCGCGGTCGAACAGGATCGTTTCCTGCGGCAGCCAGGCGAGTTTCGCTCCCGATGCCAGCGTCACGCGGTTGGACACGCTGCTGACCGAGCCATCCGAACGGTAGATTTTTTCCGCTGCCGTGGTGATCAGAACGAAGTTTGGGCCGGTTTCGAGCGTGATCGCGGTCTCGAAAATGCCGCCACAGGCGATGCCTCCGGCGGTGTTGACCAAAATGCCTTCCGCCGCGCCCTCGCGCGATTTCGGGAAACGCAGCCGCGTCGGTCCGGATTCGGAAAGGTCCAGCACCCGTATCGTGCCACCGATCGATCCGGCACGCGGGCGGACGATCCCGTGAGAGTGCTGGCGCGCAGGTGGGTTTGTGTTGGGGGCGTTCAATGGAATGAGGATTGGAGCCAGGGCCACGAATTCGGGCCAACTCCGCTTGGCACGCCGATTGTTGCACGCGCGTCGTCATTCCGGGGCGCCGTAGGCGAACCCGGAACCCAGAAACGCAGACGGCGCCAAAACTTGCACGGTCGGCGGCTCTGGGTTCCGGGTTCCGCCATGCGGCCCCGGAATGACGCGGCGGCTGTCATCAAAAGTCCCGAGAGACCCGGTTGTCGTTGCGACATCGATCTAAATTCGGAGCGCTTCGATCGAGCCATCCTCACGCCCGGCTCGCCGCCTGCGGCACGGCCTCGATCACCGAGGTCGGCCTGTCGAGGATGCGGCGGCCGAACAGGCTCGCCGTGAGCTCGACCAGCACACGCGCACTGCGACCGCGCTCGTCGAGGAAAGGATTGAGCTCCACCACGTCGAGTGAGCCCACGAGGCCCGAATCGTGCAGCAGTTCCATGATGAGATGGGCTTCTCGAAATGTCGCTCCGCCGGGCACCGTGGTGCCGACGCCCGGCGCAATGGCGGGATCGAGGAAATCGATATCGAAACTGACATGCAGATGGCCTTTGTCAGCCTCCACACGCTCAAGCACACGGCGCAAGGGCGCGACCACGCCGAATTCGTCGATGGCGCGCATGTCGGTGACGCCGACCCGGCGCTTGGCAACGAGCGCCCGCTCGCCGGCATCTATCGAGCGCAGGCCGAACAGATGCAGGTGGTCGGGATCGAGCGAGGGCCGCTCGCTAGGGCCGAACAGCTCGGGAAAACCCGGCTCGCCGCAGAGCGCCGCGAGCGGCATGCCGTGCACATTGCCCGAGGGTGAGGTCTCCAGCGTGTTGAAGTCGGCATGGGCATCGAGCCAGAGCACGAAGAGCGGCTTATCCGTCCCGTGGCAATGGCGCAGAAGCGCATCGATGGAGCCGAGCGACAGGCTGTGGTCGCCACCGAGCACGACGGGGAAGGCACCATCTTTGAGGCTCGCGAGCACCTGCCGCGACAGAGCGTGGGTCCAGGCTGCGATGGCGGGGAGGCCACGCGCTTCCGCGACTGGATCCGGTGCGACATCACCGTGATCTTCGACCACGTGGCCGAGGTCGCCGAGCGTGCGCACCAGCCCCGCTGTGCGCAAGGAAGCCGGGCCCATCAGGGCTCCGGGTTCGCTGGTGCCGATCTCGATGGGCGCGCCGATGACCGCGATCCGCGTCATGTCCGATATCCGCTCCCCGCTTTCCCGCACCCGTTTACCTGGACTAGGCGAGGCGGCAAGCAATCGGCGAGCCCATGCATCGGATCAGGCGTCAGCCATCCTGAATCGATCCGAAGCTTGACGGAAGCTGCGAGGAATTGTCTCGGTGCCTCCGCGATGCCGAGCGAGTGCCGTGAGGACAGGGCGACCGGTTTGACACTCGAACGCGACATGATCAGCTGATGCTGCTGCGCGCCAATGCCTTCGCCGCGAACTATGCCGGGCCGCGTACCAACGTCGTCGACCGCCTGCTCGCCTACCTGAATGCCGGTATCGTGCCGGTCATCCGCCTGAAGGGCTCGGTCGGCGTTCGGGCGATCTCGCGCCGCTGGCGCATCTCGCCGGCGCCGTCTGCGGCTTCTCGGCAGCCGAAGCCTTCTATCAGGGCCGCCCGATGCCGGTGCGCGAGGCGCTTGCCTATATCGGCGGCATCATCGGCACCGAGATCAACTCGGCGACCGATAACCCGCTGATCTGCGAGGATGGCGAGAGTGACCATATCTGCAACTCGGGTGGCCATTTCCAAGGCGCCTATGTCGCGCGCAGGCGATGGATTTGCTCGCAATCGTGGCGAGCGATCTCCGAGCGACGGCTTGCTCGCACCCTCATCGACACGAAGGGCTGGATCTTCCTGGCCGTGCTTACGGCGATCTGCCTGATCGTGCCGCTGCGGAATCTCGTCGTGCCCGAGGGATCGCCGCTGCACCTGCCGACCTATCTGGTCTCGCTGTTCGGCAAGTACCTGTCCTTCGCCTTGCTCGCGCGCTGCCGCGATCTGGTTTGAAGGGGGATTGCGGGATTCTCTTGCTCGGCCACGGCGTGTTCTTCGGCCTCGGCGGCTATGCGTTGGGCATGTATCTGAACGGCAGATCGGGCCACGCGGCATCTACGGCAATCCGATCCTGCCGGATTTCATGGTGTTCCTGAACTACAAGGAATTGCCCTGGTACTGGCTCGGTTTCGACTGGTTTCCCTTCGCGGGCTTGATGGTGCTGGTCGTGCCCGGGTTGCTCGCCTTCCGTTCGCGGGTGAACGGCGTCTATCTCTCGATCACCACGCAGGCGCTCACCTTTGCGATGATGCTCACCGTCTTCCGCAATGACATGGGGCTAGGCGGCAATAACGGCCTCAGCAATTTCAAGAACATCCGCGGCTTCAATGTACAGGCTCAGGGCGTGCGGGTTTCACTCTTCGCCATCAAGGCGATCGCTCTTGCGATCGGCTAGCTGATCACCCGATTCATGACGGTCTCGGCCTACGGCAAGATCCTGATCGCGGTGCGCAACGGGGAGTCGCAAACGCGCTTCCTCGGCTATCGCCCGGAGCACTACAAGACGCTGGCCTTCGCCGTCTCGGAGATGATGGCTGGCGTCATCGGCCACTCTACGTGCCGCAGGTCGGCGGCATCAATCCCGGAGAATTCGCACCGACCAACTCGATCGAGGCGGTGATATGGGTTGCGGTCGGCGGGCGTGGCACGCTTGTCGGCGCGGCCTTGGGGGCCGGTGCTCGTCAACTACGCCAAGACCGTCCTCACCGGCGCCATGCCCGACCGCTCGCTGTTCGCTCTGGGCGCGCTGTTCGTCCTCGTCACGCTATTTCTGCCGAGCGGCATTTTCGGCCCGCTGGTCGAACATTTCGGCAGCCGCTGCGCAGCGGCGAAGTTGCCGCCTGAGCCTGCTATCGCGCCACAACTTGCCGAGGAGGGACGCGGCTGATGAGCGCCACCGCTACGCTCGAAGCGCCATCCGTGGTGCCGGATGCCGCCCCGCCGGATACGCGCCTGATCCAGTCGCTGCTCTATCTCGACGACGTCAAAGTCACCTTCGACGGCTACCGGGCCCTGCGCGGCGTCTCGCTGCAGGCCGAACCCGGCAAGGTGACGGCCGTGCTCGGGCGCAATGGTGTGGGAAAAACCTCGCTGATGCGGGCCATCGTCGGGCAGCAGCCGATCGCCAAGGGATCGATCACGCTCGGCGATGATGTTCTCACCAAGCTCGCACCCTATGACCGAGCCCGTCGCGGCGCCGCTTTCGTGCTGCAGGGTCGCGAGATCTTCCCGCTTCTCCCGGTGAAGGAGAATCTGGAGACCGGGTTCGCGCCGTTGAAGCGGGCGGATCGCCACGTTCAATCCGAGGTCTACGACCTGTTCCCGGTCCTCAAGGACATGCTGCATCGGCGGGGCGGCGATCTCTCGGGCGGCCAGCAGCAGCTTGCGATCGGCCGGGCCTTGGTGACGCGGCCGCGCCTGCTCGTGCTCGATGAGCCGACCGAAGGCATCCAGCCCCCGATCTTCAAGGATATCTGCCGGGCGATCAGCTACCTGCGCAGCAAGGGCACGATGGCAATCGTGCTCGTCGAGCAGTATTTCGAATGGGCGCGCGATCTCTGCGACGATTACGCGGTGATGGATCGCGGTCAGGTGGTCGTCTCGGGCGCCCGCAAGGACATGAACGAGGCCGAGGGCTTGCGCTGGCTCTCGGTCTGAGAGGACCACCCGCTCAGAGCATGTGGCTGCTCTGAAACATCGGGAAGGATGCGTTGCCGTGCAATCGCCCGGCGACGATCCGGGCGAGATCGGCGGCCTGGCTGCGGATATCCGGAACAGCGGTGCATTCCCAGAGCGAGCCGCGCAGCAGTGGCCCAAGCGTCCAGAGTCGGGCATCGTCGTGGCCGTCGCGGTGCAGGATCGAATAGTCATCAGCGACATCGAGACCGAGCTGCAGCGGATCCGGTCTGACGAGACCTTTGTCGAGGAGGCGGCGCAGCAGGAGATCGTCGGTGTCGGCCACGCTGGCGATGCCGGAAGCGTCGATGATCCGCCGGACCGCGATGGTGCAGGAATCTGTCGTTCCGCGTTCCCGGAACGTCACGAGCGCGTCATCCTCGCCATCCTCGATCGTGCTGATTTTCGCTCGCACGATTCGGAGCGTTCCTGCCTCCTGCTCCCGCTCGATCATCTCGGCGGCAGGGGGCGCGGTGCGGTGGCGATGAACGTCCCAATAGGCACGCAGATGCCGTAGGAAGCGCTTTTGCGCATCGAGCGGCAGGCCGCGCCAGATCGCAACGCTTTGTGGCCTCAGGCTGTCGATGACGCTATGCCAGCCGATCCCTGCGGCCTGGGCAGCGCCAATCTCCTCGCGGATGCGAACGAGCAGCCTTGTGATCGAGGAAAGCTCGTCGCGCGTGAAGTTCGGTCGTGCCCAGGCAGGCGCCGGCGCGTGCGAATGCGGCAGCAGGCCCCGGCGGGAGATCGCGATAATCCGACCGTGAAATCCGCGCGAGCGCAGACCGGAGATCGCATCGATCATGGTCAGGCCGGACCCGACGACAAGGATCGGCTTGTCGACAGGCAGGTCGTCGAGCGGTGTCGTCGCCCAGGTCTCTGCCAGGAAGCGGCTGGCGAGGCGCCCGGATTTGCCGAGATTTCCGCAGGCGAGCACCGCGCCAGCGACTTCGATCTTTCGGCCTGAAGCGAGCGCCAGCTGGAAGCCCTGCTCGCCCGGTTCGAGATCGGTGACGGCTTCCTTGGCAAGCGTCAGATGCAGGGCGCCCCCCGGCGTGATGACGGCGTTGCCGAGAAGCTCGGTCAGATAGCGACCGTACAAGCCACGCGCCGCGAAGGTCCCGGCCGCCGTATGTCGGATATGCGCCTCTTCGTCGGGGCCGCACCGTGTGAGCCATCTCGCGAAATGGTCCGGCTGCTCGGGAAACGCGCTCATGTTCGTGGCGCGCACGTTGAGCAGGTGATCGGGATGGCTGGTCGCGTAGGCGAGCCCTCGGGCGAACTGACCCGATCGATCACAGAGGAAGACCGGTCGTTCGGGCGGCAGCACCCGGCACAGGTGGATCGCGACCATCGTGCCGCTGAAGCCGGCGCCGATTACCGCGACGGGCAGCAAGGGTTCTGATGCAGCCATGATCGGTTACCGCATGGTGAGTAGGAGCCGAGCGTTCCGCGAAACACTACGGCTCGCGAGTGGGCGACGTCCGGGCCGGACCAGACCCCCGCAATGTGCTGGGATCGCGACCATTCCGTGTCGCAGCGCAGCAAGACAACTTTGCGCGTGAAAGGCCGGAGAAGCTTGCCACCCCTCGGGCAGCGCTGCCGGAGCCGTAATGGTCTCTCGAAGTCATCGTCGAGAGAAGATCTTGCCAGCATCTCAACGAAAAACGCAAATTCAAATCATTGACGCGCGTGCTTGCTATTGTCGATATTTGAGGAGCGAAGTCTGTGGCGCCCCTCGATTGCAAATACAGATGCTAATCCGAATAATATTCGATGCATTGGTTGGTCGGCGCACTCGCTTCGCATTGACTGCTTGAAGGGGCGGGGCCCGTCTATGATCGAGTTCGAACGTTGCTCGTTGCCGCTCTTTGCGCGCTCCGACTCGCCGAGTGGTCGGCCGGGTGCGCTGCAGCGATGATGCCGATGCAGGTCGTAGCCAATTTCGCAAACGCACGCCGACCGCCACGGACGAGCACGCTGGTCGAGGCCGACCTGGTCGATCTCCAACGTCTTTTCGATGCCGAAGAGTGCCGCGCGCCGCAATTGGTCGCTGGGCTAGCATAGCGAGGCCCGATGCTCAGCCGACGCCACCTCATTGCCGGAACGCTGGCATCTGCGGCTCTTGGCCCGGTCGCGGCGCGTGCAGGCGCCAACCGGACTCTGCGCATCGGATTCCAGAAGAACGGTATCCTCGCCGTCGCCAAGGAGCGCGGCACGCTCGAGGCGCGCCTTGGGCCGCTCGGTTACGGCGTTGCCTGGAATGAGTTCTCCTTCGGACCGCCGCTGCTCGAGGCGCTCAGTCTCGGCAGCATCGATTTCGGGCAGACCGGGGACGCGCCGCCGATTTTCGCGCAATCGGCAGGAGCGAATCTGGTCTATGCGGCGGCGCAGCCCAAAGGCGGCTCGGGTGCCGCGATCCTGCTGCCCGTAGGGTCGCGAATCCGGAGCATCGCCGACCTCAAGGGCAAGCGCGTCGCTTTCGCGAAGGGATCGAGCGCCCACAATCTCACCATCGCCGCTCTCGAATCGGCCGGGTTGACCTATCGCGACATCGAGCCGGTCATTCTCACGCCCGCCGATGCCGCGGCTGCCTTCTCGCGTGGCGCGATCGACGCCTGGACCGTGTGGGATCCCTATTTCGCCATCGCGGAGCAGGGCGAGGGCGTCCGTGTCCTGGTCCAGGCCTCGCAGGTCGGGCCGACCAACAATTTCTTCCTGGCGAACAGGGATTT
>JBGAFL010000035.1:0-54599 GCA_044227265.1 Methylobacterium sp.
GGAAGGTGCGCGAGCGAAGAAATCCGTGACGCAAAAATCGATCGGCCGGTGCAGACCGTCCGATCGCGGGACGCCGGGGAGACCGGCAGCGCAGAGCTCGAACGATATCAGGGTCTTCACGGCGTCCCGCGTCCCCTGTTCCTTGAACGCTATCGCTCCGGCTGTGGCGCCGGAGGTTTTTGCGTGGCCGCGCTAGGACTCTGGCTGGGCACTGGTGCAAAGTGACACAGCTCGCAGACATTGTACGACTGCGGCATACGGTTGTAAGCGGAACCGCTTCAAGATTGGCGAAGCACCGTCCGAGCGAACCGATGGGCCTCGACCTTTATCATTTCCGTGCCTTGGATGTCGTTTCCGAACAATCTGTGAGCATTGAACCCGCGTCGCCAGAGATCGTGGCTCGCTGTCAATTTTTTAAGAAGAAGATAAATCAATACATAGATTTTGAACGACTTTTCTCAGAAAACAATTTATCTTTTCATGATTATAGCATGACAAATAGAATTGTCACAATGAAACTTGAGCCTCTCATCGAAGAGTATTATTTTTGTCGCAACGAGAATTTCGACCGATACAACACGGATCTCTACTTCACAAACAAGCGCTCACTGCTGCCGTTGCGCCCGCGCCCCGATCCCTATTTCAATCAGCACAAGCGGTGTCGCTCATTCAGGGTGAAGGCCTATCCTTATCGCGATAAAGAAGACACAGTAATCTATCTTCAAGAGGTCGGCTATCAACGCAAAGATGTTCTCGACACGTTTTTCAATGAATTTCCACCTGATATGACGACCGCAGACCTTGAGAAGGTCAAGAGAATTCACGAATTGACTATTCCCGACGCCAAGGATTCCTATCGTCGCAATTTCATCGACAATTGGAACGATGAAGAAAGCATTCTCGTAATCTCTTGGTAAGGCGACGCGGCATGGCGGAGGAAGCCGCCGCCCCCCGAATGACACGGTCTGCACGCCTGCTATGGGACGGTGCGACAGGTATCATCCAGGACAGGGCCGATCAGGCGAAAGCCGCTTCACTCGCTCGGCCTGACCTTCTCCGGCTCCAGCCAGCCGGCGGCTTTGGCCTCGTCTTCCGTGCAGAACCGACAGCCTGATCCAGCTATTCCGTCGCGGCTTCGATGGGCTGCGGCTGAACACCGGCGACGAAGGGCCGGTCAAAGAACAAAGCCGTCTTCGTCGCCCTGGCAAACGATACCGAAGGCCAGATGCATAGCCTCGGGCCTTATCGAACAGACGGTAGGAAGGTGCCGAGTTTGGCTGGGGGACCTGGATTCGAACCAGGACTAACGGAGTCAGAGTCCGCAGTTCTACCGTTAAACTATCCCCCAATGCCTCGATGCTCAGCGGCAACGCCTGCCACCGGATCGCGGCTTGCGATCACCCGGCAAAGTCGACGCGAACGGAGTGCATCGGCCCGGACGCCACCGCATCCGGTCGCTCGGGTCGCGGCGCGATAGCATGGGCCCGGCTCATGGCGCAAGCCTGAGCGCGGTGCTTGCATCCGCCGGATGTCGTCAAGCCGGAAGTCCGGCCGGCTCGAACAGGAAATCGTCGATCGCCGGAATCGTCACCGACAAACCTGCGCCGTAAGACGATTTCGACAGACGCCAGGGCCGCCCGGCCTTGGCCCGAATCGCCTCGGAGGGGCGCAGACGGCGCAGGCTGCCATCCTCGCAGACCTCCTCGATGACAAGAAAGCCGTAGACCTGCAGGCGGGACGCCGTGAGCTTGGTTTCGCGATCATCCGGCGCCAGCAGGAAGCTGCCGGCCCCGTAGACGATGTCCATCAGGCTGCGCTGATCGGCCTGCGCCTGCGAGGGAGCGCGTGCACCGATGCTCCAGCCCGTACCGCCACCGGCTCCAGGGCGGCGGCCGGCACCAACAGGGCGGCGGAAGGGCACGACATTGTCCGTCGCAGGAACGCTACGCATACGCGAACACCCTCATCTCGATACCGAGCCGGGAGGCGTTCTGACGACGCCTTCCCACTGAGGGTCACAATGCAGGCAATCCGCTTAATGTCTGCTTAGCCATGTCGCACGGCCACTGTCCCGGATCGCGTCCGAGGCGTCAGCCCAGGGCGACCGTATAGGCGGCTTCGGTCTTGGACTTGATCTCGTCCTCGGTCACGCCGTCGGCGAGTTCGATGAGGGTCATGCCGCCATCGCCCTTCTTGTCGATCGTGAACACGCCGAGATCGGTGATGACCATGTCGACGACGTGCGTTCCCGTGAGCGGCAGGTCGCAGGCCTTGAGGAGCTTGGCCGATTCCGAACCGTCCTTACCCCTGGCGGTGTGCTCCATCACCACGACGACCTTCTTGACCCCCGCGACGAGGTCCATGGCGCCGCCCATGCCCTTCACCATCTTGCCCGGGATCATCCAGTTGGCGAGGTCGCCGTTCTGGGCGACCTGCATCGCGCCGAGGATCGACAGATTGATGTGGCCGCCGCGGATCATCCCGAAGGAATCGGCCGAGGAGAAATAGCTCGTTGTCGGCAGGGCGGTGATGGTCTGCTTGCCGGCATTGATGAGGTCGGCATCCTCGTCGCCCTCATAGGGGAACGGCCCCATGCCGAGCATGCCGTTCTCCGATTGCAGCTGCACCGACATGCCCTCGGGAATGAAATTCGATACCAGCGTCGGGATGCCGATGCCGAGATTCACGTAGAATCCGTCTTCGAGCTCCTTTGCGGCGCGTTCGGCCATCTGGTCGCGAGTCCAGGCCATGGTTCTGCTCCTTTCCCGATTGTCTCAGACTGCGCCGCCGCCGGCCGCGGCGGGCGCCGCGTCCTTGCGCTTGCGCACCGTGCGCTGCTCGATCCGCTTCTCGCGCTCGGGCACATGGATGATGCGCTGGATGAAGATGCCCGGCGTATGGATGAAGTCGGCATCGATCTCGCCCGGCTCGACCAGGAACTCGACCTGCGCGACTGTCGCCTTGGCCGCGGTCGCCATCATCGGATTGAAGTTCCGCGCCGTCTTCCGATAGATCAGGTTGCCCTCGGTATCGCCCTTGTAGGCGTGGACGATGGCGAGGTCGGCGAAGAGGCCGCGCTCCATCACATATTCCTCGCCGTCGAAGACCTTGGTCTCCTTGCCTTCGGCGATCAGCGTGCCGACGCCGGTCTTGGTGTAGAAGCCGGGGATGCCGGCGCCTCCGGCGCGGATGCGCTCGGCGAGCGTGCCCTGCGGGTTGAACTCGATCTCCAATTCGCCGCCGAGATACTGGCGGGCGAATTCCTTGTTCTCGCCGACATAGGACGAAATCATCTTGGCGACCTGGCGGGTCTGCAGCAACTTGCCGAGGCCGACATCGTCGATGCCGGCATTGTTCGAGATCACGGTGAGACCCTTGACGCCCGAAGCCTGGATCGCGTCGATCAGCGCGTCAGGGATGCCGCACAGGCCGAACCCGCCGGCCATGACGGTCATCCCGTCTCGCAACAGGCCCGCGAGCGCCGCCGTCGCATCTGTGTGAACCTTCTTCATCGAGACCGTTCCTTCCCGCCATCACCCATCGCCCTGGCACGCAACGGCCGGAGCGCGGCACTGTACCGACGCATACCCCTCCAGGGCGCCCATTTCCCGAGATGTGCACCGCAGCGCGGGTCTGCGTCAAACCTCTGTCGCAATTGTCCGCAACAGCCCGGGAAACTCAGCGGTTTCCTGGGTGCTTGCGCAGCGAAACGCCGAGACAAAACCTGCCGGACGGGCTAAGTCCTGCCATCGGCGCTCGTCCGCAGCCTCATGCCGCCGCACGGCTTGACCGAATCGCGTCGCCCATGATGCGATGGGTCTCCCCCATTTCGGAGCTCCATGCCACCGCGCCGCCTCCCGTTTCTGCATGGCCCGGCGCTCGCCGTCGCGGCGACAGCCGCCGCGATCCTCGGCGGTTGCCTGCCCTGGTCGCTCGACCTTCCGGGCGTGTCCGGCTTCGTCCGCAAGGGGCTCGCCGAGACCTACGGCCTGTCGCTTGCGACCTCCGGCAAGACGGGAGTGTCGCTGCTGCCACTGCCGCGATTGAGCTTTGACGATGCGACGCTCGCGGCAGACGGGCCGAACGGGCCGGTCCTGGCGCGCGGTGGCACCCTCACGCTGCAACTCAGCCTCGCCGCGCTGCTGGGAGGGCGCGTGGAGGTGGTTTCCGTCGCCCTCGATGGCGCCGATATCACCTTGCCGCGCCTCGATGATCCGCTCTGGAGCGCGACGCTGAAACGGCTCGCCGACGTCACGGACTCGACGGACGTATCACATCCGCGGCGGGTCACGCTCCAGCGCGCCCGCGTCATAGGATGGGATCCGCGCGACGGCAGCCGGCAAGAGGCGGAGGGGCTCGACGCTACCCTGTCCTGGCCGCCCTGGAGCGCGGCGATGGAGTTCAAGGGCGGTTTCACGTGGAATGCGGGCAATGTGCAATTCGCCCTTTCCGGTCTGCGCCCCGCCGATCTCCTTGCCGGACGCGACACGCCGCTCGCCGTCACCGCCGAATGGAAAGCGGGCACGCTGGCGGTCGAGGGGAGCGGGCATCTCGGCGAGAGCCCGGCCTTCACCGGGCGCGCCCGCCTGCAGAATCCGGCCCTGTCGGAGACGCTCGCCTGGATCGGCACGGATCTCGCCCTCTCGCCGCTGATCGAGGCGCTGACCGTCGACACCACGGTCGATCTCGACCGTGACGGCCTGCGGCTCCCCTCGCTGCAGATCTGGGCGGATGATACCGTGCTGGTGGGCGCCGGGTCGATCGAGATGGCCGGGCGCAGGCCTTCGATCCGCGCAACGCTTGATGCGCAGACGCTCAACCTTTCGCCGGTGCTGGCAGGACTCTTCCGGACAGGTGGCCTCGAGGGAATCTTCGGTGAGAACTGGGCGCGGCGCCCGCTTGCCTTGAAATCCTTGGCAGGCGGGGATCTCGACCTGCGCCTGTCGAGCAATACGGCCCGTATCGGGCCCTTCCAGATCGACGATCTCGCCGGAGGGATTCTGGTGCGCGCCGATGCCATCGACGCGACGCTGCGCAGGGCCAGCCTGCATGGCGGCACCCTCAAGGGGCGCGTGCTGCTGAGCGCACCGGCCGAGAGCGCGGAGACCGAACTGCGCGCGACGGGTGCCTTCGAGCAGCTCGATCTCACGACCGTACAGGCCGATCTCGGAGGCGAAGGCTGGATCACCGGCCCGGCCCGGGGAACCTTCGCGCTTATCGGCAGCGGGAGCGACCTCGGCACCATGCTGGGGCGGCTGACCGGCCGGGCGATGATCGCAGTCGATTCCGGAGCGATCGCAGGCATCGATCTCGTGGAAGCTCTGCACCATAGAGACGCTCCTGCGCCTCGCCTCCTCGCGCGCAAGGATGCCCGGACTACATTCGATCGGGCGCAGCTTTCGGTCGCGTTCCGCGACGGCCAGGGCGAGATCGACGAGGGCGCGCTCGAAGGGCCCTCGCTCTCGGCGAGCCTGCGCGGACGGATTTCCCTCCTCGAGCGGAGCGTCGCAGCGGAGGCCACGCTTACGCAGCCGGCGGCCTCCGCGCAGCCCGTGACCCGCAGTCTCGCACCCGCCGCGCCGCCCGTCGCCGTTTACGAGATTGCCGGTCCCTGGTCCGGCGTCTCGGTCCAGGCGAAAACCCAGCGCGATGGCGCGGCCTCGGTGATCGGCAGGACATTGGCCGTCCAGCCCGACATGGCGCGGTCCGGCCTGCCGTCGCAGGTGCGTGCCTACGCGCCCTGACCGACGGCACCGAACGGGACGGATGATCCTACGCGGCAGCCCCATCCCGCCGCGCCGTCAGCCAGGACGCGGTGAGCACCACGAGGCTCACCAGCGCGATCAGCAGGGTTGAGGCCGCGTTGATCTCCGGGTTCAGACCGAGCCGGATCTGCGAATAGAGCCGCATCGGCAATGTCGTCGAGCCCGGCCCCGAGACAAAGCTCGCGATGACGAGATCGTCGAGCGAGAGCGTGAAGGCGAGGAGGAACCCAGCCGCGAGCGAGGGCAGGATCAGCGGCAGGGTCACGCTCCAGAACACCCGCCAGGGCGGCGCGCCGAGATCGGCAGCGGCTTCCTCCAGCGAACGATCGAGCCCCTTCAGCCGGGCTCCGACCACCACAGCGACGAAACCCGTGGCGAAGGTCGCATGGGCGATGACGATGGTCGCGAGGCCGCGCTGGAATCCAAGGCCGACGAAGAGCAGGAGCAGCGAGAGCCCGGTGATCACCTCGGGCATGACCATCGGCGCGTAGAGGAGCCCGGTATAGCCGGCGCGCCCTGTAAAGCGCCCATGGCGGTCGAGCGCGAGCGCGGCGAGCGTGCCGAGTACGCAGGCGATTGCCGCCGAGAGCAAGGCCACCTTCAGCGAAACGAGAGCCGCGGCGATCAGCGGGCCGTCATTGAACAGCACGCCATACCAGTGCGTCGAGAATCCGCCCCAGACCGTGACCAGCTTCGAGGCGTTGAAGGAATAGACCACGAGCACCAGAATCGGCGCGTAGAGGAAAGTGAGCCCGAGCGTCAGCGCGAGGCGGTTGAAGGCGCTCACCGCGACGCCTCCTCGCGCCGTTCTTCCACCTCGCGGAACAGCACGACCGGGCCGACGATCAGGATCAGCAACAGCACCGCGACGGCCGAGGCGAGCGGCCAATCGCGGTTCGAGAAGAACTCGCTCCAGAGGACGCGGCCAAGCATCACCGTCTCGGAACCGCCGAGCAGATCGGGGATGATGAATTCACCGACCATCGGGATGAAGCAGAGCAACGCGCCGGCGAAAAGGCCGGGAAGGCTGAGCGGCAGCGTGACCGTGAAGAAGGTCCGGATCCGCGAGGCCCCGAGATCGGCGGCGGCCTCCGGCAGAGCCGGATCGAGCCGGCTCATCACCGCGTAGAGCGGCAGCACCATGAAGGGCAGATAGGCGTAGGTCAGGCCGATGAGCACCGCGTGCGGCGTATCGAGGATCGCCAGCGGCTCGGCGATCAGGCCGAGTTTCAGCAGGGCCGCGTTGAGCAGGCCCTCTGGCTTGAGGATCGCGATCCAGGCATAGACCCGGACCAGAAAACTCGTCCAGAACGGCACGATCACCGCCGCGACGAGGAGCGGCTGAAACCTCCGATCGGCGCGCGCCATGGCAAAGGCGATCGGCGTGCCGGTCACCACCAGGATCGCGGTGGCGAACCCGGCATAACCGAGCGAGGATATGACGGCATCGCGATAGAGCGCATCGCCGGCCAGCATCGCGTAATTGTCGAGAGAGAGTGCGTCGAGGAAGGCGCGCCAGCCCTCGAGGCCGCTCGCCCAATCGAAGACCGGCTGGTAGGGCGGCTGCGCGGTCGCCGGCGTTGAGACACTGATCTTCAACGTGACCAGAAACGGCACCAGGAAGAACAGAACCAGCCACGCCAGCGGCAGGCCGCGCACCAGGGCGCGACTGAAGCGGCCGGCTCCACCCGTCTTCATGCTGGCAGCACCAAGGCTGCCTCGGTCGGGAAGGCCAGCGTGACCGCCTCGCCGATCCGGCCTGACACCTGCTCGGGCAGGCTCGCGCTGACCCGCAGCCGGGAGCCGTCGGCCATGGCGATCTCGCGGCGGATGCGGTCGCCGAGGAAGGCCATGTCGAGGATCGAGCCCGATAGCGCGGTCCCACCGCCAGCGCCGGGCTCGCCGGGAACGATCCTCAGCCGCTCTGGCCGTATCGCTACGACGACCGACTTGCCAGGTTCCGGACTTTCGAGCGCTTCGGACACCATCGCCCGGATCGGCCCCATGGCCGTCTCGACCTCGGCGGTGCTGCCGGAGGGTGTTCCGACCAGCTGCCCCGCGATCAGGTTCACATCGCCGAGGAGCCCCGCAACGAAGCGGCTGACGGGGCGCTCGTAGAGCTCGGCGGGGCGTCCGACCTGGACGAGGCGCCCGCGATCCATCACGCCGATCCGGTCGGCGAGCGCCATCGCCTCTTCGGGATCGTGGGTGACCACGACGAAGCTGGTGCCGAGCCGGCGCTGCAACGCACGCAATTCGGCCTGCGTCTCCTCGCGCAGGCCCCGGTCGAGTGCGCCGAGCGGCTCGTCGAGCAGGAGCAGCTTCGGCTCGCGGGCGAGTGCGCGGGCGAGCGCCACGCGCTGGCGCTGACCGCCGGACAGTTTTTCGGGGCTACGCGCCTCGAAGCCGGAAAGGCGGACGAGCCGCAGCAATTCTGCAACCCGCTCGGTCGTCTGCGTGCGACTCAGCCCGGTGCCTTTCAGGCCATAGGCGATGTTGCGCGCGACGCTCAGATGCGGAAACAAGGCATAGGACTGGAACATCATGTTCACCGGCCGCCGATGGGGCGGCAGCGCTGTGATGTCCGCATCTCCAAGCCGGATCCGACCGGAATCCGGGGTTTCGAATCCGGCGATCAGCCGCAGCAGCGTGCTCTTGCCGCAGCCGGATGGTCCGAGCAGGCAGAAGAACTCGCCCGACGCGAGATCGAGCGAGACCGCATCGACGGCAAGATGCGCGCCGAAGCTCTTGGTGATGCGCTCGATCTGGAGCTGCGGTGTCGCAGGTGGAGTGTGCAAGATGGGATGGCGGCTCGGAGCGAATGGGTGCGAGGGACCATGCCTTCTGGCATGTGCCAAGCCAAGCTGGGTTTGCGCAGATCGGTGAAGGCTGCGCCGGGAGACGCAGGCCAGGGCCGTTTACCATAGCCTCGTCATGCGCGCCTTGCCCGGTGCAGCAGCAGGTTCATGATCAAGGCCGTCCAGCCGGTCTGATGCGAGGCGCCGAGGCCTTCGCCGGTATCGCCGTCGAAGAATTCGTGGAAGAGGAGCGGGTCTTCGTCACCCTGCGGCCAGCGCCTCCCCGCCTCGCCGAAGATCGGACGGCCGCCTTGCGCGTCCTTCTCGAAAAGGGCGATCAGGCGATCCTCGAGCGCGTCGGCGATGGCATCGAGATTGAGCTGGTGGCCGGACCCGGTCGGGTATTCGACCAAAAAATCGTCTCCGTAATAGGTGTGGAAGCGCCGCAGGGCCTCGATGATCAGATAATTCACCGGCATCCAGACCGGTCCGCGCCAGTTTGAATTGCCGCCGAACATGTTCGAGGTCGAATCGGCCGGGTCGTAGCGCACCGTGAAGGAGGCGCCGAAAGCGTGCAGCGAATAGGGCGCGTCGCGATGCGCCTTCGAGAGCGAGCGCACGCCATGGGGCGAGAGGAACTCGCTCTCGTCGAGCATGCGCTTCAGGAGCGCCTTCATGCGGTGGCCGCGCAGCAGCGAGAGCAGCTTGCGGTCGCCCTCGCCGCCGATCGTCCAGCGCGAGACCAGTTCGGCGAGATGCGGACGGTTCTGCAGCACCCAGTTCAGCCGCCGCGCGAAATCGGGCAGGCGCTGCAGCATGCCGGGCTCGATCACCTCAACCGCAAAGAGCGGCACCAGCCCGACCATGGAGCGGGCGCGCAGAGGGATCATGTGCCCGTCCGGCATGTCGACGGCGTCGTAATAGAACTCGTCCTGCTCGTCCCAGAGCCCGACTCCCTCCCCGCCCATATCGGTCATCGCCTCGGCGATGCCGAGGAAATGCTCGAAGAATTTCGAGGCGGTGCTCTCGTAGACGTCGTTGTGGAGCGCAAGTTCGAGCGCGATGCGCATCATGTTGAGCGCATACATCGCCATCCAGGCGGTGCCGTCGGCCTGATGGACCACACCGAATCCGGGCGGCGGGCGCGAGCGGTCGAACACGCCGACATTGTCGAGCCCGAGGAACCCGCCCTGGAAGACGTTGCGGCCTGTCGCGTCCTTGCGGTTCACCCACCAGGTGAAGTTGATCAGGAGCTTGTGGAAGACGCCTTCGAGGAAGGCGAGGTCGCCGCGCCCGCCGCGCCGCTCGCGGTCGATCTCGAACACGCGGAAGGTCGCCCAAGCGTGGACCGGCGGGTTGGTATCGCCGAATTCCCATTCATAGGCCGGCAGCTGCCCGTTCGGGTGCATGTACCATTCGCGGGTGAGCAGCAGCAGCTGGTTCTTGGCGAAATCCGGGTCGATCAGCGCCAGGGGCAGGCAGTGGAAGGCGAGATCCCAGGCCGCGAACCAGGGATATTCCCACTTGTCGGGCATCGAGAGCACATCGGCGCTGGCAAAGTTCGTCCAATGCGCGTTGCGACCCTGGCGGCGCTCGGCCGGCGGGGGCGGCATCAGCGGATCGCCCTTCAGCCAGGTGCGCAGGTCGTAGCGGTAGAGTTGCTTCGTCCAGATCAGCCCAGCTGCCGCCTGACGGAAGATCGCGCGGGCATCCTGCCCCTCGATCCCGTCAGCGACCATCTCGTAGAAGGCATCGGCTTCCGCGCGGCGCGCGTCGAGCAGCCGATCCTGTGTATCGACCGGCCGCGGCCTCGTGCTCGCGACGAGCCGCAGGCGGATCTGCGCGGTCTCGCCGGGCTTCAGCCTGAAGCGGTAATGCAGGCCGAGCTTCGTCCCCTTCATGGTCGAGACCGCCTCGCGGTTGCCCTCGACGATCGCGGCGTTGATGCCGTCCTTGAAGGGCCCGCGGGCTTCCGGCTGCCCCCAATGCCGGCGCAGGTTGGTCTCGTTCTCGCAGAACAGCAGGTCCGGCGCGCCCTCGTAGGTCAGCCGATAGGGCCCGAGCCTTCCGTGATGTCCAGCAACGGTGCCGTCCGGATCGATATCGAGCCAGGGCCGGAAGGCGACGGCGCCCTCGCGCCAGCCCCAGGTGTTGCGGAACCAGAGCTGGGGCACGAGGTGGAGTTCGGCCGGCTCGGGTCCGCGATTGACCGCGGTAATGCGCATATGGATGTCGTCGACATCCTGCTTGGCGTATTCGACCGTGACCGCGAAATAGCGGTCTTCATCGAAGATCCCGGTCTCCTCGATCTCGAATTCGGGCACTTCGCGCCCGCGCCGCAACCCCTCCTCCAGCAGCGGCTCGTAGGGATAAGGGCCGTGCGGATACTTGTAGAGGTACTTGAGATAGGCGTGGCTCGGGACCGCATCGAGGTAGTGATAGACCTCCTTGACGTCCTCGCCGTGATTGCCCTCCTCGTTGGTGAGGCCGAACAGGCGCTCCTTGAGGATTCGGTCGCGCCCGTTCCAGAGCGCGAGCGACAAGTTCAACAGGCCGTGATCATCGCAGATGCCCGCAATGCCGTCCTCGCCCCAGCGATAGGCGCGCGAGCGGGATTCCTCATGCGGCAGGTAGCGCCAGGCATTGCCATCCCGGCTGTAATCCTCGCGCACCGTGCCCCATTGCCGCTCGGCGAGATACGGCCCCCAGAGCGACCAGGGCCGCTCGCCGCGCGCCTGCTCGGCGATGCGGCGGCGTTCGGCCCAGCGATCGACGGTCTCGGCACTTGCCCCACCGCTGGTCATCGCGTCGCCCGACCGATCCCGAAAGAGCGGAGCGGCATCAAACACGATGCGTCGGGGGCGCGGTTTGGCGGTACGATCACGCGCGGTCTGGAGCCGAGGACTGGCCGTCTCATGCGCCCCAGGATGCATGTTCAGCGCCAAGGTTCGCCTGGCGTGACCCTCCTCTCGGCGTCCCGCTTCAGCCGTCCTCGCGCAGGGCCTCCGCGACCCGCGCCTCGAGAAGGTCCGGCCGCTTGAGCACCAGGGCGCCACGGGTGCGCTCGACGAGCCCGTCGCTCGCCATCACCGTGAATTCCCGTGTGACCTGCTCGCGGCGGCAGCCGATGCGGGCGGCGAGCACGTGATGATAGGGCGGCGGCGTGACCACGCGCTCACCCTCATGCCCGGCGCGCGGCACCGAGAGGCGCAGCAATTCCGAATAGAGCCTGTGTCGCAGATCGAGCAGGGCATGCTCCATCAGGCGAGTGTTCAATTCGCGCACGCGCTTGGCCAGGAGCCGGAGCAGGCGATCGCCGATCGCCTCCGAGGCGAAGACGATCTGCCGGAATACCGCGGCCGGCACCACGCAGACCTCGCCGCGGGTCAGGGCGGTGACGTTAGCCGAGCGGCCGACGCCGTCGATCGCGGCAAGTTCGCCGAAAAAAGCGCCGCCACGCATCTCGCCGAGAATGACCTCCTTGCCGGATTGGGTCCGGTTGAGGATGCGCACCTCGCCGGTGGCGAGAAAATAAACGTCAGTCGAGATGTCGTCGTAGTCGACCAGCACCTCGTTCTCGTCGAAGCGGCGCCAATGGCAGCGCTGCTCGAACGGCGCGAGATCGATCTCCGGTTCCTTGAAGAACGGAATGCTGACCAGCCGGCCTGTCGCCACGCCTCGAACCTCCCACGCCCACAGGATTGGTTAGCGCTTGGGAGTCCATGGTCAAGCCATTGGCGGCCGACATAGGACGATTTGCGTGGAGGAAGGCGATACCGATGTCGTCTGCGGTCACGGATGCCCAGCCGCGCCGAAGCTGACGATGCGTCAAGAAGCGACGGATTTCGTAGTTATTTGATTTTCGATCGCATTAGATCGGCATATTTTGTTATGAAAACAGAGAATTTCTCGAGAAATAGGACCGTCTATATTTTATAGAATTTGATTTTATACTTTCGATTCAAACTGCTTGTCGACCAAATCCAAAAATTCTGCGTGGATGCGCAATTGCACCGTTCAGCGCCTGAAACTTTCCCGTAGCCAGGCAAGGATGCAGCCGATCGTGAGGCCGATGGCGAGAGCGATCGCGAGGACGAGAGCCGTCGGCGGATAGGCCGCGCGATACGCGGCGACGGCGCGGCTGAGGACGCGATAATTGGCCGTCGACAGATCCTCCTGCTCGCTGCTCTGTTTGGCACGCGTCAGCACCAGTTCGAGCAGGGCCTTCGAGGCGTCCGCCTCGCGCTGCAATTCGCGCAGCTTCACCTGCGCATCGTTGTTCGAAAGGGATCGCCGCCTGATTCGATCGAGATCGGCGGCTGTGGCGGTTTCGTTGCGGCGCGCGACGTCGAGGACGCTGCGCGCACGCTCGATCGCGAGGCGCACTTCCTTGTCGAGTTGTGCCTTGGCGACGGCGCGCTGGGCATCATGCGTGCGAACCATGGGGTGGTTCGGGCCGAGCTGGGACAGCGTGCTCGCGCGGGCACGATCGAGTTCGTCGATCTGAGCCCGCAGGTTCGCGATCGCAGGGTCGTCGAGCCCGTCCGATGTCGAAGCGCCGGCGCCCTTGAGCTGACCCAGACGCTGGGCCTGTTCGAAACGCGATTGCGCTTCCTCCCGCTTCAGGCGGGCGGTAGTCGCCCGAGTGGTCATTTCGAGGAGGCTCTGCTCGTCGACGAGAATGCCTTGCGCGCCAATCAGGTTGTTCTGGCGACGATAGGCTTCGACCTTTTCCTCGGCGTCCTTCACGTTGCTTCGCAAGGCGGCAAGCCGAGCCGTCAGCGACTCTGCGGTCTCGCGCGTCGAAGACGAGGCGGCGTTGGTCTGTTCGGACAGATAGGCATCGGCGATCGCGTTTGCGATCGAGGCGGCCTTTTCCGGTTCCCGCGAAAGAACACCGATCTCGATGACGTAGGTGTTGCCGACCCGCTTGACCTGCAGAACACGGCGCAGCCTTTCGAGAGCGAGGTCGAGCGGGGGGGCCGCGATCTGGCGACTGCCCATGTAGGCTCGCAAGCGCGCGACGGGGCCGAGCCCGGATTCGGACGCGAATTCGGGATCTTTGTCGAGCTGCTTTTCGCTCACCACCCGGCGCAGGACGCCATCCGAACCGATGATCTCGACCTGGCTGTCGACAAGCAGCGCGTCGGCGCCCGCCGACGAGGAGCCGAGCCCGTCCGGCACGACCTCGTTCTGGAGGACCCGTTTGGCGCGCGGGTCGATGAGCAGCTGTGTCTTGGCGAGATAGAGCGGTGTCGAAAGCAGAATGAAGAGAACGGCCAGCGCGAGGGCACTCAGCAGAGCCCCGACGATCAGGCCCTTGCCGCGCCAGAGCACCCGGAACATGTGCGCAACGTCGGCGCCAAACGCATCAAGTCCGGACCGCTCGTCAATCGTCCGGCCGAAGACGATCGGCTCGCCACGATTGTGAACGATCAGGTATTGACCGCTTCTCTGCTCCGTCAAGGGACGGTTGGTTTCATGCTGGGGCATTCTGGTATGACCAGTGCTCAACGCAGCAACCGCCATGCCCACATCGAGGTTCACCCGCCGCGTCTGAGCAAGCGTTTCACATGCGCCTGCAGAACAGGATGCTTCCGCAGCCGCATCTTTGCCTGCCAGACCGCTGCGGCGAGTGCGCCGCGCAGGCTTCGCGCCCGAACGACCTCGAAGAGGACGCGATCGTCTGCTCCGAGGGTGCGCTTGTAGGGCTCGTCTCCAATCGTCAGGTCGAAATAGGTCAGGCCCGACGCCGCGAAGGCCTCCATCGCACGGTAGACCAGGAGCCTTCCCGGCCCGAACTTGCCGAACCGCTCCATGTCGAATGACGGGATCAGAAGGAGGAAGGCGCCGTCATGGACCAGACCGAGGCCGCAAGCGACCGGGGCCTCGCCCGAGCGAAGGATGCACAGGCGCGCGAAGGGTTGCGCGGTCCGGCCCTGGACCAGGTCGTTGTAGAAACCCGCCCACATCGGATCGGCCATCACATCGTTCCGCCCGAGACTCGCGAAGCGCTTGGTCCGCATCGCATAAAGCGTCTCGAAGATCGCCTCGGCGTCCGACCCACCATCGGCGAAGGCGAAGGTGACAGTTCCTAGCCGTTCCAGCGCGGCTCCGTTCCGCCGCAGCATACTGCGCTGCTTGTCGGGGATCTTGCCCACACAATGTTCGGACCAAGGATGCGCGATCGCGATTCCGTGCGCGGCAATGTGATAGGCTTTGCAGGGCGCGAGGCCGGTCAGGGGATTGGAGCCGTTGCCGAGCCGTTCCGGCAGCTTGGACAGGCGCACGAGGTCGGATTTCGGTAAGGTCCGTTCGATTGCCTTCCACAACCGCGCGAAGGTTGCCCGATCGGGATCGAACCCAGCAGCGAGGACGGGCGCGCAGTAATCGGCGACGCGCAGATCGGCGCAACCGATGATCGTGACCCCGTTATCGCGATACCGGCAGAGCGGCATGATCATCGAAACGGGCGCCGTCCTTTCCTTGCGGACCAGCACGACGAGAGGCTCGGCGCGCTGATACTCGGTCATGGCCGCGTAGAGCGGGGCCACGAAGTCGTAGCGCTGGAAGGCCGTCGCGCGGCCCTGCGCTTCGAGGGCGCGCCATTCCGATTCGAGCGGTTCGCATGCCCGATGGACCTCGACATGAAACGAGTGATCCGGGGTTCGGCTCATCGGCTTCGTGCTTCGCATGCCGATGCGATGTCCGCGCGGTAGCGCGACAGCATGGTTTCGGGGTCGAAACGGGAAAAGAGCAGCGCGGCGCCTTCGCGGATCGCATGACGGTAGCGGGCATTGTCGCGCACGAGGTGCACCATCCCGGCGGCGATACCGGCGACGTCGCCGGGCCGAACCGCAACGCCGACATCGAGCCCGTCGAGATAGCCGTCGATGCCGGTGCCCGCGCCGTAGAGGATCGGCGCTCCAGCGAACAGGGATTCCACATAGGCCATGCCGAAAGTCTCGTTGTACGACGGCATGACGAGCGCCAGCGCGCGGGAGAGGTCCTGAAGCAGGTCCTCGTGGTCGATCGGTCCGCGAAGCACCGCGCGCCCATCGAGGCCGGCTCGTGTGATCAAGGCATGCACACGTTCCCGAGTCTCGGGCGGCCCGTCGCCGATGATCTCGAACGTGATGCCGGGAAGCTGGTCTTTCACGGAAGCGAAAGCCGTGAGCAACTCGGGCAGCCCCTTCTTGTCGATCGCCCGCAAGGTCATGACGATGACGATGCGCGGCTCCGGCTCGCTCGGCGGAATGACCAGGCGGGTGTTGTAGACGATGTTCGGCAACAGCCGTGTCTTGGCTGGATCGATGCCGGTATGGCGCTCGAATTCCGGTTTGACCCAGGCAGAGACGTAGAACAGGCGGGCCGCGTCTCGGACCATGCGGCGGAACAGGGGCCGGTAGGTCGGCTTGGTAGCGAAGACTTTTCGCGCCACCTCGCCGCGCACCGAATAGAACAGGGGGGCGCCGGTCGCGCGCGCCACCATCCAGGCCGCGATGCCCTCGAAGGTGAAACGGTGGCTGTGGACGATGCCGGGCGATACACCGCCATCCGCGAGGAAACGGCGAATGCGCCTCGCCAGCACAACCTGGCAAAGGAACATGCCGAATCCGAAGGGCGGCGCGAAATAGCCATGCGCGATCAGGCGACGTCCCTCGACGATGCCGAGATCGACCCAATAGGTGCGCCAGGGCAGGCTGATACGCTGGAGTGAAATCACGATCTGCTCGTGGTCGGTCAGTCGATCGACGAGCCGCATCACCGCATCGGTCGTGGGGGTGCGGATCGGGTTCGGGTAGTCCGAGGAGATGTGGAGAAGCAACGGGCGGCGTGCGGTCATGACCGGAATCGGTTGCGCGCTTCGAGCCCGACCAAGACCAGCAACGGGGCGATGCCGAGCACATAGCGGCGCCACAGGCGGCGCGGTTCGCTGATCAGCCGATGCAGCCATTCGAAGCCGAGATTCTGCACCGCTTTCGGTGCGCGCGGCTTCATGCCCGCGATGAATTCGATCGCCGCGCCGATGCACAAGCCGGTTCCGGTCATGCCGGCTCGCCCGGCCATGAGATGGGCGAGCCGCTCCGATTGCGGGGATCCGACGGCGAGGAAGAGGAAGCGAGCTGGGTTCGCTTGCGCAAATTGGAGGCACGCCTCGACCGCTTGAGCGTCGCGGAAAAAATCCATCGGAGGACAATGCCCGACGACGGTCAGCGACGGAAACCGCGCTGCAAGCGCCGTCACGATCTCCGGCCGCGCGGCGATCAGCGCGATGCGGTCGCCGGGCTTCAGCACCTCGGCGAAGATGTGCTCCACCACGTCGGTGCCGTTGAGATGCGGCAGGCGCAACCCGAAGGCGAAGCCGATCCGGCGCACGATGTGGCTGTCGCACCATGATTGCCACGCTCCCTCGTAGAGCGGCCTCAGGCCGGGATCCGCGCGCAGCCGAACCACGTGATCGACATTGGGCGTCACGATGTAGCGGAACGGCTCGCCGCCCCGGCGTTGGGCGAGCGAAGCAAGCACGTCCGCGAGGGGCGCCAGATCGTAGGGCGCCCCGAGAAAGCTGAGCCGGGTCATGGGTCGTCGCTTCGCCGCCGAGGCCATTCCCAACTTCGATACCGCTTTCGCCCGATCGGCGCGGCACCGATATGGCGAGCCTGCGCGGCTTCCGCACGACGGCGAAATCCGCAATTCGACGCAATCAACCGGTTTTCAAGGGGCGATTGCCGCCTGCACGTGTTTCATCGAACGCGCAAGCTCCGCAGATGAGGCGGATAGACGAGCGGGATTCGGGAGGGGATGCGGTTGCCGTCGGCATGGCGGTATTCTTGCTCTCTCCCGCGCTCCACTGCCCGCAAACCGTGTCAGGAAGGAACAGGCATCGGCATGCGACGGGCGATGGCGTTCTCTCTTCTCGATCAGGCCCTGCTCAGCGCGTTCAATCTGTGCCTGTCCCTGCTCCTGGTCGCCAAGACCTCGCCGACCGAATTCGGCACCTTCAACTATGTGCTGACCGTCGTGCTGGTGATGAGTTCCGTCCACAACGCCCTGATCGCCACGCCGATCGGCGTCTCGCTGCCCGGCCGGCCGGAGGCGGTGCAATCCGAGGTTCTCGCCATCCTCCTGAAGATCGATCACTTGCTCCGGACGGCCACGCTGCCGATCGCAGGCGGTCTCCTCATTCTGGTGAACCGCGATCCGCTCTTTCTCGGCTCCGGCCTCCTGCTCTGCTTCTTCTGGCTCTGGCGCGAGACTCGGCGCGGCCTCGCTTTCACCCGCCGGGATGCCCGCCGGGCACTCATGGTCGATGCGGCGAATGTCCTCGCCTCGGTCCTGGCGATCGCGGTGTTCTGGCACTTCGCGAGCCCGGTGAACGCGACCCTTGCGGGGCTCGCCGTGGGCAATGCGATCGCGGTCCTCCTGTCGGGCGAACCTCATGCGACGCGCGCGCTCAAGCCGGCTTTGCGCGCCTACCGCCAGTTCTGGGGCAATGCGCGCTGGAGCCTGTTCGGTGCCATGACGACCGAGGCGCAGTCTCGCGGCTACGTCTTCGCCGTCCAGACGTTTCGCGGCGCCGATGCACTCGGTACCCTTCAGGCGGGGCGCATGCTGATGGGCCCGCTGCCCCTGCTCGCCGCATCCTGGGCGCGGGTCGCACGGCCGGAGATGAATCATGCGCTGCTCGAACGGCGTCGAGGCGATGCCTTGCGCGCGCTCGTCGTTGGATCTTTTGGCGTTCTCGTGCTGTCGCTCACCTATCTCGGTGCGTTGTTCGTGTGCTGGCCGCTCATCGAGCCCCATCTCTTTCGAGGCCGATATCCCGAGATCGGCACCATGACGGCCGCCTGGGGGGGCACCACCTTGATCAGCCTCGGCCATATCTGCCTCGGAACCTATGTTCAGGCCGCACAGATGTTTCGGCCGCTGGCTATGGCCTCGCTCGTTGCCGCCCTGATTTCCGGATTGGCTCTTCTGGCGCTCGCAGGCCAGGTTCCGCTCATCTACGCACTGGGCGCGGTCGCCCTGGGCGAGTCTGTTGCGCTGGTCTGGATCGTGGTTCTGGTCGTGCGCGGCGGCGAGGCCGCGCCGGATGGCACGCGAGAGGCCGTGTCATGAGCCTCGCAGGTACGACGCACGCGCTTCCCGTCAGGGATACGGCGCTCTGGGCATCCCGGCTGGCGCGCTGGGTGCCGGCCATGATGCTCAGCTACGGGTTGCTGATCTGGCCGATCATCTACGGAAGAAGCCCCGATACCGGCCCGGCTTTGCAGGGCATCCAGAACGAATCGAGCGCGCTCAGCCAGATCTATTTCCCGATCCTGTTCGTCGTGACGCTCTTCCTCTGGATCGCGACCCGCTATGGCCGGGGCTCGCCGGTACGCAGTGTCACGATCGCGCTCATCGGCGCACTCGTCGCGCTCTGCGTGGCATCGACGCTCTGGTCGATCGCGCCGGACATCGCCCTGCGCCGCGTCATCCTGCAGGTGACGATCGTCTCGACCCTCATTCTTTCCGTTCAGGCAGCCGATGATCCCGAAGGGATCGTCACGCGCATCTTCTGGACCCTGGTCATCATTATGGGCATCAACGCGGCGAAGGTCGCGGTAACGCCCCCCGGCCCGCTCGGCTACGAGGGCGTCTACCCGCAGAAGAACGGCCTCGGCGCGGCCGCGGCGCTCACTGTGATCGTCGCGCTGGCTTATCTCTTCACCGGACGGTGGCAGGTGCGCGCCGTGGCCCTGGGGACGATCGTCGTCGCCATGCTGCTGCTCGTGCTGAGCAAATCGAAGACCTCGCTGGGCCTCGCTCTGATGCTGCCCGCGCTGAGCTTCGCGATCGCGGTCGTGGCGCGCGCGACGCGGATCTCGGCCGCCATCCTGGTTGCCGTGCTGCTCGGCCTCGTCATCGCGACCTATAAACTCGGCGTGGCCGCCTATCTCTGGGATTTTCCGACCGTCCTCGGCGCGATCTTCGGCGATCCCACTCTGACGACCCGGACCGAAATCTGGGATTTCGCGCTCGGAATGGTCGAGCGGAAGCCGCTGCTCGGCTACGGATTCGAATCCTTCTGGCAGGCCGGACCGGAATCGCCGAGCCTGCGCGAAGCGCCCGGCTTCGTCGCCCGGATGCCGCATGCCCATAACGGCTATATCGATATCCTTCTCCAGGTCGGCTCGGTCGGGCTGGCTCTGCTCGTCGCGATCCAGTTCAGCGCATTTCACGCAGCCAGTTCCGCACTGAAATCGCGCTTCGGGCTCGGCTGGCTCTGCCTGACGCTCATGCTCTTCGCCAGTCTCATCAATTTCCTCGAAAGCGCCTGGCTGCGCGGTTTCGACATGATCTCGATGACCTTCCTCACCGCGGTCGCTCTTGCGACGGCGATCCGCGAGCGATCCGCGTGACGACCAAAGCTCTCGTCACGATCGGCATCGCCAGTATCGGCCGTCCGGGGCTGTTGCGTGCGCTCGACTCGCTCGAGGCGATGGAGCTTCCGCCTGGGATCGCAGCGGAGATCGTGGTGGCGGACGATGATCCTGCCGGCGGAGCGGCCGCGCTTCTCGCGAACCGTGAGGCTGGGCATTTGCCCGTTCGCGTTCTGCAAGTCGGCGCGCGCAACATCGCAGCTGCGCGCAATGCCTGCCTCGAGGCAGCAAGCGGCCCCTTCATGGCCTTCATCGATGACGACGAATGGGTCGCGCGCGACTGGCTCGTGCGCATGGTCGCCGCCAAATCCGAGTTTCAGGCTGACGTGGTGATCGGGCCGGTCCATCCGATCTATCCGCACGGCACGCCCGCATGGCTTGCCCGCGCCAATCCGCTTCACGTCGATTGGGGAGGCCGTGGCCGGCGTACCGATACCGGGCGCTGCGGCAACGTCCTGTTCTCCCGAGACGATCCCCGCTGGAAGGACCTGCGCTTCGATCCGGCCTTAGGGCGCAGCGGGGGTGAGGATACCGACTATTTCAACCGGCTGCACAGGGCGGGCGCCAGCATCGTCGTGACGGATGATGCGCGCATCGAGGAGGAGACGCCGCCCTCACGGCTCGATCCCGCCTATCTTAAGCGGCGCGCCCTGCGTTCGGGCCAGTCCTATGCCCGCTTTCGTCTGGCGGGCAACGCTGAGCGCCCGGGTACCCTCGTCTTCTATGCGGGCGCGGCAGCCAAGGCGCTCATCGGCATGACTGCCGGCGCTGTCCTTCAGCCGATCGATCGCGCGCGGGCGCTGCGTTTCACACTGAAGGGCTGGCTGAATCTGGGAAAGCTTCGGCACATGACAGGCCGCGCTCTCCCAGAATTGTACGCGGCGCCGAGTTCCGCGCCGCCACCGGAACCGATGATGGGACACCGTGGCGAAGGTCCCTGAAGCTGTTGCGCATCCGCGATTCGACGCGCGCTCCCCAGCGCCCCAGCCGGCGCAGCAGCGCCTCGGGTGTGCGGTCGAGGCGGATGGTATTGCGCGGAACCAGCCATGCTCCGCGCCCGGCAAATCCGCCGGACGAGGTATGGACGCTGGAATAGCCAGCCTGCGCCGCAAGCTTCAGCACCCGCGCATCGAACCGGCCGAAAGGCACGGACAAGGCATCGACCTTCGTGCCGGCCAAATCCTCGATCCGGGCGCGGGCATCGATCAATTCGCGGCGCAGGGCGATGTCGGAGGCTTGCGTGAAGTCGATATGCGCCTCGCCGTGACTGGCGATCTTCATGCCCTGGGCCAAAAGGGTGGCGAGGTCGGCCGCGTTGAGCGCACCCACCTTTCCAAGCCGGCCGGCCAGAACGAAAAACGTGGCCTTCAATCCGGCTTCCGCCAGCACGGGCAAGGCGCGCTCGACATCCGAGGCGTTGCCATCGTCGAAAGTGATCTCGACATTCTTCAGGGGCGCAAGCTTTGCGACCGCCTGACCGAAATCGCGTTCCGATCCGGCTTACCGATGCCGTGGAAGGTCAGCACGATGCGATCGGGCAGCAGCCGATCGAGGGCAGGCCACCACGATCCCGGCACAGTGCCGTCAGCAGGCATTACGATAGGCCGAACGCGAGAAGGCGGTCATCAGGATGATCTGAAAATCCATGCCGATGGACCATTTGTCGAGATAATCGAGATCGTACTCGACACGCGCTCGCATCTTCTCGGCCGTGTCGGTCTCGCCTCTCAGGCCATGCACCTGCGCCCAGCCGGTGATGCCAGGCTTCACGGCGTGACGGCGGGAATAATAGTCGATGCGCTTGTCGAAACTGTCGTCGAGCGCGACCGGATGCGGACGCGGTCCGACGATCGACATCGTGCCGGTCAGGACGTTGAGCAGCTGCGGCAACTCGTCGATGTTCGTCCGCCGCAACAGGCGGCCGATCCTGGTCACCCTCGGGTCGTTGCGCCGCGCCTGCCGAAAGGCGTTGCCGTCTTCCGCGACACTCATCGTCCGGAATTTGAAAATCCGAAACGTCTTCTGGTTGTATCCGTAGCGCGTCTGGCGAAACAGAGCTGGCCCCGAACTGTCGATGCGGATCGCCAGCGCAACCAGGAGCAGGTAAGGCGCCAGCAGAAGGAGCAGAGTTCCGGCAAGAACTACGTCGATCGATCGTTTGGCGAGCCGCTCCCAGGGCTCCAACGGGGCGCGGATCAGCGGGATCCCGAACTGGCTTCCAATACGCGACGATGAGAGGGCGCCGGTGCGGCTGCCTTCCGGAGCAAAATGCATCGCGGCGGGCACCACGAACAGGACGTCGACGAGCTGTTCGACGCGCCGCGTATCATCGAGCGGAAAGCTCAGAACGATATCGTCCGGCTCCAGATGCCGCGCGATTCTCAAGGCATCGGCGTAAGGGTCGGCCAGATTTGCGAACAGGATCTGGCGCACGTCGCCAAGGCCTGCTTCCTCCAATCTCGCGGCGACCCGCTGGCTGGCGCTCCGGTCCGAACCGATCACCAGAATCCGCCGCGCGCGCACCAACCCCTTGTCGCTCGCCCATCCAAACAGCGAACGCCCGAAATAATGGCTCAGAACGATCATCGGGAAGCCGAGCACGTAGAGCACGAGCGTGGCACCGCGCGAGACATGGATGCTCGATTTGAGCAGGAACATCTCGAAGGCGACGAGGCCGATCGCGATGGTCCAGTTCAGCCAGATTTCGAGGAGGTGGCGCGGCTCGCGGATATGCGCGTCGACGCGGTAATTTCCGCGCAGAGTCGTGACGAGGGCCAGGCTGACCGCCGTCGCGCCGCCCCAGGCCAGATGCAGAGTCAGGGGCGGTACGCTGCCGAGAACGACGCGATAATAGAGCGAGCCCGCCAACAGCGTGGCGACGATCACGACCACGAAGTCGAGGGCGGCGGCAACGAGCGCCAGGCCAAACGAGGCATAGGTGCCTCCCGGGCTCCAGCGCATCACGCCGTCGCGCGCGTCGGCGACCTGGACGGCCTCCGACATCAGGCTGCTCGTATGGTTCATCTTGCGTTTGAGCCGTGCCGTCGAAATGGGGACGGATGGGGTAACCCAGGGTTGCCAGGAAGCGCCGACGCCGCGCGCTCTGTATCAGAACTGGACGCCGTCCTGTGTATCAAATTAACGCGATTGTATACCTGATACATCGCCGAAGCGCGATAAATACTGCGGAGTGTCAACGTGAAGCTGCATAGCGAATCGCCGCCATGGTCGCGAAGACGTCGCCGCCGAGGAAATGGCTGCTGGTTGCATGAGCGGCCAGAATTTCGCCCGGAACGAGTGCCCGGTAGACAGGCAGCCAAGCGAGGTTCCACTCGGCCGGCATGACCTGTAGCGCCCCGGCCGCCGCCGCGAATCGTTCCGGTGATCGAAGCCCAGAAAGAATCGCATCCACGAGCCGAATCAATGCGGCCTTGTCGAAGCCTCGCCCCCGCGCATCCGCGATGAACGCGAGGAGCACGAGCGGTGCAGCCGCGAAGGCGTGATAGTCGAGCGCCTTGGCACCGCGCCGAGCCTCCATGCCGAGCATGCCGTCGGGTGAGATGGCATTAAGGCCGTCCTGCAGAATCGCCTGCCCGCGCTCTTCGAGCTTAGAGCTCTTCGTTGCGAGGCCAGCGGCACCGAGCGCGAGGCCGGCCCAGTACAGGAGATTGTTGCCCGGCACCTCGCCGGAATCGATCGCGCCCGCGCTCGCAGCGGCCATGTCGCCGAGCCAGCCTTCGATGCGATTTTTCTCCTCGGCGCCTTCGAGGCCATGAAGCTTGAGATAGGCCAGGGCGAAGCCGGCGAGATACCAGTTGCGCTCGTAATTCGCCTGCCGGGTTTCGAGCCGGCCGGTCAAGGTTCCGGCTTTCGCCCAGGCGTCGAGTTGGCGCAGGGCGCAGGTTCCCGCCTCCTTCTCACCGCGCAGGACGTAGGCATCCGCCTGCGCCTGGACTTGGCGTATGGTCGACTCGTAGACCGCGACCGCCTGATCGCGCGCGTCCCGACGCTTCGGGTCGACCACGCTGCCGCGGCGGTCTCGGTAGAACCCGTCGACGCTCAAGGCGTTGCCGGGTGGCGGGACAAGGATACATTCGGCCTTGGCGCCGACGGAACAGGTTCCGAGAACGATGCAGGCGGCGCGAAGATGTCGGTTCGACATGCCAGTGCATCCTAGCAGCGTCATATGGGCGACGCCGGAGCGGAACGCCGCCCGGCGCGCAATCGATGCGTGGCCTGCGGGAGGATCGGTTTTCTAGTGCCGAACCGTTGATCGGGCCATTGCACGACTGATGAGGGACTGGCCGCCGCCTAGTCTTCGGCATGGGGAGTCCACCGAACCATGACAGGCGCGATTTCTACGGGGCAGCCTCACGTGGGACGATCATGACGATGCGTACGGTCACGCTCCCTGGAACCGACCTCGAGGGCTCTTGTCTGGGATTTGGATGCGCCTCGCTCGGATCGCGGATCGGACGCTCGGCGGGGATGAGGGCCTTGGCAGAGGCCTATGCGGCCGGGGTGACCTGGTACGACGTCGCTCCGCCCTATGGCGCGGGTGAAGCGGAGCCGATCCTGGGCGAGTTCCTGCACAGCCGGCGTGACCACGTCCGGATCTGCACCAAGGTCGGGCTCCTCGGGCCGCAGCGGCACGGGCTGACGAAGCTGGTCTACGCGCTCGCACGGCCGGTCGCGGGACGCATCAAGGCTCTGCGCCGTCGATTTCGGGCGGTGCCGGCGACACGCTATCGCAGGGCTGTGCTCGATGCCGCGACCATCAAGGCTTCGCTCGAGAATTCGCTTCTCCGCCTGCGCACCGATCACGTCGATGTTTTCGCGCTCCACGATCCGACCCCGGAGGACGTGACACGCGACGAGGTTCTACGCGCCCTCGAAGACCTCTTAACCTCCGGCAAGGCACGGTACCTGTCCGTCGCAGGCACGGCACCCGCCTGCATGGCCGGGCTGGCTCCCGGCCTGCCATATCGCCTCGCTCAACTCGCGGACGACCCGTGCGAGCGGACGCTCGCGAGCCTGCGCCAGGGCGCTCCCCACGCGGCGGCTTTTGTCACTCACTCCGTCTTCGGCGTCGACGGCATGCTCGACCGTCTGACTGCGATGTTGGATGCCGATGCGGATGCACGCGAGCGTTTGAGCGAGGCAGGCTATCGGGGAAGCGTATCCCGCATGGCGGCTGCCCTGCTGATCGATCGGGCGTTTGCCTCGAATCCCGACGGGGTCGTCTTGACGTCGATGTTCGCGGCGAACCATCGCGCGCTGAACCTGTCGAGAGCTGTGCTCTCGCCGCGACCGAAAGCGTTGAGATTGCTGGCATCCGTGCTGGACGGCGCGGAAACGCGATGATCGCGGATCATCTCGGAGGGCTGGACGAGGCCCGCCACGATGTCTGTATCGTCGGGGCGGGCCCTGTCGGCATCACGCTCGCGCTGGAATTCGCGCGTGCCGGGCGTTCCGTGCTGGTGCTCGAATCCGGGGGCGAGAAAGCCGAGGCAGCAACGACCGAGCTGTCTCGCGCCGTGATCGCGGACCCGTCGCGTCACGACGCGATGGAGGTTGCCGTCGCACGCCGGTTGGGGGGCACCTCCAACCTCTGGGCGGCCCGGTGTGTCCCGTTCGACCCGATCGATTTCGTGAAGCGGCCGATGGTCGGCGATGCAAGCTGGCCCCTCGGCTTCGACGACCTGTTACCCTTCTACGCCCGCGCATGTGCCTACGCACATTGCGGCGAGCCGGTTTTCGAGGCGCCTCTTCAGGGGATCGCCATCACGGACGACGCTTTCGATCCGGCGCGGCTCGAACGCTTCAGCAACATTCCCTGGTTCCAGCGGGCGCATCAGGCCGCCATGAAGACCGATCCGAAGATCGATCTGCGCCTGCACGCCACGGTCGTCGATGCCCGCTTCCATGAAAACGGATCACTCGGATCGCTGATCGTCTGCGGGGCCGACGGCGCCAGGCGAAGCGTTCCTGTGCGCCAGGTGATCCTGGCCTGCGGCGGTCTCGAATCGACGCGGCTGCTTCTGGCGTTCCGGCGGGACCGGCCGGAACAGTTCGGCGGGTCGGATGGGCCACTCGGCCGTTACTATATGGGCCACCTGATCGGCGAGATCGCCGACGTGACCTTCGCGAACGACGAGATCGAGGCGGCTTACGATTTCTACCGCGACGGGCGCGGATCCTATGTCCGCCGCCGCCTGATCCCTTCGGACCGCCTGCAGCATGAACTCGGATTGCCGAATCTGTGCTTCTGGCCCGTCGTGCCGCCGAGCGCCGATCCGAACCACGGCAGCGCCGTGCTCTCGATGGTGCTGCTCGCGCTCTCCATCGGACCGCTCGGGCGGATGGTGGTCGCCGAGGCCATTCGCAAGCGACATGTTCCCGAACATTTCGAGCGCTGGCCGCACGTCATGAACGTGATCCGCGGCCTGCCGGCTGCCACGGCCTATCTTCCGAGCTTCTTCTATCGGCGGCGTTTCACCGCCGAGCGGCTGCCGGGATTCTTCGTCCGAAACACGTCGCGGACCTACGGACTGTCCTACCACGCCGAGCACTATCCCGATCCTGCGAGCCGCGTCGCGCTGTCGAGCGAGACCGATCGGTTCGGGCTACCGCGCCTGTCGATCGATCTGCGCTTCTCGAGCGAGAACGCCGAGGCGGTTGCGCGCGCTCACGAGGCCTTGGAGGCTTGGTTCGCTCGAACAGGACTTGCTCAGATTCGCTATCGGCAGCCGCGCGATGAGATGGCCGCTTCCATTCTCGCCAAGGCCAGCCATGGGACGCACCAGATCGGGACGACGAGAATAGGCCTCAGCCGCTCGAACGGCGTCGTCGATGCGAACCTGCGGACCTTCGACTGCGCCAACCTGCATGTCGTTGGAGCGTCGGTGATGCCGACTTCCGGTCAGGCCAATCCGACCCTGACCATTCTCGCCCTGGCTCTGCGCCTCGCCGACCACCTGACCTCGTCACCGAGCGGATGAGGCGAGACATCGGTGTACGACTGACTCCCTTCCGGCCTGGGGTGCTCCCTCGTCAGGCCGTGCCGGTGCGGAGCAATTCGTCGAAATAGGCGATCGTATTGACGAGGCCGTGGCGCAACGCGATCTGCGGCTCCCAGCCGAGTTTGTCCTTCGCCAGGGTGATGTCCGGCTGGCGTTGCTTCGGGTCGTCCGAAGGCAGCGGCCGGAAGGTGAGCTTCGAGCTCGAGCCGGTCAGCTCGATCACGTGTTCGGCGAGTTCCCGGATCGTGAATTCGGTCGGATTTCCGATATTGATCGGCCCGGTGACGCCGCGCTCCGTCTTCATCATGCGCAGGATCGCATCGATGAGATCGTCGACATAGCAGAAGGAGCGAGTCTGCTGGCCGTCACCGTACAGCGTGATGTTCTCGCCCTTGAGCGCCTGAACGACGAAGTTCGAAACCACGCGGCCATCGTTGGGATGCATGCGGGGGCCGTAGGTGTTGAAAATTCGTACGACCTTGATGTCGAGATTGTGCTGGCGATAGTAATCGAAGAACAACGTCTCGGCGCAGCGCTTGCCCTCGTCATAGCAGGATCGGTAGCCGATCGGGTTGACCCTGCCCCAATACTCTTCCGTCTGAGGATGGATTTCGGGGTCGCCGTACACCTCCGAGGTGGAGGCCTGCAGGATGCGGGCTTTCAGGCGCTTGGCGAGCCCGAGCATGTTGATCGAGCCATGCACGCTCGTCTTGGTCGTCTGGACAGGATCGTGTTGATAGTGGATCGGCGAGGCGGGGCAGGCGAAATTGTAGATCTCGTCCACCTCGACATAGAGCGGCACCGTCACGTCGTGACGCATGATCTCGAAATTGCGGTTGTCCAGCAGGTGTTGGATGTTCCGCCGGGTGCCGGTGAAGAAATTGTCCACGCACAGCACTTCGTGACCTTCGGCAAGCAACTTTTCGCAGAGATGCGAACCGAGAAACCCGGCGCCCCCGGTGATCAGGATTTTTTTGATGGCGCCATATCTCATGCGATGAACTTCACTTTCTGTCGGCCAAAAATGCAATCGTTGGTTTCTACGAGTCCGGGTCGCGGAGGATATTCTTGGATTCTATCCGAGGTGTGTGAACGGCCGCCATGGCTATGATTCCAACCGGTCTGCCGACGCCTGACGAACACGTGCCGTGCAGACACTGACAACCCACGGCAGCATAGCCGCACGGGCCTCCATGGCGAAATCGATCCCGCGGCGGGGGGACGCCGCAGACCAGACGGCGCGGGAGTCCGTGAACGCTCTCGTCTGAATGGCACCCGCAGGTCGACGCCGAAAGGGCCTACGCGCGCTCGGCCAACTTCCGCGATGCGAAGGCCAAGACGGAACCGTCGACCGGGAGGGCGCTCGGGCCAAGTCCGTTGGCCGTTCACAGGCACGTCGCACCGCCAGAGCACGTGTCGATCCATTTCGTCCACCGATCGAAACATGACCGATCCCGCCCGCGGGGCCGCGGCGGTTAATATAAGGGGGATGCATTCCCTCGAATAAAATTCATCGGAAAGATAAAATTTTAAATATTAACGATATTTGTTGCCTTTAATTTCGATAAATACATCGTGAATTCTTCGATTGTCGCGATTGTCCCTTTTCGAACGCTGCCGCCGTGGTCAAGGTGCTCGCACAAGAAACGCCGCATCGCCACCGTTGACCGCATGAGGCCTCGACAATGATCAATCCCCTCTACAAGCGCATCGCGCAGCCTGTGAAGCTGCGCCGTATTCTCGTCGAACGGCTGACCGAGCCGCTGCACGTCAATCTCGCTTCGGCAGTCGTCGCGCTGTTCGGCAGTTTCCGCGCCAAGGTCGATTTCGACCTCGTGCTGCGCCCGCAATACGCCTTCCCGATCCTGCGCGCCGCCGACCTCGCCCGCGAATGGGGTTACGGCAAGCTGACGATCGTCGAGTTCGGCGTGGCGAGTGGCGCTGGCCTCCTCAACATCTGCGACATCGCTCGGCGCGTGACCAAGGCGACCGGCGTCGAATTCCGGATCGTGGGATTCGATACGGGAACCGGCATGCCGGAACCGATCGACTATCGCGACCTTCCCGAGAGCTATGCGGCCGGCGACTTTCCGATGGATGCGGAGCGTCTGCGCGAGCGGCTTCCGGAAAATTGCGAGCTCATCCTCGGACCGATCAAGGAGACGCTGCCGGCTTTCCTGAAGACTGTTACCCGCCAAGCGCCGATCGGCTTCGCCTCGATCGACGTCGACTATTACTCGTCCGCCAAGGACGCATTGGCGATCTTCGCGGGTTCACCCGACAAGTATCTCCCGCTCGTGCCGGTCTATCTCGACGATGTCGGCGACATCACGGTCAACCCTTGGGTCGGCGAATGGCTGGCCGTCGAGGAATTCAACACCGAGAACGAGATGCGCAAGATGGTGCCGTGGAACATGCTCCGGGCCCGGCGCATCTGCAAGAACGCCAAGTGGATCGAGCACATCTACGGCATGCATGTCCACGATCACCGCATCCGCACACCGGGCACCCAAAGTCGTGCCCGCCGCACGGCCGACAACGAGTTCATCGGCGTGTCCTACGGCGCGACCTCGCGCGGGCTGCAGGCTGCGCGTTCATCGCTTCCCGAAGAAGCCGCGACTGCCGGGTGACGCGGCTCAATCCTTGCCCAGCATCGCGGGCCCGATCGCGAAAACACGGCCGTCGCCGAGCAGATGCGCGGTGAAGCTGTCGGGGAAAAGCGGTGCGAAGGCGGGATCACGCACATTGAGCCCGCCCGCATAAGCGCCGAAAGCCGGCATGACGAGGCGCCGCGGGTCGGCGACGAAGCAGCGCCGGCGCACGGCCCGGCCTCGCATCGTCACCTTGCCGCAGGGGTGCAGATGCCCGGCGATCTCGCCCTCGTCCGCGCCCGGCAATGGCTCGTGCCGCAGGACGAGGCCACCGAGGCGAAGGGTGTCGCAGTAGCGGCCTCCCAGCCCCTCGCTCACCGCTGCATCGTGATTGCCGGCGATCCAGACCCAGTCTCGGCCCTCCTGCAGGGCAGCGACCATTGCGCGGTCGCCGGGGGCAAGGCGCTCGGGGCCACGCCCGTCATGGAAGGAATCGCCGAGCGCGACCACGCAAGTCGGATCGAGCCGCTGGATCACCTCGTGCAGCAAAGCCAGCGTCTCCGCCGTATCGTAGGGCGGCAGGAACTGGCCGGAGCGCGCGGCGTAGGACGAGCCCTTTTCGAGATGGAGGTCCGAGACGACGAGCGTGCGGTGCGCCTCCAGCCAGAGCGCGCCGCTGCGATCGAGGGTGAGGCTCTCGCCGGCGAGCATGAGCCCGGAAGCCCGCGTGGTCCGTTCCAGTCTCTGGCCAAGCGCCAAGATCGCATCCTCCCCCGAGAAGGAGGAATCGCCCCTCACGACAGCGCCTCTTCGAGCAGCTGCGCTTCGGCTTCTGCGAGGATCTCGTCGGCGCCCTCCGAATAGACCCGCTCACGCCCGATCTCGAGCATCACGGAAACGGAGAGCGGCGAGACGCGGTCGAGCGCCTTATGGGTGATTCGCCCCTTGATGCGTCCTAGCATCACGGCGAGGCGGTGCACGTCGACGAGTCCGGTTGCCGCATCCTGCCGGGCCGCACGCAGCAGAATGTGGTCGGGCTGATGCTTCCGGAGCACGTCGTAGATCAGGTCGGTCGAGATCGTGACCTGTCGTCCGGTCTTCTTCTGGCCGGGAAAGCGCCGCTCGATCAGCCCGGCGATCACCGCGCATTGGCGGAAGGTGCGCTTCATCAGCGAGCTTTCCTCGAGCCAGGCTTCGAGATCATCGCCCAGCATGTCTTCGGCAAAGAGATTGTCGAAGAAGCCCGGTTCGCGCGCTGCCCGCTCCGAGACGTCACGCGAGAGCCAGATTCCGATCCCGTAATCGTTCGCGGCAAAGCCGAGCGGGTTCAGGCCGGCCCGGTTGAGGCGGCGCGTGAGGAGCATGCCGAGCGTCTGATGCGCGAGCCGCCCCTCGAACGGGAAGGCGGTGAGGTAGAATTTGGCACCACGTGGAAAGGTCTCGACGAGCAGGCTGGTCTCGCCGGGCAGTACGGAGCGGCTGCGCTGGGCGAGCAGGTAATCCGAAAGCTGCTTGGGCAACCGGTCCCACTCGAACGGATCGGCGATCAGCTTTCGGACCCGCGCGGCGAGGAACGACGAGAGCGGGAATTTGGCGCCGGCATAGGCAGGGATCGCCGGGTCCTTGCCCGATGGGGCGCGGGTGACGAGGCAATCGTCCTCGTGCAGCCCCTCGAAGCGCAGAATCTCGCCCGCGAACAGGAAGGTGTCGCCGAGCGTGAGACTCTCGCAAAAATCCTCCTCGATCTCGCCGAGGATTTTTCCGGTTTTCGGCATCACGGTGCCAGGCTTGGCCCGCAGGTGCCGCACCAGCCGCACCTTGATCTGGCTCGCCTCGATGATCGTGCCGACATTCATGCGGTATTGCTGGGCAACGCGCGCATCGCGCACTCGCCACAGCCCGTCGCTCCCACGCAGGATCTTTGCGAAGCGCTCGTAGGCACGCAACGCGTAGCCGCCGGTCGCAACGAAATCGACGACCTGTTCGAAACTCTCCCAGGAGAGCTTGGCATAGGGCGCGGCCGAGGTGACTTCCTCGTAGAGTTGCACCGCGTCGAAAGGCTCGGCGCAGGCCATGCCGAGGACGTGCTGGGCAAGGACGTCGAGCGCGCCCTCCCGCGCGTCGGGCGTGTCCTGTGCGGCCTCCTCGACCGCATCGAGCGCAGCCCGGCATTCGAGCATCTCGAAGCGGTTGCCGGGAACGAGAATGGCCTTGGAGGGCTCGTCCATGCGGTGATTGGCCCGGCCGATCCGCTGCATGATCCGGCTCGCGCCCTTCGGCGCGCCGATATTCACGACGAGATCGACATCGCCCCAGTCGATGCCGAGATCGAGGGTTGCCGTGCAGACGATGGCGCGCAGGCGGCCCTGCGCCATGGCCGCCTCGACGCGGCGGCGCTGGCCGGCATCGAGCGAGCCGTGATGGATCGCGATGGGAAGCGTCTCCTCGTTGAGCTTCCACAACTCCTGGAAGGTGTATTCACCGCCGGGATCGAATGCCAGGCGGTGTGCCCGGCGAGCGGCAGAGTGCGATCGATCTCCAGCATGCGCAGATCAGCCTTGGCGCCGCCGGTAACCGTGACGAGTTCGGCCATACCATGGGCCAGCCTGTCCCCGTCACAGCTGGAGCCTGTATGGGTTCGCGTTGCGGCCTCCTCCCCGCTGGTTTTCCCAAACTCTCCCTCATCCTGAGGTGCCGCGTCAGCGGCCTCGAAGGAGACTTCCAGGGAGCGAAGCGCTGGCTGGAGCCCTCCTTCGAGGCCTCCGCTTCGCTGCGGCACCTCAGGATGAGGATGTGGGTGGGAATGTGCGTCCTGCGGCCTCTGCCCCACCAGATAGCGGCGCAGATCGTCCGGCTCGCGCACCGTGGCAGAGAGGCCGATCGACACGGCTTGCGGTGCCAGCGCACGCAGCCGCGCGAGGGCCAGCGACAGCAGGTCGCCGCGCTTCGAGACGACGAGCGCGTGCAGTTCGTCGAGCACGATTTGTTTCAGGCCACCGAGAAGCTGCGTGGCCTCGCGGTGGGCGAGCAGCAGCGAAAGCTGCTCGGGCGTGGTCAGCAGGATGTCGGGGGGCCTGGCGATCTGCCGGGCGCGCTTGTGGGCGGGCGTGTCGCCGGTGCGAGTCTCGACCGTGATCGGCAGATCCATCTCGGCGATCGGGGCTTCGAGATTGCGGGCGATGTCGACCGCGAGCGCCTTCAGCGGCGACACGTAAAGCGTGTGCAGGCGCCGTGTCGCGCTCGGGCGCTCCGACAAGGCCACCAGCGTCGGCAGGAAGCCGGCCAAGGTCTTGCCGGCCCCGGTCGGCGCGACGAGAAGCGTCGATCGGCCAGCTCCGGCATTCTCCAGCAGGGCGAGCTGATGGGCCCGCGGCTGCCAGCCGCGTGCGGCGAACCAGTCGAGGAAGCGGGCAGGAAGTGGGGAGAGCACGGGGTTCGGTTCGTCGCGCGGGGAACCCCGCCACCCGCCTGAATAGCACTGGACTGGAACAAAAAGGAAACCTGCAGGAGCGCGCCCGCCACTGCAACGTTGAGATTGATCCTGCCGTCGGGTAACGGAATTTGCATTGGTGCGGCGCAACCGCACCCTCTCATCGAATTGCCGATTCTCGGGAAGGGATTTCGCTTCGCGGGCCCGTCCCGCCAGGATCTATCGACGGGGCGCCCATCGACCGGGTGCTTCTGGGGCGCAGCCAGATCGAGCGTGACCGAGACCGTCTTGCCCCCCTTCAACCCGTCGAGCACAAAGCGGAGATCGCGCGCGTGCGCGCGGCGCTCGGTGCGGCGGAAGGTGAGATCGCTTGCCTTTCGGGGATCATCGCCCTGCAAGAATCCCGGATCGCACCCTCGGAGGCCGCGACGGTCGAGGCTTGTGAGCAGGCTCGCCCCCTTCAGCGCGACGCCGAATGCGCTGAACGGGAGCACCGGCTGAGCCTGAGCTCAAGCGAACAGGCTCTCGCCGAGTCGCGCAACAGGATCGTCGAGCTCGAAGCGAGCCTATCGGTGCTGCGCGAGCGAGGAGCGTTTGTCCTTTGCCTTCGATGAGCCGAGTTCGCTCGGCTAGTGGGATTGGGACATCCCCACTGATCGCATCTTCGCGAATGCCGTTCTCGCCCAGCCGCGTCGCCGTCACCTGGCAGATCGAACGGCCGGATACCCAGCCGGAATTCCGGCTGACTTGGATGGAGATGGGCGGCCCGCCGGTCTCCGCGCCATCGCGAAAAGGCTTCGGTTCGAGCCTGATCGAGCGAGAATTGCCGATCGGCAGCGTCGTGCTCGATTTTCTCCCCCACGGCGTTACCTGCGTGCTGCTCGCGCCGCTCGACGTTCTTCAGGGCGAGGCTTGACGGGATCCGTCGGCGGACTCGGGAGATTGGCCAAACTGCCAGAGTTTAGGCTCGACGAGACTTGGCCAACGCGGTGTGGGGGGCCGCGCTGGCGCATGCGCGGCACGTCATTCGGCGGAAAATCCTTGCCTGTTGAACGAAGTGGCCGTCTGCGAGTGCTGGAGAGAGGGCTCATCGGCCGCTTCGCCATTCGGTCCCTGCGACTCGACCGAAGTGCGTCAGGCCGAGATCGTCGGTGGGTCGACTCGGAGCTGCGGATTGCCGCCATTGCAGCGCATCAATCCGCTGGGGTCACAATTCTGCCAGCCGCTGCATTGCAGCAATTATTGGAACGATTTGCTGTGGGGACTCGCGCAAGGAAATCGGCGGCAAGGAGATAACAGAAAAGTATTGCGCCGTCGAGACCGGGCTTTCAAATGAAATAAAAGCATATTTTTGTCAAAAAACCCCGACCACGAATCTCATGGCCGGGATTGATCTGCGCTCTTGAAAACGACGGATGAGAAAGTGATGGCTTCTATACAGCCAATCACTTCAGATAGGCAACCTCAGGCTGCGTTCTTGCGAACAAAAACCTGGCTACCGATCGAAATGACTTGTAATTCTTCGGATTTTTCACTGATGAACTTATCGATCGCGTCTTTGGGCCGATCCTCGCTCGCTTTATCTTTGCCCCATTGATAATCGTCCCAAATGATAAGTCCATGCGGGCGCAGCAGCGGCCAGGCGAGAAGCGACATTACATAAACATGATCTCGCTTTTTTCCGGCGTCGACATAAATAACCTGAAACTTGCGCTTTTCTTGCGCCAGATTATCCAGTGCCGCAATGACGCTTCCCTTCCGCTTTTCCAGCCGCGGAAGATATTCGCGCACGTTTTCGTCAAACGTCTGTTCCAGGCTTCCGGTAAACAAATCAATACAGGTAATGTGAGCTTGAGGAAGTATATTCAGAAATGCGATAGCCGACCGACCTTCATACGATCCAAGTTCCAAAATCTTGATTGGCCGCCCCTGAAATCTCTTTAATTGACGTTCCCAATTTGGGAGTTTGCGCGTGATCCAATCGGTTGAGAACTCTTTTCCTTCGAACCATTCGGTAGAGTCTTCGGTTGTCGCCATTTTCACCTGACTCCTGTCAAGAATGTTGAGAGACAAAGCATTCACCTCAAGGTTGTTTATTCAATTTTTGTCCATCAGCGCGCGTTTGTATCCGCTCAGCATACGAGATCTGCGCAGATCAAGCGACTCACATGATGACCTTTCGTCCGGTGTCTTCTCCGCGCGTATCGAATAGCAATGTTAGTCTTTTTTGAGGAGCGCGTTTTTGGGTGAGGCCATCCTGTGGAAATTGCGGACGGCCGTGCAATTCCGATGCTGTGGTGCTCGGTGCGATGGCGGGCGCACGCTGAGATCAACGACATTTCAGGTCCGGAGCCCGCTCTGCGAGCGCCGAATGCCGTTATCGGCAGCAAAGCAAAAACCGATGAAACACAAGATGTTGCAATGCAATATCGAGTCTGCTCGCGGGGCTGGGACACGAAAGCTGGACATCAATCGGATGCGGCATTTCCCCCGTGCTCCAGCGCGTGAGGAAGGGCGTAAAGCCGCTCGACCGCCCTCTTCAGAATGTGATTTGAAAGGCACATATTGAAAGATTAGCGGATCTGCTTGCCCCTTTGTCCTGGACGTAATGTGCCAAATGCATCGACCGCCCTAGCGAGATTTTCCCGAACGAAGCGTGTCCTAGTCATCCTCTGATTTGGTGCCGACGTTTCGGGCCGATGCTTTACCGCGTTTCGCTCCCGTGCCGCGGGCGTTGTGCGATCATGCGGTCGTGCAGCGAGGCGTTTGTTTCGCTGAGCCGGTAGAGCTGGGCCGGCCGGTGGCGCCCCCCTTTGCGGAATCCCTCTGGGATCGGCGCGATCAAGCCGAGTTCGTCCATGCGTTTGCGAAAAACGCTCTGGTCGAGCCGCTTTCCGAGGATCCGCTCATAGACCGTCTGGAATTCCGGCAGCGTGAAGGTCTCGGGCAGCAGGAAGCCCGGCAGGTTCGAATAGACCGCCTTGGCCCGCAGCCGTTCGACCGCCCGGGCGATGATGTCGGCATGATCGAAGGCGAGTGTGGGCAGAGCGTCGACCGAAGCGAGGCGGATCGCCTCCGCGCGGCCCGTCAGCCGCGCCTCCGACACGAGCGCGTAATAGACGACGCTCGCCGACCAGCCGCGCGGATCGCGCGTGGCACCCGAAACCGTACAGAGCTGTTCGAGGAACAGACCCGTGCCGTCGATCGCAAGCTTCGTCGCGAGCACACGGCGCGCCGTCGCGTCGAGATCGGCATCGGTATCGGCATGAACATAGCCTCCGGGCAATGCGGCCATGCCGGCGCAGGGCGCATCGGGACGGTTCAGGAGCGCAACGGCCAGTCCGCCCGCCGGTTCGTGACCGAGCAGCGTCAGCAACACGCAGTCGATCGTCAGGATGACGGGCGGGAATGTTTCAGGCTGCATCGGCAAATCTCGAAAGCCGATCCCTATGAGCCGAGCCGATGCATCGCGCGGCGGCACTCCTCGGCTTTAGGCAAGCTCACGCATCGTCCTCCCGGCTGAACACGTCGCCCTCTTCCGCGAGGCGCACGTCGCGTTCGTCCGTGCTCAATGCCGCGAGATCGGCATAGGCCGAGAGCAGCTTGCGCAGCTTCACATTCGCCAGATGCGGGTCGGTGTCGTCCGCGATACCCGCGTGATGGGACTCGATCGCATTGGCGGTTTCCGCCTCGACCTGCGCCCGCTCATCGGGGCGCATGTGGGCGAGGTCGCCGAATCCCAGATCGAGCGCGATCAAGGCCGCGATTTCTTCCCGCTTGGCATCCAAAGGCGTCATGTCAGCCGCTCCCATGGGCAACGTCCATCAATCCGCATTTCGGCTTTCGGTTCGATCCGCCGCGCTCCGGTGCTCGCCGGCGCGGCCTACATTCCAACCGCCAAGCAGTCGCCACATGCAGAATCCAGCCAGCATCAGAGCCAGCGCGTACCAGGTCAGCGCGTAGACCAGGTGGTTGTTGCGGAACTGGATGACGGTCAGCCCCCCGATCGGCAAGCCGCCGGCATTCGGCGTTGCGTCCGCGTCGATGAAATAGGGCGCGACATTCGTGAGGCCTTGTGCCGCTGCGATGGCGGCGACGTCGCGGGAATACCAGCGCCCGTTCGCCGGATCGTTCGCGCGCAGGAAGCCGCCGCCCGGCTCTGTGAGGCGCAGGAGACCGACGACGGAGGTCGGCCCGATGATCTGGCCTTCGCGGCGCGCGTCGGGATCGCTGCGCTCGGACGGGACGAAGCCACGATTGATAAGGACAGTGCTGTCGTCGGTCGCGCGCAATGGGGTCAACACCCAGAAGCCGGGTCCATGCACCGTGACGGCCTGAACCAGCGTCTCCTGCGCGTTCAGGAACACCCCGTCCAGGCGGACCCGGCGGTACTCGTCGGAGGCCGTGACATCGGGCCAGCTCCTGCGACCGGGAGCCGGGACCGGCGCGGCGTGCACACGCGTCTCGACGCGCTCAATCAGGTCGAGCTTCCAGGAGCGCCGTTGGAGTTGCCAGGTGCCGAGCGAAACCAAGCCCGCCAAGGCGATCAAGACCGCGATTGCGAAGGCGGCACGCGCGAGGACCGAGCGCGCCGGTTCCGGCCTGTTCAGGGATGTTGCCGCATGTCGTGCGCGCTGACCGGCATCATGTTGTTGTCCAGGTGGTACATGATCCAGATCGAGCCGACGAGCGTGATGACGACAAGCGTCACCGTGAAGATCAGCGCCATGATCATCCAGCCTTCTTCGGCCTGGGTGTTCATGTGGAGGAAGTAGACCATGTGGACGACGATCTGAATCGATCCGAGCGCCAGGATGACGACGATCGTCGCGACATTGCTCGAGAGCAGATTTCCCATCACCAGGATGAACGGAATCGCGGTGAGGATGACCGACAGCACGAAGCCGGTCATGTACCCCTTGAAGGTGCCGTGACCACCGACCGCGTGCAGTTCCTCGTCGTGGTCGTGATGTCCCGCGGTGTGATCCGAGGCAGAGGCCAACTCGGCGCTCATCGCAGCACTCCCATCAGGTAGACGAAGGTGAACACGCCGATCCAGACGACGTCCAGGAAGTGCCAGAACATCGACAGGCACAGAAGACGGCGCTTGTTCTCGCGAATGAGGCCGCGCTTCTTCACCTGAACGACGAGCGTGATCAGCCAGATGATGCCGAAGGTGACGTGCAGACCGTGGGTCGAGACGAGTGCATAGAACGAGGACAGGAAGGCGCTGCGCATCGGCGTCGCGCCCTCGTGGATCATATGCGCGAACTCGTAGAGTTCGATCGCCACGAAGGCCGCGCCGAAAGCGCCGGTGATGGCGAGCCAGCGCAGGGTCTTGTCGACGTTGTCCTTCTCCATCTCCAGCACGGCGAAGCCGTAGGTGATGGAGGAGAGCAGCAGCATCGTGGTGTTGACGGCCACGATCGGCAGGCTGAACAGGTCCTTCGGCGAGGGGCCGGCGGCATAGTTGGTGCCGAGAACCGCATAGGTGGCGAACAGGACTGTGAAGATGAGACAGTCGCTCATCAGGTAGAGCCAGAAGCCGAGCATCGTGCCCGGCTCGTGGTGATGCTCCTCGGTCTCGTAGAAGACCGGTGCCTCGGCGCTCGAAGTCAGCGTGGATGCTTGCGTCGCCATGGTCTTCAGGTCCGTCCCGCGAGCAGCGCGCTGCGCTCGCCCTCGGTCCGGACGACATAATCGGCCGGGATGTGGTAGTCGCGGTCGTAATTGAAGGTATGCCGGATGGCCACCGCGATGATCGCGACGAAGGACAGAGCCGTCAGCCACCAGATGTGCCAGATGATGGCGAAGGCGAAGACCAGGCTCAAGCCACCGAGCACGATGCCCGTGGCGGTGTTCTTGGGCATGTGGATGGGTTTGAAGCCCTCGAGCGGCCGCGAATAGCCGCGCTTCTTCATGTCCCACCAAGCGTCGATGTCATGCACGACCGGCGTGAAGGCGAAGTTGTAGGCAGGTGGGGGCGAAGAGGTCGACCATTCGAGCGTGCGCGCGTTCCAAGGGTCGCCGGTCGTGTCGCGCAACTCGTCCTGGCGCAGGAAGCTGACCACGATCTGCAACAGGAAACAGCCGATGCCGAGAGCGATCAGCAAGGCCCCGAAAGCTGCAATCACGAACCAGATCTGCAGCGATGGATCGTCGAAGTGGTTGAGGCGCCGTGTTATGCCCATCAATCCCAGGACATAGAGCGGTGCGAAGGCGAACCAGAAGCCCGACAGCCAGAACCAGAACGACATCTTCCCCCAGAACGGGTCGAGCTTGAAGCCGAATGCCTTGGGGAACCAATAAGTGATGCCGGCGAGCATGCCGAACAGCACGCCACCGATGATCACGTTGTGGAAATGCGCGATCAGGAACAGCGAGTTGTGCAGCACGAAATCGGCCGGCGGCACCGCGAGCATCACGCCTGTCATGCCGCCAATGACGAACGTCACCATGAAGCCGACCGTCCACAGCATCGGCACATCGAAACGGATGCGGCCGCGATACATCGTGAACAGCCAGTTGAAGATCTTGGCGCCCGTCGGGATCGAGATGATCATCGTGGTGATGCCGAAGAAGGCATTCACCGAAGCACCCGAGCCCATCGTGAAGAAGTGGTGCAGCCAGACGAGGTAGGACAGGATGGTGATGACCACCGTCGCGTAGACCATCGACCCGTAGCCGAACAGCCGCTTGCCGCAATAGACCGAAACCACCTCCGAATACACGCCGAAGGCGGGCAGGACCAAGATGTAGACTTCAGGATGGCCCCAGATCCAGATGAGGTTGATGTACATCATCGGATTGCCGCCGAGGTCGTTCGTGAAGAAATGCGTGCCGACATAGCGGTCGAGCGTCAGCAGCACGAGAAGGGCGGTCAGGATCGGGAAGGAGGCGACGATCAGGATGTTGGTGCAGAGCGAGGTCCAGGTGAAGATCGGTATGCGCATCATGGTCATGCCGGGGCAACGCATCTTCACGATGGTCACGATCAGGTTGATGCCGGACAAGGTCGTGCCGATACCGGCGACCTGCAGGCCCCAGATGTAGTAATCGACCCCGACGCCCGGACTCGCCGCGAGCCCCGAGAGCGGCGGATAGGCGAGCCAGCCGGTGCGGCCGAACTCGCCGATGAAGAGCGAGATCATCACCGTGATCGCGCCGCTCACCGTCATCCAGAAGCTGAAATTGTTCAGGAACGGGAAGGCGACGTCGCGCGCGCCGATCTGGAGGGGCACGACGAAGTTCATCAGGCCCGTAACCAGCGGCATCGCCACGAAGAAGATCATGATCACGCCGTGCGCGGTGAAGATCTGATCGTAGTGGTGCGGCGGCAGGTAGCCCTCGTTCGGGCCGAATGCGATGGCCTGCTGGATCCGCATCATCACGGCATCGGCAAAGCCGCGCAGTAGCATCACGATCGCCAGCACGATGTACATGATGCCGATCTTCTTGTGGTCGATGCTCGTGAACCAGTCACGCCAGAGCACACCCCACCAACCCATGAAGGTGATGAAGGCCAGCACCGCGAGGCCGCCCACGGCGACGCCGAGGAAGGTCACGACCAGGATCGGCTCGTGATAGGGGATCGCCTCGAGCGTCAGGCGCCCGAAGACGAACTTCTGAAGATCCAGATTGTCGAACATGGGATCGGCTCGTTCGGGGTCCGCGCGTCTGACGTCTAGTGCTGATGGGCCGGCGCCGGAGCGCCAGATGGGGCTGGCTCGGCTTCAGGAGCGCCGTGCCCTCCCGCGCCGTGGCCGCCAGCGCCCTCCGCTCCATGACGATGGTCGTATTGGAGCTTTTCGAAATTCTCGTGGCTCTCGACGCCGGCGCCGCCCGAACGGTCGATCGTCATCATCTCGTGCATGCACATCTTGCCGGGCAGGACGCACATGTTGAGGATCGCATTGTAGAGCCCGTCTTCGACGGATCCGTAATAGGTGATGGGCACGCTCCCACTCGGCTTCTCGAGCGCGAGATAAGTCGGACGGTCGAGCGACTTGCCTTCGGCCTTGGCCTTGGCGACCCAGGCGTCGAAATCGCTTTGCGACAGCCCATGGAACTTGAAGTTCATCTTGGTGAAGCCGTCGCCGCTGTAATTCGACGAGAAGCCATCATAGGTGCCGGCTTTGTTGATGACGGCGTGCAGCTTCGTCTCCATGCCGGGCATCGTGTAGATCTGGCCGGCGAGCGCGGGAATGTAGAAGGCGTTCATCACGCTTGCGGCGGTCAGCTTGAAATTGATCGGCACATCGACCGGGGCGGCGAGTTCGTTGACGGTCGCGATGCCCTGGTCGGGCAGGAAGAACAGCCATTTCCAATCGAGTGCGACGACTTCGACGGTGAGCGGCTTCACGCCGGCCGGGATCGGCTGCTTGGGGCCGATGCGGCTGATCGCGCGATAGGGATCGAGCGTGTGGGTGCTGATCCAGGTGAGCGCGCCGAGCGCGATGATGATGAAGAGGGGCGCCGTCCAGATCACGACTTCGAGCGCGGTCGAGTGGTGCCAATCCGGATCGTAGGTCGCTTCCGTGTTGGAAGAACGGTAGCGCCAGGCGAAGACGAGCGTCAGCGCGATCACCGGTAGGATGATCAGCAGCATCAGCCCGACCGAGGCGAGGATCAGGTTGCGTTGTTGAATCGCGACGTCGCCGGACGGCTGCATCACGACCATGCCGCAACCCGCAAGCAGGCCGACGAGGGCCAGCGCGAGGCCCGTGCGGAGCAATCTCAGAGACATCCGCTCGACCCGGTCCTTTGAAGCCGCTTTTCCGAAACCGCCTTTGGTGCAGGCACGGCCGCACTTCTGCATCGGTCCGAACCGACGTGCAATGCATCGAATTCGTTGCTCAGGAGCGCGTTGAGCGCATCTGCGAGCCTCGACATGTTTCCCCCCTCGCCGCCCGAGGCGACGCCGGGTTGCCGTGCGATTAGCCGCACGGCAACCCACACGACTACATCTGCCGCAACTCGGAGCGGTCAATTGCCAATGCGGCCAGGGTCGCGAGTGCCCCCGACAGCAGATAGACGCCGACGATCGCAAGTCCGTACTGGCTCGACAGGCCGAGCGCGACGAGCGGCGCGAAGCCGGCGCCGATCAGCCACGCGAGATCCGATGTCAGCGCGGCACCGGTATAGCGGTAGCGCCGGCCGAGCTTGGATGTGACCGCACCGGCGGTCTGGCCATAGGACAGGCCGAGCAGGCCGAAGCCGATCGTGACATACATGGTCTGGCCGATGGCGTTCTCCTCGAAGACCAGCGGTGCCAGGATGCTGCCGAGCGCGAACAGGGCGATCAGTCCGGCACTGATCACGAGGACCAGACGGCGCCCGATCTGATCGGCGATGAGGCCGGAGGCGGCGATCGCGCCGGCGCAGATGATCGCGGCCGAGAATTGCACGATCAGGAATTCGCCGGCCGATCGGTTGGTGAACAGCGTGATCCAGCTGATCGGGAAGATCGTCACGAGGTGGAACAGCGCGAAGCTCGCAAGCGGCACGAAGGCCCCGATCAGCACTTCCGACAGATGCGCCCGCAGCAATTCGAGCACCGGGACCGGTTCGAGCTCGCCGAGTTGGTAGAGCCGCGCGAATTCATCCGTGCCTATCAGCCGGAGGCGTGCGAACAGCGCCACCACGTTGATGGTGAAGGCGCAGTAGAAGGGGAATCGCCAACCCCAATCGGTGAAATCCTCGGGAGTCAGATTGACCACGAAATAGGCGAACAGCGCGCTCGCCAACATGAAACCGATAGGTGCGCCGAGCTGGGGAATCGCGGCATACCAGCCGCGCCGCCCAGGAGGCGCGTTCATCGCGAGCAGCGAAGCGAGCCCGTCCCAGGCGCCGCCGAGAGCCACGCCCTGCAGGATCCGGAACAGGGCAAGCAGGACGACGGCGGAAATGCCGATGGAATGATAGCTTGGCAGGAAGCTGATCACCGCCGTCGATCCGCCGAGCAGGAACAGCGCGATCGTCATCTTGACGCCGCGGCCGTGCTTGCGGTCGACCCACATGAAGATCACCGTCCCGATCGGCCGGGAGATGAAGGCCAGCGAGAAAATCGCGAAGGAATACAGCGTCGCCGTCAGCGGCTCGGCGAAGGGAAAGAACACCTTCGGGAAGACGAGCACCGAGGCGATGCCGAACACGAAGAAGTCGAAATACTCGGAGGCACGGCCGATGATGACGCCGATGGCGATGTCGCTCGGCGCCACATGATGCTCAGACAAGTTCAGGGACGCATCGTCGTCGATCGGTGCGGTTGTCGCCATGGCGTTGTCCGGACGATGAGTCTCTGGCGTTTCCTGCGCATGGGCGGGTGCTGGCACCCGCGGGTCGTGCGCCACCCCGTCGTAGCGTAACGCTGACGAGACGCAAGACGGTACTAAGGTCGATCCTTAACGCGGATCGGATTCGAAGGGCCTCCGGGCCGGTCGTGGTTCATGCCGCGGGCCGCCCAGGTTCACCCGCCGAGCGGACGCCCTCGGCGAGTTCCTGCACGAGGTCGGTCACCGCCGAAAGCGTGGTTGCGCCGGCTTTGCCGTCTGAATCGAGACTGCCTGCGAGCGCCGCGACGAGCGCCGAGCCCACCACGACGCCGTCGGCGCCGCGCGCAATCGCCGCAGCATGTGCACCGTTCTTCACGCCGAAGCCGACCACGACTGGAAGATCGGTCCGCGCCCTGATGCGCGAAACCGCTTCGGCCACCTGCCCGAAATCCGGCGTCGCCATGCCGGTGATGCCAGTGATCGAGACATAGTAGACGAAACCCGCCGTGTTCGAGAGGACCGCGGGCAGGCGCGCCGCGTCGGTCGTCGGCGTAGCGAGCCGGATGAAGGCGAGGCCCTTGGCGCGCGCCGGCAGGCAGAGTTCCGCATCCTCCTCGGGCGGCAGGTCGACGATTATCAGCCCGTCGACCCCGACCTTCACCGCATCTTCGAGGAAGCGCGAGACGCCATAGACGTAGATCGGGTTGTAGTATCCCATCAGCACGACCGGCGTGTCGTTGTCGCCCTCGCGGAAGCGGGCAACCATGTCGAGCGTCGTCTTGGTATCCTGCCCCGCCTGGAGGGCTCGCAAGCCCGCGGCCTGGATCGCAGGGCCATCGGCCATCGGATCGGTAAAGGGCATGCCGAACTCGACGATATCGGCACCGGCCTTGGGCAAAGCCGCGAGCAGGGCGAGCGAGGTCGCGGGGTCGGGATCGCCAGCCATCACATAGGTAACGAGGGCGGCGCGCCCTTCCGCACGGCAGCGGGCGAAGGTGGCGTCGATGCGGGCGGTCATTGGCTTGGGCTTTCGCGCGGAGGGTGGCGCAGGCGCCCGCGCCTACACCATCGCCGGGGCGAGGCAAAGCGCAGGATCGTCCCGGTCAGGCCGCGGTGGCGAGCTGCTCGATCTGCGCGATAGCCAATTCCTCGAGGCCGGCGAGATGCGCGGCCCGTGGCCGATTCGGTGCGAGGAGCACCATCAATCCTTCGATCTGGGTGGTGATGAGCCCGGCGCGCAGGCGCCATTGCTGCTCACTCAAGCTTGGATTGACCTCCAGCAGCATGCGCCCGATGTGATCCTGCATCCGTTGGTAGAACGCATTCGTCATCGCTGCGACGCCAGGATTGTGGTTGGCCATCGCCCACATATCCATCAGCAGCGAGCAGGACTTTTCGCGTTTGTTCTCCTCGATCATGTAGCGCACCGCGTAGCGGAGCACTCCGGCCGGGTTCATCGCGCTCGCCTCGACCTTGCGCTGGAATCGCAGCTCCCAACGGTCGAACAGGTATTCGGCCAGGGCGACCAGGAGGTCGTCCTTCGAGCCATAATAATAGCTGATGTTGCCGATCGTGATGCCGGCCCGCTTCGCGATCGCCCGGTAGGACAGGCCTGAAAACCCGGATTCGACCAGCACGTCCTTGGCGCTGTCGAGAATGTCCTGGGCACGTCCGCTGCCCTTGTCCGTCATCGTCCGAACTGAACTCGTTCCTGAGCGCATCGCCTGCCGCTTCGACCTACCGACGACAAAGCTCGCTCCCCCGGCAGCGGACCGGCTCCGGCCGCGCAGGCTTGGGGGGACGATCGTCCGTTCGGGGCGACTATAGCATCGCCGCAAAAGCGGGGCATCGGCCTTCGGAGGCGATCCCTGTACCAAAGGCGTCGGCACAATTGGGCCGAGCGCTCCTTCTGCGCGCTGCCGTCTCGTGAAGGTGAGAGTGGCTCAATCGCGTTATATACAAATGGATATAACACTATCCTGCAGAACGCTCGGTGCGAAAAGTTCGCTGAATTCCGGGTTCCGCGTCGCGGTAGCCGACATGTGCTCATCACAGCGGCATTCGCTCAAAAAGTCGCGAGAGAAGATCTTGATTTTGAACGCTCGTCCTATTTCTTGGAACCGCGAACCATTCTAACGTGCGCTCCATCACGAAGCCCCGCTGGCCTCGGCGCCCTCCCGCTGCCCGCCCACAATCGTGGAGCCCTTTCCATGACGCTTTCGACAGAAACGACGACAGTGCGCGGCGCCTGCCCGCATGATTGTCCCGATACCTGCGCCTTCATCTACCATGTCGAGGACGGCAAGCTGGTCGACGTCACCGGGGACAAGCATCATCCGATGACGCGCGGCGGCCTCTGCGTGAAGCTCAACGATTTCGCCAGCCGTCACTACAATCCCGACCGCATTCTCCATCCGATGAAGCGTGTCGGGCCCAAGGGCAGCGGAGCGTTCGAACGCATCAGCTGGGACGAGGCGCTCGCCGAGATCAAATCACGCTGGACCGGCATCATCGACGAATACGGCGCGCAGGCGATCCTGCCGCATGTCTATCTCGGCCATCAGGGCACGCTGAACGGGCTGACCGCCGGGGACGCCTTCTTCAACCGCCTCGGCTCGTCGGTGGCCGAGAAGACCTATTGCGAATCCGGCTCCTCGACCGCCTGGCACATGACGGTCGGCGGCACCGGCGGCCTCGACGTCGAGAGCTTGGCCTATGCCAAGTACATCATCGTCTGGGGCATGAACATGACCAGCACGAACCTGCATGGCTGGCCCTTCGTGCTCGAAGCCCAGAAGAAGGGCGCCAAGGTCGTGGTGATCGATCCGGTTCGGAACCGCACCGCCAAGGGCGCCGACTGGCATATCGCGATTCGTCCTGGCACCGATGGCGCATTGGCACTCGGCATGATGAACGTCATCATTGCCGAGGGACTGGTCGATCAGGATTACATCGACAAATACACGCTCGGCTTCGAGGAACTCAAAGGTCGCGCGGCCGAATATCCCCCCGAGCGCGTGGCGGAGATCACCGGCGTCTCGGCTCAGGACGTGCGAAAGCTCGCCCGCGAATACGCGACGAACCAGCCCTCGGCCATCCGCCAGGGCGTCGCCTTGGAGCGCAGCCGCGGTGGCGGCCAGGCGATCCGCGCGATCACCTGCCTGCCGGCTTTGGTCGGCGCCTGGCGCCATGTCGGCGGCGGCACGGTCGAGATGCCGATCTGGGAATTCCCGTTCCGCTTCGACCGGATCTGCCGGCCGGACTGGATCAAGCCGGGCACGCGGGTCGTCAACGAGCTCGATCTCGGCGCCGCGCTGACCGGCGAGATCCCGCTCGACCCGCCGATCAAGTCGCTCTTCGTCTACAATTCGAACCCGGTCTCGCAGGCCCCGGCCCAGGCCAAGATCGTCAAAGGGCTCCTGCGCGAGGATCTTTTCATGGTCGCGAGCGAATTGTTCGTGACGGATACGGCGAAATACGCGGACATCCTGCTGCCGGCCACGATGCAGGCCGAGCAATTCGACCTGATGGTGACCTGGGGCCATCTCTACGTGATGCTCAACATCCCGGCGATCGAAGCGCCCGGCGAATGCGTGCCGAATGTCGAGATGTTCCGCCGTCTCGCCAAGACGATGGGCTTCACCGACGATTACTGGGACCGCAGCGACGAGGAGATGCTGCTCGATTTCTACGATTGGGACTCGCCGCAGCTCCAGGGCATCACGCTCGACATGCTCAAGGAAAAGGGCTGGGCCCGGCTCAATGTCGGCCTGCCCGGCGAGCGGGCGCCGCATGCGGAGGGCAATTTCAAGACGGCGTCGGGCAAATGCGAATTCAAGGCGAGCATGGCGGCGAACGGCAATTTCGTCGTGCCGGTCTGGCGCTCGATGTACGAGGACATGCAGCCCGGCGACCCGATCGACCCGCTGCCCGACTATATCCCGCCCTACGAGTCACCGGCCTCGAACCCGGAGATGGCGGCGCGTTTCCCCTTGAGCATCATCTCGCCCAAACCCCACGCCTTCCTGAATTCGCAATATGCCAACGAGGAGAAGAAGAAGGCGCGCCAGGGCGAGTTGACCGTCACGATCCATCCGCACGACGCCGCGGCGCGTGGCATCGCGGAAGGCGACCGGGTGCGCTGCTTCAACGATCGCGGTCATTTCGAAGGCCCGGCCGTGCTGAGCGACGACGTGATGCCCGGCCTCGTCATGGCCAATGTCGGCCACTGGACCAGCGAGTCCACCGCAGGCTCCTCGGTCAACGTGATCAGCTCCGACCGCCACTGCAGCATGGGCATGGCCGGGACGTTTTCGGACAATCTCGTGGAGGTGACCAAGGTCGCGGCACCCTTGCTTCAGGCCGCAGAGTAGCGGGTGGTGCCATGCCAGCCACGCGGCCTAGGTCGCGTGGCCGGTCAGCGCATACAGAGAGGGATGGCGACGAGCGTGACGACGGCCGGATGAATGGGCCGCGGCCATGAACCCGTTTGCCATCCTGCTCGGCGACCGCTTCACGGACCCCAAAAGAAATTGAAGTAGGCGTCTCGCCATGATCCGAACGGATCGTAGGGACGCTCCTTCACTCGCTCGGCGCGATCTTTTCCGGCTCCTGCCAGCCGGCGGCCTTGGCCTCGTCTTCCGTGCAGAACCAGCGCTCGCCCGTCCGCTCCGTGATCACCGTCTCATCGTAGCGGCGTGAGCCGGGAACCCAGTAAAGCTTCGATCCTTCCCGCGTGATGTTACCCTTGATCCGGCAGCTCTCCTTGGCCTCGATCGCGGCTTCCGGCTCCTGCCAGCCGGCGGCTTTGGCCTCGTCTTCCGTGCAGAACCAGCGCTCGCCCGTCCGCTCCGTGATCACCGTCTCGTCGTAGCGCCGTGAGCCGGGAACCCAGTAGAGTTTGGTTCCTTCCCGCGTAATGTTGCCCTTGATCCGGCAGCCATCCTTGCCCGAAGCCTCTGCCTGCGGCTCCGTGACGAGCGGCACGCCAACCGGGATGGCATGGCCATCCGGAATGCCGCGCACCCCGCGGCGCAGATCCCACGGCATCGTGAAGCTGCCTGCCCAGAGACCGCGCTTGGCCTGTTTGGCCGCCGCCTCCTCGGCGCCATAGCGCACTTCGCCCGCCCTTTCGGCAACGGCGAGCCCCTCTCTCACCATCCAGGCGCCGAGATCCTCCTCGCCGAGCCGGCAGATGGCGATCGCGCCGCCAGTGCGGCCGGAGACGACCTCCGAACAGGTGACGATCTTTCCGACGAGCTTCTCGGCAAGCGCCATTTCTGAGACGCGCCCGCAATTGTAGAGCTTTCCTTGCGCATCGGCGCAGGTCTGCCGCGGTTCGGGCGCATCGATCCCGGCAAGGCGCAGCCGCCTCCCGTCAATGTCGATCCGGTCCCCGTCGAAGACCGAGACCTGGGCCGATATCTCGCCCGCCCGAGGACGCTCGGCGGACGCCGCGCCATGGCCAGCCACCATCGCAGCAATGCCGATGATGAGAGGGAGATTGCGCAGAAACGTCACTCAGGCGGCCACGGCTCATAACTGCCAAGGCTCGCATCAGCGCATCCGCATCCACCGGATGCAACCGGCCAGCTTCGGCGCGAACCACGCAGATCCGGGAGCGATCCACCGCAGTCACCGCTTTGGGTTAAAGGCCGGGCGCACCAGGCCCGACCAATTCCAGGCTTCAGCTCCGCGCGACCATCGCGAGCCACTCGTCTTCCGACACGACACGGACGCCGTGCTTCTCGGCCTCCTTCAGCTTCGACCCGGCGCCGGGTCCGGCCACGACGAGGTCGGTCTTGGCCGAGACCGAGCCCGAAACTTTCGCGCCGAGCCGCTCGGCCGTGGCCTTGGCCTCGCTCCGGGTCATTTTTTCGAGGCTGCCGGTAAAGACCACGGTCTTGCCCGAAAAGGCCTCGGAGCTGCCGGAAGCCACCATCGGCTCGGTCGCGACCTCTGCCATGAGCGCGCGCACGGCCTCATCGTTATGCGGCTCGGAGAAGAACTGGATCAGGCTGTCGGTCGCGACCGGCCCGATCTCGCCGTCATCGGCGAAGAGGCGATAGGCATCGCCCGGCTTCTGCAGGGAAGCGCGCGCGATGGCGCTGTCGGCAGCCCCCGCGCTTCCATAATGTGCCAGCACCGCCTCGACCTGCGCCGTGTTGAGCCGCTCGCGCAACCGAGCTGTGAGCGCCGCCTCGTCCGCATCCGGTGAGGTCGGCTCTGCGGGCTCCAACAGGCGATCGCGGCTGCCGGGACCGATGCGCGAGACGCTCGACAGCTCCAGCCAATCCGGGCCAGCTTGCGCCTTCGTGGCCGCCGCAAGCGCCTCCATCAACGCGGGCATATCCGAAAAACGCTTCGCGAGTGCCTTCGAGGTCGATTCGCCGATATTCGGGATCCCGAGCGCGAACAGGAAGCGGTTGAGCGGGATGGTTCGGCGGGCCTCGACGGAGGCAAGCAAGTTCCTGATCGCCTTGTCCTCGTCCTCGCCCTTCTTCTTGGCGGCTTTCTTTGCCGGCGCATCGCCTTCCCGTCGCTGGGCCGAGAGAGCTTCGCGGCGGGCGACGATCGCGGCGCGCAGGGGTTCGAAGTCGAGCCGGAACAGATCAGCCGGCTGCTTGACGAGACCGGCCTCGAACAGGACCTCGATATAGGTCTGGCCAAAACCTTCGAGATCGAAGCCGTTGCGAGAGACGAAATGCTTCAGCCGCTCGACGCCTTGCGCCGGGCAGATCAGCCCGCCAGTGCAGCGCCGGACCGAATCGAGCTTTTTGGTGCGGGCATTGAACTCCCGCACCGCCTTGCTGCCGCAGGCCGGGCAGACTTCCGGAAAAACGTAAGGCGCAGAATCGCCTGGACGCTTGTCGAGTACGACATCCAGCACCTTCGGGATGACGTCTCCGGCGCGCACCACGATCACAGTATCGCCGACGCGGATGTCGCGGCCCTCGCGGATCGGCTCGCCATCGGCGCCGACACCTTGGACATAGCCCTCGTTGTGGAGCGTCGCGTTCGAGACGACGACACCGCCGACCGTGACCGGCTTCAAGCGCGCCAGCGGGTTGAGCGAGCCGGTGCGCCCGACCTGGATGTCGATCGCCTCCAGCACCGTGAAGGCTTCCTGGGCGGGGAATTTGTGTGCCAAAGCCCAGCGCGGCGCGCGGGAGACGAAACCGAGCCGCTTCTGGAGCGCGAGATCGTCGACCTTGTAGACGACGCCGTCGATGTCGTAGCCGAGATTCGCTCGCCGCTCGCCGATCAAGCGGTAATGAGCCAGCATCTCGGCCGCGCTCGAGCAGCGGACAGTAAGTGGGTTCACCGGAAGGCCGAACCCACGAAACCTCTCCAGAGCGCCGAACTGGGTTCCATCGAAATGCGGCGCCACCTCGCCCCAGGCATAGGCGAAGAAGCGCAAGGGCCGCGATCGGGTGATCTCGGGATCGAGCTGCCGTAGCGAACCAGCAGCGGCGTTACGTGGATTGGCAAAGAGCGGCTTGCCCGCCGCCTCCTGGCGCGCGTTGATGGCCGCAAAATCCTCGTGCGAAAGATAGACCTCGCCGCGGATCTCGCAGATCTCCGGCGGATCGCCCTTCAGCTGCGCCGGAATGTCCTCGACGGTCAGCGCATTGCCGGTGACGTTCTCGCCGACCTCGCCGTCGCCGCGCGTCGCGGCCGTGACCAGCTTTCCCTTCTCGTAGCGCAGGGCCAGGGACAGGCCGTCGATCTTGGGCTCGGCCGTGAAGGCGAGCGGCATATCCTCGGACAGGTTCAGGAAGCGCCGCACCCGGGCGACGAACTCTTCGATCTCCACATCGGCAAAGGCATTGCCGAGCGAGAGCATCGGCACGGCATGTTTCACCTTCGCGAACTTTTCCGACGGCTTGGCTCCGACCGAGGCGCTGGCCTCGCCGGTTCCGGCAAGATCGGGAAAGCGCGCCTCGATCGTCTCGAGTTCGCGGCGCAGGGCGTCGTATTCGCCGTCCGTGATCGCGGGCGCATCCTCGCCGTGATAGAGCCGATCGGCCTCGGCGATCTCGTGCGAAAGGGCAGCGTGGCGCGCCTTGGCAGCCTCCTCGCTCAGGGAATCGATGGCGGCTTCGATCTGAGACATGGCCGGGTTCTTGGGGATTCCGGCGCTTCGGGTCAACGACCCGGTCCGTCCACTGCCGAGAGGCCCGAATGCTGCCACATCGCCGCGCCCAAAGCCGCAAGGGAACTGGGAGGGACGATCAATGCTCAGACTATCTGCTGACTGGCGAAACGTTTTGACCGCAGCGATCGCCCTGACGGCAGGTGCCTGGCCACTTGCCGCAAGCGCGGCCTGCACGCCGCCGCAGCCTCCTTATTGGGAGGGCAAGAGTGGCAAGCCCGCGCTGCCCCAGAAACCCGCCTGCCTCTCGACCAAGGACGGCTGCCCCGGTTGGGAAGCCTATAGCTACAACGACGCGGTCAAGGCTTATAATGTCAAAGCCGAGGCCTACCGGCCCGCGGCGGAGGCCTACGTCAAGCAGCTCAACGATTACGTCAAGGCAGCCTCCGAGTATGCCCAATGCGAGGTGAAGTCCTTGCAATAGCAGGCATCTTCGTCTTCGCAGGCGCACGCGGCCGTGATGGCTGTCGCCATGAGCTTATTGCCGAATTTTCGGTGCAAGCCTCCCTCGTCGCGGCCATTCGCGTATGAACCTGACGCTCTCGTCTCTTGCGGTGATCTATCGTTGCGGAGGTCATCGAAGTGGCCGCGCCGATCATCGTCGTCGAGGTTCTTTCGCCAAGCACCAAACATGTCGACACCAGCAAGAAGCTCGAAGGCGATTTTCGCATCCCGAGCGTCCAGCACTACCTGGTCGTCGGCCCCGATCGGCCGCTCGTCATCCACCATCGCCGCGGTACTGGCGACATCATCGAGACGCGGATCCTTGCCTCGGGAACACTTTCGCTGAACCCGCCCGGCCTGACTCTGCCTGTCGCTGACCTTTTCCCGCCACCGTAATGCGACCAGCGCCCGAATATCGGGCATGCGTATGACAACCCAAGAAGCAAAACGGCGGCTGAACAGCCGCCGTTTCTTTGTACCAAGACTCAGTAAAAATCAGCAGCTCCAGGCAGCCTTGCCGCTGTTCTGCGTGTACTTGCATTCAGCCTTGGCGGGCGAGCTGGTCATCATCGGAACCGTGCTGAGCGCGAAAACAGCCACGACCAAAGCGAGAGCGAACTTCTTCATCGTATCCCCCAGATTCCGGCATGATGGCGGAACGGGTGTGAATAAATTCACGATTCAGACTGAATTATGGCAAATGCCTTGACCGGGAATAATTTGATTTAATTGTTTTTAGTGCATAGGTTGAATAGAGGCGCAGCGCGCATCGACGTTTGATTGTATCGACGCAGGTGGTATCGATGCCCGGCGACCGGCCGGAACGTACCCGGCGCCATGCGACGGCTGCGCTTGACGCATGCGGGAGGCGATGCCAGAGGGCCGGGCATCTCTATTGCCCGATAGGACGGCCCGATGCCCGAATCCCTCGATCTTCTCGTCCTCGGAAACGCCATCGTCGATCTGATCGCGCGCACCGACGAGGCTTTCCTCGCCGCGCAGGGCGTTCCGAAGGGGACGATGGCCCTGATCGACGAGGCCCGCGCCGAGGAACTCTACGGGGCGATGGGACCGACCACAGTGGTCTCGGGCGGATCGGGCGCGAATACTGCGGTCGGTGCCGCGATCCTCGGGGCGAAGACCGGCTTCATCGGCAAGGTCCGCAACGACGAGCTCGGCGGCCTTTTCGCGCATGATCTCAAGGCGACGAGCGTGCGCTTCAACGTTCCGGCGGCGACCGACGGACCAGCGACCGCGCGCTGCTTCATTCTGGTGACGCCCGATGGCGAGCGCACCATGAACACCTATCTCGGCGCCTGCCAGAAGCTCTCGCCGGCCGATCTCGACGAGGGAACCGTCGCGAGCGCCAAGGTGGTCTATCTCGAAGGCTACCTGTGGGATCCGCCGGCGGCCAAGGAGGCGTTCCGCAAGGCGGTGAAGATCGCCCATGGCGCCGGCAATGCCGTCGCGCTGACCTTGTCCGACGCCTTCTGCGTCGACCGCTACCGCGACGAGTTTCTCGGTTTGATCCGCGACGGCAGCATCGACATCCTGTTCGCCAATATGAGCGAGTTGAAGAGCCTCTATCAGACCGCCGATGCCGACACCGCCGTGGCGGCCCTGCGCGAAGAGCGCGACGCCAATGGCCGGCACCTGCTCGGCCTCGTCACCCGTTCCGAGGAGGGTGCGCTCGTCGTCAAAGGCGGCGAGACGCGCGCGGTCGATGCCTTCCCCGTGGACGAGGTGGTCGACACGACCGGCGCGGGCGACCTGTTCGCGGCGGGTTTCCTCGCCGGCCATGCCCGTGGCCTCGATTACGCGGCGAGCGCCCGGCTCGGCGCGCTCGCGGCCGCCGAAGTGATCGAGCATATCGGCGCACGCCCGCAGCGCGATCTCATCGCGCTGGCACGAGAGAACAAGCTGATCTGATCCTGCACCGGCCCGAAAGGCGGATGCCGCCTTTCGGAAAAGCCGATGCGGCATAAAAGCTTGGAACATCGTTCCGGATACGATTTCCCGGTCGATGTTCCTGGCGATGACGGTGAGCGATATTTACCCAATAGAGTCAGGCAGTTGCGCGGTCATCGAACGCAGTTGTCGCATTCCCGTCGCACGCGAGGGGCGTGGACGCTCCCGCATTTCGAGTTGGACGAGGAATTCACCGCTGGCGTTGCTGAGCGCTTTTTCCGATGCGCCGTCATCGGGGAACAGGTGCCCGTACACGCTCAGCGTGGTCGACACGTGCTCGTGGCCGATGATCGTTTTCAGGTTCAGCGGCGGGATGCCTTGCTGTGCGAGCATCGAGGCGCAGGCGTGCCGCAACGAGTGCGGCGTGTACATCGACTTGCCGTCCGGCTTCATCAGCCCAGCCTGCTCGATCACCGGGCGCCACAGGTCCGAGAAATCCGCCGGCTGGACCGGAGCGCCCGAATTCGATGTCAGCACGTAGCCGCTCGGTTTCGGGCCAGCTTTCGCGGCAAGGCGCGCGAATAGGTCCCGAACCGGCCCGATCATCGGAATGCTACGAACCCCGGCCTTCGATTTCGGCCCCTTGAGACCGTCGTGATAAGACAAGCTATGCCGGACGTGAATATAGCCACGTTCGAAATCTATGTTCTCCCACTGCAAGCCGGCAATCTCGCCGCGCCTCAGCCCGCAGAACAGGCCAAGCAATAAGATTGAAACACGCAT
>JBGAFL010000100.1:0-7454 GCA_044227265.1 Methylobacterium sp.
GCCGCCGTCGGCTACAACTTCAGACGCCTCCTCGCCTGGCTCAAGTTCTTGTGTGCCCTCATCTGGGCCGCCCTTGCCTCCGCCAGCCAGTCAAACCAGCGCCGTCAGGCCGCTTGAGCCGCGTTCTTCACGGACGACTGGCTAACCACGAACAGCCTCATGCGCACCGAGGGATGCGCGAGCCCGTGAGGACAGCTCCGGTTTCCGGATGGCGTCGGAAAGGCCATCGGCAGGCGACCAGCGCGATCGGCCGGCACTGCCCTTTTCCTGGCCTGCCTCTTGCCTAGTTGCGAGGTGCACAGGACCGCTGAGCCGTAGGCCGAGGTTCAGAAAGGGACAGGGATGGCGTTGAAGGCGTTCGACGAGATGAGCGGGTATTCCGGCACGGAGCCCGCAGGCGTCCGCCAAGCCTATGACGCGCTCAAGACCTGGCTCGACAAGACCCCACCCGAGCATTTCCAAACCCGGCGCAGTCAGGCCGAATTGCTGTTCCGGCGCATCGGCATCACCTTCGCGGTCTACGGCTCGAACGATTCGACCGAGCGGCTCATCCCCTTCGACATCATCCCGCGCGTGCTGACCAAACCCGAATGGGGGTTCCTTGAGCGCGGCCTCAAGCAGCGCGTAACTGCTCTCAACGCCTTCCTCAATGACATCTACGGCAAGGAGGAATGCATCAAGGCCGGGATCATCCCGGCCGATCTCGTCTACCGGAACCAGCATTACCAGATGGAGATGCGGGCCTTCCGGGTGCCGCACGATCTCTATGTCCATATCGCCGGTATCGACATCGTACGCACGGGCGAGGAGGAGTTCTTCGTCCTCGAGGACAATGCCCGCACGCCCTCCGGCGTCTCCTACATGCTCGAGAACCGCGAGGTGATGCTGCGGCTCTTCCCTGAATTGTTTTCGCGCCATCGCGTTGCGCCGGTCGAGAACTATCCGGATGCTCTGCTCGCGACCTTGCGCAGCCTCGCGCCGCATACGGCGAGCCGCGACCCGACCGTCGTGCTGCTCACCCCCGGCCGCTACAATTCGGCCTTCTACGAACACTCGTTCCTGGCCGACAAGCTCGGCGTCGAACTTGTCGAGGCGGGCGATCTCTTCACCAAGGATGACGTCGTCTACATGCGCACGACCGAAGGGCCGAAGCGCGTCGACGTGATCTATCGCCGGCTCGACGATGCCTTCCTCGATCCGCTGGTGTTCCGGCCCGATTCCATGCTCGGCGTTCCCGGCCTGATGAACGCCTATGAGCGTGGCAACGTCACGTTGTCGAACGCCGTCGGCACCGGAATCTCGGACGACAAGGCCGTCTACAGCTATATGCCGGACATCGTGAAGTTCTTCACGGGCGAAGAGCCGATTTTGCACAACGTGCCGACCTATCGCTGCCGCGAGAAGGAGGCCTTCGCTTACGTGATGGACAACCTCAAGGATCTCGTCGTCAAGGAGGTCAACGGCTCTGGCGGCTATGGCATGCTGGTCGGACCACATGCGACCAAGCGCGAGATCGAGGAATTCGGCAAGAAGATCCGCCATGCACCGGACGGGTTCATCGCCCAGCCGACGCTGTCTCTCTCGACCTGCCCGACCTTCGTCGCCTCGGGCGTCGCGCCGCGCCACGTCGATCTGCGCCCCTTCGTGCTTGCCGGAGCCGACGAGATCCGCATCGTGCCGGGTGGCCTGACCCGCGTCGCGCTGAAGGAAGGCTCGCTCGTCGTCAATTCGAGCCAAGGCGGCGGCACCAAGGATACCTGGGTGCTCGATGCCTGACGGCTGCTCTAAAATTGGGCGAGATGCGAATTCGAGCGGCGATCGATCGGTAGATGCCGATTGCGATTGCGCGAATTTTCATCAACCGCTCAATCTTCGGACAAATGTGTTCGAGCGGAGTGGCGGTGTCTCACATCCCTTGCCATCACGGCGCCGGGCTTTGCCGCCCGTTCTCCCGATAACCTGAAGCCATGTTGTCTCGCACCGCCGACAATCTCTACTGGCTATCGCGCTATGCCGAGCGTGCCGATTTCGTCGCGCGCATTCTCGATGCCGCGCACCGCCTTGCGGCCTTGCCCACCAGCTATGGCGGACGCGAGAGCAACGAATGGGCCTCGGCTCTGTCCTCTGCCGGCAACGCCGAAGTGTTCAAGGCGCATTACGACACCGTGAACGAGGACACGGTCTGCAATTTCCTCGCGTTTTCACCCCATAACCCGGCCTCCATCCGCTCCTGCATCGAGACGGCGCGCGAGAATGCCCGTTCGATCCGCACAGCGCTCACCACTGAGATGTGGGACGCGATCAACGGTGCCTGGCTGGAACTGCGTAACTACGAAGGCCGGGATCTTTCCCGCGAGGAATTCTCGCTGTTCCTGGATTGGGTGAAGCAGATCTCGCTCGCCTTCGATGGCTCGGCCTACCGCACCATGCTGAGGAACGATGCCTATTGGTTCACGCGGCTTGGCACGGCGATCGAGCGGGCCGACAACACCGCGCGCATCCTCGATGTGAAGTACCAGATCCTGCTTCCGGCAAGCGAGAAGGTCGGCGGCAGCCTCGATTATTTCCAATGGACCACGATCCTGCGTGAAGTCTCGGCCTTCAACGCCTACCACTGGGTCTATCGCGAAAGCATCAAGCCACTCCTCGTTGCGGACCTGCTCATCCTCAACAGGCAGATGCCGCGCTCGCTCGCCAATTGCTACGGCATGCTCGTCGAGCATCTCGACCTGATCGCCGATGCCTATGGCCGGCGCGGCGAGAGCCAGCGGCTCGCGAGCAACCTGCGCGCTCGGCTGATCGGTGCCGATATCGACCGGATCTTCGCATCCGGCCTGCACGAATTCATCGAGGGCTTCATCGGCGAGAACAACCGGCTCGGTGAGGCGATCAGCGAACAATACCTCGTCTGACCGATGGCGGCCTGATCGCCTTTCGGACTGCTGCGGCTATTTCGGGAGGCACCTCTCCGGTGAGCATTCAAGGCGCCGTTTTCGGCGGCGGTTCGGGATCAAGGCATGCGCATCCGCATCGTCCACGAAACGATCTATACCTACGATCAGCCGGCGCGCGGCTTGATCCAGGTCATGCGGCTCACCCCCCGCGACCATGACGGTCAGCATGTCCGCGAATGGCGGATCGAGCCGTCGATCGACGGACGCCTCACCGCTCGCGAGGACGGCTACGGCAACATCGTCCACTGGTTCACCGCCGACGAGCCTGCCGATGCGCTGACCGTGCGCGTCAGCGGCGAGGTCGAGACCTTCGATACCCACGGCATCGTGCGCGGCGCCGTTGAGCGGCTGCCGGACCTGTTCTACCTCCGCGAAACGCCGCTCACGGCCGCAAGTCCCGAGATCCAGGGTTTCGCCCGCAAGGTCGCCGGTAGTGGCGATTCCGCGACGTTGTCGATCCTGCACCGGCTGCTCGCGGCGATCCACGAGCGCGTCACCTTCGAGCCGGGCCCGACCAGTGCCAGCACCTCGGCGGCCGAATCCTTCGAACTGGGCAAGGGCGTCTGCCAGGATCTCTCGCATATCTTCATCGCGGCCGCGCGCCAGCTCGAAATCCCGACGCGCTACGCGGCCGGTTATCTCCGGCGTAGCGATGGGCGCTCCGATCAGAGCGCCGGACACGCCTGGGCCGAGGCTCTGGTGCCCGATCTCGGCTGGGTCGGGTTCGATGCCGCCAACGGCGTTTCCACGAGTGACGCGCATGTGCGTGTCGCCATCGGCCTCGACTATCTCGGTGCGGCGCCGATCCGCGGCAGCCGGCTCGGCGGCGGTAGGGAGAGTCTCGAAGTGAGGCTCAAGGTCGACGAGACGGGGCATCAGGCTCAGGCGCAAGCGCAGAGCTGAGATTGGCCGGAGCACGGCCGCGTTCCGACCGACGAACCGCGCATTTTCCCGAAAGATCGGCTTGCGGCTGCGCCCTCGGCCATGCCAAGCGGGCGCGGCATTCCTGATGAGAAGCTGATTTCGTGCGATGACCTATTGCGTTGGCGTCCTGGTCGAGGACGGATTGGTGATGATCGCCGATACCCGCACGAATGCCGGGCTCGACGACATCTCTACCTACCGAAAACTGCATCTGTTCAACGCGCCGCGCGAGCGCGTGCTGATGCTCGCCGCGGCCGGCAACCTCTCGGTGACGCAATCGGTCGTGACCATGCTGCGCGAGGGGGTCGATGACGGCGAGGGCGACCAGCCGCATCGCCTCGTCGAAGCGCCGAGCATGTTCAAGGCGGCCCAGCTCGTCGGCCGCGCGATCCGCCGGGTGCGCCAGATCGAGAAGGAGGGCTTCGAACAGGCCAAGCTTCGTTTCGAAGTGTCCTTCCTGCTCGGCGGCCAAATCTGCGACGAGGAGATGCGGCTGTTCCATATCTATTCGGCCGGCAATTTCTACGAATGCGGACGCGACTCGCCCTTCCTTCAGATCGGTGAGCACAAATACGGCAAGCCGATCCTCGACCGGGCCGTGACCTACGAGACCGACCTCTACGATGCGCTCAAGATCGGCCTCGTCTCGATGGATTCGACCATGCGTTCGAATCTCGGCGTCGGCCTGCCGATCGACGTCGCCGTGGTGCGGCGCAATGCGCTCGATCTTGAGGTCAACCATCGCATCGAGGCCGGCGAGAGCTATTTCCACGATCTGCGCGAGCGCTGGTCGGCGGCCCTGCGTGCCGCCCACCGTGCGATCCCGCGCCCGCCCTACGGCCCGCCGCGCTGAGTGGCTGGTTTCCTGCGCGCCGGAAGGAGCACCTGATGGCGGCATGTGGGCAAGGTCGGACATCACGGGAGGCGGGGCAAACCGATGCCCTGGTGCCTTCGATCCTCGCTGCATGGCGTGTCGCACGTGACTGAGACGCCCCCTCCCTGGCGCATGGCGACGATCCGCGCGATCACGCCGATGACGTCGCGCGTCAAGAGCGTCCGCTTCTCCATGCCGCACGGTCCGCACCGGGCTGGGCAGCATGTCGAGTTGCGCCTCGCGACGCGCGAGGGCCAGCGGGCGCAACGCAGCTACTCCATTGCCTCGGCGCCCGGCGATGTCGAGGGTCTCGAATTGATGATCGAGAGCCTCGAGGGCGGTGAGGTCTCGACCTTCTTCGATCGGGTCGCGGCGGTCGGCGACAGGGTCGAGCTGCGCGGGCCGATCGGCGGTCATTTCGTCTGGGGGCCGGAAGATGGCGGTCCCGTCCTGCTCGTGGCCGGCGGCTCGGGTGTGGTGCCGCTGCTCGCGATGCTGCGCGCTCGGGCGCAGGCGCGTTCGGAAGCCCCGATGCTGCTGATCCATTCGGTGCGCAGTGTCGCCGAGGCCATCGCCCATGAAGAACTATTGACGCGCGCGCGGGACGAGCCCGGCTTCGATTACACTCTGCTCCTGACCCGCGAGGGGCCGACGGCCGGACGGCGCATCGACCGGGTGATGATCGACACTGCGATCGACCATCTCGGCATGCCGCGCCACGTTTTCGTCTGCGGTGGCAATGGCTTCGTGGGGCATGTGGCCGATCTGTTGGCCGATGCCGGAGTGAAGCCGGGCATCGTGCGTACGGAAGGGTTCGGGGGATGACGCGTGGCTCGCCTCACCGCGAGCTTTGCCGCCGATCGGTCGACAGGGAAGCACGTGATGCACCTCGCCCATGATCCCGACGCGCCGGCCGCGGCGATGATCAATTTCGAGACCTTCCTGTCGGTCGATATCCGCATCGGCACGATCGTCGAGGCGCTGCCTTACCCCGAGGCCCGCAAGCCTGCCTTGAAGCTCGTCATCGATTTCGGTCCGACGATCGGACGAAAGCGATCGAGCGCCCAGATCACCGAACATTACCGGCCCGAAGAGCTTCTTGGGCGCCAGGTTGCCGCCGTCGTGAATTTTCCGCCGCGGCAGATCGGGAAGTTCGTGTCAGAGGTGCTGACCATCGGGTTTGCGGATGAGAACGGCGCAGTTGTTCTGTTCCAGCCGGACAAGCCAGTTCCAAACGGCAGCCGCCTTTTCTGAGGCGGGTCCAGCGCATGTGACCGCGCAGATCAATCGTCAGGCGTATGCCCGCGTGAAGCCAGGAATCATGTGCTCGGAGCGGGCTGGGGCATCGGCGTGGAGATGCTGGAACCAAATACTATAGAATAATCTTTCTCAAATTGGTGTATATTTATGATTACAGCGATGTATAATCCGAGTATCCCGTGGCTTGGGGTTTTGGTACCATTTTGTTTGTCGTATTTTCTGATATTACTTATGCCAGGGATCAAATCGATTGTGATCTCGACAATTTTAATTGTTACGCTTTCTTATTTTATACATTTATCATTTGTTGACGATTATCATGATTATTATATTGCCGTAGCGACAAATATTTTCCTATTTACTGGATTGATAACGGGAATATTTATAAAACTATTTAGTTTATACGTAAGAAATCTCAGGAAAATACCGTTGATTTATTTCTTGATATTTGTAGCTGGGTTCCTGGCTCCTGATGCAGCATTGTGGATTTGGACGCAACTCAACTGGCCTTGATGATTTCTATGGTTCACAGCCGAGCCGATCCGCCACCTCCTCGGCGATTGACAAGGCCGAGGTCAGCCCCGGACTCTCGATCCCGAAAAGCTGCATGAGGCCGGGCAGCCCGTGCTGGGCGGGGCCGTCGATGATGAAATCGGCAGCCGGCTCGCGGGGGCCGGTGAGTTTGGGGCGGATGCCGGCGTAGCCGGGCGTCAGCCGTCCTTCCCGCAGACCCGGCCAATAGCGCCGAATGGCATGCTCGAAGATCGGTGCGAGTTCAGGCTCGACCTTGTAATCGGGCGCCTCGATCCAGGCGACGTCGGGGCCGAAGCGCATGCGGCCGGCCAGATCGAGCGTAAGATGGATACCGAGGCCGCCCTCGACGGGGGCCGGATAGATCAACCGTGAGAAAGCGGGCTTTCCCAGGCAGCCGAAATAACGGCCCTTAGCGAGGACCTGACGCGGAACCCGGCTTTCCGGATAGTCCGCGATGGCATGGGCAATCTTTTGCGCTCCTAGCCCGGCCGCGTTGACGAGGAGATCGACGTCGAGCGTGCCGGGCGTTGCGCCGCCAAATTTCACGCTCCAACGGCCATTCTTTCGGCTTGCGGCCTCGATTGGCGTGATCAAGGCGAGAACGCCGCCGGCATCCTCCAGGTCGCCGAGCAGAGCCAGCATCAGGCCGTGGCTATCGACGATGCCAGTTGCTGGTGAATCGATTGCCGCGACGCCGGCGAGGTTCGGCTCGAGCCGGCGTGCCTCCTCGCCCGTGATCAGCCGCAGGCCTTCGACACCGTTCGCGAGACCGCGCGCATGGATCGCCTCGATCGCTGGGCGTTCCTCTTCGCTGGTCGCGACGATGAGCTTGCCGCAGGCCCTGTGGGGCACGCCGTGGCTCTTGCAGAAGGCGTAGAGCAGGCGGGCACCGGCAACGCAGTGGCGGG
>JBGAFL010000036.1:0-53694 GCA_044227265.1 Methylobacterium sp.
CGCCATGGCGACAAGCGCGGCCGCACGCTCGGCTTCCCGACCGCCAATCTCGTGCTTGAATCCTGCAGGCTTGCCCACGGCATCTATGCGGTGCGGGTCCGCTTACCCGACGGATCGTTTCGGAACGGCGCGGCAAGCTACGGCCGCCGCCCGACCTTCGACGATGGCGCACCCTTGCTCGAAACCTTTCTTCTCGATTTTTCAGGCGATCTCTACGGGCAGACGATCGCGGTGGAGTTCGTCGGCTTCATCCGCGGCGAAGAGCGCTTTGCCAGCGCCGAGGCACTCGTTGCGCGCATGGCGTTCGATGTCGAGGAGGCGAAGGCGATCCTCGCGCAGGACGAGACTCCCTCGATGCTGGATATCGCGCCGATCCCACTCACCACCTCATCCTGAGGTGCCGCGAAGCGGCCTCGAAGGAGGTTCCAGACATCGCGCCGCTCCTGGAGGGCTCCTTCGAGGCTCGGCTGCGCCTCGCACCTCAGGATGAGGTCGCGGTTTGGACATCGACCTAGTCGCCGGCGGCCCCGTCCAACTCGTCCTTCAAGAAGCCCCGCACCTCGCCGGCATCGATGCCCGGCGCGATGAAGCTCTCGCCGATGCCGCGGGCAAGAATGAAGGTGAGGCGCCCGTCGCGCACCTTCTTGTCCTGGGCCATTGCGGCGAGCAGAGCCTCGGGATCGCCGGAACCGCCAGGCACCTGCTGCAACCGGGTCGGCAGGCCGGCAAGCGCGAGGTGGTTCGCCACGCGGCCTGCATCCTGGCCGGGGCAGAGCCCGAGCCGGGCCGAGAACCGGAAGGCCAAAGCCAGCCCGATCGCCACCGCCTCGCCATGGACGAGCCGGGCGGAATCGTAGCCGGTCAGTCGTTCCAGGGCGTGGGCGAAGGTATGGCCGAGATTGAGCAGGGCGCGCTCACCATCCTCGCGCTCGTCGCGCACCACCACGCCGGCCTTGGCCCGGCAGCAGATCGCGACCGCTTCGTCGCGCTCCGGCCCACCGGAGAAGATGCCGGCCCAGTTCCGTTCGCACCAGTCGAAGAAGCCGGCGTCGCCGATGAGCCCGTATTTGGCGACCTCGGCGTAGCCGGCCCGCATCTCGCGCTCCGACAACGTGTCGAGCGTGCCCGTATCGGCGATGACGAGGCGCGGCTGGTGGAAGGCGCCGATCAGGTTTTTTCCCAATGGCGAGTTGATGCCGGTCTTTCCGCCGACCGACGAATCGACCTGGGCGAGCAGACTCGTCGGCGCCTGGACGAAGCGCACTCCGCGCCTCAGCGATGCCGCCGCAAAGCCGGCGAGGTCGCCGACGACGCCCCCGCCTAAAGCCACGACGAGATCGCCGCGCTCGATTTTCTGGGCGAGCAGCCCGTCGCAAACCGCCGCGAACTGGGCATAGCTCTTGGAGCCTTCGCCGGGCGGAATGGTGATGAGGCCTGCGCGAAGGCCTGCTACTTCCAGGCTCGAACGCAGCCGCTCGCCATAGAGCGCGGCGACGTTTTCGTCGCTGACGATGCCGGCGGCCTTGGCACCAAGCGCGGCGATCCGCGCGCCGGCCTCGTCGAGGAGGCCGCGCCCGATCACGATGTCGTAATCACGGCCCGCATCGAGCGGCACGTGCACGGTCAGGCGCGGGCTCATTGTGCGGCGACCCCGAGCACGGAGGGCGGATTGAGGTAGGCGTCGAGTGCTTCGAGCACGTCCTGCACCACGCGGTCATGCGAGACATCGCGCGACATCACGACCACATCGGCCAGCGCATAGACCGGATGGCGCTCCTCCATCAGCCGGCGCATGGTGCCTTCCGGGTCATCGTTCTGCAGCAGGGGGCGGGTGTTACGCTTGCGCACGCGCCGCATCAGCACATCGAGTTCCGCCTTGAGCCAGACCGACACGGCTGATTCGGCGATGCGCGCGCGAGTCGCCTCGCGCATGAAGGCGCCTCCGCCCGTCGCGAGCACCATCGGCCCCTGGCGCAGCAGCCGGGCGATGACCCGCTCCTCGCCTTCCCGAAAGCTGGTCTCGCCGTAGATGGCGAAAAGTTCCGAGATGGCGAGATTGGCGGCCGCCTCGATCTCGTGATCGGCGTCCTTGAACATCAGCCCGAGCCGGGTCGCGAGCCGGCGCCCGACTGTGCTCTTGCCCGCGCCCATCAGGCCGACGAGCACGATCGAGCGCACGCCCAGGCTGTGCCGCAGGCGTGCTTCGATCGGCTCGGATTCGGGTGAGCCCGTTGGCTCGGGTTCGGTCATGGCGCGGTCATAAACCGTTTTCGAAGGCGGGCGAAGCACCAGCTGTGACTTCACGGACCTTGCCTTCCTACCCGACCCATGGGATCGAACGCTCGGCCTTTGCCGTGCGCCGACCGATTTTTCGCGCGTCCTTGAGGTTGCTCCGACGTGCCGACGCTGTTTCGCTTCCTCGCCACGATTGCAATCCTTGCCGGGCTGATCTTTGCCGCGATGTTCGTGCTTGCGAATTTCGTCGAGCCGACGCAACGCGAAATGAGCGTGACGATCCCGCCTTCGAAGCTGCAGCCAGGCGGAAAATGACCCAGCCGGGTCGGCGCCGAGCCCGGATTCCGGCGACCCCCACGCAATCCGAGCGCCCGCCGGCCGATACAGCGCAGCCCTTTCTCGACATGTTGGCTGCCGAACGTGGTGCCGCCGCCAACACGCTCGCCGCCTATCGGCGCGACCTCGACGATTATCTCTCCTACCTCAAGGAAATGGGCATCGATCCCGTCGATGCGCGGGCCTCCGAGATCCGTGCCTATATCGCAGGGCTCGAGACGGGAGGCTTGAAGGCCTCGTCGGCGGCGCGCCGGCTGTCCTGTATCCGCGGTTTCCACCGCTTTCTCTATGCGGAGGGATTTTCCGATAGCGATCCGAGTACGGCGATCTCCGGTCCGAAGAAGGGGCGAGGACTTCCCAAGATCCTGTCGGTCGCCGAGGTCGACACGCTGCTGCGTGTCGCCCGAGAGCGGATCGGATTGGCGGAGCAAGCTGGCAACCTCACTGAAGCTGGGCGGGCGAAAAAGATGCTCTGCCTGCTGGAGCTCCTCTACGCCACGGGCCTGCGCGTCTCCGAATTGATCGCGCTGCCACGCTCGGCCGCCTCGACCCGCGAGCGCTATCTCGTCGTGAAGGGCAAGGGCGGGCGCGAGCGCCTGGTGCCGCTCACCGATATCGCCCGCGCCGCGATGCGCGCGCATCTCGATCACGCGCCGAGTGCTGCCGCGGGCGAGGATCCCTGGCTGTTTCCCGCCGATAGCGAGAGCGGACACCTGACCCGGCAGGCTTTCGCGCGCGATCTCAAGCTCGCCGGTGCAGCGGCCGGCATCCGCGCCGACCGGATCTCGCCGCACGTCCTGCGCCACGCCTTCGCCAGCCACCTGCTCCAGAACGGCGCCGATCTGCGCATCGTCCAGGAACTGCTCGGCCATGCCGACATCTCGACCACCCAGATCTATACCCATGTCCTGGACGAGCGGCTGAAGAGCATGGTGCGCGACCTGCACCCGCTGAACGACGTTTGAGTCGCGTATGACGGCGTAGCAATCGGGACCGGCTCGACCTTCTTGCTCTACAGTGCCTTGTTGCGACGAACCGGAGACCACTCCGTCCGAATTCGCTCTCGAGCATTGCTGGAAAAGGCGGCATCGCAATGAGACTTCGGGTGTTGTCCGTGCTTCTGCTGAGCTTGGCCGGGCTTGTCTCCGCTACCTGGGAGTCGGGTGCCTCCGATCTCGAAGCGCGGCTCTCCGATCCCGGCCAGCAGGTCCTTCAGACCATCGATTACGCCAACACGCGCTATTCGAAGCTCGATCAGATCACCGCCGGCAATGTCGCGCAGCTCAAGGTGGCATGGACGTTCTCGACCGGCGTGCTGCGCGGCCATGAGGGCTCGCCGCTGGTCGTCGGCAGCCGGATGTACGTCCACACCCCGTTTCCGAACATCGTCTACGCGCTCGATCTCGACCACGAGGGGCGCATCGTGTGGAAATACATGCCGAAACAGGCCGGCGATGTCGCGTCGGTGATGTGCTGCGATACCGTCTATCGAGGGCTCGCCTATGCCGACGGGGCGGTGCTGCTTCATCAGAACGACACCACCCTGGTGTCACTCGATGCCGAGACGGGCAAGGTGAACTGGGCGGTCAGGAACGGGGATCCGTCCAGGGGCGAGACCAACACCGCCACGGTCCTGCCCGTGAAGGACAAGGTGATCGTCGGCTTGTCCGGCGGTGAGTACGGGGCTCGCTGCCATGTCACGGCCTATAGCCTGAAGGATGGCAGGCGGCTCTGGCGGGCCTATGCCACCGGGCCCGACGAGGACATGCTGGTCGATCCCGAGACGACGACGGAGTTCGGCAAGCCGATCGGCAAGGATTCCTCGCTGAAGACCTGGGAGGGCGACCAGTGGCGGACCGGCGGCGGCTGCGCCTGGGGCTGGTTCTCCTACGACGAGACGTTGGATCTGCTGTATTACGGCACCGGCAATCCCTCGACCTGGAACCCGTCTCAGCGGTCGGGTGACAACAAATGGGCGATGTCGATCGTGGCGCGGCGGCCCGAGACGGGCCGCGCGGTCTGGCTGTACCAGATGACGCCGCATGACCAGTGGGATTACGACGGCGTCAACGAAATGATCCTGACGGATCAGGAGGTCGATGGCCGGATGCGCCGTCTCCTCACGCATTTCGACCGAAACGGCTTCGGCTATACCCTGGACCGGGCCACCGGCGAGCTGATCACCGCAGAGACGTTCGACCCGACCGTCAATTGGGCGAGCGAGATCGACCGCGATCGAGCGTCGAAGACCTTCGGGCGTCCCCGGATCGACAAGGATCACGCACCCGAGACGACGGGCGAAGACGAGGTGATGCACGGCATCTGCCCCTCGGCGCTCGGGGCCAAGAACCAGCAGCCGGCCGCGTATTCGCCAAAGACGCACCTGTTCTACGTGCCGACCAATCACCTCTGCATGGATTACGAGCCCTTCCATGTGACCTACGTGCCGGGCCAGCCTTTCGTCGGCGCCACACTCGGCTTCAATCCGCCCCCCGGCACCGACCGCACCGGCAATTTCATCGCCTGGGACGGGATCAAGGGCAGGATCGTCTGGTCGATCCCAGAGACCTTTTCGGTGTGGTCCGGTGCCCTGGCGACTGCGGGCGGCGTCGTGTTCTACGGGACGCTGGAGGGCTGGCTGAAGGCCATCGACGCCCGTGATGGACACGAACTCTACCGCTTCAAGACGCCCTCCGGCATCGTCGGCAATCCGATGACGTTTCTGCATGGCGGCAAGCAATACGTCGCCGTGCTCTCCGGCATCGGCGGCTGGGCGGGGATCGGTCTCGCGGCCGGCCTGACCGATCCGGCCGACGGCTCCGGCGCGGTCGGGGCCTATGCGGCGCTCTCGCAATACACGGCACCCGGCGGGCAACTCACGGTCTTTTCGCTGCCGTGACCGCCGCGGCCGGCGTAACCTTGAGCAGGCAGGCGCGGCACGATAGGGCGTGCTCTTGCCGCCGAACCTCGTAGCCAATGACCGTGTGGAAGCAGGCCGTCGCGCAGGCCTTCAATCGCGCTGACGATTATGACGGCGCCGCGTGCATCCAGGCCATCGCGGCCGAGCATCTTGCCGCGACGATCGCGGCGGAAGCGCTTGCGCCATCTCCACGGACGCTCGAGATCGGGTGTGGCACCGGGTTTCTGACGCAGGCGCTCCGGAACCGCGTCGCTGTCGGCCCGATGCTCGCCACTGACATCGCGCCGGCCATGGCCGCGCGATGCCGCGCCCGGCTGTCACACGAGCCCGATCTCCGTTACGCCGTGATGGATGCCGAGCGCCCTTGCCTCGCACCCGGTTTCGATTTGATCGCCGGCAATCTCGCCGCGCAATGGTTCGAGGATCTGCCTGGCACGCTTGCCGGGCTCGCCGCGCTTCTCGCGCCCAACGGCTTGCTGGCGCTCACGACACTGACGGCGGATACGTTCCGCGAATGGAAGCTGGCCCATTCCGCCCATGGGCTGAGCGCGGCAACGCCCGTCTACCCGACCGCGGCCGAACTGCAGCACTTGAGAATCTCCGGCTGCACCAGCGCGATTCATGTCCGAACGATGAGCGAATCCCATCGCGACGGACGCGCATTCCTGAAGGCACTGAAGGCCATCGGGGCCGGCACACCCACGGCTCGCACAGGAGCGCTTTCCGCCGGGGCATTGCGCCCGGTCCTGCGCAGTTTCGAGAAGGGCGGTTCGCGCGTCACCTATGCGGTGGCGACCTGCCTTCTGCGCCGGAATACATGCAGTGATTGAAAAATGGTGCAGGGCAGTAGAATTCGAAGGAATGTAAACCTCGTGTTGGCGGTTGGCGCGTAATGAGACAGATGCGCACGGCCTTCGGATCGCGCGCGGACGCAAGGCTCGGGATGCATCTCGACACGCCGACTCTCTTTCTGATGACCTCCGTCGTCACCTTCGTGGTCGGCGTCCTGTTTCTGCTGTCGTGGAGCCAGGCGCGGGATACGGGGGCGCTTGCCATCTGGGGCATCGCGCATATCGTCGGCGCCGGTGCCTCAGCCCTGCTGGGCTTGCGCACGGTAATCTCCGACGACCTCTCGATCGGGCTCGCCAACGCGCTGCTGCTGTGCGGCTACGGGCTGACCTGGAGCGGCGTGCGCGCCTTCGAAGGACGCTCGCCGGCTTATCTTCTCGGCCTCGCGGGCAGCGCAGTCTGGAGCGGCGCCTGTCTGGTGCCGAGCTTCTACGGTTCGCTTCCCGCGCGCGTGGCGCTTGCCTCGAGCCTTGCCGGGCTGTTCTGTGCGCTCAGCGCAATCGAGATCTGGCGCGGACGCGGCGAGGTGCTGGTCTCGCGCTATTCGGCCATCGTGATCATGGCGGCTTACGCGGTGCTGTATTGGGCTCGCGTGCCGCTCGTCGCGGTCCTGCCCCTGCCGCGGGACATGCGCTCTCTCGATTCGCCCTGGTTCGCCGTCATCTGCTTTACCGCGACCCTCTTCACCATCGCCGTGGCCTTCGTGTTCATGGCGCTGACCAAGGAGCGGGCCGAGCACCAGCAGCGGCTCGCGGCCGAAACCGATCTGCTCACCGGCCTGCCCAATCGTCGTGCCTTCGTGGCGCGCGCATCGGTCGATCTTGCCGACCGCCGGCAATCGGTGGCGTTGCTCCTGTTCGATCTCGATCACTTCAAGGCGATCAACGACACCTATGGCCATGCCGTCGGCGACGGCGTCCTGATCGCCTTCGGGCACGCAGCGGGAGCGGTGCTTCCGCCCGGTGCGCGGCTCGGCCGGATGGGTGGCGAGGAATTCGCCTGCATCCTGCCCGGGCTCGATACCGCGGCGGCCGTCGCCGTGGCCGAACGCGTGCGCGTCACGGTGGCCGATGTCGCGCTCGCCGATTATCCGCGCCTCTACATGCGCGTCAGCGTGGGCGTCGCGGTCCGGCGGCCCGGCGGAGCAGCGATCCTCGATGATCTTCTGCGCCGTGCCGACGCCGCGCTCTATCACGCCAAGCAGACCGGCCGGAACCGCGTCTCGACCGCGACGGAAGTGGCGGCGCGTATCGCGGCCTGATCCGCGGACGCATCCTGCCAAGATGAGTGGTTAGTGCCAGACGCTTGGTATCCGATGTCGAGGTCTGCAAAGGGTGGAAACCGGAAGCTGGTTTGGTGTCTGAAAGCTGACGTTCGCTGACCGAGGACGGACTGCGTCGCAGCTGCACGAGCCGCAACAAAAATGAGTGGGGAGGGAAAGCTTCCGGGAGCAGCACATTCCCTGATAGGTAGATCACTTTTCCATCTGGACGCGATGTGCGAATCGGTCGGCGCGGCGTGATGCCTCGATTGTGCTGCGATCCTGTCCCGCGAAGTTGCAGGCAAGCCGGCCGATCGTGTGCGGCATCAGCCGGCCAGGATGGAAGCGACAGCCACTCCTAGCGGGCCGGTAAGGCTGCCGTTCTAACGTTTCCCTCCGTCGAAAATAGGATCGGGATTGAGCTATTAGATCAGGTTACCGCCGGACGACGGTCTGGGGTTACCCGACCGAGGAGGCTGATCAAAAATTGGGTCTGCAATTGGACCAAGCGTATTCTTAATTTGTTCAATAGTGTTTGCAGAAACAGCGATTTTATGCCCTTTTAGAGCATCTGCTAGCTCGTCGAGTGACAATGTTTTTGCGAGCGCTTCAACAAATTTGTCAGCGCTGATCTCATGTAAATCGGATTTTTCCATCGCTTTGATCTCCAGTCTAGAGGTAAAACGCAGGTCTAAAACTGACTATTTCTGGATAGAGACCGGCTAATTTGATTTATCGAGTCGAAGGCGTTTGTATTTATAGCTTTGTCGAGTGCTGCAGAGCTAGCAGCTTTCGCTCTGCTGTTAAGCCTACCATATGCATCAAAGTACGGCGAATCCGCTTTCGCGGGCTGTCGAATGTCGACAACGACAGTATGAATGTCAGTGCGCGTGTTATCAAAATTGAACGTCAATGGAGCAAATGCAAAAACAGGACGGACGGGCGCCCATGTGACTGTCGGATCTATTTTCGCAATCATTTTCGTCGTGAATACAATAGTCCTGGTCTCTTCTGCTTTTGACATTGTTTCAGATGGCGTGAAATCGCCGCCATTTTTACCAAGAGAGCCAAGATTTTGATTCTCTGCTCCATAAAAAAAATGCTCTACCAGATCATCAAAACCTATTAAGCCCGCAATAGGGTACACTGGGTCAGGAATTTCTGGCGTTCCGCGGCAATCATCTTCTCCGATATATCGTATTAACACATCAAAACTGTCATACACTCTGAAATGATCTTTGTTGTCGCGAGTAACGTCAACGGAGAGCAAATTATTGAGACTAGTGGTATTCGTTCGGAATTTACCAACTAAATTTAAATTTGCCCCTACGACACTCTCGTGAGTTCCCTGAAGAGTAAAGTCATAACCTACAACGATACTAGCAAATCTACGGAGCCCACGTGCGGCAAATTTATCGAATTTTTCCCAATCAATTTTTTCAAATTCGGATGGGTGTAGTTTTAGTTTTTCTATTTCTTTCTCTATAGGCTCTTCATCATAACTGGTGATGTAGGGTTTGTTATCGATTTTGCGTGTTTCAGACAATAGCTTAATCAATTTGTTGCGGACAGCGTTGCTCATCTCACAGCGTACGAATTGGGTGATTTGGGATGAGGACAGGCCGGTTACGTCGTGAGGCGTAGGCAGCGCTGTGCATGCTCCAGCACAAAGCATTCCAAGCACCGCTAACCAGTTAAATTTCATTGCCTGTCGCGCCCCGTCTTATCGGTTGTGCATATCGTGTAAGCATCGATTGTATAGATGCGCTTATGCAACATTCGTCGACATATTGAGAATTATGGGCGGCGATCAGGAAGCTTGGAGCAGTGGCGCACGGTCTCCGCTGTTGATAAGACTGCGCGTGTGATCCGACGCATGCGCACGCCTTAAAGGGCCATGGCGGTCAGCTTCAGATCAATGAATTGGAATTTTCCACTACTTTTTCCCAGAGATAGCTCATTGCTACTTCATGGATGGTGAAGTGCACCCCGTTTTAGCTGTACAAGCGGCCTGACTCGCGAAGGCATAGGCGCATACTTATAAATACGACTGACTCGGAGTTTCAGCCCTCGTCTGGATGTGGAGGCCGATTGGCTCCTCAGCTCCACCCTGCGCGGGTTTGTTTACCGAAGCAGCTGGGCCCCCCATGAGCGGATACTCCCAATGGCTGCAGCGGATCGCAAGCAGCCCTCACGCAAGGGCACCAAACGTCTGGCTCTAACTACCAGCACAGTCTACAATCATCGCCCAAAGATCCAGATGATCGCGATCGGCGGGGCGATCGGCACCGGCCTGTTCATGGGCTCGGGCAAGACCATCTCGGTCGCCGGCCCCTCGATCCTGCTGGTCTACCTGATCATCGGCCTGATGCTGTTCTTCGTGATGCGGGCGCTCGGCGAGCTGCTGCTCTCCAACCTCGAATACAAGTCCTTCACGGATTTCGCCGCCGACCTGCTCGGCCCCTGGGCCGGCTTCTTCACCGGCTGGACCTACTGGTTCTGCTGGATCGTCACCGCGATTGCCGAGGTCGTCGCGATCGCGGCCTATGCCCAGTTCTTTTTTCCAGACCTTCCAGCCTGGATCCCGGCTCTGGTCTGCGTCTCGCTGCTCGTCGGGCTCAACCTCGTCAATGTGCGCGCCTTTGGCGAGACAGAATTCTGGTTCGCCATGATCAAGATCGCGGCGATCCTGACCCTGATCGTCGTCGGCATCGTGATGATCGCCACCGGCTTCACCACGCCGTCCGGCACCAAGGCGGAATTTGCCAACATCACCCGCGACGGCCTGTTCCCGACCGGGATCGGAGGCTTCTTCGCCGGGTTCCAGATCGCGGTCTTTGCTTTCGTCGGGATCGAGCTCGTCGGCACCACAGCGGCCGAGGCCCGCGATCCGGAGACGACGCTGCCGCGTGCCATCAACGCCATCCCCGTGCGCATCCTGATCTTCTATCTCGGCGCGCTCGCCGTGATCATGGCGGTGACGCCGTGGAACACCCTGAGCGCCGCGAAAAGCCCGTTCGTCGAACTCTTCGTGCTGGCCGGCTTCCCGGCGGCGGCCGCGCTCGTCAACCTCGTGGTGATGTCCTCGGCCGCCTCCTCGGCCAATAGCGGCATCTTCTCGACGAGCCGGATGCTCTACGGGCTCGCCGAGAAGGAGGATGCGCCGTCCTTCTTCGCAAAACTCTCGCGCGCCGCCGTGCCGAGAAACGGCCTCTTGTTTTCCTGCTTCTGCCTGCTGCTCGGCGTGCTGCTGACCTATCTGGTGCCCGATCTCGCCACCGCCTTCACCCTGGTGACGACGCTCTCGGCGGTTCTGTTCATGTTCGTCTGGGCGATCATCCTGTTCTCCTATCTCGCCTATCGGCGAGACCGGCCGGAACTGCATGCCGCCTCGCGCTACAGAATGCCGGCCGGTATCGTGATGTCCTATGCGTGCCTTGCCTTCTTCGGCTTCGTGCTGGTGCTGCTCAGCTTCGAGCCCGACACGCGGCTCGCGCTCATGGTCTCGCCGATCTGGTTCGCCCTGCTCGGGATCGCCTGGATGCTGCGCAGCCGGCGCGTTGCACAGGCTGCCTGACCGTTTCCGCCTCACCTCTTCAATCGAGAAGCCGGGGAATTCTTCGCCAGGAACCTTCGATCAACCCGAAAGCCACCATCATTCTGCTTCCAGTCAGGTTTGGAATGAGAAGATGAATGCTGCCGTACCGAAGCGGCCTTTGCGGGGTGGACGAGGGATCGATGAGCGCCAATGCAATCTGGATGAGCGGGTTGGCGCTCATCCTGTTCGCAGCGGGCGCTGCGCGGGCTGAGACTGTCGAAGCGCGCATCGAGGCGCTTCTGTCCAAGATGACGCTCGAGGAGAAGGCCGGCCAGCTCAACCTCGTCTCCAAGGAGCCCGATTTTGATCCCGAAAGCCTCCGGCGCGGTGAGGTCGGGGCCGTCATCAACTTCCCGAACCAGGATCTCGCGGCGGAGGCGGACCGGCTCGCCCGCGCCTCGCGGCTCGGCATTCCGCTTCTCGTCACGATCGACCTGGTGCATGGCTACCGGACCGTCTTCCCGGTTCCGCTCGGGATGGCGGCGAGTTTCAATCCGGATCTGGTGCGCCGCGCCGCCGCAAGCGCCTCGCGCGAGGCGGCCGCGGTCGGCATCAACTGGTCCTTCGCGCCGATGGCCGATGTCGCGCGCGATCTGCGCTGGGGCCGCGTCGTCGAGGGGCTCGGCGAAGATCCCTATCTCACGAGCCGGCTGACGGTCGCTCAGGTCGAGGGCATGCGCGATGGCGGCATCGCCTCGACCCTGAAGCATTTCGCCGGCTACAGCGCCGTCTATGGCGGGCGCGACTACGACGTCACCTGGGTAGCGCCGAGCGAGCTCTACGACACGCATCTGCCACCCTTCAGGGCGGGCATCCGCGCCGGCAGCGACGCGGTGATGACCGCGCTCACCGCGCTGAACGGCGTGCCGACCACGGCCGATCCATGGCTGATGACGAGACTGCTGCGCCGCGAGATGGGCTTCAAGGGCCTCGTCGTCGCCGATTGGCAGGCCATCGGCAGCCTGATCCAACATGGCGTCGCGCACGATGGTGCCGAGGCGACCCGCAAGGCGTTCAATGCCGGCGTCGACATGGATATGACGAGCGGGCTCTATCTGAAACATCTGCCCGAGGAGGTACGGGCCGGACGCGTTTCCCAAGCCGCGCTCGACGAATCCGTGCGCCGGGTGCTGCGTCTCAAATTCAGCCTAGGCCTGTTCGACCGCCCGGTGCTCGACCCGGCAACAGCCGAGGGGCGCCTGCTGCGGCCCGAAACCCGGGCGATCGCTCGCGAGGCGGCCCGCGCCAGTTTCGTGCTGCTCAAGAACGAAGGCAGCCTGCTGCCACTTGATGCCGCCAAGGTAAAGCGCATCGCGCTAGTCGGCCCCTTCGCCGATTCGCAATGGGACCAGATCGGTCCGCATGAAGGCAACGGCCAGCCCGGCGATGCCGTCACCATCCGCACCGGCCTGACCGAGCGCGCGGCCAAGGCCGGCATCGCGGTAGATTTCGCGCGCGCTTGCGACAACCAGTGTGCGGACGATTCGGATTTCGCGCAGGCGGTCGAGACGGCCAAGGGCGCCGACCTCGTCGTGGCCGTCGTCGGGGAAGGCCGCGATCAATCCGGCGAAGGCTCCTCGCGTGCCCACCTTTCCATGCGCGGCCAACAGCAGGCCCTCATCGCCGCCCTCGCCGCAGCCGGCAAGCCGCTGGTGCTGCTCGTCTTCGGCGGCAGGCCGGTCGAGCTGCAGGGTGCGCTGGACGCCGCGCAGGCTGCGATGATGATCTGGATTCCCGGCACCGAGGGAGGTCCGGCCGTCGCCGAGACCCTGTTCGGCGATGCCGCGCCCTCCGGCAGGCTGCCGGTGAGTTGGCCACGCAGCGTCGGGCAATTGCCGATGTCCTATGACCGGCGCTCAGGCGGCCGGCCGCATGTCGAGGGGGCGCGCTGGACGCTCGGCTACAGCGACGAGACGATCCTTCCGCTCTTTCCCTTCGGCTACGGCCTCACCTATGCACGCTTCGATTATGGACAGCCCGAGGTGCTGACGCCTCGCCTCGGCGCCGAATCCACGCTCGAACTGCGTGCCAGCGTCACCAATTCGGGAGCCCGGCAAGGCCGCGCGGTTCCCCAACTCTACATCCACCAGAAAGTGGCGAGCCGCACCCGGCCCCTGCGCCTGCTCAAGAGCTTCGCCGCCTTGGATCTCGCGCCCGGCGAGACCCGGACCGCGACCTTCCGCGTGCCGGCGCGGGCCCTCGGCTTCCACGAGCCCGATGGGACGCTGGTGGTCGAGAAGGGCGATTACGAACTCTTCGTCGGCGACGATTCGAACGCGACGGCGAGCGCAATCTTCACCATCGAGACCGATTGGCGCGGGCCGCCCGGTTCGGTCGAAGCGAACGGTGCGCTTCTGCCCAGCGAGCCGTCTTCCAGCAAGAGCAACTGATACCGCGCGATCCCTATGGCATCGCAGCCCGGCAAGCGGCGCCGTTCCGCCTCTGATGCGTGAAAACGCACATCGCAACCAACCTTTCGCGTGCATTGTGAGGGAGACGGCGAGCGCGGGTCACCAATTCGGGCCGATCCGCGAACATCGTGCTTGACGCTACCGGATCGCGCGAACTAAACTAGAACAAATGTCGAACAAACGAGCCCTGTCCTGGTCGGCTGCGTTGCGCGACCTCAAGGACGATCGATCCCGGAGAGCGGAAGTGCGCGAGGAGCGTCTGAAAACCACCGCCGGCCTTCGCGGCACCCCGGCTTTGACCCTGAGCGCCTGGCGCGGACGGTCCGGTCGCCGCTACGTCGTCGGCATTCACGACCTCAGCGAGCCCGAGTTCGACGAGGTCGGCGATGCCGTGGTGATCGCGGTGCGCCGTGACGGTCTGGGCGTCGCTCAGCCGGTCTCGGTCGCGGCTTCGGGTGAGAGCCCGCGCGAGCGGCTGCATCGTGGCTGGCTCGCCCGCGCCAGCCAGCACGGCGCGACCGAGATTCATGTCCACCGTCTCGCAGAAAGCGCCGACGAGCGCCGCGCTATCGTCGCGGATCTCGAACTCGAGCCGGCGCGTCAGTGCTGATTGCGGCGCGTCATTTTCCTGAATGGCAAAAGGCATGTCGTGCCGTGTCGGCCTGAGGCACCCGCGCGCCATTGAGCGTTCCGATCGTCATTGGAAGAGGCCTCTCGACCCAGCCTGTGCCAATCCCGCCCTTGCAACCCGCCGCCGCTATCTCCACACACGGCGCACCGTGATGAGGTTGGAGTGAAGGGCCGATGGTGCAGGGATCCGACGCGACAACGGCGTCGAAAGGGCGTTCGCGGACAGGGCTGTTCCTGCCCTTCGTTCTTCTCCTCATCCTGGCCGTGCTGTGGTCGGCCGGCTGGTTCTGGATCCGCGGCCGCGCAGGCTCCGAGATGGATGCCTGGCTGGCACGCGAGGCCTCGGCCGGGCGCAACTGGTCCTGTCCTGACCGGCGCATTCTCGGCTTCCCGTTCCGCCTCGAATTGCAATGCTCTAGTCTGAGTCTCGCCCGAGCCGATGGCCGATTTCGCCTCGGCCCGGTGAGCGCCGTGCTTCAGGTCTACCAGCCGCGCTATGTCCTGTTCCAGGCAACCGGTCCGTTCCACGCCGAGCAGGGCGATCTCGTCGGCGACGTCGATTGGGCCGGATTGCAGGCGAGTTTCCACGGCGCATCGGACGGTTTCGTGCGTGCGTCCGTCGTGATCGACGCCCCCAAGGGCCGCGTGACGGGCGGCGATCCCGGACCTATCGATTTCGCGGCCGAACATATCGAGTTGCATGCCCGTCCGACGCCCGCTCGCTTTGAAAGCGAGGGAGCCGTCGATGTCAGCCTGCGCCTCGCCAAAGGCACCTTCCCGCAACTCGATCCGCTGCTGGGCAATACCGACCCCGCCGATATCGCGCTCGACACCACGATCGAGCGCGCCACGATCCTGCGCACCGGCCAGGTCGCGCGCGAACTGGAGAAATGGCGGCAGGCGGGAGGCCGGCTCGACGTGACCGCCCTGTCGTTCGTCAAGGGAGACCGACGGATCCAGGCCAAAGGCGATGTCGGACTCGACACCGCTCATCGCCCGGATGGCCAGTTCGAGGTCCGCGCGGCCGGGCTCGAAGGGATCATCGGCCAGATCATGGGCCAGAAACTCGGAGCCGAGCGTGGCGCGTTGATCGGCAACCTCGTAGGCCAGTTTCTCGGTGGCCTTCAGCGCCGCGAAAATCCCGCGGCAGAGGCCGGCGGAGCCCAGGCACCGCAATCAGGCACGAAACCCGAACCGCCGCTGAAGCCGCTGCCAAGCCTCAAGCTCGCCGGCGGGCGCCTGATGCTCGGTCCCTTCCCGATTCCGAATATCGCCCTGCCCGCCCTCTATTGAGACGATCGTTCAAGGATCCTCCAAGGGGCCGAGGTGGCCATATCCGCCTTGGCGCGCCCGGCTCGCCACCCCCGGCTCGCCACCCCCGACTTGGCGTCGCTCGAACCAGGGCGTAGACAGGTCTGCTAGGCCCCCATCAAGCGAAATCCATGAGCCGACAAGATCAGGCCGTCGCCGAGACGACGCGGCGCGCTCCCGAACCGCCGATCCACGATGCCGCGGGCTTCGAAGGCATGCGCCGAGCCGGGCGCCTCACAGCCGAAGCCCTCGATCTCCTGGTCGAGGCGACACAGCCGGGCGTCACCACCGAGGCCTTGGACAAGCTCGCCTTCACCTTCGCGATGGATCACGGCGCCTATCCGGCCTCCCTGCTCTATCGCGGCTATCCGAAATCGATCTGCACCTCGATCAACCACGTCGTCTGCCACGGCATTCCGAACGACAAGCCGTTACGCGATGGCGACATCGTCAATCTCGACATCTGCCTGATCCTCGACGGCTGGCACGGGGATTCGAGCCGCATGGCCTATGTCGGCGCCGTGCCGCGCAAGGCGCAGCGCCTCTGCGAGATCACCTACGAGGCGCTGATGCGCGGCATCCGCGCGGTGCGGCCCGGCGGCTCGACCAACGATATCGGCCGCGCCATCCAGACTTACGCCGAAGCCGAGCGCTGCTCGATCGTGCGCGATTTCTGCGGCCACGGCCTCGGCCGGGTCTATCATGATGCGCCGACCATCCTGCATTACGTCGAGCCGAGCTACGACGTGCCGCTGAAGCCAGGCCAGTTCTTCACCATCGAGCCGATGATCAATCTCGGCCGCCCGGCCGTGAAGGTGCTGGCCGACGGCTGGACCGCGGTGACCCGCGACCGCTCGCTCTCGGCCCAGTTCGAGCACACCGTGGCCGTGACCGAGACTGGCTACGAGATCTTCACGCTCTCGCCCAAGGGGCTCGACCAGCCGGCGCCCCAGGGCTGAGGCCGTGAAGGGGTTTCCCAAGATTCCCTCCCCCGCAGAGCGGGGAGGGAGGCGGCGGAGTTTCCGTGATGGCTGCCCCCGATGACTCGACTGCCATCCGGCTCCCCGATCTCTGATCTTCTCGATAATCCTACCGCGCCGGCCGAAGAAGCGCCCCATTTCCACGGCCATCGCAAACGCCTGCGGGCGCGCCTCATGGAGGCCGATCCTCAGACGCTCGCCGATTACGAACTGCTCGAACTCGCCCTGTTCCGGCCGATCCCGCGGCGGGACGTGAAGCCGATCGCCAAGGCGTTGATCACCCGTTTCGGGTCCTTCGCGGAGGTTCTGAGCGCCGAACCGCAGCGGCTCGCCGAGATCGAGGGCGTCGGCCCAGGCGTCATCGCCGACCTCAAACTGATCGAGGAAGCCGGCCGGCGTCTCGCGCGGGGCGCGATCAGAAAGCGCCCGCTTCTCTCCTCATGGAGCGCGCTGCTCGAATATCTGCGCGCCACCATGGCTTTCAGCCCGCGCGAGGAGTTCCGCCTGCTGTTCCTCGACAAGCAGAACCACCTGCTGCGCGACGAGGTGCAGGGCCGCGGCACCATCGACCACACGCCGGCCTATCCGCGCGAGATCGCCCGCCGCGCCCTGGAACTCGGCGCCACCGCGATCATCCTCGCCCACAACCACCCATCGGGCGACCCCAAACCCTCTTCCGCCGATATCAGCACGACACGGAACATCATCGCCGTGCTCGACCCGCTGAAGATCGTCGTCCATGACCACGTCATCCTCGGCCGCGAGGGTCACGCCAGCATGAAAGCCTTGAAGCTGATCTGACCAATGCGTGCCGGCTCATGCCGGATCAGCCCCGCTTGCGCGGCCGTATCGGCTGATCGAACACCACCCGCTTGCCGGATGGTTTGTAGCGCACGCCCATCACGCGCTTGCCGACGTTGAGGTTCAGCACCGTGTCGGTCAGTGTCTTCGCCACCTGCGGCGCCACGGCAGCGACTGTAAGCACCCACAGCACGTCGGCGCCGTCCGGCCGATCGAGCGGGGGCGGCTGGCCGGTGCGCGCGAAATGCTGCGCATCCTCGGTATCGTAGAGTGCCCAGCCTATATAGCCGACCACGCGCTCGCCCTCGAAGGCGAAGCGCGCATGATGTCGGCGCAGTTGCACGTCGAGCGTCTGGACGAGATCGCCGAACCGGAAGCCGGAGAACGGCGCGCGCCGGGCCAGGAAATGGGCGGCGATGCCGAGGCCGATATAGGGATTGTCGATCTCGCGGATCGTGAGAGCCGTCATGCCCAGCCGGTCGCCGTCGGAATTCGCCGTGATTCGCGATTAGGAATCTAAACATTCTCGTTCGGCTACCGGCAAATGACCGTAGCGAAGCCGCAAATCCGCTCCTAGCCTAACGGCACCTGGGTTTGCCGCAATTCGCAGGGCGGGGGCGGCTCACCTGCGAACGTCGATACGGGTCTTCGATGCCGGGGGCGCAGCCCTGCTCGGACGTCGGCCAGAACTGATCGAACGGACTTTGGCGACGAACAGCTGACGGACCGGAACGGTAGCTCCGATCCAGCTCGCGATGGAGGCGATCATGACTTCGGTGGTCAACCCGGCCGACAATCCCGACATCGACGGCATTCTCTGGGGCTGGAAGCGGGATGGTACGAGTTTCTCCTATTCGTTCCCGACAAGCTCGGCCGCGTATCTGAATTATGCTGCCGTGAACGGCTTCGAAGCCTTCAATACAGCCCAACAGCAAGCCGTTCGCGACGTTTTCGCGAATATCTCAAGTTTTACGAATCTGACCTTTACCGAAACGAGTTCTCCCTATGCGAATTTCCGTTTCGCTGAAGCGAATTCGATCAACTACACGGACGATTCGAGCGCCGCTCAAGACTGGGGGCTGCATACGATCGGCACCGCGGAAGCCAACCCGCCTTCACTGGCCTGGGGCAGCACGCCGCCGTGGACACCAGCCTATGCGCAAGGTGACGCCTGGTACAATCACAATAATTATAACAACCCTCTGCTAGGATCATACGCCTATACCGCGGGCATCATGCACGAAACCGGACATAATCTTGGTCTCAAGCATGGACACATGGCGCAACCCGGGCACGGATATACATTTCCGGCGCTGCCGACGGATCATAATTCCTACGAATATTCAGTGATGACATATTCCCAGTTCGTCGGGGACGATCCGAACGATGGTGACGACGCGCGCGATCATCCCACCACCTACATGCAGGACGATATAGCTGCGCTGCAATACATGTACGGCGCCAATTACAACTACAACAGCGGCAACACCGTCTATCAGTGGAGCCCGACGACCGGAGAATTGTTCATCGACGGTGTCGGCCAGGGCGCGCCGACCGGGTCCAACACCTCGCATGGTGATGCCGACACCAACTTCATCTTGATGACGATCTGGGATGGAAACGGCGTCGATACCTACGACTTCTCGAATTACGCCAGCGATCTCGACGTCGATCTCGCACCGGGTGCGTTCAGCTCGACGGGCGTCTTCTCACAGCTCGCAAATCTCGGCACCGATTCCAGCGGCGCCCTGCACTTCGCGCGCGGCAACATCGCAAATGCGCTGCTCTATGCGCAGGATTCCCGCTCGCTCATCGAGAACGCGATTGGCGGTTCGGGGGATGACACGATCTCCGGGAACCAGGCCGACAACACGCTGAGCGGCAATGCCGGCGACGATATCCTCAACGGCGAGATCGGCAACGACATCCTGATCGGCGGGCGGGGGGCCGATCAGCTCATCGGCGGCGCCGGCATGGACACCGCGAGCTACAGGGATGCGACATCGGGGGTCACCGCCTCGCTCCTCACCGGCACGGGTACGGCCGGCGTCTACGCGATCGGCGACACCTTCGTGAGCATCGAATGGCTCGAAGGCTCGAATTACGGGGATGCGCTCTACGGCAACAATTCGTCCTCCAACGTGCTGCACGGGCTCGGCGGCACCGACTTCCTCTACGGCCTCGGCGGCAGCGACTCACTCTATGGCGATGCTGGCAATGACGTCCTGAACGGAGGGACCGGTGGGGATTATCTCGACGGCGGATCTGGTTTCGACATCGCCACCTTCGATAACGCCGTGACCGTCAACCTCGCCACCGGCAGCCACAGCGGCGAGGCGTCGGGCGATACCTATGTCTCGATCGAGCGCTTTGTCGGCAGCGGCTTCAACGACACGCTGATCGGCAACGAAAGCGCGAACGATTTCATGGGCATGGCCGGCGCGGATACGCTCACCGGCAATGGCGGCGACGATACGCTCGAGGGCGGAGCAGGTGCCGATCGGCTCGATGGCGGGGCCGGCAACGATACCGCGAGCTACGCAGGTTCGTCGGCCGGTGTCTATGTCGACCTGTCGATCGGCAAGGTCGCCTATGGCGATGCCTCGGGAGACACGCTGGTCTCGATCGAGAACCTGATCGGTTCGGCCTACAACGATTCGCTGGTCGGCGATGCGGGGGACAACAATCTCCAGGGCGGTGCCGGAAACGACACCCTTCAGGGCGGGGCCGGAAACGATCTGATCGGCGGCGATATCGGCGACGATTCCATCACCGGAGGTGCCGGCGCCGATTACATGGACGGGATGGAGGGTTCCGACTGGGCCTATTACAGCGGCTCGCCGACGGGCGTGAGCCTCCAATACGACGCGAGTGCCGGCAAGATCCTCGGATCGGGCGGGGACGCGGAAGGCGACACGCTCGTCTCGATCGAGAACATTGCCGGCACGTCCTACGCCGATACCCTGGTCGGCGGCCCTGAAGACAACATCCTGCGCGGCGGGGCCGGCGGCGACCATCTCGACGGGGGCGCCGGTAACGACACGCTCGACTATCGCGGTTCCTCGGCGGGCGTGACCGTCAACCTGCTCCACAACACGGCCTCGGGCGGAGATGCCACCGGCGACACCATCGTCAATTTCGAGAACGTGATCGGCTCGAACTATGCCGACCTGATCAACGGCAATGCCGGCCGCAACGTCCTGAACGGCGGGGCGGGCGACGACGTCTTCGGCGGCGAGGGCGGCGGCGATACCGAGATCGGCGGCACCGGCAACGACACCTTCTATCTCAACAGTGACGACGTCATCGTCGAATATGCCGGAGAGGGTACCGATCGGCTGATCTTCTATTACGGCGCTCCGACCTACGTGCTCGGGGCCGGGGTCAGCGTCGAGATCATGGAGATGGCCGACGCCACCACCACGGCGCGCAATCTCACCGGGAATGAATTCGATCAATCGCTGACCGGCAATGAAGCGGCCAACATCCTCGACGGCGGCGGCGGGGCCGACACGATGCGCGGGCTTGGCGGCGATGACAGCTACTTTGTCGACAATGCCGGCGACCTGGTTTTCGAGACGAGCGGCCAGGGCACCGACACGGTCTTCGCCCGCACCTCCTACGCGCTTGCCGCCGGACAATCGGTCGAGACCCTGCGCGCGTCGAGCGTTGCCAGCACGACGGCGATGGACCTGACCGGCAACGAGTTAGCTCAGACGCTTCTCGGCAATGCCGGAGCCAATCGCCTCGACGGGGGCGGCGGGGCCGACACGATGCGCGGCTATGGGGGCGATGACGCCTACTTCGTCGACAATGCCGGCGACCTGGTCTTCGAGACGAGCGGTCAGGGAACCGACACGGTCTTCGCGCGCGCTTCCTACGCGCTTCAGGCCGGGCAATCGGTCGAGATCCTGCGCTCCTCGAGCGTGGCCAGCACGAGTGCCATGAATCTGACCGGCAACAGCCTCGCCCAGACACTCTACGGAAATGCCGGGGCCAACATCCTCGATGGCGGCGGAGGCGGCGATCGGATGACGGGCTATGGCGGCGATGACACCTACGTCATCAATAGCTCAAACGATCTCGTCTTCGAGGCGAGCGGACAGGGTTCCGATACTGTCAATTCACGTGTGTCCTACGTGCTTGCGGCCGGCCAATCGGTCGAGACGCTCAAATTCACCAGCGTCGCGGGCACAGGAAACCTGAACCTGACCGGCAACAGCGTCGCTCAGACCCTGACTGGCAATAACGGCAACAACGTCCTCGACGGCGGCGGAGGTGGCGACTCGATGCGGGGCTATGCCGGCGATGACACCTACGTCATCAACTCCGCGAGCGATCTGGTCTTCGAGGCGAACGGACAGGGATCCGACACGATCAATGCGCGCGTGTCCTATGTGCTCGCAGCCGGCCAATCGATCGAGACTCTCAAATTCACCAGTACGACCGGTACCGGCAACCTGAACCTCACCGGAAACGCGGTCGCCCAGACCATCACCGGCAATAACGGCAACAACATCCTCGACGGCAAGGGCGGTGCGGATATCCTGCGCGGCTATGGCGGGGCGGACAGTTTCAAGTTCTCGACCACCTTGGGAGCGAACAATATCGATCACATCGTCGATTTCTCGGCCGCGGACGATACGATCCGGCTCGACCAGACGATCTTTTCCACGCTCGGCCTCGGCACGCTGAGCGCGGGTGCCTACAAGGACATCGGCGTTGCCGGCGCCGTGGTCGATTCCACCGACCGCATCCTCTACGACCACAATACCGGCGCGCTGTATTACGACGCCGACGGTTCGGGAACGGCGGGCCGCATCCAGTTCGCGATCCTCGACAACAAGCCCGCCGTGCTCACCAACGCGGATTTCTTCGTCGTGGCCTGAGGGCTTCGGCGGGCTTCGACAGGGCCAGTTCTTCGATCGGCGTCATGCAATCGGAGGATGCCGCGACCAGCCGCCTCTCCTTAGGATTCGCGCGGGCGCGGGCGATGCGCGCGTGATCCGCGCCAGCCGCATCAAACGCGGCTGTCGCGCTCCGGAGGTTGGACCATGCCCGAATTCCCTTCCGTGCCCGCATTGTCGAGCCTGAATAGCACGACCGGCTTCCCTCTCGATGGCGTGACGGTCGGTGAAAGCAGCGGCTGGTCGGTCAACTCGGCCGGCAACGTCAGCGCACGACTTGCCGGTACATCGCGGATATTCAATTTCCAACAACTAAGAATTGCAAATTCCATTGAATACGCGTGATTTTTGTCAAGATTGACGATGTCGGCCGCGCCTCAGCGAAAGCTTTTGCCGCGATTGGGCGGATTACGCATACGACACAAAACTCTGCTCGATTGCCGGACGTGAATAAAATCGTGGCTGGCAAAATTCTCGTTGAATTGAATTTCTCCAATTCCACAATCAACAGCATATGCGGCAGCGCGCATTGCGCGAATTTTCAATGCAATCCGAGCGAGTATAAATTCTCGTTGCACTTTTTCGAGGAATCAATCACCAGCTCGACCTGAGCGGCAGTCAGGCCGAAAGAATTCCCGAGAGTGCGAGATGAGCGACGTTGCATCGAATCCCCAGTCCTGGCTGCCCGATGACGACAAATCCCCGTTCGTCGACGAGGCTCATGTCTTCCTGCCGGTCGCAGGGATCGGCACGCCGAGCGATCCGCGTTTCGACGAGATGCGGCCCGCCCCCGACCTGAAAGGCGGCGGGACGGGTAGCGGGAACGGTGGAGGTATCGACAACGGCTACGGGGCCGGCCGCACCGAGCTGATCGCACAGACCTACGATGCGACCGATGCCCGCTACGAGTTCAGCGGCAACCAGGACATCGACGCGGTCCTGATCGGCTCGCGCTGGACCGCCACCACCCTGACCTTCAGCTTCCCGACCAGCGGAAGCTTCTACACCGACGGGACCGAGGGCACGGAATCGGCCGCTCACGTCGCCTTCAATGCGATGCAGCAGACGGCGACACGCTACGCCCTCGCGCAGGTCTCCGCCTATACCAACCTGAACTTCACCGAGATCACCGAGACCGCGACGACGCATGCCAATCTGCGCCTGAGCCAGACCGACGATTCGAATGTCGGCTCGGCCTATGGCAACTTCCCCTCGAGCTCGACCCGGGCCGGCGACATCTGGTTCGGACGCACCGGCCAGCCCTATTACGACACGCCCGCCCCCGGGAACTGGGGCCAGGCGACGATCATGCACGAACTCGGGCACACGCTCGGGCTCAAGCACGGCCATCAGGACTATACGAGCGAGGATCTGGCCGGCCAGGGCTATCTCGACGCACCGCCCGGCGGCGGTCCGCGCTACGGCTCGGCGGCTTTGCCCTCCGCCCATGACGGGCAGGATTGGTCGCTGATGACCTACCGCTCGGACCCGGCCAACAGCGTCACCTTCGAGGGCGAGGGCGCCAACCAGCCCCAGACCTACATGCAGGACGACATCGCCGCCCTGCAATATCTCTACGGGGCGGACTTCACCACCAATAGCGGCGCGACCACCTATACCTGGAGCACGACCACCGGCGAGATGTCGATCAACGGCGTCGGCCAGGGCGCGCCGACCGCCAATATCATCCTGAGGACGGTCTGGGACGGCAACGGCATCGATACCTACGATCTCTCGAACTATGCGACCGACCTCTCGATCGATCTCAATCCCGGCGCCTTCTCGACCTTCTCGGACGCCCAGCTCGCCAATCACCGTGCCTATAGCGGCGGCTACGCGCCGGCGGCAGGCAATGTCGCCAACGCGCTGCTCTATAACGGCGATACCCGCTCGCTGATCGAGAACGCGACCGGCGGCTCGGGCGACGATCGGATGATCGGCAACCAGGCCGACAACACCCTCATCGGCAATGATGGCGCCGACACCCTGGTCGGCAGCGCTGGCTCCGATGTGCTGCAGGGCGGCTCCGGCAACGATACGCTCTATGGCGACGGCATTCCCGGCCAGCCCTCCGGCGTCGGCTTCGGAAGCGGTTTCGTCACCAAGCTCTCGGGCGCTGGCAACAACACGCTTGGGACGGCGATCGATGTCACCAACACATTCAGCCTTGCGAACGATGCCGACATCATCGACCCGACCACGACGCCGCATGTCACCATCAGCGGCACCGGCGACGGCAACCGCGATTACTACAAGATTCTCGTCAATGCCGGCACGACCCTGACCTTCGACATCGACCATACGAGCAGCATCGACAGCTTCATCAAACTCTACGATGCGGCTGGAAACCTGCTCGCCTATGACGACGACAGTTCGACGTCAGACGGTGCCGGCGGATCGACCAGCGGCTACGATTCCTTCCTGACCTACACGGCCACGACGGCAGGATATTACGTCATCGAGGTCGGAGATTATCTGACCTCGACCTCCAACGAGCCGATCGCGTCCGGCGCGACCTACGAGCTGCAGATCTCGGCGGCCGGGACCCAGGCCATTGGCGGAGGCTCGGGCAACGACACGCTCGATGGCGGCACCGGCGCCGACACGATGCGCGGTGGTGGCGGCGATGACAGCTATTTCGTCGACGATCTGGGCGACCGCGTCCTGGAATATACGGGCGGCGGCAACGACACGGTGTTCGCGCGCTCCTCGTACGTGCTGCAGGCCGGATACTCGGTTGAAATCCTGCGTGCGTCGAGCGTCGCCAGCACGGTCGCCCTGGACCTGACCGGCAACGAGCTCGCTCAGACCCTCGTCGGCAATTCCGGCGCCAATCGCCTCGACGGCGGCGGGGGCGCCGACACGATGCGCGGTGGGCTCGGCGACGACAGCTACTATGTCGACAATTCGGGCGACCTCGTCTTCGAGACGGGCAATGCCGGTAACGACACGGTCTTCGCCCGTACCTCCTACGCGCTGCAGGCCGGGCAATCGGTCGAGACCCTGCGCGCCTCGAGCGTTGCCAGCACGGTGGCAATGGACCTGACCGGGAACGAACTCGCCCAGACGCTTCTCGGCAATGCCGGCGCGAACCGCCTCGATGGTGGCGCCGGTGCCGATACGATGCGCGGCTATGGCGGGGACGACACCTACTTCGTCGACAATGCCGGCGATCTCGTCTTCGAGGCAGCAGGCGGCGGCAATGACACCGTGTTTGCCCGCGCCTCCTATGGTCTCGCGGCCGGGCAGGCGATCGAGACCCTGCGTGCGTCGAGCGTTTCCAGCACGGTGGCGATGGACCTGACCGGAAACAGCCTCGCCCAGTCACTCTACGGCAATGCCGGCAATAACGTTCTCGATGGCGGCGGCGGCGGCGATTCGATGCGCGGCTATGGCGGCAACGACACCTACGTCATCAACAATGCCAGCGATCTCGTCTTCGAGACGGCCGGCCAGGGCACAGACACCGTCAATGCGCGCGTATCCTACGTGCTCGCGACCGGCCAATCGATCGAGACACTCAAATTCACCAGCGCATCCGGCACCGGCAACCTGAACCTGACCGGAAACGAACTCGCCCAGACGCTTCTCGGCAATAACGGAAACAACACCCTCGATGGGCGCGGGGGCGGCGATTCGATGCGCGGTTATGCCGGCGACGACACCTACGTGATCAACTCTTCGAGCGATCTCGTCTTTGAGACGACGGGCCAGGGTTCCGACACCGTCAATGCGCGGGTGTCCTACACGCTGGCGGCCGGCCAATCGGTCGAGACTCTCAAATTCACCTCAGTCTCCGGCACCGGGAACTTCAACCTGATCGGAAACGAGATCGCCCAGACCATCACCGGCAATAACGGAAACAACCTCCTCGACGGCAAGGGCGGCGCGGACATTCTGCGCGGCTATGGCGGGGCCGACATTTTCCGGTTCTCGAGCGCTTTGGGTTCGGGCAACATCGACCACATCGTCGATTTCTCGACCACGGACGACACCATCCGGCTCGACCGGACGATCTTTTCCACGCTTGGCCTCGGCACGCTGGATTCCGGGGCCTTCAAGGATATCGGCGTGTCCGGCGCCGTGGTCGATTCCAGCGACCGCATCCTCTACGACCACAATACGGGTGCCCTGTATTACGATGCGGACGGTTCGGGAGGGACACCCCGCATCCAGTTCGCGGTGCTCGACAACAAGCCCGCCCATCTCACCTACGCGGATTTCTTCGTCGTCTCGTGAGAAGCGGCCGCAACGATCGTTCGCGAGAATCGCAACGCCGCCGGGTCCCACGCTCGATGGCAGAGCCCTGGCGGCAGCGCGCGATGACCTGACGCACTGACCCGGATGCTCGAATCTTTCGAGCGTCCGGGTGTGCCGGTCGGCCGCTCATCCGCGAGAGGGGCTACGATCGTATGGCTCCTTCATGAGGATGCCCGTGGATCGGGCATGACGGCTCCCGCCTGCCCTCCCCTCCTTGGCCAAGGAGCCGGAAAAGAACTCGTCGCACGAATTCGGTTGCCGTAGAGGTCCCGATAGCCGGGCCTGACCCGGAAACCACGGCGATGAACGCTTTCTGAACCGCCTCTCGCCAGCGCCAAAACCCTGTGTTAACACCCCGGCTCAGCCGTGCAGGGGAGTTGTCGGTTCAGCGGGTTGCGGCTTGTCAGAACACGCGATCGGATACCGGTCGTCCAAGAAGTCCCCCTAAGAGCGGGACGGGCGGCCACGGCGTTTTCACCATCGATCTGAGAAGACTTGAGGGCAAACAACGATGAGCGATATCGCTGACCGCGTGAAGAAGATCGTCGTCGAGCACCTGGGCGTCGAGCCCGAGAAGGTGACCGAGGGCGCGAACTTCATCGACGACCTCGGTGCCGACAGCCTCGACACCGTCGAGCTCGTCATGGCATTCGAAGAAGAGTTCAACGTCGAGATTCCGGACGATGCGGCGGAGACCATCCAGACGGTCGGCGACGCCATCAAGTTCCTGGAGAAGAACTCGGCCTAAAGCCCCGCGCGGGCGGCGCGCCGGAGGAGTGAACGACCCGGCGCGAACCTGCGTTCATCCACAGCGAGAACGGTTCGGGATAGCGCGATGCGTCGGGTGGTGGTGACGGGACTGGGGATGGTGACGCCGCTCGGATGCGGCGTGGAGCATTCCTGGAGCCGCCTCGTCGCGGGCGATAGCGGGGCCGCCAAGGTCACCGCGTTCGAAACCGCCGATCTCGCCTGCCGCATCGCCTGCTCGCTGCCCTTCGGCGACGGCACGAACGGCACCTTCAATCCGGATGACTGGATGGAGGTGAAGGAGCAGCGCAAGGTCGATCCCTTCATCGTCTATGCGATGGCGGCCTCGACCCAGGCGCTCGACGATGCCGGCTGGCACCCGAAATCCGCAGCCGACCAGAACGCTTCCGGCGTGCTGATCGGCTCCGGCATCGGCGGAATCGGCGGCATCTACGAGACCTCGATCATTCTGCATGAGAAGGGACCGCGCCGGATCTCGCCCTTCTTCATTCCCGGCCGCATCATCAACCTCGCCTCGGGCCAAGTCTCGATCCAGCATGGGTTGAAGGGGCCGAACCATTCGGTCGTCACCGCCTGCTCGACTGGCGCGCATGCGATCGGCGATGCCGCGCGGCTGATCGCCTTGGGCGATGCGGACGTCATGGTGGCGGGCGGGGCCGAATCACCGGTCAACCGCATCGCGCTCGCCGGCTTTGCCGCCTGCCGGGCCCTGTCGACCGGCTTCAACGAGGAGCCGACCCGCGCCTCGCGCCCCTACGACAAGGACCGCGACGGCTTCGTGATGGGCGAAGGCGCCGGCATCGTCGTGCTCGAGGAATACGAGCATGCCAAGGCGCGCGGCGCCAAGATCTATGCCGAGGTGGTCGGCTACGGCCTCTCGGGAGACGCCTATCACATCACCTCACCCTCGCCGGACGGCGACGGCGCTTTCCGCTGCATGAGCGCGGCGATCAAGCGCGCCGGGATCGATCCGGGCGAGATCGACTACATCAACGCGCACGGCACCTCGACGCCGATGGGCGACGAACTCGAGCTCAAGGCGATCGAGCGCCTGCTCGGCGCCTCGGCCTCCAAGGTCGCGATGTCCTCGACGAAATCGGCGATCGGCCACCTGCTCGGCGCGGCCGGCGCGGTCGAGGCGATCTTCGCGATCCTCGCACTCCGCGACGGCGTGATGCCGCCGACGCTCAACCTCGACAATCCCTCCGTCGAGACCGCGATCGACCTCGTGCCGCACGAGGCCAAGCGGAAGACTATCGACGTGGTGCTATCGAATTCGTTCGGATTCGGCGGGACGAATGCCTCGCTGGTGATGCGGCGAGTGGATTGAGAGCGTTCCTGAGGATGCCGTGAAGCTCGCGGAGTATTAGACTTTCGATGGCAAGAAATTCACGCTATCCATGAAAGTCTGCCGGATCTCGATTTGATCGACGGCATGGTGCAGAATGACCCACAGCGACTTGAATGTAGTGGTCGCGACGTTCTCTGAGGAAGAGGTCCGTCGGCTGACCGGAATCAGTCTGAGGCAGCTCAGATATTGGGATAGTACGTCATTTTTCTCGCCCAGCTTCATTAGTGAAGACCGTAGCGTTCGTCTGTACTCATTTCGTGATTTGGTATGCCTACAGGTGCTCAATTCGATCCGAAACGTCGCTAAAGTTCCCCTACCTCACCTGCGGGAAGTCAAAGAAAAGCTTGCCCATCTCGGCGATGATCTTTGGGCTAAGACAACCTTGTACGTCCTCAAAAAACGAGTTGTGTTTGTGAATCCACAAACCAATGACAAAGAGGAAGTGTTGACCGGGCAGAAAGCTCTACCGATTCCGCTTGAGATATTCCGCTCCGACATGCTCAGAGCTGTAAATAGGGATCGTGAGAGAAAAATGACCGATATTGGCAAAATACACAAGACGAGGGGCGTAGTTCGCAATAAGGCTGTTGTCGCCGGAACGCGAGTTCAAGTTTCCAGTATTAAAGCTTTTCATGATGCTGGATATTCCACCAGTCGCATAATTGAGGAATATCCATCTTTAACGGAGCAGGATATTGAAGCGGCGATTGCGCATTCCGCAACCGCAGCGGCCTAAAGAACAAACGCTAACGCTCCGCGTCCTTCTGGACGAAGGAACGCCTCTGTCTGCCGGCGAACCTTTTGAAACCAGAGGATTTGAAGTAATCCGTCACAGCAGCGTATTGGAACCAGGCGCCAAAGACCACAAAGTTGCTGAGACAGCGATTGCAAATGACGCTGTTCTGATCGCGGTCGACAATGATATGAAACGCCTATCCGGAAAATACCATCATACAGATGATAAATACAAAACTTTGAGTATTATAAAAATTGCGTGCCCAGAGCCGATGGCGAAGAGCAGGATCGAAGAAGCGTTCGACCTTATCCTACTAGAATGGCAATATCGATCTAAAAAGTCCTCTAGAAGAATGTACATTGAAATTGGTAAGCAGTATATTCGCACAAATCGGTGAGCTTACCGAAATTCTGCTTTTGCATCGTTCGCATTCTGTCAGGAACTAGTCGGAAGAGACCACTAAACGACCGTTGGTCGTCGCACATTTACGGGCGCACTGCCTTTCACTGCGCGAGAGGATGGTACGAATCCCCTCACGCCACCTTGCGCGGCACCAGCCGCTCGCTCACTAGCGCCTCTTCCGCGCCCGAAACCCCGGCCTCGGTGTATTCGGCATCCTCGTTCACGCACCAGGTGTCGTAGATCCGCTCGCCGGCCAAAATATTCTTCACCGTGAGCATCGCCGTCATCATGGCGTGGTCCTGGTTGTTGTATTTGTGCATGCCGTTGCGGCCGACGAGATGCAGGCTCGGATAGGCGTGTTCCAGGTCGCGCCGGATCGTGGCGACATGGGCTTTGTAATCCTCGTCATAGACCGGATAGGCCTTGGGCTGGCGCACGACGCAGGCATCGACCACGTCGGATTCGGCGATCAAGCCGATCTTGGCGATCTCGCGCTTGGCAAGCGCGGTCAGTTCGGCATCGGACGAGGTCCAGAGCCCGTCTCCCTCGAAGCAGAAATATTCGAGCCCGAGGCAGGTATGGTTCGGATCGGGCACCATTTCCGGTGACCACGAGCGAAAGTTCTGCACGCGGCCGACCAGCACCGACGGATCGTGGATGTAGATCCAGTTGTCCGGGAAATCCTCGCGCACCTTGGCGATCAGCGCGACGGTGAGGAAGTCGCGATATTTGAGGGCGCGGGCGTTGAACAGCGAGAGCGGCGTCGGGTGGATCGCGTCGGCGAGCTCACGGATCGGTGCCGAGGAGATCAGGTTGCGCGCGGTATAGGTCTCGCGGCTGCCATTGGCGGCGAGCGTGGAGACGGTCCAGATTCCGGTGCGGGCGTCGAAAGACAGTCCGTCGACACCGCGATCGTTGATGACGCGCCCGCCCTGGGCCGTGATCTTCTGCGCCGCCGCCTCCCACATCATGCCGGGGCCGCGCCGCGGATAGCGGAAGGATTCGATCAGCGTCTTGATGACCGGGCCGCCCGCGGCCTGCTTGCGGCGAATACCGAGCGAGCGCACGAGCGCGTCGCGGATCGCGGCGGCAAGGTCGAGCCCCTTGATGCGCTGGGCCGCCCAATCGGCCGAGATCGCATCGCACGACATGCCCCAGACCTTCTCGGTATAGGTCTTGAAAAAGATCGAGAACAGCCGCTCGCCGAACTGGTTGCGCACCCATTGATGGAAGGTCTTGGGCTCCTTCACCGGCCGGGCACGGGCGTAGAGATAGGAGAGGACACAGGCCGTGCTCTCGATCAGCCCGAGATTCTTGAGCGCCTCGAAGGCCTTGAGCGGATAGGCGTAGTATTTGCCCTTGTAGTAGATGCGCGACAGGCGCGGCCGGTCGATGAAGTCGTTGGGCAGGATCTCGTCCCAGAGATCGACCACGGCCTTCGATTTCGAGAAGAAGCGGTGGCCGCCGATATCGAACAGATAGCCGTTGTGGGAGACGGTGCGGCTGATGCCGCCGACCTGCTCGGGATCACGCTCGAGCACGGTGACGGAGCGGCCCTCCTTCGACAGGAGATAGGCGGCGGTCAACCCGGCCGGCCCGGCGCCGATCACCAGCGTCTCGGTGTGGTGGCTCATCAATGGCTCCGGAGGGCGCGGTGCTCGGTGCGGCCGCAGATTCGTGTTCCGGCACTCTAGGTTCGCAGTGGTAAACGTGGCCTCACCAATGCGTTGGTTCTGCTGGCAGTCTCAGATCGCCGCGACAGGCCGGCGCGACGGATTCCTGGAGATCGCACTCCGTTAAGGGCTCTCGATTAGTCTGGAATCCGGGCGACAGCCTGCGGGGCCATGCCATGCGATCTTTCGAACCCGAGCGTAGCCGACGGCCATGATCGAGTGGGCGGCTCGAAAGGCGATGCTCGCCTTGCACGCATCGGTATCGCGCGAAGGCCTGGCCGCGACCCGCTTCGATGCGGTGGAGGAATCCATGCCGTTGCCCACGACGCTCTGAGCCCGGATCCCGCACGATGTCGACCGAGACGCTGAATCTTGCCGGCGGGAGCCTTGCCGAGCGCCCTGTAGGCGCGCCCGCGACGAGCATCCTGAACAATCCGGTCGCGCCCTGGCTGCTCGTGGCTCTGGGCTTCTTCGCCTGCTACGCCTCGATCGATTACGGCGCGGCTTTGCATGCATTGCGCCTGCCCGATACCGACGATGCCATGCGCTTCGTCGAGGTGCGCGACCTGCTTGCGGGCCAATCCTGGTTCGATCTGGTCCAGCATCGCTTCCTGCCGCCCGAAGGCGTGCTGAGCCATTGGTCGCGCCTCGTCGATGCGCCGCTCGCGTTTGCGATCGCCGGCCTGACCCCGCTCCTCGGCCGCACCATGGCCGAGATGGTGACCGTCATTCTGTGGCCGCCTCTGCTTTTCCTCGTCTACGGTGCGGTTCTCGCCTTCGGCCTGCGCGCGCTCCTGCCCCCCCGCGCCGTGATCCTCGCTTTGTTCGCGGCCACGCAGACGCTCGGCCTGGCGATCCAATTCGCCCCCGGCCGGATCGATCATCACAACCTGCAGATCATCGTGGTGCTCGGCCTCGGGCTCTGCCTGATGCAGCCGGGCCGCTCAAGCTCGATGGGCGCCCTGGCGGGCTTTCTTGGCGCCGTGTCCCTGGCGATCGGGCTCGAGGCACTGCCGATGATCGCGATGGCCGGCCTGGTTCTGCTCGGCGAATGGATCGCCTCCGGCCGGACCGGTCTGCCGGCTTTTCGCGGCTTCGCGCTCGGCCTCGCGCTCGGCTCCATCCTTCTGTTCGGCATCCAGACGGCGCCATCCCTCTGGACGATGACGGCCTGCGACGCGCTCTCCCCGCCTTGGCTCTGGCTCGCCGGCTCCGGAGCGGCTCTGGCCCTGGCGGCGAGCCTGCCGGGATTTGGCACCTCGCGGATCTGGCCTCGCCTTGCTCTCGCAGGCGGTCTCGGCATTGCCGTCATCGCCGGATTCGCCTGGTTGTTTCCTGCCTGTCTGCATGGCCCGTTCCCGGACATGCCCGAACTCGTGCGCAAGGGCTGGCTCGCGCGGGTCCGCGAGATGCAGCCTTTGACGGGGTTGGTCCTCAGCAGCCCCTCCGAAGGGCTTGGATTTGCTGCCAGCCTGTTCGTGGCCGCAGTAGCCGCCATCGTCCTTGCCATCCGCGACGTCGCCCGGCGCCGGGTCTTCGCCCTGTCGGCACTGTTTCTCGTGACGGGAGCCATCCAGACCCTGTTTCAGCTGCGCGGCATCTACGTCGCCTCGGCCTTCGTGCCGATCATCGCCGGGTTCTGCCTCGATCGCGCCTTCCAGGCCGCCGGCGATCGGGATTGCGCGCCGCGCCTGCGCATCGGCCTCCTGGCTCTGGCGCTGGCGTTCAGCAGTCAGTTCTGGGTGGTCACGGGCGTGCTCGCCGAACGTCTCACCGGGATCAAATCGAACAAGTCCGCCGAGGCCAGCGCCGATTCCTGCACGCAGGCAGCCGCTCTTCGTCCGCTCGCCGCCTTGGAAAAGGGCACGATTCTTGGCCCCATCGATCTCGGGCCCCATCTCCTGGTCGAGACGCCGCATGCCATCGTGGCCGCGCCCTATCACCGCGCGCTCGCGGGCCTGAGCGCCGCATTGCGTGTGCTCGATGGCGACGAGGACACGGTCCGGCGCCAGGCCGCCGAGACCGGCGCGACCTATTTCGTGCTCTGCCCCGGGGATATGAACCTGGCTGCACCCGAGGGTTTTGCCGCCAAGCTTGCGCGCGGCGCGGATGCGCCGGCCTGGCTCGAACCCGTGCCGCTCTCCGGATCCGTGCTCAAGGCCTGGCGTATCCGCTGAGACGGCAAGGGTTTTGGCGTCCGGTCACCAAATTCGCCACAAAACAGCGTCACGGTCTATAATCTTCGCCAACCCCATGCGGGGATCCGGACCGCCGGGAGACGGGCCACCGCGGGCGACAAGATCAGGATCCGTGATGTTCCGCAGACGCAAAGCCGATCCGCCGCCGGCCACCCCGGAGGAACCGGCCCTGCCGAACCGGCTGTCGCCGCGCAGCCCGAACGAGGCGATCAAGCCGACCGCCGCTCCGCCGCCGCCGGAGAAGCCGGAGCGTCGCCGCAGTGGATTGGCCGGCACGATCAGCGGCCTGATGACGCTGTTCGTCGTGTTCGGCATCGCCGGGATCCTCGGCGTGACCCTGTTCGGCCGGCAGACCCGCGAGCCCGGCCCGCTTCCCACCGACAAGGTCGTGGTCATCCCGATCCGCAGCGGCACGGCCGAGATCGCCGAGATTCTGGAGCGGGAGGGTGTCATCGCCCACCCGGCTCTGTTCGAATACACCGCGCGCTTTGCCAGCAAGGGACAGCTCAAGGCCGGCGAATATCAGTTCAAGGCCCATGCGAGCGTCCGGGATGCGATCGACACGCTGACGACCGGCCGCCAGGTCCAGCATTCGATCACTTTTCCCGAGGGCCTGACCAGCGAGCAGATCATTGGCCGTCTCGCCGAGAACGACATTCTCGCCGGTGACGTGAAGGACATTCCGCCCGAGGGCTCGCTGCTGCCGGATACCTACAAGTTCGAGCGCGGGGCGACGCGCCAGATGATCGTCAACCTGATGCGCTCCAAGCAGCGCGAGGTGCTCAACCAGATCTGGGCGCGGCGCAGTGCCGACCTGCCGGTGAAGACGCCGGCCGAGATGGTGACCCTGGCCTCGATCGTGGAGAAGGAGACCGGGCGGGCCGACGAGCGGCCGCGCGTCGCCGGCGTCTTCGTCAACCGGCTCGCCAAGCGGATGCGGCTGCAATCCGACCCGACCATCGTCTACGGCCTCGTCGGCGGGCGCGGCACGCTCGGCCGCGGCATCCTGCGCTCCGAGATCGAGAAGGCGACGCCCTACAATACCTACGTGATCGATGGCCTGCCGCCCGGCCCGATCGCCAATCCGGGCCGCGCGGCTCTCGAGGCCGTCGCCAATCCCTCGCGCACGAAGGATCTCTATTTCGTGGCCGACGGCACCGGCGGCCATGCCTTCGCCGACAGTCTCGAGGGGCACCAGCGCAACGTCACCCGCTGGCGCCAGGTCGAGCGTGCCAAGCAGCAATCGCAGCAGCCCGATCCCGGCAGCGTCGACAAGGTCGATCCGGCCACCAGCGAGCCGAACGCGACGCAGCAGCCGGGCCGCTCCTCGGCCGCCGCGCCGGGCGCGAATGCCTTCGCGCTCGACGGCGCCACGATCGGCGCTCCGGCGGGCGGCACGGGCGCGGCCGCGACTGGCAGCACAGGTACGAGGCCCAGGGCTTTCGACGCCTCCGAAGGCACCAAGCTCGATCCGCTGCGCAATCACTCCTACGACCTGTCCTCGCCGAAGACCGTTCCGCAGCTGAAGCCGCAATAGGTTCGGGTTCGGCCGTCCGGGCGCGTTCAGCGGCTGCCCGGCAGAATCGGCAGGCCATCGCAGATCTGATCCCAGGCAAGCTTGCCGGATGCGTGCGTGTGGTCCTTCGGCGGCACGCCATTCGGATCGTCGAGGCTCGCCGTGGTGACGTCGATCTCCTCCGGCAGGTCGTCGCGCTCGTAGGTCAGCGAGGTTCCGCAGGTCGCGCAAAACCGGCGCGTCACGCACCGGCTGGACCGGAACCCCGCCGGCGTCTCGGCCGTGAAATGCAAGGCGGCGCGCGGGACGGTGAACCACGCGACGGCAGCCGCACCGACGATCCGGCGGCAATCGGCGCAGTGGCATATGGTCTCGTGGAAGGGCGAGGCCGCGGCCTCGTAGCGGACCCGGCCGCAGAAACATCCGCCCGTGAGCATGGATTCACGCCTCATTGAGGTTAGAGCCAAGTCCACGATTCCCGAATCGTGGACTTTGCTCTAACCCTTTGATGTGTCGCATTTTCTTCACATGTATCGGTTTCCACTTCACTCGAAAATGATCTAGACGCACTGGGGCGTCGATCCGATCCATCCCGGTTTGCGAAGTGGTTGGGTGAAGCGCCTGCCGATGCTAAGAGGCGGATTGCCGCCTGCCAACGAGATCGTTTCCGCCTCCATGATCGCGAGCATGACCGGCTTCGCCCGGGCCGCCGGCACGACCGGCCCGGTGCAATGGGTCTGGGAGATCCGCTCGGTGAACGGGCGCGGTCTCGATATCCGCGTGCGCGTTCCCGGCGGCCTCGAAGCGGCCGGCGAAGTCGCGCGCGCCGCGCTGCAGAAGGCGCTCGCGCGCGGCCAGTGCCAATTGTCTCTCACGCTGACACGGCCCGAGGCCGCGCCGCGGGTGCGGGTCAACGAGGCCCTGCTCGCCCAGCTCGTCGCATCGCTGGCGCGCGTGCCGCTGCCGCCCGGCATCGGTCCGGCGAGCCTCGACGGGCTGCTCGGAATCCGCGGCGTGATCGAGGCCGAGGAGGAATCGGGGGGCGACAAGGACACCCTCGAGTGTGATCTCGCGGGCGGCGCGAGCCGTCTCGTGGCGGAGCTCGTCAAGGTCAGACGGAATGAGGGCGCGCAGCTCAAGGGAATCGTCGAGCGCCAGCTCGCCGAGATCGGGCGATTGACGCAGGCCGCCGATGCATGCCCCGCCCGCAGGCCCGAGGCGGTCCGCGCCCGTCTTGCGGCGGCGATCGCTGCGCTCGGCGAGAGCGGGCTCGATCCCGATCGCCTGCACCAGGAAGCCGTCCTGCTCGCGGCCAGGGCCGATATTCGCGAGGAGCTCGACCGGCTCGAGGCCCACCGGGTCGCGGCGAGCGAATTGCTCGCGCAGGGTGGCGCGATCGGGCGGCGGCTCGATTTCCTGGCCCAGGAACTCGGCCGCGAGGCCAATACGCTGAATGCCAAGGCCAACGACATCGCGCTCTCCCGGATCGGGCTCGACCTGAAGGCCGTGGTGGAGCAGTTCCGCGAGCAGGTGCAGAACGTCGAATGATGCCAGGGGTGATGCCAAGGGTGATGCCGAAGGCCGTGAACGCCGATTCTTTTCGGACCCAGCCGCCGGCTGCAATGGCGGCTGCCCGGTGATGGCGGGCGCGCCGGGACATCCCGAATCGATCGAGCGGCGCGGACTGGTCCTGATCCTGTCCTCGCCGTCCGGGGCCGGCAAGACCACGCTGACCCGCGCCATTGCCTCGGATGGCGGCTGGGGCCTCGATCTCTCGATCTCGGTGACGACGCGCCAGCGCCGCCCCTCCGAGATCGAGGGCCGGCATTATCACTTCATCGACCGCGAGGCCTTCGAGGATCTGCGCCGGCGCGACGACCTGCTCGAATGGGCCGAGGTGCACGGCAATTTCTACGGGACGCCGCGCCGCCCGGTCGAGCGGGCGCTCAATGCCGGCCGGGACATGATCTTCGACATCGACTACCAGGGCACCCGCCAGGTGCGGAAGCGGCTCGATGGCGACGTGGTCACCATCTTCATCCTGCCGCCGAGTTTTTCGGAATTGCGCCAGCGCCTGGAACGCCGGGCCGAAGATTCGCCGGAGACGATCGAGAAGCGCCTCGCAAATGCGCTCAATGAGATGCAGCGCTGGAGCGAATACGACTACATCATCGTCAATGACGATCTCGACGAATCCTTCCGCGCGCTGCAGGCGATCCTGTCCGCCGAGCGACTGAAGCGCACCCGGCGCACCGGGCTCCCGGCCTTCGTCGATGGCTTGCTGGCGGAATCCGAGGCCAGAGCATGATGCGGTGAAGTGGAATCCGGTTTACCGAAAACATCATGCAACACCAGCAACTTAGAGCGTGATGTCGCTTTCGCATAAGCGCGGCACGCTCTAAAGTCCGAGCCTCGCGCTTCTCACCGCCGCCGGAGCCTGACATAGAGCGCTCCTGCGCCGCCATGGTGGCGCGCCGCTTCCTCGAATCCGAGCACGAGCGCGCGCAGTTCGCCGCCGCGCAGCCAGTGCGGCACGGCCCGCCGCAGCACGCCGCGCTCCGAAAACGGCTCGTCCGATCCCTTGCCCGTCACAACGAGGACGCGGGCATGTCCGGCCTGCCGCGCACGCAGCACGAAGCCGATGAGCGCGGCGTGGGCATCGGCCTGGCGCAACCCGTGCAGGTCGATGCGTGCCTCGATCGGCAGGGTGCCACGGCTGAGCCCGACGCGCTCGCGCCGTTCGAGGCCCGGGGGAGCCGGAGCCGGCCCGGCCTTGGTGGCGACCTTGGCAATGAAGGGGCGGCGCGGTGCGACCGAGGGCGGCGCGAGATCGGCGAGCTTGCGAGCGCGCTTCTTTCCGGCCGGATGAGTCACGGACGCCGGTTCCTGCGCTGCGAAAAGTTCGGCCTTCCTGGCGATAGGCATTTCGGGGCGCGGCGTGGCCGGCGCGATGCCCGAATCGGCAGGCGGAGACGATGGGCGGACGCGGCCACGCAAAGGCGTGATCAGCTTGGCGATCTCGCCCCAAAGGCGCGCTTCCTCGCCGGTCAGCCTGCGCGGATGTCGCGGGGAACGCATCGCGGAGCGATCAAGGAGCGCCCGCGCCCGGCGCCGGGCGTGGGACGGCAGGCTTCGGCAACAGCACGACGAAGCCGATGGCGTTGCGGACATGGCCGGCGGCGATTCCCGCCACTTCGCCGCTGCCGACGTAAAAATCGCCGCGCGCCGGCCCGACGATGGCCGAGCCGGTATCCTGGGCGATCACGAGCCGGCCGGGAGCCTTGCTGTCGGAGGTCAGCCGGCCTTCGAGCCAGAACGGCAGGCCGTAGCGCCAGAGCGCGGAATCGACGGCAAGACTACGGCCGGACGAGAGCGGCGCGCCGGCAGCCCCCGGCGGGCCGAGCGCGGGATCGGCAGCCGGCGCGAGGCGGAAGAACACATAGGATGGATTCGCGCGAAGCAGCCGCCGCGCTTCCGCAGGATTGGCTCGCATCCAACTCGTCCAACGCGCGAGGCTGAGGCCGGCGAGCGGCAGGTGCCCTTCCGTGACGATCTTTTTGACGGGCGAGGAGAAGGCGCGGCCGTTCTTGCCGTCATAGAGCACATGCACGCTGGTGCCGTCCGGCAGGCGCACCCGTCCCGAGCCCTGCAATTGCAGCACGAACAGGTCGACGGAATCGCGCAGCCACAGGAGCGGCCGTGCGAGCGGCCCGAGCACCCCATCCTCGATCGCGGCGCGGTCCGGGTAGGGCTCGAAGCCGGTTTCGGTGCGGCGGGCCGCTTTCAGCGCGGGATCGAGGCCCGGCCGGATCTCGCCCGGCTCGAAGGTAATCAGATCGTCGGGCCGCGCCAGCACCGCCGCCGTATAGCCCTCGCCCGGGGTCAGCGATCCCGTCAGCTCCGGCTCGAAATAGGCGGTCAGGTAGCCGTTTCGGCGCTCCTCCGGCTTCTCGCGTGCCGGCCGGGTGATCCGATAGGCGGAGAACGCCGTCTCGAAGAAGGCCCGCGCCTCGCTGCGCCCGGTGCGGCTGGCCCTCTCGCAGGCCGCGGCAAGGTCGCCCGGGTTGCCGGTCGCGGTGATCGGCTGGCCGGGCGGAGGCGGGATTGCGCCGCAGCTAAGACGGAAGGCATCGAGCGCGGCGCCATGATCATCACCGGCAAAGCCCGGCAGGTCCTGCAGGGGAACCGGCTCGAGCACGGCCTCCGCGACACGCAACTGGCCCCCGAGCGGACCTTCCGCCCGTGCCGCTTCCAAGGTGGCAAATCCCATGGTGGCAAGGAGCGCAGCGATCGGCACGAATCGCCCGATGCGACGCCTGGCATGTGCTGGGGCGCCGGCCATGGCGCGTTTCCTGGTGCGGATCGCCTACCGCGACTCGCCGCCTCCTCAGCCGCCTGCTTCCGTGGCGACGAGTTGCCAATTCGGATCGCGGTTGCCGAGGTTGCGTGAGAAGGTCCAGACATCGGGCACTTCGACCACCGCCTCGGCGCTGCCGTCGATGACCTTGCCCTCGGCGTTGCGGGTCGCCGTAATCAGGTTCGAGAGGAAGCGCACCGTGATCTGCGCGACGCGGTTCTTCACGTCGACCGCGACGATATCGGCCTTGTCGATCGAGACGAACGTCGTCTCCGCCGTCTCGTTGCGCTGCTCGCGCTCGCCGATCGCCCGTTCGAAGCCCTCGGCGACCTCGCGCGAGAGCAGCGTGCGCAATGTCTTGCGGTCACCCTTGTTGAAGGCGACGACGATCGCCTCATAGGCCTTCTTGGCGCCTTCGACGAAGGCGCTCGGATCGAAATTCGGCTCGGCCTGAATCACCTGTTCGAGCCCATTGGCGACGGCCGAGCCCGGTTGGGCGATGCCGCGCCAGTCGCGTGCCGGCGCCGCCGGAGCGGCTGCGGACTGGGCTCGATCGGCGCCGGGCAGGCGCACGACATTGTCGCCCTCCTTGCGGCCGGCCGGCGGCTCGGCGCTATTGCGTTCGACCGGCCGGAACGGCGAGCGTTCCGTGCCGGTCTTCTGTCCGAGCACGGAGCGCAGCCGCCAGATCACGAAGACGGCGAGAGCCAGAAAAATCAGGGTCGTAACGTCGAAGGAATCCTGCATCACCGATCCGGATCGTGATCACCGCACGAGCTTGCCCGAAAGGCTTCCTCGGAGAGCCCGGCTCCGAAGCCCGTTCCGCCCTTTAGCCGAGCCTCGCGCAAGGATCGAGCCGCCGAAGCGGAAAAGGCGCTCGCGACCATAGCCGGATATGGTGTGCGCTTGCGAGCGGTTCCAGGCAGATCCTCGGCACCACCGTCCTGCCGCATACCCGTCCCCCTGAACACGGACACCCGTCAGCCACCGGCCTTCGGCTTGTTCGGTCGGGACGGGCATGTTAGCGCGCTCGCGCCGAAGTGGCCGAGCCTGAATGACCCGCACGAGGCGCGCATGCGGGCCGGGCCGGCCTTAGGGCCTTATTAGACGATCAGGAGGAGACACGCCATGGCCGACAGCTCGGCAACCAACGGTGGCGCCGGCGCGCAGACCGACGATCAAGCGCCTGCCATCAACGCGCTCGCTCAATACGCCAAGGACCTGTCCTTCGAGAACCCGAACGCGCCGCGCTCGCTGCAGCCGCAGGAGGGCGGACCTCAGATCAACATCCAGGTCAACGTCAACGCCCAGCAGATCGCCGAGGCGGATTTCGAGGTCGAGCTGAAGCTCGAGGGCGATGCCAAGATCAAGAACGACGTACTGTTCGCCTTCGATCTGAAATATGCCGGCATCTTCCGCATGCGCAACATCCCGCAGGATCAGCTTCATCCGGCCGTGATGATCGAATGCCCGCGACTGCTGTTTCCCTTCGCGCGTCAGATCATCGCGGAGGCCGTGCGCAATGGCGGCTTCCCGCCCCTCTATATCGATCCGATCGATTTCGTCGGGCTCTATCGCCAGAAGATGCTCGAGGCGCAGGCCGCGCAGGGCGGCACGCAATAGGGCAAACCCGTACCCTCGTGCGGTTCAGGCATCGCCGGCCGCGCAGGCGCGAATCATCGCGGTGCGAAGACGGGCACCGGACACCGGCTTGTGCAGGAGGGGCAGCCCCCCGGCACTCGCCTCGATCAGCCGGTCCGGTGCCGTATCGCCCGTGATGAGAATCGCGGGAATCGTGGCGTTGTATTCGGACCGCAACGCCTCGACGGCGTCGATGCCGCTCTCGCCCTCGCGCAGGCGGAAATCGGCGATGATGAGGTCGGGCGTATCCGGCCGCTCCGCCAGATTGAGCAAAGCCTCCTCGCCCGACGCCACGGCGATGACGGTGTGTCCCCATTTGCCGAGGATCATCGACATCGCGGCGCGGATTTCGGCCTCGTCGTCGATCACCACGACGAGCAGCTTTTCGAGCGTGAAGGCAATCGGGGAATCAGCTTCGCCCGTCGGCGCGGCTCCCGCGGCGGCAACGGGCATGTCGAGGCTGAAAACCGAGCCGCGGCCGAGCTGTGAGCGCAGGACCAGCCGGCATCCGAGCAGGGCGGTCAGGCGCCGGACGATGGCGAGCCCGAGCCCGAGTCCCTTGCTGCGATCCCGCTCCGGATTTCCGACCTGGTAGTATTCCTGGAAAATCTTGTCCTGTTCTTCAGGCCCGATCCCGACGCCGGTATCCCAGATCTGGACAAGGCATCGATCCTTCCGCCGCCGCGCCGAGATCAGAACAGCGCCCTGTTCGGTGTATTTCACGCCGTTCTCGACGATGTTGCGCAGGATGCGCTCGACGAGCAGCGGGTCCGTGTCGAGCAGGATCGGCGTCCGGGGCAGGCGGACTCTCAAGGCGATGCCCTTGCTCGAAGCCGCGACGGCGCTTTCCTGGCCGAGCCGGGCCAGGATCGGACCGAGGGCGAAGATCTGGCGATCGACATCGACGGTTCCGGCATCGAGCCTGGAAATGTCGAGGATGGAGGCGAACAGGCCGTCGAGGGCCTGGGTCGAACTCTCGATATGGCCGATGATCGTCCTGGCTTCCTCGGGAAGCGCGGTCCGCCGGATCGCGCCGACGAACAGGGTCAGGGCATGGACCGGCTGGCGGAGATCGTGGCTGGCCGCCGCCAGGAAGCGGGATTTCGCGCGATTGGCGGCCTCGGTCACCGCGACCTGGACCTTCAATTCCTCGGCAAGCTGTTCCGACCTGAACCGTGCGATGATCTGTTCGACGAAGGCCCGATGCAGGATGAACCCGATCACGGTGACCGCCGCGACATAGAGCACCAGGAAGAACGTCGTGACCTGACGGATCGGAACGCCGCTGAGTACGGACTGGGCGAGATAGGGCACGGTCGTCGGCGCCACGAAGACCACGAAGGCGGGACGATAGGGACCAAAGGCCGGGACGGCACCGGCGATGACGCCCAAAGTGACCATGAGGCAGAGGAGTTGCGCCTCGAACCGGTCGACGGTCACCAGCCCGACGGGAGCCCAGCCCCAGCCTAGCCCCTCCAGGAGGCAGCAGGCGATGAAGGCATGACCCCAGAACCGCCAATGGCTGACCCGGTTGGGGCTTCTCGCATAGAGGCTGCGCAACCCGACATGGAGGGCCGCGCTGGCGCACATATAGGCGGAGAACACGATGCCCCGCTCGAGCGTCGAGACGCCGAGGCCGACCATGGTGCCCGCCAGGATGACGCTCGCGACGGCGGCGGCCCCCACGCCCGGCACGACAACCCGGTAGATCGCGGCGACGGCTTCCGCGCCGATCCGATCGGCCGTGTTCGGCGAGAATCCGCTACGCTCGCCTTCGGTCATGACAGCCGGACCCCGTCTGGATCGGCCGCGATCAGATCAGCCCCGCCGCCCGGCCGGCATTGGCGGCCTGCGTCCGGTTGACCACGTCGAGGGCCCGGAAGATCGCGGTGACATGGGCCTTCACGGTCTTCTCCGACAGATCGAGCTGGCGAGCGATCACCTTGTTGGGAATGCCTTCAGCGAGAAGGCGCAGGATGTCCGTCTGGCGATCGGTGAGGCCCGTGGCGGTCCGGGGCGTGCTTGCCGGCGATGGTGCGGGCGGGCTCATTGTCGCATCGAGGAGCAGCGGCGGGACGTAGAGCTCGCCGGACAGGACGAGGCGGATCGCGGACAGGAAGGTGTGCGGGCCGGCCGATTTCGGAATGTAGCCGAGCGCGCCGAGTTGCAGCGCGCGGCGGACGTCCTTCGGATTCTCGGAAGAAGACAGAACGACGATCGGCAGGCCGGGATGAGTCTCGCCGATCGTCGTGATCAGTGTCCACCCGACTTCTCCCGGCAGGAACAGATCGAGGACGACGAGTTCGAGATCGGGATGAGCGTCAATCAGGTCCGTCGCCTGCTCGACGGTACCCGCTTCGAGGACGGTGTCGCCCGAGCCGGCGAGGAGCATGGCGAGCCCCTGCCTCAGCAGGGGATGATCGTCCAGGATCAGGATCTTCATGTCGCCAGACTGCCGGTCGAGGAGCGGAGGTTCAATGACGCGAACAATCAATACGCGATCCGATCGATTGCGACGAATGTCGGGATCGACGAAATCCGGTGGATGCCCGCCGCTGGCTGCCATGCGAGGTCCCTGGCGCCGATTCCCTTCGCATTCCCGCCCATGGGGGGTCTAATGACATTTTTCCTATAATAGGAATTTTATGATTGACAGCGAACCGCTCATTCGGTATGAATTGGGCAGGCTCAAGAAGTGTGACGAGACGGCGGAGGCCGGTGATGGCAGGCAAGCGTCACCCGCTGCCGATACGCCGGGCCGCCGAGATTCTGTTGCGCGAGACCGCTTTGTCCATGGCGCAGATCGCTGCCCATCTCGGCCTGCCGCCGAGGACGGTGCAACATTGGAACTGCGAGGCGGAGATCCGCTCGAACGTGGCTCCTCCCGGCCGGGTGGCCATTCCTCCGGCACGATGGTCCGTGCCCTCGAGCGATCCGCCCGGCCGCGCGCAGCTCGAAGCGGCCCTGCGCGGACATATTGCCCGCCAGATCGCCGCGCTCGACACACGGCTGAATAGGGAGCCGGCGGAAGCCGATTCCGCGCGGGTCTTACGCGATCTCGGCGGCCTGAAGCGGCTGCTCGACGACCTGCCAATTGCCGAGGCTAGCGAAGGAGCGGCGGATGCGTCCTGCCAGGACCTGCCCGCCCTGCGCGCGGAGATCGCGCGACGCTATGCTGCATTCTGCGGCGAGTGCCCGGATCCGGCCGTTCCTGGAGAGCCTCCCGGAACCGCTCCTGAAGAGCCTCTCGCGTGACTGGTTGCACCAGGCCCGCGAGGATCAGCTCCCGCCCGAAGGCGACTGGACGATCTGGGCCTATATCGGCGGGCGCGGCTGCGGCAAGACGCGGGCCGGCGCCGAATGGGTGCGCGCGCTCAGCTTTGGCGATCCGGCTTTCACGCCGGAGAAGGTCGGCCGCATCGCCCTGATCGGCGAGACCTTCGCGGATGTCCGGGACGTGATGATCGAGGGGCCTTCCGGGCTTCTCGCTCTGCCTCGGCTCGGACAGGCCCGCCCGCTCTGGCAGCCCTCGCGGCGCCGGCTCGAATTCGGAAACGGCGCGGTGGCGCTCGCCTTCTCGGCGGAGGAGCCGGATTCGTTGCGCGGGCCGCAATTCGGCGCCGCCTGGTGCGACGAGATCGCCAAGTGGCGCCAGGCCGAGGCTGCCTTCGACATGATCCAGTTCGGCCTGCGCCAAGGCGCTCGCCCGCGCGCGCTCGTCACCACGACGCCCCGGCCGCTCCCTCTGCTGCGCCGGCTCCTCGCCGATCCCCGAACGGTGGTGAGCCGGGCGCGCACGGCCGACAATGCGGAAAACCTCGCGCCGGATTTCCTGAATTCGGTGGTCGGTCGCTATGCCGGCACGCGGCTCGGAAGGCAGGAACTCGATGGCGAGCTAATCGAAGATCGGCCGGATGCCCTGTGGTCGCGCGAGGCGATCGAGGCCGCGCGTGTCGCCGCCGCGCCCGCTCTGGTGCGGATCGTCGTCGCCATCGATCCGCCGGCCTCCTCGCGGGCCGGCGCGGATGCCTGCGGCATCGTCGCAGCGGGTCTGGGGGCGGACGGGATCGGCTATGTGCTCGCCGATGCCAGCCTCGCTGAGGCCCGTCCGCAGCAATGGGCGCTCGCGGCACTCGCCCTCTACCACCGGCTTTCCGCCGATGCGCTCGTCGCCGAGGTCAACCAGGGCGGCGAGATGGTCTCGGCCGTGCTCGCCGAGATCGATGCCGGCGTGCCGGTGGTGCCGGTGCGCGCGACGCGCGGAAAATTCTCGCGGGCCGAGCCGGTCTCGCTGCTCTATGCGCAGGGCCGCGTGCGCCATGCCGGCGTGTTTCCGGCGCTCGAGGACGAACTCTGCGATTTCGGACATGACGGCCTGTCGAACGGCGCCTCGCCGGACCGGCTCGACGCGCTGGTCTGGGCGCTGAGCCATCTCATGCTGACGCCGCGGCCAGAACCGCGCGTGCGGGTGTTGTAGCGCCCGCAACCCTCTCCCCTCTGCGGGAGAGGGTGGCCCTCGCGTCAGCGAGGGTCGGGAGAGGGGCGGCTCAGGTTTATCCGGATAGGGCGGCGCTCCCCTCTCCCACCCCGCTTCGCGGGGCACCCTCCCCCGCAACGGGGGGAGGGTTTTGCGCGCATGATCTGAGACCTCGCCATGCCCAATCTGCTCACCCGCCTCGCCCAGGCCGCCGGCTTCGCGCCTTCGGCAAAATCGGCGCCGCTCACACTCACCTTCACGGGCCAGGACCGGCCCCACTGGATGGCGCGCGATGCCGCCGCCTATGCTCGCGAAGGCTATGCCCGCAATGCGATCGCGCATCGCGCAGTGCGGCTCATCGCCGAATCCGCCGCCGCCCTGCCGCTGGTGCTCGCCGATCACGACGGCCCGCCTCCGCTCACCGACCTGCTGGCCCGGCCCAACCCCCGCGAGGGCGGGCAGCGTTTTCTGGAGGGCGTCTATGGGCACCTGATGGTGTCGGGCAACGCCTATGTCGAAGCCGTGCAGCTCGATGGGCACCCACGCGAACTCCACGGCTTGCGTCCCGACCGGATGCGCATGGTGCCTGGCCCGGATGGCTGGGTCGGGGCTTACGAATATTCCGTCGGCGGGCGGGTGATCCGCTACGATCAATCCGGCCCGTTGCCGCCGATCCTGCATCTGGCCCTGTTCAACCCGCGCGAGGATCATGACGGCCTCTCGCCGATGGCGGCGGCGGCGACCGCGCTCGACATCCACAATGCGGCCGGCGCCTGGAACAAGGCTCTGCTCGACAATGCGGCCCGGCCCTCCGGCGCGCTGGTCTTCGCCCCAGCAACCGGCGCGAGTTTGAGCGAGGCGCAATTCACCCGGCTGAAATCCGAACTCGAGACGAGCTATCAGGGCGCGCTCAATGCCGGGCGCCCGCTCCTGCTCGATGGCGGACTCGATTGGCGCCCGCTCTCGCTCTCCCCGAAGGAGATGGATTTCGTCGAGGCCAAGCGCGAGGCGGCCCGCGAGATCGCTCTGGCCTTCGGTGTGCCCCCGCTCCTCCTCGGCCTGCCGGGCGACAACACCCATGCGAATTACGCCGAAGCGAACCGCGCCTTCTATCGCCAGACGATTGTACCGTTGGTGACCCGCACGGCGGACTCGCTCGCCGCCTGGCTGGAGCCGGCCTTCGGCAGGGCGCGGCTGGTGCCCGATCTCGATGCGCTAGAGGCGCTGGCGAGCGAGCGGGAATCCTTGTGGCGGCGGGTGCAGGCGGCGGATTTTTTGACGGTCGACGAGAAACGCGAGGCGGTGGGGTATCCGGCAGAGAGACTGTAATCAACTCCAATGAACTGTGCTGAAGAAGTCGTCTCTCGGTTCACATTGGGCATATGTACTCTTTGCACCAGGGAGAAAATCAAACGCAAAGTAAGACCAGTGATATTCTTCTATCTTCGAGCCCCGCTTGACTGTTAGGATACTGTGATTCTGATCTTGGAATTTTTCGCCCGTGCGCCCACGGGGTTCGAAGGGTGCCTGCATCGCCAAGCCGGCCAATTGACCCCAGCGCGTGATCGCGACTTCGTCCAGCAGTGGATCGCGCAGTGTAATGTCAGAACGCCAACCACGGGCAGGAACTTGAAGGCAATATGCGTCCGATCCGGCAACGGCATGCGCCCGCCATGCAACCAGAGGGATGTTCAGCGCGGACCAGACAAGCATGCCGACAAGAGGGCCGACGACCGACGCGACGATAAGACGATGCAGATTGCACTTGCGCTCTCCAAAATCCGTCTTGTCAGGTGCGATAAGGGTGAAGAGGCCGACAATCAATTTCGCTATCAGCAGTATCCAGATGACGAGCAACGGCATTGCTGACACAGAATATGCTTCCATAATATCATCTAAAGTAGCGAGCCAAACCAAAATTAAGCAAATTATTACGAGAGCACCTGAAAACAATTTTATCCACAATTTCTGATCATCTCTCCGAATCATTGCGATAATGGACAATCCCGCGGCCAAGAATGGCCCCGACGTCAAGATCAGAAACCAAACGAGATTTGAAACGCCTCCTCTTTGGTTGGATGCCGGGTATGTCATCCAGAGTGCTCGCCAGACGATCCACGCGCATAATGCGCTGAGCAGGATAACGTCGACCGTACGAAAAAAAGATCGATCCCGGGGGGATACTTCGGGCCAGGCCACTATGATCTCGCGCAGCGATGTCGGACGGTCACGCTTGGCCGCCGACGCGACGAGGATGCAAGGGGACTGACGCGATGTCACCTCACCCCGCGCGTACCGACCCGATAGCCGGGCACCAGCCCCGCCATGGCTTCTCGCGACGGTGTCGGAACCTCCGCCGGCGGCGGGAGATCGCCCTGGCTGGCTTCGATCCGCGCCATCAGCGCGGCGTAGCCGTTGGCATAGGGCGAGACCGGGATTGTTCGGCCGTCGAAGGCGCCGATCACTTTGCGCCCCTGCCAATCGTTACGCAGGGTCGCGATTTCGGCAAAGCCGATGCGGGTGCGCCGGCCCCAAAGATCGCGGCGCTCGACAGAGCCGTGGTTCCAGCGCACCTCGATCCGCACGAAGCCGATGGCCAGCGCCAGCGTGACGAGGACGAAGAAGGCGGTGATGGCCTTCTGAGAGAGCGGGGTTTCCGGCCGCGTCGAGACCAGGGTGAACACGCTCACCAGAACGAGCCCGCTGGCGAGGCCAAACAGCTCGTAGGGTCCCGGCGTGAGATGCCACCAGCCCTCGCGCGCCTGTCCGCGCCGCCGCTGGAACGGCCTTGCCGCGGCCTGGACCAGGCCGATCCAGGCAAGGACGAGCAGGAATTGCAGCATGGGTCGGACCGGCGCGGTGCGAGCGGCGATACTAAAGGCGTAGGCCCATGGAATCCCAACGCAATCGCCTGACGTGGTTAGCGTTTCGCGCCTGCCGCGATCGTCATCCCGGGGCTGCGCAGCAGAACCCGGGCCCCAGAACCGCAGAGCGACGTCCAGCCGGCCGCGTCGGTGGCTCTGGGTCCCGGGTCTCGCTTTGCGATCCCGGGATGACGGAAGTGACCGTGATTATCGCCAAAGGAACACCGCATGGATGGTCATTTTGCCGGCTATGCCAGCGTGTTCGGCGTGCCCGATCTCGGGCGCGATATCGTCCGACCGGGCGCCTTCGCGAAAAGTCTCGCGCGGCGTGGCCCGAGCGGCGTGCGTATGCTCTGGCAGCATGATCCGGCCGAGCCGATCGGGCATTGGCTCTCGCTCAGCGAGGATCGCCATGGGCTTCGCGTCGCCGGCCGTTTGAACCTCGACGTGCAGCGGGCCCGTGAACTCGCGGCACTCTTGGAAGATGGCGCGCTGGATGGGCTCTCGATCGGGTTTCGCGTGATTGAAGCCCGGCCGGAGCGCGGCGGCCGCTCCTTGCTGGCGCTCGATCTCTGGGAGGTCTCGCTGGTGACCTTTCCGCTGCAGCCGGTTGCAAGAGTGTTCCGGCAAGGCGCTCCCGCCGGACTCGCCGCCGCCCTGCGCTGGCAAGCCCAGCGGATGACCCCAGACACGTTCCGACCCAGACCCTCATCCTGAGATGCTGGAGCGAAGCGGAAGCCTCGAAGGAGGCGTCCAGCCAGCAGAGCGATCCCTGGAAGCCTCCTTCGAGACCGCTGACGCGGCACCTCAGGATGAGGGGGTGGGTGGGAGAACGACTCAGAACCGCACAGGCCCGTAGCCCTAAGAAGGGTGGATGGGAACAGGCACCCCAATGTCGTCAACCAACCGAGGCACCCCATGACGCATGCCAGTTTCGAAACCAAATCCATCCTGCCCGAGAACAAGGCCGCAGGTCCGGTCGACGCCGCGCTCGACGAGTTCGGCCGCGCTTTCGAGGCGTTTCGCGAGATCAACGATGCGCGGCTTGCGCAGATCGAAAGCCGGCTTTCCGCCGACCCTCTCACCGAAGAAAAACTCGCGCGGATCGATGCGGCGCTCGATCAGGCCCGCAACCGCCTCGACCGGATCCAGCTCGACCGGGCCCGCCCACCGCTGGGCGGTTCGGAGGGACAGGAGCGTGATCTCGCCGGGCAGGAGCACAAGGCGGCCTTCGATCTCTATGTCCGGGCCGGCGAGAGCGCCGGCCTGAAGCGGCTCGAAGGCAAGGCACTGTCAGCCGGGTCCGGGCCGGATGGCGGCTATCTCGTGCCGCCGGTGATCGAGCGCGAGGTGCTGGCGCGCCTTGCCGAAATCTCGCCGATCCGCGCCATCTCCTCGGTGCGGGTGGTCTCCGGCGGCCCATACAAGCGCGCCGTCTCGATCGAAGGACCGGCCGCGGGCTGGGTTGCCGAGACCGCGCCGCGTCCGCAGACCGACACGCCGACACTCTCGGAGCTGACCTTCCCGGCCATGGAACTCTACGCCATGCCCGCCGCGACCCAGACGCTGCTCGACGATGCCATCGTCGACATCGATGCCTGGCTTGCCGACGAGGTCGAGACGGCCTTTGCCGAGCAGGAGAGCGAGGCCTTCGTCACCGGCAATGGCGTTGGCCGCCCCAAAGGCTTTCTCAGCTCCGACACAGTGGCGGACAATGCCTGGGTGCCGGGCAAGCTCGGCTTCCTTGCGACCGGGGTCTCCGGTGCCTTTCCGGGCACGGACCCGTCCGACATCCTGCTCGACCTGATCCATGCCCTGCGGGCCGGCTATCGTCAGAATGCCCGCTTCGTCATGAACCGACGCGTGCAGTCGACGATCCGCAAGTTCAAGGATGCCGACGGCAACTATCTCTGGCAGCCGCCGCTCGCTGCGGACCGTGCCGCGACCTTGATGGGCTTTCCGGTCACCGAGGCCGAGGCGATGCCGGCGCTTGGCGCCAACTCACTGTCGATCGCCTTCGGTGATTTCAAGCGCGGCTATCTCGTGGTCGACCGAGCGGGCCTGCGCACCCTGCGCGATCCCTATTCGGCCAAGCCCTACGTGCTGTTCTACACGACCAAGCGCGTCGGTGGCGGCGTGCAGGATTTCGAAGCGATCAAGCTTTTGAAATTCGGCTGAGAAAAGTAGGAGCCGGTTTTCAGTCCGGTGCCGTAGGCTCAGACGCCGTCGCTGTCCTGCTGCGGCGTCTGAACGGCTCCGGTTGCCTCGCCCGTCGCGGCCACGGATTCCGTTTGCGCCGCGGCGGGAACTGGGATCGGCGAGCTGCGTCCGGCATGGACACTGCGCCGCTGCCATTCCGGCTGCAGGAAGACGGCGCAGGCATGGATCTCCGGGTTGGCATCGCAAGGGTCGGCCGGTTCGCGCCCGATCAGGGATTGCGCCGCGAAGGCCAGCAGCGATGCGAGAGCGGAGACCGCAAGAAGCGTGGAGCGCGTGGTCACGAGATTTTCCTTCGGGAAGCCTACGCAAGCTGTCGGGACGCTAGTCGATAGGGTTAACCGAGTGGTAAATTCTGTGCTGCATCGCACCGGATTTTTCGCAATTGCGCAATGGGTACTGCGAATCTGAGCTTCTCGCCAAACCTTTTTATTTTTATCCGGCTGATATTGACACGCCGATTAACCCGGATAAAAACTCCTGCGAATGATGCAGGAGCCGGCGATGGAAACGGAACAGCAGGTCTATACGGCGTTCGAGAGCGAGAAGCGTTTCGCGCGCGGCAACCCCGCTACCGTCCTGCTCTCGATCAAGGCGCTGCTCGCCGCCGATCGCAATGCCCGGCTGCTCGTCTTCGACGACGCGACCGGGCGCACGGTCGATGTCGACCTGCGCGGGAGCGATGCCGAGATCCTGGCGCGTCTGTCGAAGCCTGATCCCGCTCTGGAGCCGCCACGCGGCCCGGGCCGTCCACGGCTCGGCGTCGTCGCCCGCGAGGTCACGCTCCTGCCCCGGCATTGGGAATGGCTCAACGCTCAGAAGGGCGGCGCCTCCGTCACCTTGCGGCGTCTTGTCGACGAAGCGCGCAAGGCCGACCCCCAGGGCATCGCCCGGATGCGCGCCCAGGAATCGGCGGATCGCTTCATGGCAACCATGGCCGGCGATCGGCCAGGGTATGAGGAAGCCTCGCGCGCGCTCTATGCCTGCGATGCGGAGACCTTTTCTGGTGCGATCGCGGCCTGGCCGCGCGATGTGCGCGCCCATGCTCTGTTGCTCGCCAAGCCGGCCTTCGCGAGCGATCCCGTGTGAATGAAGAGAAGACTCCGATGAATTGTGTCGGCCGGACGCTTCCACCCGTGCGCGAGACACGATAGCCGGAGGGCGCAAGACCATCTGCCGTCGCTGGTGCCTCGACAGATTCGACAGCCTTACGGGGCAGCGAGACGATGACGGACAATCCCTCCTTCGCTCGCGAGCCCATGCCTGGATTGCCCGTCCGAGCAACCCTCAAACTGGCCGTTCGAGACGCGTTTCAGGCCTATCGCAGCATGCCGCTGCTTCTGGTCGCGGCCTTCGTCATATCGTTTCTCAACCGCGTGCTGCTGCAGCCTTTTCTCATTCAAAGAGTGGGGAGCGATGAGCAATTCTCATTGCTGGCATTGTCGTTTTTCGGCGGCACGCTGACGACGCTCTTCCTCACTCCGATCCTCGTTGCCCTGCATCGCTTCGCCATCTTGCGGGAAATCACAAGTATTTCTTTTATTACTATGCACGAAGATGCAATTATAGAATATTTCATTACGAGCATCGCAATGAATTTTTGCTTCTCAGCGCTCCATCTAATTTCTTTGATAAAAACAGATAATAATGTGGTTTCGATTATTTCACTGCTCGTATCCTTCGCGATATCCTGTTTCTTTACAGTCTGGGTGATTCGATTCTCGCTGGTCTTTCCGGCCATCGCCGTTCGAGCGCCGAATGTCAGCTTGCGAGGTTCGGCCCGAGCGACCAAGGGCGTGTTCTGGCGCTTGGTTTTCTTGATGATGGTCCCGGTCTGCTTGGCGGTCATCGCAGGCTACACGATCGACGGGTACCTCACGAAACTGAGGTTCGAACTTCTCGGCGCTGCCGCAATGGCCTTCTGCATGGCAATCGGGCTTGCCATCGCGACGATGACCCTGTCGCATGTCTATCTATGGCGCAGTACCGGGCCGTTCGGCCGGCGCTAGAGACCTGCCGAAGCGCCCTCGGCCTGAAGGAACGGCCGAGGCACTCCGCCCCAACAACACAAGGAGAGAGAGAAAGAACGCGCCGCTCAGCGCGCCGGGCGTCCACGCCCCGGCCGGGCCATCCATTGCGTGCCGGCGCGCGCCTGAACCATCGGCTCGGGGGCCGGAAGCCGCTCGAGTTCGGCAGCGCGCGAGGCGATCCAGTTCGCATTCTCGGCGGTCGGCGTCACGGCGGTGAAGCCGCCGCAGGCGGTGCGGGCGCGGCGGTTCTGGTGCATCGCACCGCTCGACCAGCTGACGACACCCACCATCTGGCCACCCCGCAGGATCGGGCCGCCGGAATCGCCAAGGCAAGCACCGGCGCCGGCGGTCTCCGCCATGCGGCGCGAATCCGTGACCACGGTGACGCGATTGGCCACCTGCAGCGAGCCGATCGAGACGAGCCGCGCCGTGCGCAGGGTGCGCGCCGTGTTGCGGCGGTTCTCGGCGACAACGCCGAAGCCGGCAATATCGACGGCATCACCCGTGCCGATAGCGCCGCCACGCGGGTCGATCGGCCGGAAGCCAGGGCCGACCGGCTGGGAGAGCTTCAGCATGGCGAGATCGATGCCGGGCTGATCCTCAGGCGTGGTGCCGGGCTGGAAGTCGGGATGCATCGAGGCGGCGACCGCGCGGATGCGGCGCTGCCGGAAATTCGGATCGACCACGACGACGTTGTAGCCCGCCTTATGCATTACGCAGTGGGCGGCGGTGAGAACCACGGTCTGGCTGATCAGGGTGCCGGAGCAGATCTCGCCGACCGTGCTCTCGATGCGCACCACCGAGGCGCGCAATCCATCGGGATCACGGCTGACCTGACCCTGGACGATGGCCTGTGCGGAAAGCGGAACCGCCGCAAGCAGGGCACCGAGAAACACAGTGCGAACCGGCCTAGCGAACATCGTCAGGTCTCCCGCGCTCGGCGCGTCTCGAATCAATGCTGTGCG
>JBGAFL010000037.1:0-53050 GCA_044227265.1 Methylobacterium sp.
CGATAGAGGATTGTTGATAGAACGGCCCAATCGACCAAAGCCGTCTGCTCAGAGCTTGACATGGTCGTGACGATGGCGAGGCGCCGCGACTCACGCGGTCCTCTCAAGTTTCGCATGCGTACGCGTCCCCGGCGGCGAACCGCCCTGGTCGCGAGGAGAGTCAGGTGATGCAGCTCGACGGCAGCAGGGCGGACGGAGCGGGGAACGGCAACAATGGTGGCGGGGGCGCAAGCGACGTGCAGGCTGCCTGGGCACGCGTGAAGAGACGTCTGCGCGCCGAACTCGGGGAGGACGTGTTCGCGAGCTGGTTCGCGCGCCTCGAGCTCGAGGGTGTCTCGGGCGGCGCCGCTCGGCTGACGGTGCCGACGCGCTTTCTCAAGAGCTGGATCGAATCGCATTATCTCGATCGCGTGCTCGCGACTTTCCGCGCCGAATGCGAGGGCGTGACCCGCATCGAAGTTGGTGTGCGCGGCCACTCCGCGCCGCAGCGGCCCGCGGCGCCAGTCGCGACCAGCACCGGCCCTGCAACGGGCACACTCGCCCGGTTTCAAGCGAAGCCGGCGCCGCATGCCGCCCATGCCCCTGCCTTGGCGCCCGAACCGGAGCCCTCGGCCCCGGCCAGAGCCGATTCGGGTTCGGCCGGCGATCTCAACGGCACACCGCTCGATCCGCGTTTGACCTTCACGAGCTTCGTGGTCGGCCGCTCGAACGCCTTGGCGCATGCCGCCGGCGAGCGCATCGCCCGGCACGATGGCGAGGGCGCGCTATACAACCCTCTCTACATCCATGCCGGCGTCGGTCTCGGCAAGACGCATCTCCTGCACGGAATCGGCCATGCCGCCCGCGAAGCCGGGCGCCGCGTGATCTACCTGACCGCCGACCGCTTCATGTACGGCTTCGTCAACGCCCTGAAGACCCAGAACGCGCTTGCCTTCAAGGAGCGCCTGCGCGCGATCGACCTGCTCATTCTCGACGACGTGCAGTTCATCCAGGGCAAGTCGATCCAGATGGAGTTCGGGCACACGATCAATGCGCTGATCGATGCCGGCCGTCAGATCGTCGTGGCCTCCGACCGGCCGCCAGCCGAGCTCGAGGCGCTCGACGAGCGCGTCCGCTCCCGGCTCGCCGGCGGTCTCGTCGTCGAGATCGGCACGCTCGACGAAACCTTGCGCGCCTCGATCCTGTCGGCACGGCTCGAAGCGGTCTGCGCTGCGCATCCGAATTTCGAGGTCTCGCCGGCCGTCATCGCCTATGTCGCCCGGGCAATTACCGCCAATGGCCGCGATCTCGAAGGCGCCGTGAACCGCCTGCTCGCCCATGCGACGCTCACCGGTTCTCCGGTCACGGTCGAGACGGCCGAGACGGCGATCCGCGACCTCGTGCGCAACCGCGAGCCGAAGCGCATCAAGATCGAGGACATCCAGAAGCTCGTCGCCAGCCGCTACAATGTCTCGCGCTCCGACATCCTGTCCGAGCGGCGCACCGCCGCCGTGGTCAAACCGCGCCAGATCGCGATGTATCTCTCGAAAGTGCTGACCCTGCGCTCGCTCCCGGAGATCGGCCGCCGCTTTGGCGGACGCGACCACACCACGGTCCTGCATGCGGTGCGCAAGATCGAGAAGCAGATCGGCGACGATCCGGTTCTGGGCGACGAGGTCGAACTCCTCAAGCGCATGCTGCAGGATTGAGCGAAACCGACTGGGCGGCCTTGGGCAGACGTAACGTTTGCTTGGCCGGATCTCGTTGATCGCACATCATTCTAGGCCGCGAACTGGAGCGGAAATCTGCGGAGTACGGCAGGCGCAGATCGTGTTTCCGCCCTCTTGGGCGGGACAGCGGATATCGCGCCCTTGCCATCGCCGGAACGCTTCGCCAATCTGAGCAGCCCAGGTTCCGGGCCTGCCGGTCTCTCGCGCAGAACCGGTCTTGGCGTCGCGTTTGAGAAGTCCAGAGTCCAGTCCGATGAGAGTCACCGTCGAGCGCGCGGCCCTTCTTCGGTCGCTCGGCCACGTGCATCGCGTCGTCGAGCGCCGCAACACGATCCCGATCCTGTCGAACGTTTTGCTGCGCGGCTCGCCCCAGGGGCTTCAGCTCAAGGCGACGGATCTCGACATCGAGGTCACCGAGACCATCCCGGCCGACGTGACCGATCCCGGCGCGACGACGGTGCCGGCCCATGTCATCTACGATATCGTCCGCAAGCTGCCCGAGGGCGCGCAGGTCTCGCTGGAGACGAGCGGCGAGACCGGCCAGATGGTGATCCGCTCCGGCCGCTCACGCTTCGCGCTCGGCGCCCTGCCCGAGGGCGATTTTCCGGACCTTGCCGCCGGCGAGTTGCCGCATGGCTTCTCGCTCTCCGCCCTCGACCTGAAACGCCTGATCGACAAGACCCAATTCGCGATCTCGACCGAGGAGACGCGCTACTATCTCAACGGCATCTATCTCCACACACTCGACTCGGAGGGTGGACTCAAGCTTCGGGCGGTCGCGACCGACGGCCACCGGCTCGCCCGCGTCGAGATCCCTGCCCCGGAGGGCAGCGAGGGCATGCCGGGCATCATCGTGCCGCGAAAAGCCGTCGCCGAGATCCAGAAGCTCGTCGACGATGGCGGCGAGAGCGTCGCGATCGAGATCTCGCCGGCAAAGATTCGCCTGAACTTCGCAGGTGGCGTCACACTGATCTCGAAACTGATCGACGGAACCTTCCCCGACTACCAGCGCGTGATCCCGACCGGCAACGACAAGCGCCTCACCGTGGAGCGCGATGCTTTCGCCCGCGCAGTCGACCGGGTCTCGACGATCTCGTCCGAGCGCGGCCGCGCCGTGAAACTCGCCATGAGCGAAGGCAAGCTGGCCCTCTCGGTCAACAACCCTGATGCCGGTTCCGCGGCCGAGGAACTCGACGTTGATTACGAGGCGGCCAACCTCGATATCGGCTTCAATGCGCGTTACCTCCTCGACATTACCGGCCAGCTCGAAGGCGACACCGCTTTGTTCAAGCTCGCTGATCCGGGCTCGCCGACCGTGATCCAGGATCGCGACGGCGCCCCCGCGCTCTATGTGCTGATGCCGATGCGGGTGTAAGTCCGGATCGATTTCCGGTCATTACAGCTTCGGACCGAAGATCGGATTCGGTCCGACTCGGTAGGTCATTGTGTTGCATCGGCGTTTTCCGAAAGCCGGTTCCCACCATTCGGGCCGATGCTCTAATCGAGGCCGATGGATACCAACCCGGTCGAGGCCGCGCGCCTCACCCGCCTCATCGCCAGGGATTTTCGCAATCACGCCGATCTCGACCTTGCCGTCGGGCGTCGATTCGTCGCGCTCGTCGGCGAGAATGGTGCGGGCAAGACCAACCTGCTCGAGGCCATCTCCCTGTTCTCGCCGGGCCGCGGCCTGCGCCGGGCCGATCTGCCGGCCATGGCACGCCGAGACGGCCCCGGTGGCTTTGCGGTGTCGTTGACCCTTTCAGCTCGCGATGGCGAGAACTGGCTTGGAACCGGTGTCGAGCCGCCCAGCTATGATGGGCGCTCCCTCCGGCTCTGCCGCATCGACGGAACTCCCGCTTCCTCGCCGGTCGATTTCGCCGAATATCTGAGGCTCGTCTGGCTGACCCCCGATCTCGACGGGCTGTTCCGGGGGCCGGCCGGCGATCGGCGCCGTTTCCTCGACCGGCTGGTTCTCGCGGTCGATTCCGCTCATGGCGCCCGCGTTGCTTCGCTGGAGCGAGCCCTGCGCTCACGCAACCGCCTGCTGGAGGAACGGTTCGACGATACGCGCTGGCTCGATGCGATCGAGCGCGAGGTGGCCGAACTCGGCGTCGCGGTCGCGCTCGCCCGGCGTGAGGCCGTCGAAAGACTGGACCGGTTGATCGGTGAGACACGCGACGATGCTCAGCCCTTTCCCTGGGCCGGATTGCGGTTGGAGGGCGATCTCGACGACCTCGTCGCGGTCTGGCCGGCGCTGGAGGCGGAAGACCGATACCGCCTCGCGCTCGCCCGAGGCCGTCAGCGTGACCGTGCGGCCGGCCGCACGCTATCCGGGCCGCAGACCAGCGATCTCAGCGTTCGCCACGGCCCCAAGAACGTGCCGGCCGGCTCGGCCTCGACCGGCGAACAGAAAGCGTTGCTGATCGGGCTCGTTCTCGCACATGCCCGCCTCGTCCATGCGATGAGCGGGCTCGCGCCGATGATCCTGCTCGACGAGGTCGCAGCCCATCTCGATCCGCGCCGCCGGACCGGCCTGTTCGAGGCGCTGGAGGCGCTGCCGGGACAGGTCTGGATGACGGGAGCCGACCCAGCCTTGTTCGCGGAATTGTCCGGGCGGGCGGATATCGTGAGGGTCGCCGAAGGGCGGATCCTGACGGCTTGAACCGGTTCAAGCCAAAGCGGAGCGGACATCCGTCTTCGAAAAATCCTCGCCGACGAAAAGCAGCGGCACGTCATGGGTGCGGGCGCAGGCATAGGCGAAGCAATCGCCCATGTTGAGCTGGGCCGGATGGCCACGGCCTTTGCCATAGCGGGCATAAGCGGCCACGGCGCCAAAGCCATCCGACTCGCCGAGCAGCACGGTTCTTACCCGCGAAATCTGTAGGAATTCGCGGACTTGAGCTTCGGAATCGGCAATACTTTGCTTCTTCTTCCGCGCGACAGCCGTCACGGTCTCGAATATCGCGATCGGTGATGTGATCGGCGCCTTGGCTCCGCTCAAGGCTAGCATCAGCGATCCGCGCACCGGCTCCGCCGTTAGAATCGCCACCATCGCGGATGCATCGACGAACATCACGGCTCGCCATTCAGGTCGTCGAAGAATGCCTTATCGGCTTCAAGGCCCGTGTCCGGCACGGAATCGATACGATCCAGCAGTGGCTTCAGGCGCTCTGCCAAAGGTTGAGCCCGTTCACGATGCTCCAGCTCGTTGACGAGCGCGATCCGAACCGCTTCGGTCTTGCTGACCTTGGCGACCGATGCCAGCTTGTCGGCAAGCCTGTTCACCTCTTCGCTTCGGATGTTCAACGGCATCGCGGCATTCCTGTGTAGGCAAATTGAATGTAATGCCTACACAAACGCCTCGACGAGGCCCGCGCCGCGCTCCGCGAGACTTTTGGCTATTCCGATTTCCGTCCCGGCCAAGCCGAGGTGATCGGCGCCGTGCTCGATGGCTTGGACGTGTTCGCGGTGATGCCGACCGGCTCCGGCAAGTCGATGACCTATCAGTTGCCGGCGCTGGTCTCGCCTGGGCTGACAGTGGTGGTCTCGCCGCTGATCGCGCTGATGCACGACCAGGTCCAGCAGATGACAGGATTCGGCATCGCCGCCGCGACGCTGAATTCGACGGTGTCGGAGACCGAGGTTCGCAACGCCTGGCGCGACATCCGTTCCGGCGCATTGCGCCTGCTCTTCGTCTCGCCCGAGCGCCTTCTCACGGAAGGCTTCATGGAGGCCCTGCGCGGCGCCGGCATCTGCCGGCTCGCGGTGGACGAGGCCCACTGCGTCTCGCAATGGGGGCATGATTTCCGGCCCGAATACCGCGCCATCGCCCGTGCCCGCGAGGCTCTGGGAGAAGTCCAGACCCTTGCGCTTACCGCGACGGCCGATGCCGCGACGCGCGCCGAGATCGCCGAGCGGCTCTTCCCGGCCAAGCGCCCGCCAAAGACCTTCGTTCATTCCTTCGATAGGCCAAATATCGGGCTGACCTTCCAGGCCAAAGACAACCCGACCCGGCAGATCGAGCGCTTCCTGCGTCATCGCCGCAAGGAGAGCGGCATCATCTATTGCTCGTCGCGCAAGCGCACAGAACAACTCGCCGAAACGCTGAAAGGCGATGGCTTCAACGCCCTGCCCTACCATGCCGGGCTCGACCAAAGCACGCGCATGCAGAACCAGGACGTCTTCCTGCAGGAGGACGGCGTGGTGATGACGGCGACGATCGCTTTCGGCATGGGCATCAACAAGCCGGATGTGCGCTTCGTCTGCCATGCCGACATGCCCACCAATGTCGAGGGGTATTACCAGGAGATCGGCCGGGCCGGCCGCGACGGGCTGCCCGCCGATACGCTCACCCTCTACGGCCTCGACGACATGGCGCTCCGCCGCCGCCAGATCGAGGAGAAGGACATTCCGGAGGAGCGTCGCCGCGTCGAGAAGCGCAAACTCGAGGCGATGATCGCGCTCTGTGAAGGCGCCGTCTGCCGCCGCCAGTCGCTGCTCGGCTATTTCGGTGAGACGAGCGGGCCATGCGGGCGCTGCGATCTCTGCCGGGGCGGCGTGGCGCTGATCGACGGAACCGTCTCTGCGCAAAAACTGCTTTCGGCCGTGGTGCGCACAGGCCAGCGCTTCGGCGCGGCCTATCTCTGCGATGTCGTGCACGGCAAGGAGAGCGACCCGATCCGCCGCAACGGCCACACTCAGATCAAGACTTTTGGGGCAGGCGCCGACAAGCCGGTCGCCGCCTGGCGTGCCCTGATGCGCCAGCTCTTTGCGGCGGGCGCCGTCGCCGAGCATTCCGATGGTCACGGTGGTCTCGTCATGACCGAGAAGGGCGAGGCGATCCTGTTCGGTCGCGAGACCTTCCAGGCGCGGCCCGACCCGGAGCCGAAACGAGCCGAGGCGCGCAGCCGGCGAGCGAAGCCAGGCGACGATGACGCCTATGCGCTGAATGAGGCGGACGAGGCGCTGTTCCAGCACCTGCGCGGCCTGCGCGCGACGATTGCCCGCGCCGAAGGCATCGCTGCCTTCATGGTATTTGCCGACCGAACGCTGATCGAAATGGCCCGGCACAAGCCGGTCGATCTCTGGGCCATGCGCAGCATTCACGGCGTCGGGGAGCGCAAGCGCGAGGCCTATGGCGCGCGTTTCGTCGAGGAGATCGTCGCGTTCTTGAATGAGGGTGCTTCACGCCGAAGCGTGTCCGGCTGAGGGAGGCCATCATCATCGAGGACAGGCTCATCGATCTCGACGCCTATTGCCGCCGCATCGGCTACGAGGGCCCGCGCAAGCCGACCTTGGCTGTCCTGGAAGAGCTTTGCCGGCTTCAAGTTCGCTCCATCGCCTTCGAGAATCTCGACCCGTTTCTCGGCCGGCCCCTCGGCCTCGATTCGGAGGCGCTTCAGGCCAAGCTGATCCATGGCGGACGCGGTGGCTATTGCTTCGAGCTGAACCCGCTGCTGCAGCACGCCCTCACAGGCTTTGGCTTCGACGCGCGAGGGCTTGCCGCGCGGGTGTTTCTGAATGCAGCGCCGGGCGTGCTGCCGCCGCGTACGCATGTGCTGCTGCGCGTCATCCTCGATGGCGAGGATTGGCTTGCGGATGTCGGCTTCGGCCGATTCACCCCGACCGGCCCTTTGCGGCTCGAACCGGGGCTCGAACAGGAGACGCCGAACGGACTCTACCGGGTCGATCGCGCGGAGGCGGAATACGAGCTACGCACCCTCGTCGCGGACGAATGGCGGCTGCTCTATCGCTTCAATCTCATCGAGCAATTTCTGATCGACCGCGTGGTCCACAATCATTTCGTGGCGACGCACCCATCCTCGTTCTTTCGCAGATCTATCGTCGCGGCTTTGGCCACCGAGGGCGGTCGGCACGTACTGCTCGACGACCGCCTCGCCTTCCAGGCAAATGATGGGGCTCGCGAGGAGCGCGTTCTGCCGAATGCCGAGTCGCTACAGGAGGAACTGAGTAAGACATTCCAGATCCACTACCGTGACATTTCTTCTCTGAAAACTGCATTCGACAGTATCAAGTTGAACGAATTAGATTAATATAAGCAATGAAAACGTCAAATCAGATTGACTTACATCTATCATCCGAGCGCTAACGATCAAGATACGTACTTTGCACGGCCTTACCAATTGACCGACACCCAAAACGGCGGCTGAAGTGAGATGGAATCTCAATCTTATTTGAACGACAGAGGTGCATTCATCGCATCGGATTTTTTTGAAAGCCAACTCCCGTCTTGCGGGCCGGTGCTCTAAAATGAATATTCGATCAAAGAATCGATCGTGGGATTTTGGGGGAGACGCAAAGTGCGCAATTTGCTTATCGGGATCGCTCTGATTTTGTCTACTACTACGGCCTTATCTCAGAGCACCGTCACCGCGAGCAAAGATGGAGCGCCTTTTAAGAAGGTCCGATTTTCGATCACTGAAGATCGAATGGCTTGTGGAACAATGGGCTGCGAGGCGTCCATTGAAGGTTTTGATCAGAACGGAAAATGGATTGATCTAACATCACAAAAACGCACAATGAATACATATGAAGATAAAAAGAATGGGTTTGTAGGCTTTGACAAAAATGGAATGCCTCGCATCCGGCTTTATCAGGGAACATTTAATGGGAAAGGTTCCACTAATGTATTTTCATACAATCCACGCACTAAGACATACGAATATTGAATGCAATCATTCTTGAATTTTTTGAGAAGCCATAAAATGAATTCCACAATTTTTTGTCGTGGAATCTGCCGAGACATGAACCTGGACTCACTTATTGCCTCAGTATGGCGTCTCGACACACACGACTGATAGCGTTCGGCTGCCTGCGCCTTCGGGCCAACCTCGCTCTGCGTGACCATGGAAGGACGGTGCTTCCCTTGCCGTCCTTCCATCGAGATTCGTGAACTGAATGCGAGGCGACGGCACGAATTGCCACCGGTTTGCAGCAGGCAACAATCCGCACTAGAGCCGTTACGATACCGCGCTGGTTCGGCAGCAACACCGCCCGATTGTTTCCTGCATGGAGCGTTCGACTGGCCGTTTGCGCTCTTGCGCGAATCTCACGACGGGATCTGCATGTTCCGCAACGATGTTCCGATCACGCCCGAGCTGGTGGCCCAGCACGGGCTCAAGCCCGACGAATACGAGCGCTTCCGCAATCTGATCGGCCGCGAGCCGACGCTGACCGAGCTCGGCATCGTCTCGGCGATGTGGAACGAGCACTGCTCCTACAAATCCTCGCGAAAACATCTGCGCGGGCTGCCGACCAGCGCGCCCTGGGTGATCCAGGGACCGGGCGAGAATGCCGGCGTCATCGATATCGGCGATGGGCTGGCTTGCGTCTTCAAGATGGAGAGCCACAACCACCCGAGCTTCATCGAGCCCTATCAGGGCGCGGCGACCGGCGTCGGCGGCATTCTGCGCGATGTCTTCACCATGGGCGCGCGGCCGATCGCGGCCTTGAACGCGCTCCGCTTCGGCTCGCCCGATCATCCGCGCACGCGCCATCTCGTCTCGGGCGTTGTCGCGGGTGTCGGCGGCTACGGCAATTCCTTCGGCGTGCCGACGGTCGGCGGCCTCGTCGGCTTTCACAGCCGCTATGACGGCAACATCCTCGTCAACGCCATGGCGGTCGGGCTCGCCAGGACCGATGCGATCTTCTACGCGGCCGCAGCCGGCGTCGGGAACCCGATCGTCTATCTCGGCTCCAAGACCGGGCGCGACGGCATCCATGGCGCCACCATGGCCTCGGCCGAGTTCGATGCGGAGACCGAATCGAAGCGCCCGACCGTGCAGGTCGGCGACCCCTTCGCCGAGAAGCTGCTGCTGGAGGCTTGCCTGGAACTGATGGCATCAGGAGCCGTCATCGCGATCCAGGACATGGGCGCGGCCGGCCTGACCTGCTCGGCCGTCGAGATGGGCGCCAAGGGCGATCTCGGTGTGGAGTTGAACCTCGACACCGTGCCAGTGCGCGAGACCGGCATGACCCCCTACGAGATGATGCTCTCGGAGAGCCAGGAGCGCATGCTCATGGTGCTCAAGCCGGGCATGGAGGCCGAGGCCGAAGCGATCTTCGTGAAATGGGGCCTCGATTTCGCGGTGATCGGGCACACGACCGATACACTCCGCTTCGTCATCAAGTGGAAGGGCGAGACCGTCGCCGACCTGCCGATCAAGGAGCTCGGCGACGAGGCCCCGCTCTATGACCGGCCGCACATCGCCAACACGCACCAGCCTGTTCTGAAGGCCGCGGATATCCCGGCGCCGGAATCGAACCTGGAGGCGCTCAAGGCCCTGCTCGGTTCGCCCGAACTCGCCTCCAAGCGCTGGGTCTACGAGCAATACGATCACTACATCCTCGGCAACACCGTCGCGACGCCGGGCGGCGATGCGGCGATCGTGCGGATCGAGGACGGGCCGAAGGGGCTCGCGCTCACGACCGACGTGACGCCGCGCTATTGCGAGGCCGATCCGGTCGAGGGCGGCAAGCAGGCCGTCGCGGAAGTCTGGCGCAACATCACCGCAGTCGGCGCGCGCCCGCTCGCGATCACCGACAACCTGAATTTCGGCAACCCGGAAAAGCCCGAGGTGATGGGCCAGCTCGTCGGTTGTCTCAAGGGGATCGGCGAGGCCTGCAAGGCTCTCGACTTCCCGGTCGTGTCGGGCAACGTCTCGCTCTACAACGAGACCAACGGCGTCGGCATCCTGCCGACCCCGACCATCGGCGGCGTCGGTGTGCTCGACAATGTGGCCAAGCATGCGACCCTGGCGCTCAAGCGCGAGGGCGACGTGCTGATCCTGCTCGGCCGCTCTGAGGGATGGCTCGGCCAATCCGCCTATCTCGCCACGATTTTGAAGCGCGAGGATGGCGCGCCCCCACCGGTCGATCTCGCGACGGAGCGCAAGACCGGCGATTTCGTGCGCCGCCTGATTACCTCAGGTCTCGTCGATACCGTGCACGACCTCTCCGACGGTGGGCTCGCCGTAGCGCTTGCCGAGATGGCGATGGCCGGCGGCATCGGCGCCGACCTGCCGCAGACCCCGCTCGACATCCCCGCCCACGCCTATCTCTTCGGTGAAGATCAGGGCCGCTATCTCATCGCGGTCGAGGGGGAGGACGCGCCGGATCTGCTTTATTCGGCTGCGGCGCAGGGAATCGACGCGGCGATCGTCGGAGTGACCGGAACCGATGGTTTGACCCTGCCCGGCAACGAGACCATATCGGTGGACGAGTTGCGCGCGATCCACGAGGGCTGGTTCCCCGCCTATATGGCGAGCCAGCCGGCCGGCGCGGCCTGACCCTCTTAAGCGTATCGGGAGATTTGCGAATGCCGATGGATGCCCGCGACATCGAGGCGATGATCCGCGAGGCGCTGCCCGACGCGACGATCGAGATCAAGGATCTCGCCGGGGACGGCGACCATTACGCGGCGACGGTTCTCTCCTCGGCCTTCAAGGGCAAGACCCGCGTCGCCCAGCACCAGATGGTCTACCAGGCCCTTCAAGGACGCATGGGTGGTGTCCTCCACGCTCTTGCGCTGACGACCGGCGTTCCCCAGGATTAGGCCAGCGAGCTATTCACGTTATCCACGAGGTATGTCCGATGTCCGACGTCACCACCACCATCGAGAACGAGATCAAGTCGCAGGACGTCGTCGTGTTCATGAAGGGCACGCCGCAATTCCCGATGTGCGGCTTCTCGGGTCAGGTCGCCCAGATCCTCAACTACCTGGAAGTGCCGTTCAAGGGCATCAATGTGCTCGACGACATGGCGATCCGCGAGGGCATCAAGGCCTATACGAATTGGCCGACCATTCCGCAGATTTTCGTCAAGGGCGAGTTCATCGGCGGCTGCGACATCGCCCGCGAGATGTTCCAGTCCGGCGAATTGGCGACCTTCCTCGCCGAGAAGGGCATCCCGGTGAAGACCGCCGCCTGATCGCTGTTTTTGAGGACGGACGACGAGGGCGCTTCGGCGCCCTTTTTCGTGCGTGTGCCCGAACGAATCCTCGCCCGTCGTGTGCGCGCTCGCACGCCATTGAGCGAAGCGGTGATGCAAGTCCGAATTCGGCGTTAACGACAGGAACTTGTAGGGAACCTGTCCCCGATCCTCCCGTTATCCGCAACAGCCGAGCTGACGCCGCCCGGCCAGGGAGTACCGACCACAGGTCGGGAGACAAGAATGCCTGCCTTCGAATCCACCATTCTCGATGCAGACCCGGATGCCAACGCGATGCTCGCGATGGTGCTGCATGCGACGCCGCAGGCAAGATTGGCGGCGCGCAAGCGCGGCGAGGCCCGGCTGCAATCGAGCTCCATGCTCGAGGCGATGAGCCTGAACCGGCCTCAGCGCAACAAGGCGAAACGGGTCGCAGCCGTCAGCTGATCGGGTCCGTCCCCGATCGCTCGATCACCAAGTCTGGGGTGTAATGATGCCCAGCTTGGTGACAACGATCCAATTGCGTCCGCGCCTCTCGATGGACTCGACGCGCCCGACGCCTGGGATCTGAACGCCCTGCACGACTTCGATGAGGCGGTGCCGCCGGCTTTCCAGGATCGCGACGCCATCGAAGACCTCGCGAACCGCCCAGCTGTCGATGATTTCCGATTTCGGCTTGGTATCGCCGATGCTTCCGGTCTGAATCGGATCCGGTTTGGCGGGGCTGGCAGCCTCGGCCTTCTGCGCGGCCTGAGGCTCCGCTTTGGCGGCCGGTGCGATCGCGGCGGCCGGCATCGGCAGCGGCTGAATGGCGGGACGCTTCTCGATCTGTGCGGCAAGACCGGCGATGCGGGTGCCTTGCGCGCGTTCGGCCTGCTCCAGCTTTTCGCCGAGGCCGGCGACGCTCTGGCTGAGCGTCTTTTCGAGTCGGCCGATCCGATCGGTGAGTCCGCTGCCAAGGCTGCGGCCGTCGCTGCGTGCGGCCTCGCTCGATTCGCGGATGGTGGCGAGCGCGTTCGCGATGCGCTCGACCTCGGTGTTCAGCCGGGCCGATTCCGTGCGCCCCGCTTCGAGCGCGGCCGTCACCTCGGCGAGCGACTCGCCCGAACCGCGCGGGGCCGCAACCATGCCGAAGGCGGTTCCGAGGACGAGGCCGATCGTAGCGGCGGCGATCGCGCGGGTGTCGAGCCAAGCGGCTTTTTTGGAAGGCTGGGGCAAGACGGGAGCCGCCATCGCGATGATGGGCTCGGGAGCGGGAGCGGGTTTCACCGGCTCCTCCTGACGTGCCTTCGGCTCGGCGGCCTTGAGCCGGGGCCGAGCCGGGGCTTTCGGCGCATCCTTGGGCTTGGCGACATCCGCCGCGACCTCGACGACGTCCGTCGCCGCGCCTTTCGTCTCGACCGAATCCGTCATGGTCCAAGCGTCCTGAATCTCTCAGGAAGCATTGGTTAAGGACGTTTGTTTACCGAACGGTTACCACGCCGATCTCAAGCCGCGAGGCCGCGCTTCTTGAGCAGCGGCTCGATGCTCGGCAGGCGCCCACGAAAGGCCGTGTAGGCTGCGCGCGGATCGCGCAGATTGCCCGCACCGTAGACGTAGCGGCGTAAGCGGCCAGCCGTCTCGGGATCGAAGATGTCGCCAGCCTCGCGGAAAGCATCGAAGGCATCCGCGTCGAGCACCTCGGACCAGAGATAGCTGTAATAGCCGGCCGCGTAGCCGTCGCCCGAGAAGATATGCGCGAAATGCGGCGAGCGATGCCGCATCGAAATCTCGGCCGGCATGGCGATGCGCTGCAACGCATCGGCCTCGAAGGCCAGCACGTCGATCCCATCCTCGCCGGCATTCGAGAGATGCAACGTCATGTCGACGATCGCCGACGAGGTGTACTCGACCGTCGCAAAGCCCTGGTTGAAGCTGCGCGCGGCAAGCAACTTGTCGAGCAGGGATTCGGGCATCGGCTCGCCGGTCCGATAGTGGCGGGCATGCTCGCGCAGAACCTGCGGCTGCTCCAGCCAATGCTCGTAGAGCTGTGAGGGCAATTCGACGAAATCGCCCGAGACCGCCGTGCCGGCGAGCAGCGGATAGGTCACGTCCGACAACAGCCCGTGCAGGCCATGGCCGAATTCGTGGAACAGGGTGCGCGCATCGTCGAACGACAGCAAGGTCGGCTCACCCTTCGGAGCCTTGGCGAAATTCATGACGTTGACGATGATCGGCTTGACGTCGCCGATAAGCTTTTCCTGCGAGCGGAAGGCGCTCATCCAGGCGCCGCTGCGCTTCGAGGGCCTTGCGAAATAATCGCCGAGAAACAGGCCGACCTCTGAGCCATCCGGGTTGGTCACGGCCCAGGCCCGCACATCCGGGTGGTAGCGGGGAATCTCGCGGATTTCCTCGAAACGCAGGCCGAACAGGCGCGTGGCGGTATCGAAGGCGGCGGCAATCACGCTTTCGAGCGCGAGATACGGCTTGACCTCCGCCTCGTCGAGATCGTGCTCGGCTCGGCGCAGCTTCTCGGCGTAGTGGCGCCAATCATGCGCCGCGAGCGCGAAATTGCCGCCCTCCTCCTGGATCAGGGCCTGGAGCCGGTCTCGCTCGTCAGAGGCTCGCCGCCTTGCCGGGGTCCAGACATCGCGCAGCAGGTCCATCGCCGCATCGGGCGAGCCGGCCATGGTATCGTCGAGCTTGAAATGGGCAAAGCTGTCGAAGCCGAGAAGCCGCGCGCGCTCGGCCCGCAGCGAAACGATCTCGGTAATGATGCCGCGATTGTCGGTCGAGCCGCCATTCTCACCCCGATGGGTCCAGGCTTCGAAGGCGCGCTCACGCAGGTCGCGCCGCGTCGAGAAGATCAGGAAGGGCTCGATCAGCGAGCGCGACAGGGTGATGACGTGGCTGTGCACCCCACCGCGTTCTGCCGCAGCACCCGCCGCCGCGTCGCGCAAGAAATCCGGCAGGCCGGCGAGATCGTCCTCGCTCGTCAGCGGCAATTCGTAGGCGTTCTCGTCGGCCAGGAGATTCTGGCTGAACTGCGTGCCGAGTTCAGCCATGCGGCTGGCAATCGCCGCGATGCGTTCCTTGGCTTCGGGGGCGAGATCGGCGCCGGAGCGGCGAAAGCGCGTGCGGTAGCGGTCGAGCACCCGCCGCTCCTCGTCGCCGAGCGCTTCCGCATCCGCGTCGACAGCCGAGATCCGCGCCCAGAGATCGGGATTGAGATAGATCGCGCTGGAATGCCTGGCGAGGCGAGGCGCGATCTCGCGCTCGATAGCCTGCAGCGCCGGATTGGTGTGGCTGCCGGTGAGGTTATAGAAGGTCGAGGCAACCCGCTCGATTGCCTGCCCCGCCCTCTCAAGTGCGCCGACCGTGTTGGCAAAGCGCGGCGGCTGCTTATCGCCGGCAATCGCGGCGATCTCGGCCTCGTGCTCGGCAAGCGCGCGCTCGAATGCCGGCAGGAAATGTTCAGGCCGGATCTCGTTGAAGGGCGGGAGACCGAACGGCGTCGTCCAGTGCCGGACATCGAAGGGATTTGCGCCCTCCCCCTGTGCGGGGGCCTCTCGCTCGGCTCCGGCGAGGTTCGCGTCGGTCATCGTCATTCCGAAAATGGCTGCGTTGTCAGGCGCGAAGATAGGCGCCCGAGAGTCCGCGCGCAAAGGCCGCGATCGGCCCGTCCGCCAAGATGTCGGGCCGACATTGCGCACAAGCGTGGATTTCATGTCCTAGCGGGCGACGGGAATTCCATCGGACAAGGTGGCAAGACTCATGACGAGCCCTGCTCGGGAAGCCAGTCGGACCAGACGATGCGCGCGCCGATTTCACGCCGCTGCCGATCGGCGCTGCTCCTCGCCATCACGCTTGCGGTCACCGGCCCCGCCCTCTCGGAAGAGAAGGCTTCGCCCGCGCCGACCGTACCCGTTCCTGCCCCCGAACCGCCGCCGCGCCCAGCCGAGCTCAAGACGAATGAACCGGCTACCGCAACGCCAGCGGTCGAGGCGAAATCCACGCCATCGGTGCCCCTGGCGCCCCCAGAACCTCCGCCGCGCCCGGCCGAGTTGAAATCCGGCGAGCCGTCGGGGGCTACTCCATCGGCCGAAGAGAAGGCTGCTCCGACGGTACCGGTCCCTCCTCCCGAACCACCACAGCGCCCAGCCGAATTGTTGCCGCCGGCACCCGCAGGCGCGCCGAACGGTCAGCAAAAACCCGCCGATAGCCCGCCGCCCGGAACGGAGGCACCTCTGCCGCCGGCGAGGCCTGCGGATCTCTCGGGGCCGGCAGCTCTGAATCTCGTCGTCTCGCCGACCGACGACACGGCTTGCCTGCGCCGGATCGAACGGCTCGGAGTGAAGTTCGAAAAGCTCGAGCCGATCACGAACGGCCAATGCAGCGTCGCCAAGCCGCTCAATGTCAGCGTGCTGGGCGACGGTATCCAGATCGAGCCGAACGAGACGATGATCTGCGGCCTCGCCGAGGCGCTCGCCCGCTGGACCACCGAGGTCCAGGTCGCGGCGGAGAAGGAACTCGGCGACACGTTGAAATCGCTGAAGCTCGGCGGCGGCTATGTCTGCCGTGGCCAGAACAATGCCGGCGAGGCCAAGCTCAGCGAACATGCCTTCGCCAATGCCGTCGACATCATGGGTTTCACCTTCGCCAAGCACGCCCCGATCATGATCCAGGCCCGGCCGGACGGCACGCCGGAAGCCGCGTTCCAGAACGCGGTCTGGTCGAAGGCCTGTGGCTTCTTCCGCACGGTGCTCGGCCCCGGCTCGAACGCCTCGCACGACACGCATCTGCATTTCGACGAACGCGAGCGCACGGGCCGCCAGAAGCTTTGCGAATAGCAATCCGGCCGAAGAACACGGCGGCCGATTCCGTCAGCGACGCAGCAGCCCGGCGGCAGTGAGCATCGCCGCATCGCCGAGGAAGGCGAGCGAGGCCGCTGCGCAGGTCCCCTGCAGCATCGGCAGCATGTTCTGGTTCTGCAATCCCGCCACGATCGGCGTGCCGAGCGTCGTGGCTCCCGCCAGGGCACCGACCGCCACAGTGGCGATCGACAGGACCAGCGCGACGCGGAGCGCATCGAGGATGCCGGCCCCGGCGAGCGGCAATTCGACCTTTCGCAGAATCTGTCCGGGCGTGAGGCCGATGGCGCGCGCGGCCTCCCTCGCATCGGCCGGCACCGCTTCGATCGCACCGATCGTGGCGCGTAAGGTCGGCATCACCGCATAGGCGACCAGCGCGAGCAACGTCGGCGGCCCGCCGAAGCCGAGGACTGGCAGGGCGAGCGCCACAACGACGATTGGGGGAACCGCTTGCGCCACGGCAGCAGCGGTGTCGACACCGGCGCGCAGACGGGCGCCGAACGGTCGCGTCACGAGGATTCCAAGAAAGACGCCGAGCGATCCGACGAGGGCGAGGCCCAAACCTGCGAGCGTCAGGTGGTGCAGGGCGAGATCGGCGAGGTGTGCCGGATCGAGCGGCCGCCGGATCGGTTCACCGAGGGTGGACACGAGGAATCCCGCGATCGCCGGATGGCTGGCGGCCAGGAGCACCAACCCTGCGACCAGAGGGGCGACGGCGGGGCTACGCCAGATCAGCCGGCTCACGCGCGCCACCTGCGGCGTAGGACGTCTTCGACGAGGCTCAAGCCCCGTTCGATGCCGAGCGAGAGCGCGATGATGGGAATCGCGCCGAGCAGGATCAGGTCGGGCGCGAACTGGGCCATCCCGTCGAAGACGATGCCGCCGAGCCCCCCCGCGCCGACGAGCGCCCCGAGCGTCGTGAGCCCGATGGCCTGCACGCTCGCGACCCTCAAGGCTCCGACCAGGATCGGCGCACTGATCGGCAGACTGACCCGCGCAAGGATCTGAGGGGGCGACAGCCCGAGCGCTCGCGCGGCATCGAGCGTCGCGGGTTCAGGCGCTCGCAAGGCGGCGTGAAGGCCGCGCCAGAACGGCAGCAGCAGATAGGCGGCAATGCCGATGACCGCCGGCACCGGACCCAAAGCCGACAGCCCGGCCTCTCGCGGCGACGGCAGGACCTTCAGCAGCCCCGAGACGAGCGCAACCAGCCCGCCGAGCAAAGCGACGCCCGGCACGACCTGGACTCCGTTGACCACCAGATCGACGAGCCAGCGCCCACCGCGCCAGAGACTGAGCAGCACGCAGAGGAGTGCGGCAAGCACCAGGGCTGCCGAAGAGATCGCGAGGTGGCGAACGAGCGCTTCCTGCACGGTTTCGCTGCGTGCGCGGTACTCGATCGCAAGCGAGAGGCTGTCGAACTGGCCCAGACGAAACATCACGACGAGGATGCCGATCAGGCCGATCGCGGCCAGCCAGGCCGCGCCTCGTCGCCCGGTTCGGTTGGCGGCCCAAACGATGGCAGTGGCGAGCAGAAATCCGGCGATCCAAGCTCCGGACGCGAGCCGAATGCGCGTCGCCGGCGGCTGCCCCACCGAAAGCCCCGAGGCCGCCGACCCGAGTGCGACCGCCAGCAGAACGAAGGCCGTAGCGAACAAAACCACTGCACCCAGGACCGCGGGTCGGGAGCGCCTTGCCAGCAGCACGGCGCCGACGCCCGTCAAACCGATGATCGGCCAGAGCAGAGGACCGAGTGCGGCTTGCGCCGAGACGGGGCTGCCGACGACCAGGCGATTGGCGGCGACATGCAGGAACGGCAGCGTGCTGAGGTAGACTGACGCCGCAAGCCCGGCAAAGGCTGGCAGCCATCGAGAGGCCGCTCCCCACCGATTGCCCCGATCGGCTATCGCCCGAGCCTCCGTCATCGCGCGAAGCCGCTTTCGGCGAGATAGCGACGCGCCACGCTGTCGGCCGTCTCGCCGTCGACCGAGACCCTTCCGTTGAGCCGGCGCAGCGTCCGAGCATCGAGGGTCGCGAAAACACGCCCCAAAGCGGGCTCGATCGCCGGTTCGCGCTGCAAGACCTCGGCGCGGATCACCGGCGCGACTTCGTAGACGATCTGGGCGCCCTTCGGATCGCTCATCACGACGAGATCCAGCGCGTCGAGCGCGCCGTCCGTGCCATAGACCATCCCGGCATTGACGCCGCTGATCCCTTCGGCGGCAGCCCGCGCAGTCACGGCCGTGTCGCCACCCGGCAGGCTGATGATGCGGCTCGTCGGCATCGTGAACCCATAGGCTGCCTCGAAGGAGGGCAAAGCCGCGGGGCTCTCGACGAATTCTGTCGAGGCGGCGAGCGTGATGAGATCGGCGCGCACCGCTCGCGCGAAATCCTCCATCGTGGAGAGACGCTGTTCGCGAGCGAAGCTGCCGCGGACCGCGATCAGCCAGGTATTGTTGGCCGGCGCCGGCTTCAGCCAGACCAGGCCGCGCTTTTCGTCGATCTGCCGGATCTTCTCGTAGCCGGCCGCGCTCGACTTCCAGGCCGGATCCGTCTCGGTGCCCGAGAAGAACGCACCGTTGCCGGTATATTCGGGATAGATATCGACCTCACCCGACAGCAGCGCGGACCGGACGATCAGGGTCGGTCCGAGCCCGAGCCGGCGCTCGACCGTGAGGCCAAGCCCCTCCAGCACCAGTGCGATCAGGTTTCCGGTCAGCGTGCCCTCGGTATCGCTCTTCGAGGCGACCACGATGCCTCGCTCGGCTTGCGCCCGTCCGACCCGGCTCAGGCTGGCCGGAACTCCGAGCAGCGCCGCAACCGCCGAGCGCCGCGTGACACTGACGCGATCCGGCGCCTGAACGAGACAATCTGCAGATCGAATGCAACACATGTTTCAGTCAGCAACTTCGATGAGGCGCGGATTGCATCCGCACCGCTGCACGAGCCTTGACACGCCCTGAAATCCGGGCGACGCCTCCGAGTGTCCAAACGCGAATTCCATCATCCTCATAGGTCCGGGTGCCCTGATTCAGGGCACAGCTTGAACGATTTTCCGGTCAAGGCTGCATGGGCTGGTGCAGCATTCCAACGGGAACGAAGCCAGGGAACACCACTGGGCGTGATTGCGGAAGCGAACGAGGAACTTCTGAAGGGCGCGCGAGTCCTCGTTGTCGAGGATGAGGCGGCAATCTCGATGCTGCTCGAGGACATGCTGTTCGATTTCGGCTGCGAGATCGTCGGCCCCGCCGCGCGGCTCACCACTGCCCTGGAGATGGCACAAAGCGAGGATTTCGCCGTCGCCATTCTCGACGTGAACGTTGCGGGCGAGCCGATCTATCCCGTCGCCGAGGCGATCGTGCGCCGCGACCTGCCGCTCGTCTTCTCGACGGGGTATGGCGGCGCCGGTATCCGCGAGCCGTTCCGCGATCGTCCCGTGGTGCAGAAACCCTTCAGCCAGAACGACCTCAAGCGCACGCTGATCAGCGCCATGGCCGGTGCTCCCAAGACCGCTGCCTCCTGAGATCGCGTCACAGGCCTTCGAGTGGAAATGCGTCGACGAGATGCGTCGGCCAGCGGCCCCGCGCGACGAAGACGGCATCGGCCCTGAGGCTGACATCGGGCCTCGGCGGGTTCCGCGATAGCCAGACCCGCACCGCCCGCGAAAAGCGCGCCCGCTTTCGCGCATCGATCGCCAGTTGCGCGTCGTAGAGCAGAGCCCGCGCCTTCACCTCGACGAAGGCGATCGTGCGGCCCCGGATCACGATCAGGTCGATCTCCCCGCCCCCCGCCGCATAGCGCCGTGCGAGCGGGCGATAGCCCTTCAGCATCAAAGCGAGGAGCGCCAGCGATTCCCCGCTGATGCCGCGCCCATGAGTGGCGCGGCGCCGAGTCTCGGCGGCTGCTGGATCAGGTTTCCGCATCGCCCCGCCGGGCTAGAACCAGAGCGCGGGCATAGACGTCGCGCTTCGCCCTGCCCGTCTCGTCGGCAATCAGAGCGGCGGCATCCTTGATCGAATGCTGGGCGAGCGCTGCGAGGAGGCGCTGGTCCAAAGCCTCGTCGGTCTCGGCCGGTGCGTCGCCTTCGCTTGCGCCGATCACCACGACGACCTCGCCCTTTGGCGGCCCCTCCTCCGCGAAAGTCCGGGCGAGCGTGCCGAGCGAGCCGCGTCGGATCGTCTCGTAGAGCTTCGTCAATTCGCGCGCGACCACGGCGGGACGGTCGCCGCCGAGCATCGCGGCGGCATCCGCGAGCATGTCCGGCAGGCGATGCGGCGACTCGAACACCACCAGCGTGCCGGGCACCGCTGCGAGCGCGGCGAGCCGGTTGCGGCGCGCGCCCGCCTTCTGCGGCAGAAACCCCTCGAAGAAGAAACGGTCGGTCGGCAGGCCGGCCGCGACGATCGCGGTCATCACCGCCGAAGGACCGGGGATCGGCAGAACCGGGATGCCGGCCGCGATCGCCGCCTGGACCAGCTTGAAGCCGGGATCGGAGACGAGCGGCGTGCCGGCATCCGAGACCAGGGCCAGAGCCTCGCCCGCCTGAAGGCGCAGGACCATCCGTTCGCGCACCGCCGCATTCGAATGCTCGTGATAGGCGACGAGCGGCGTGGTGATGCCGTAATGCATGAGGAGCGTGCGGGTCACCCGCGTATCCTCGGCGAGCACCGCATCGGCGGCGGCGAGCGTCGCCAGCGCGCGGAAGGTGACGTCGCGCAGATTTCCGATCGGTGTCGCGACGATATAGAGGCCGGGGCTCAGCGCCTCCGCCTCTGCCGCGAGCCCGAAGGCGGTGAAGGTCGCCGGCTTGCGGTCGGCCGGCTTGTCGAGTCGCTGTGTCATGGCGGTGACAATGCCACGCTCAAGTCGATTTGCGGAACGCGTGCCGCGTCTGCCTCACATTTCCTTTTTACCGCTCGCCTTCATCATCAAGCGAGGATCGGAGCGGGATGCGATGAAGGCGGGGGCACTCTGGCTGGCGGACAGCGCGGCGCGAGCCGGCACCTGCCTGCTCCTCGCTATGGCCCTGAGCGCCTGCGTCGCCACGCCGGATGCACCGCGCGCTCCGCCAGAACCCGCCGCGCCCACGGCCGAGGCCGCACCGCCCGTAGCGGCGGCGGCCGCACGGATCGGCTCGGGCGCGGTCAAGGTCGCGCTGATCGTGCCGCTGACCGGGAATGGAGCGGCCGTCGGCAATGCTCTGCGCAATGCGGCCGAACTCGCCTACGAGGATTTCCAGAAGCCCGATCTGACCATTCTCGTGAAGGACGATCGCGGCAGCCCCGACGGCGCGCGCGAGGCGGCCCAGGCCGCCTTGAGCGAAGGCGCCGGTCTCGTGCTGGGCCCGCTCTTCGCGGCGAATGTCGGCGCGATCGGCAACCCGGCGCGCAATGCCGGCAAGCCGGTGATCGCCTTCTCGACCGACACCGCGGTGGCCGCGCGCGGCGTCTACCTCATCAGCTTCCTGCCGCAGACGGAGGTCGACCGCGTGGTGGACGAAGCCGCGTCGACCGGCCGGCGCTCCTTCGCTGCCCTGATTCCCGAGACCACCTATGGCAATGCCGTCGAAGCCCAGTTCCGCGAGGCGGTGGCACGAAAGGGCGGCCGCCTCGTCGGCCTGGAGCGCTATGCGCCGGCCGATCCTGCCGCTGGCGTGCAGCGCCTGTCGGGCGTGATCGCAGGACCGGCTGCTCAGGCAGATGCGCTGTTCCTCCCCGGATCGCCCGACAATCTCACCATGCTCGCACCGGTTCTTGCCAAGGCGGGCTTCTCGCCCTCGCGCGTGCGCCCGCTCGGCACCGCTCTGTGGAACGAGCCGCGCCTCCTCGCGCTGCCGGCCCTGCAGGGCGGTTGGTTCGCCGCGCCCGACAATGCCGGCTATGCGAGCTTCTCGCAGCGCTACCAGGCCCGCTTCGGATCGACCCCACCGCGCATCGCCTCGCTCGGCTACGATGCCGTCTCGCTGACGGTCGCCCTGCGCCGCCAATTCGGCAGCCAGGCCTTCACAGAGACGACGCTGACTGCGCCATCCGGCTTCTCCGGCATGGACGGCACCTTCCGCTTCCGCCCCGACGGCACGAGCGAGCGGGCGCTGGCCGTCTACGAGATTCGTAATGGGGCCGCGAGCGTGGTCAGCCCGGCTCCAAAGGCGCTCGGGCCCTCGGGAATGTGAACGCGCGTTTGAGTTTGAAGAGCCAGTCCATGAGACGGGCGTCATTCCGGACGCGCCAAAGGCCCGATCCGGAACCCACGACTGGGCTCGACGACGTGGTTCAACCATGCATCACGGGTAGGTTCCGGATCGTGCCTTCGGCACGTCCGGAATGACGGGGGGCAGGATGGGCGCGGCTGTCTATCTGCTCGCGCGAAAGCGCGATGGGACGCTCTATCTTGGTGTTACCAACGATCTGGCGCGGCGCGTCTTCGAGCACAAATCCAAGGCCGTGCCGGGCTTCTCGGCGCGCTACGGCGTGGACCGCCTAGTCTGGTACGAGCCTCACGACAGGATCGACGAGGCGATCGCCCGCGAGAAGGCGATCAAGAAATGGCGACGTGCCTGGAAGGTGGCGCTGATCGAGGAGATGAATCCGGAATGGGTTGATCTCTATGAACGGTTGAATGTTTGAACCTCCGGCGTCTTTCCGGGGCTCGCCCTCGGCGAGAACCCGGAACCCATGTCTGGGCACAACGGCAGGTTTTGACCGTGCATCACGGGTAGGTTCCGGATCGCACCTTCGGCGCGTCCGGAATGACGGCGGTTGAGTTACCCCACCAACTCCGCCACCAGCGCGTTCAGCACCGGCGCGCCTCGGGCCGTCGCCGCGATGCGTCCGGCTGGCAGGCGTACCAAAAGCCCATCCCCGACCAAAGCCGCGATCGGCGCCTCATCCAGCGCCCTGCCCTTCAGCGCGGCATAGCGGGCCGGGTCGATGCCCTCGGTGAGGCGCAGGCCCATCATCAGGAACTCGTCTCCCTGCGCCTCGGCGCACAAAACCTCGGTCTCGACGATGCCGTGCCCCTGCCCCTCGACGCGCGCGAGCCAAGCTTCCGGCGCGCGCTCGGTCACGCTTACGGTGCGGCCCTCCGGCAGGACGAGGCGGCCATGGGCGCCGGGGCCGATGCCGGCATATTCGCCGTAGCGCCAATAGAGCAGGTTGTGGCGCGATTCCGCGCCCGGCCGGGCATGGTTCGAGATTTCGTAAGCCGGCAAACCGGCCACTTCACAGACCTCCTGCGTCACGTCGTAGAGGGCGCGGGCCGCATCCTCGTCCGGCGGCACCAGCTTGCCGGCTTGGGCGAGACCGTAGAACGGCGTGCCCGGCTCGATCGTAAGCTGGTAGAGCGAGAGATGCTCGGCCGCGCGGGCGATCGCCGCCTTCAGCTCCTGCGCCCAATCCTGCGGGGTCTGATCGGGCCGGGCATAGATCAGATCGAACGAATAGCGCTCGAAATGCGCAGCCGCCGTCTCGATCGCCTTAAGCGCTTCCGCGACGCTGTGCAGGCGGCCGAGGCGCTTGAGATCGGCATCGTTCAGCGCCTGCACGCCGAGCGAGACGCGATTCACGCCTGCCGCGCGGTAGCCGCGAAACCGCGTCGCCTCGACGCTGGTCGGGTTGGCCTCGAGCGTGACCTCGATTTGGGGCGCGAAACCCCAGGCGCCGGCCACGGCATCGAGCAGGCCGGCAACGGTGGCAGGCTTCATCAGCGAGGGCGTGCCGCCGCCGAGAAAAATGCTGGAGACGACGCGGTCGGGCGTCAGCGCCGCGACATGCGCGATCTCTGCGCGGAAGGCGGACAGGAAGCGCGCCTCGTCTGGCGGTTCATGCCGGACATGGCTGTTGAAGTCGCAATACGGGCATTTCGACGCGCAGAACGGCCAGTGGAGGTAGACACCGAAGCCGACATCGCGGGTCGGGTGATCGGGAGCAGCATCCCCTCTCCCCGCACGCGGGGAGAGGGTTTTGCCGACCTTGTCGTCGGCAAAACGAGGCGGCAGCCGGGGGTGAGGGGGCGTCTCCACAAAAGTCTCTCTCGGAATCGTCCCCTCTCCCCCGCTTCGGCTCTGCCTGCGCTTGCCGAATGCACGACAAGGTACATTCGACCCTCTCGCCGCCTGCGGGGAGAGGGGTCAGCGGCAGAGTTTCCCGCGTTATCCTGGTCTGCGCAAACACGCCGCCGCCAGCAACACGAACGCCCGCGCCCGGTGCGAGAGCGCCGCGCCACTCTGCCAATCGACGCCGTGCTTCTCCTCGGCGGACATCTCGCCGAAGGTGCGTGTAAACTCATCGGGCAGGAAGAGCGGATCGTAGCCGAAACCGGCCGTTCCACGCGGCGTGACGATCTCGCCGAAGACGCGGCCCTCGAACAATTCGGTGTGGCCATCAGGCCAGGCCAGAACCAGGGCCGAGACGAAATGCGCGCGTCGGCTCGTCGCCCCGCGCCTGTCGAGTTCGCTCGCGACCCGCGCCATCGCGCCCGCAAAATCCTTCGAAGCCCCAGCCCAGCGCGCAGAAAACAGCCCCGGCGCGCCATCGAGCGCATCGACGCAGAGGCCGGAATCGTCGGCGAAGGCAGGCAGGTTCGCGGCTTTCGCGGCAGCATGGGCCTTGATCGCGGCGTTCTCGGAGAACATCGTCCCGGTCTCGTCGGGCTCGGGCAGGCCGAGTTCGGCCGCCGAGACGGCCTCGACGCCGAAGGGCGCCAGAAGCTCGCGCATCTCCACGAGCTTGCCGGCATTGTGGGTCGCGATGACGACCCGGCCCGTGAGGAGGCGTGGGCTCACGCAATGGCCTGCTTCTGCAGGGCGACGAGTTGCTCGATGCCGCCGCGCGCCAGCCGCAGCAGCTCAAGGAACTGCTCTTCCGAAAAAGGCTCCTGCTCGGCCGTGCCCTGCACTTCGACGATGCCGCCCTTGCCGGTCATCACGAAATTCGCGTCGGTCTCGGCCGCCGAATCCTCGGCATATTCGAGATCGAGCACCGGCACGCCCTTGTAGATGCCGCAGGAGACCGCGGCGACGTGGTCGCGCAACGGGTTCACCGAGATGATCGAGCGTGCACGCATCCAGGAGAAACAATCGTTCAGCGCCACCCAGGCGCCGGTGATCGCGGCGGTGCGGGTGCCGCCATCTGCCTGGAGCACGTCGCAATCGACCGTGATCTGCTTCTCGCCGATCGCCGGCAGGTTGGTGACGGCGCGCAAGCTCCGGCCGATCAGGCGCTGGATTTCCTGGGTACGGCCCGAGGGTTTGCCGGAATTGACCTCACGGCGCGTGCGCTCATGCGTGGCACGCGGCAGCATGGAATATTCGGCCGTGACCCAGCCCTTGCCGGAGCCGCGCAGCCACGGCGGCCCGCGCTCTTCGAGCGAGGCGGTGCAGAGCACCTTGGTGTTGCCGAAAGTGACGAGGCAGGAGCCTTCGGCATAGCGGGCGACGGCCCGTTCGAGCGTGACGGGGCGCATGGCGTCGGGTGCGCGCTTCGAGGGCCGCATGCCGTTCTCCCTGGATCGGTTGATTGGCCAGCGCTCTTAGGGATCGCGAGACCTTGCGGCAAGCCGGCTTCGGCCTTGAAACGCAGAATCTCCGACCCGGCCCGCTTGCGGTTGATTGAGAACAAACATAGAATATACGAAATCGGAGCTTGCACAAATTTGCCGGCGGACAAGCGTGGAAGGCCGGTTGATGCCGGCTTGGCGAGAGGCCATGTTCCCCGCCCGGGCGAGATGCCCGATCGATGCCCAGTGAGAGAACAGGCGAGGAGAGAGCGATGGCGGGCAGCGTGAACAAGGTGATTCTGGTCGGCAATCTCGGGCGCGACCCCGAGTCGCGGCGGTTGTCCTCCGGCGATCTCGTGGTGAACATGCGGATCGCGACCTCGGAATCCTGGCGCGACAAGGCGACCGGCGAGCGCCGCGACAAGACCGAATGGCATTCGGTGGTGATCTACAACGAGAACCTGGCGCGCGTGGCCGAGCAATATCTGCGCAAGGGCTCGAAGGTTTATATCGAGGGCCAGCTCCAGACCCGCAAATGGACCGACCAATCCGGCGTCGAGAAATACGCGACCGAGGTGGTGCTGCAGCGTTTTCGCGGGGAGATGACGTTGCTCGACGGGCGCGGTGGCGGCGGCGGAGATTTCGCCGGAGAGGACGAGGGCGGCGGGCAGATCAGCCGTGGCGGGGATCGTGGCGGCGGAGATCGGGGTGGCGGGCGCGAGGATTTCGGCGGCGGCCGTTCGTCGGGCGGCGGCGAAAGGCGGCCGGCGAGCAGCGGTGGTGGCGGCAAGCCGAGCTACGATCTCGACGACGACATCCCGTTCTAGAGAAGAGCGGCCACGCTAGGCTGCCGCGACTTGGTCGACGGTCGTGGCTTGAACAATCGGACATGCCCTCACTGGCCGTCATTCCGGGCCGCCATCAGCGAACCCGGAACCCACGACTGGACTCTACGCCATGTGCCAGCGGTGCATCACGGGTAGGTTCCGGGTTCCGCCGTGCGGCCCCGGAATGACGGTGCTCATCGCTCCAGAGCCCGGAAATCTCCAGGCGCCGCCCACTTCTACTCCGCAGCCTCGACGTAGAGCTTCCCGCCCTCCTCCAAAAACTCGCGGCTCTTCTCTTCCATCCCGGCCCGGCGCTCCTCCTCGCTGAGCGGCTTCGCTTGCCCGAGCACGATCCCCGCCTCCTCCATGGCGAGCACGTCGGCGCGCAAATCCTGCGTGATCTTCATCGAGCAGAATTTCGGGCCGCACATCGAGCAGAAATGCGCGACCTTGTGCGCGTCCTTCGGCAGGGTTTCGTCGTGGAAGGCGCGGGCCGTATCCGGGTCGAGGCTCAGGTTGAACTGATCCTCCCAGCGGAAATCGAAGCGTGCCCGGCTCAAGGCATCGTCGCGGAGCTGCGCGGCCGGGTGGCCCTTGGCGAGATCGGCGGCGTGTGCGGCGATCTTGTAGGTGATGACGCCAGTCTTCACGTCGTCGCGGTTCGGCAGGCCGAGATGCTCCTTCGGCGTCACGTAGCAGAGCATCGCCGTGCCGAACCAGCCGATCATCGCCGCGCCGATGCCGCTGGTGATGTGGTCGTAGCCGGGCGCGATGTCGGTGGTCAGGGGGCCGAGCGTGTAGAACGGCGCCTCCCCGCATTCGCGCAGCTGCTTGTCCATGTTCACCTTGATCTTGTGCATCGGCACGTGGCCGGGGCCCTCGATCATGGTCTGGCAGCCCTTGTCCCAGGCGATTTTCGTCAACTCGCCAAGGGTTTCCAGCTCCGCGAATTGCGCGGCATCGTTGGCATCGGCGATCGAGCCGGGGCGCAGGCCGTCGCCCAATGAGAACGAGACATCGTAGGCTCGCATGATGTCGCAGATTTCGTCGAAGCGCTCGTAGAGGAAGCTCTCGCGGTGCCCGGCGAGGCACCAGCGCGCCATGATCGAGCCGCCTCGGCTGACGATGCCGGTGACGCGCCGCGCGGTCAGCGGCACATGCGCGAGCCGCACGCCGGCATGGATCGTGAAATAGTCGATGCCCTGCTCGGCCTGCTCGATCAGCGTGTCCTTGAAGACCTCCCAATCGAGCTTCAGCGGATCGCCGCCGACCTTCTCCAGAGCCTGGTAGATCGGCACGGTGCCGATCGGCACGGGCGAGTTCCGCACGATCCAGGAGCGGATGTTGTGGATGTTGCGCCCCGTGGACAAGTCCATGACCGTGTCCGCACCCCAGCGGATCGACCAGACCAGTTTTTCCACTTCTTCGGCGGCGGACGAGGTGACGGCCGAATTGCCGATATTGGCGTTGATCTTCACCAAAAAGTTGCGGCCGATCGCCATCGGCTCGAGTTCGGTGTGGTTGATGTTGGCCGGGATGATCGCGCGGCCGCGCGCAACCTCCTCGCGGACGAACTCGGGTGTGATGAAGGGCGGGATCGCCGCGCCGAAGTTTTCGCCGTCCGCAAGTGCCGCCTCGGCGCGCTCCAGCATCGCTTCGCGGCAGGCGTTTTCGCGATGGGCGACGTAGATCATCTCCTCGGTGATGATGCCGGCGCGGGCGAATTCGAACTGCGTCACCATCTGGCCGGGCGCGGCCCGGCGGATCATGCGCTCGGCCGGACAGGGCGCGACCAGCTTGTCCTCGGAGGCGAATCCATTGTCCTCCGGCTTGACGGCGCGCGGCTCGACCGCCGCGTAGCCGCGAGCGGCGATCCAGGATTCACGCTGGCCAGTGAGGCCGCTCTCCAGGTCGATCCGCGCATCCGTCTCGGTATAGGGACCCGACGGGTCGTAGACCCGGATGGCTGGCTCGTTCGGATCGGTCAGCACGATCTCGCGGAACGGCACGTTGATGTCGGCACGGCCCGGCGCCCCCGCATAGACTTTTCGCGAGCCGGCGATCGGGCCGGTTGTCACGCTGGCCGGGCTGCCGTTCGGGAGGTCCTTGGGGCGGATGGGTGCGTTCATCGCGTGGCGCTCCTGGGATTGTATCCCTTGGCGTTGGAGGCGACTCGCTGCACCGACGAACTAACGGCAAGATGGGCAGCTTTTGTGCGGCTGCCGCAGGTTCCCGTCCCTCCGCCGGTATGAGCCGGATCAGGTTCAAGGGTCAGGGCGGCGCGCCCAATCTCAGCCCCCGCTCGGGGCCCCCCTCGGAACGGTTCCAGAGTTGGAGCCTAAAAGACGTTTGTCAATGTGTGGGGCAGCGTTTCGGCTTCACACCGCGACGATTCCTTACATCGTCAAGGCTTTCAATCGTGGTGCGGCCGGTTCGGATCGGAGCGGATGTCGGTCCAGCCGTCCGGGCACCGCGCGAAGCGCCACTCCCAACGCTCGGCGATCGGCCCGATCTGCGAGGACGCCACGGTATCTCCAGTCTTCTTGCAGACGGGCATCCCCAGCGACCATTCGTAGATCCGCCCGGCCCACAGGCCGACGATCAGGATCACGATCGCGGTCGCCCTCCAGGTCCAATGGGAGCTTCCGTAATAGATCCGGTAGAACCAGAGTGGACCGTGGACCTTGCGCATGGCGGCACCGAGCAGGAATTCTGCGCGCACGATCGGTTGCCACGGCGTGAAATGCGGTGCTGAGCCACACGATGGTTTGTCGTGCTGAAGCCCTTCGGACATGAGATTTGGATCGCAGACGGTCCGATCGTCACGGCAGCGGCCGGATTTCACTATCCGACGCGCATGGCGATCGTCAGATTGCCTGAGAGCCGGCTCCTCCTATGGTCGCCGACGGCGCTCTCCGATGATCTTCGTGCGGAGGTGAATGCCCTGGGCACGGTGAGCTACCTCATCGCCCCGAACTCCCTGCACCATGTGTTTCTCGGCGAGTGGCAACAGGCCTACCCCGCGGCGAAAGTCTATGCACCGCCAGGGCTGCGCCAAAAGCGCAAGGACATTCGATTCGATGGCGAACTCGCAGATGGCCCGATCGCCGATTGGAGCGAAGACCTCGACCTCGTCACCGTCAAGGGCAATCTGATCACGACGGAAGTCGTGTTCTTTCACCGTGCAAGCGGAACGGTGCTCTTCACCGATCTCCTGCAGCAGTTTCATCTTGGATGGTTCAAGGGCTGGCGGGCGAGAATCGCCCGGCTCGATCTGATGGTGGCTGCCGAACCTTCAGTGCCTCGAAAATTTCGCCTCGCTTTCACCGATCGAGCCGCAGCCCGCGAATCCATTCGCCGGGTTCTGGCATGGCCTACGGAGAAAGTGCTGATGGCACATGGCGATCCGATCACCGAAGATGCACAGGCATTCCTCAGCCGCGCGTTCGAATGGCTGATCGATCGATAGTCCGAGAGCTGCCGGAGTGGCGCAAGGCAGCGGCCGACGAAACGGGCGCTACCACAACCGCATCAGGCGATAGCCGACCACGACGTCGTAGGGCGTGAAGCCGATCGTCGCCGTGATGGTCAGGCCGGCCCTGAATACGGCCGTCCCGAAAGCGCTCGAAAACAGGAACAATCCGGTGATGACGAGGCCGGAATAGCGGGCGAGGACATCACCCGAATCGCGTACCGAGTCAGGTAGCCACGGGCGCGCAATCCCATAGCCGTCGAGGCCGGGGATCGGCAGCAGGTTCAGGACGATCGCGGTGGCCTGATAGAGCGCCGAGACCGCAAGCACCGCACGCAAGGTGTCATTGCCGGCGAGTACATAGAGCAGTAGCAGGAACAGCAGGAAGGCGAGGTTCATCGCTGGCCCGGCGAGCGAGACCGCCGATTGCCAGACCCGGCTGCGCAAGAGGCGCTGGTTCACGAACACCGCGCCGCCCGGAAAGCCGATGCCTCCGAGCATCGTGAACACGATCGGCAGCACGATCGAGGCGAACGGATCGACATAGTAGCGCGGGTCGAGCGTGAGATAGCCGGTATCCACGATCTCGTGGTCGCCGCCTCGCCAGGCGATATAGGCATGCCCGAATTCGTGCAGGCACAACGACAGCACCCAGCCGGCCATTACGAAGACGAAGGCGAGGCCCTTCTCGCCGCCGATCCCGAACTGGATCGCGAGGCCCGCGCCGACGAAGGTCAGCAGGATCATCAGGAAGTTGAAGCTCGGAATCGCCTGGACTGCGCGTGATTGCGGCATCTGCAGCATGGAGATCCTGGCTTCCTGATCTGCTCGGCGCGCGGGAGTTCCCAGCCCGGCCCTCGGTCTTACCGCGGTAGATCGTGGGTGATCCTGCCCTGCAGCCTAAGCGAGTAAGTGCCGGACGCATGTGGCGCTCGCATGTCGCCTACCCGAACCGCGCTCTTCCGTGTAGGCGCAAAGCCGTTCACGGCGTCGGGCCCATGCGCATTTTCGGATTCCTCCTGCTTGCACTCGTCGGTCTCTACGGAGCCGGCACCGGCGCATTGGCGTATTTTCAGCGCCGGCTGATCTATCCGGGCGCCTATTGGGTAATTGGGCAGGCGAACACCGTGCTGCCGGCAGGCGTCGAGATCGTCAGCCTGCACACGCCCGATGGCGAGACCCTGCATGGCTTGTGGCGCGCCCCGAAACCCGGCTGCGGGGTTGTCATCAGCTTCCACGGTAATGCCTCGCGACCGGAGGCCCATGCCGAGCGCTTCGCGTCGGGTCCCTGGCGAGAGAATGGCTGGGGCGTGCTGGCGATCGCCTATCGCGGTTATCCGGGATCGACCGGTTCGCCGAGCGAAGCGGGCCTGATCCGGGACGGCCTAACCGCCCTTGCCTTCGCGAACGAGAAGGCGCCCGGAGCATCGATCCTCCTCCACGGCCATTCGCTCGGCACCGCGATCGCCGTGGCCGTCGCCGAGCATGCCCCCCATCTCGGGCTCTATCTCGAAGCGCCCTTCGACTCGCTCAGCCACGCGGCGCGCCTGCACTACCCCCTCGTGCCTTCCGGCTTGCTCCTTCAGGACACCTATCGCTCGGACCTTCGCATCGCGGCCGGGCCGCAGCCGGTGATGATCGTCGCGGGCGACCACGACGAGATCGTGCCGGCCAAGCTCTCGGTGAGGCTGGCCAGGGCCGCCGGGGCGAAGGCTTTGATCGAGACGCTGCCGGGCGATCACGTCTCGATCCTCGGAGTTCGGGATGCGAAGGCCGAAGCCTTCTTCCGCAAGCTTGCCTGCAGCACCTGCGCGAGCGAACCGGTCGCGCCTTGAGCGCGGCGCGTGGCCTGGCGATGATGCCGCCCCAGGCCACGAAAAAAGAGGGAGCCCGGGCTTGGTCGGACGCCGATCCCCAAGGGAACACGCTCCCGGCGTCGCGACGGACGATCCGATCGTCTGCCCGCTCTGCGAACGGCCGATTCCCCGCAGCGCGCGCCAGAGCCGGCACCACCTCACGCCGCGGCTGAAAGGTGGGCGCGAGACCGTGCAACTCCACCAGATCTGCCATTCCGCGATCCATGCGCGCTACAGCGAGGCCGAGATTGCCCGGCGCCTCGCCGAGATCGAGGCGCTCCGCCGCGACCCCGAGATCGCGCGCTTTCTCGCCTGGATCCGCACCAAACCCGCCGATTTCCACGCGCCGACCCACAGGGCAAAGAGCCACCGCGTGCCAAGGCGCGGCAAGCGCTGATTAACCCGCCGGACTGAAAGGCGGCATGCTGGTGGGCTTTTCGCACATCGACGTTGCGGAGCCTTAAGCCTTGGTGAGGAGGCTGGCAGCTCGCTGTTGCCGACCAGAGTCACGCCCGCCCATGTCCGCCACCGCCCTCCCCGACCGATCGACCGCGCCGGCCGATGCCGTGCGGCTCGCCTGGGTCGATGTCGCCAAGGGGATGTGCATCCTCCTCGTCGTGATGATGCATTCGACGCTCGGAACCGGCGAGGCGATGGGTGGCGAGGGCTTCATGCACGAGGTCGTGGCCTTCGCCAAACCGTTCCGCATCCCCGACTTCTTCCTGCTCTCGGGGCTGTTCCTCGGACGGGTGATCGACAGGGACTGGCGGCTCTTCGCGGATCGCCGCGTCGTGCATTTCGCTTACTTCTACCTGCTTTGGGTGCTGATCCAGTCGGTCGTCAAAACCGGCCCGATCGTCGAGGGCGCCAGCGGCATCGACGGCAAGCTCGCCGCCTTCGGACTGCATCTCGCCGTCGCGCTGGTCGAGCCCTATTCGACCCTGTGGTTCATCTATCTGCTCGCCGTTTTTTCGGTGACGACGAAGCTGCTGCATCGCCGCGTGCGTCCGCCCGTACTGCTCGCCGCAGCCGCGGCCCTGCAGATCATGCCGCTACATGGCGTGCCTTATCTCTTCGAGGAATTCTGCGCCCGCTACTTTTATTTCGTCATCGGATTCCTGTTCGCCGAGCGGATCTTCGATGCGGCGCATTGGGTGCGCCTGCATGTCGGGGCGGCCTTGGCCGGCCTCGCACTCTGGGCCGCCGTGAACGGCACCCTAGCCTTCACTGCGACGGGGTTCGATACATACCCGACTTTGGCGAGCCTGCCTGTCGTCAGCCTCGTCCTCGGCACGCTCGGCGCCGGGGCGATCGTCGCGGTCTCGGCCCTGCTGACCAAGGCCGGCGGTCCGATCACGGCCGGCTTGCGCTACTGCGGCCAGCGCTCGATCGTGATCTATCTCGCCTTCTTCCTGCCCATGGCCATGACGCGCGCGATCGTGATGCGCACCGATCTCGATATCGGGCTCGCCTGCCTCATCGTCATGGCCGTTGCGGCGGTGAGCCCGCTCGTCCTGGAGCGCCTGATCCGTCACACTAGGCTGAGTTTCCTGTTCAAGCGTCCCGCGGCCTTTCACATCGCGCCGGCAAAACCTCGTGTGGCGCTGAAGATCGCCTGATCAGGCGGTGGCTGCCCGAAATCGCATGGCGACCCGGATCAACAGGTAGAGCACCGCCGCGTTGAGCAGGTGCCAAAGCAGGTGGGTCCCGATCGGCACCAGCGGGCAGATCGCGGAATCGAGCGTCCGGAAGATCAGCGAAAGCAGGAACAGGACGGCGATGCCGAGGATCGCCGCGCCGGCCGCGCGATAGGCTTCGCCGGATTCGCGGGCCAGGAAGAGCAGCCCCGCACCGGTTCCGACAAGCGCCAGGAGAGCAGGCAGGTAGCCGATGGATCCATTGGTGAGATCGGACATCGAGGCGCCCGTCAGCGCATCGAGCGCCGGGTTGAGACCGAACCCGAACCCGGCAAACAGTACCGTCGCCGCTCCTGCCAGCAGCGGGCTCAATCCGAAGAACCGGTGCAAAGCCAGGAAGAAATAAGCGTAGATGAAGATCGCGATCGGGATCACGTCTGCGAGGAGCGACCACCGGTTGGCGAAGGTGTGAAACAGGAACGAGCCGATCCCGACCACGGCGACCAGGAGAGCGAGCGCGCGCGCCGCGTGATCGCGCCGAGGCAGAGCCTGTTCCTCCCGGGCTGCAAAAGCTGCCGCGACGAGGAAGCCGGCATTCGAGATTGCATTGAGCGGCTCGCTCCAGAACGAGGCGTCGTGGCGCTCGCAATAGGCGTTGATCGGCTCGAACCACGAGGGGTCCATCGGCGCATATCCTCCCGCTTCCCGCCTTGTCAGGCCGCTGCGAAGGCCCGATGACGGAGCGGTTACCCCTCCGGATGCGGGCCCCATGCGGATCACCACCTGGAACGTCAACTCGATCAAGCAGCGGATCGGTCATCTGCTCGCCTTCCTCCAAGAGGCAAGGCCCGATGTCGTCTGCCTGCAGGAATTGAAGTGCCAGGACGAGGCCTTCCCCCGCGCGGAGATCGAAGCAGCCGGCTATTCCGTCGAGACGTTTGGGCAGAAAGCCTATAACGGCGTCGCGCTGCTGGTGCGCGCGCCGCTGGCGATGTCGGAGGTCCTACGCGGCCTGCCCGGCGATCCGGACGACGTCGTGCAAGCCCGCTATATCGAGGCGCTGATCTCCGGCGAAGGCCGGGCTCAGGTGCGCGTCGCCTCGATCTACCTGCCGAACGGCAATCCGGCGCCGGGTCCGAAATACGATTACAAGCTCGGCTTCCTCGATCGCCTCACCAGCCATGCCCGGCAGCGCCTCGCAGCCGAGGAGGCGCTGGTGCTTGCCGGCGACTACAACGTGATCCCCGTGCCCGAGGATGCCGCCAATCCCGAGGCCTGGATCGGCGACGCGCTGTTTCTCCCAGAGAGCCGAAAGGCTTTGCGGCGATTGCTGGCCGAAGGCTTCACCGACGGCCTGCGCGCCTGCGATCCGCGACCCGGGCTCTACAGCTTCTGGGACTATCAGGCCGGCTGCTGGCCGAGGAATCTCGGGATCCGGATCGACCACCTGCTGCTCTCGCCCCAGGCAACGGACCGCCTCGTCTCGGCCTCGATCCAGAAGGACCTGCGCGGGCTTGAAAAGCCGTCCGATCACGTGCCGGTGACGGTCGAACTGAGCGCCGCCTGACGATCGGTCACAACCCGTCCCGGCTTGAAACCAGAGCGGCAAACCCCAAGAATCGGCATCAACGAAACCCGAGGAAACGTCGCAACGCCATGATGACCCGCGTCCATGCTCCACTCGTTCTGACGGCCTTCCTGCTGCTCCATAGCGGCGCGGCGCAGGCGCAAGTGACCGTGAAGATGGAAGGCAGCTGCGAAAAGCTGGTGATCGCCGATCTGGACATCACCACATCATGCAAGGACAAGATGCAAAATACAGTTGATCGCAACCGTACAAGCTTCGATTTTTCCGCCTGGGATGGACAGGCTCTGAGCTTCAGCGGCTCCGGCGCGCAGCAGGAGGCGACCGAACTCACCGAGCCGCTGCAGCCGATCAATTTCGTCGTCGCAAGCCAGACCAACAAGGAGGGTATCGTGCGCAATCCCGCGCCCGCGGTCGGGGCCTGCAGGTTCTCCAAGCCCGAGGATGGCAAGACGACGATCACCTGCGAGGCGAAATCTCTCGGCAAGACCTATACGGGGATCTTCGTCACCGCTGCGAAATCGGCCGAGGGAGCCGAAAAACCTCAATAATCCTGTGGCATGAATCGTATGGCCTGACGGGACTGCGGCACGGATCGTCGGTGCAGACTGGTCAGATCGACGCTGTCACCCCATGTTAGGCCGCAATCCCCGTTCTGAACCCGAGGGTTCCATGCTTACTGACGTGCCTGCCGCCGGCGCCAATGAGGCCGGCGGACAAGCCGGGCTGATCAAAGACACCAATACGGCCGGCTTCCGCCAAGACGTGATCGCCGAATCGATGAACCAGCCGGTTCTGATCGACTTCTGGGCGCCGTGGTGCGGGCCGTGCAAGCAGCTGACGCCGATCCTCGAAAAGGTGGTCAAGGGCGCTGGCGGCAAGGTGCGGCTGGTCAAGGTCAATATCGACGAGAACCCGGCGATCTGGGGCCAGATCGGCCAGCAGCTCGGGCTGAAATCGATCCCCGCCGTGATCGCCATCGATCGCGGCCGCCCGATCGACATGTTCAACGGTGCCCTGCCCGAGGCCGAGGTCAAGAATTTCGTTCTGCGCCTGATCGGTCCGTCCGAGATCGACCAGTTGCTCGAAGAAGCCGACGCGCTGTCGGCACAGGGGGATGTCGCGACGGCGTCGGAGATCTACGCCGCCGTGCTCCGCGAGGAGACCGACAACGTCAGGGCCTATGCCGGCCTCGCCAAGGCGCAGCTCGATGCCGGCGAGCCGGCGAAGGCGCGGCAGGTGCTCGACATGGTGCCGGCGGACAAGGCGTCCGATCCTGGCCTTGCCAGCGTGCGCGCTGCGCTCGAACTCGCCGAGCAGGCCGAAAGCCTCGGCGATCTGGCCGGTTTGCAGCGGCAGGTCGATGCGAACCCAGACGATTTCCAGGCCCGGTTCGACCTTGCGCTCGGCCTCAATGCGCGCGGCAAGCGTGACGAGGCGGTCGATCAGCTCGTCGCCATCGCCCGCCGCGATCGCTCCTGGAACGAGGAGGCCGCCCGCAAGCAGCTGCTGCAGTTCTTCGAGGCCTGGGGCCTGATGGATCCGGCCGCGATCCGTGGGCGCCGCCAATTGTCGACGCTGATCTTCTCGTGATCGTGCCGGCCCGGCGCCATGCGCATACTCGTCCGCTCCCGAAATGCCGGGAGCGCGAGAGATGAGTCTTCACGGGGGCTATAAGGGGCCGGGCGATTGTCCGGGCATCATCCCGGTCTTTCCGCTGCCCGGTGCGCTGCTCCTGCCGCGCGGCCAGATGCCGCTCAACATCTTCGAGCCGCGCTATCTCGCGATGGTCGACGATGCGCTGAGGAGTGAGCGCATCATCGGCATGATCCAGCCGGACGCGGATGGCGGCGGTGGGCCGATGACGCCGCGGCTCTACCGGGTCGGCTGCGCTGGGCGCATCACGCAATATGCCGAGACGGGAGACGGGCGTTACCTGATCTCGCTGACAGGGATCGCGCGCTTCCGGGTCGCGAGCGAGCTCACGGGGACGACCGGCTATCGCCGCTGCCAGGTCTCCTATGATGATTTCGCCGTCGATTTCGAGGCGCGGGCCGGCGAGGACGCGGTCGATCGCGAGGGCGTGCTGAAGGCCCTGCGCGATTTCGTCGAGGTCAACGATCTCAAGGTCGACTGGGCGGGGATCGACGAGGCGCCGAACGAGGCCCTGGTCAACGCCCTGTGCATGATGAGCCCCTTCGGCGTGCGCGAGAAGCAGGCGATGCTCGAGGCGATCGATCTCAAGACCCGGGCCGAAGTGCTGGTCGCGGTGACCGAGATGGAACTCGTCCGCGGCGACGGCTCGGAACCGACGATGCAGTGATGTCCTCCCGCGGCCGGGCGCCGCGTGGTAGGCGGGTGCACCGAATCCCGAACCGAGAATCCGCATGGCCGACGACACCGTCCACCCCGTCGAAGCGACCCGCGTCGATCCGAAGCTGCTCGAACTCCTGGTCTGTCCGCTGACCAAGCAGGCGCTCGAATACGATTCCGCCAAGCAGGAGCTGATCAGCCGGTCGGCGAAGCTCGCCTACCCGATCCGCAACGGAATCCCGATCATGCTGCCGGAAGAAGCGCGGCAATTGACGGAGTGAGGGTGGGCGGCTCAGCCGCGGCCGAGAAGCGGCGTCGAACGCAGGTGATAGAGCAGCCGCACGAGCGTGTTGCTCCGTAGCCTGCGCAGCCGCCAGGGCAGCGTGGCGTCGACCTTGAACGAGCGTGCATTCAGACTCTCGGCCAGCGCCAGGCGATCGCGGGCCTGCTTGACCGGATCGTCGTAATACGCCGCGATCTTGTCGCGAGCCATGCCGGGCGTTTCGAGCCAGCGCGGCACATATGCGTGGCAGAGGCGATCGACATCGGCGAGCGCCTTGCCGATGCCGTTGCTCGTCACCGGGCAGGCCGTGCAATAGGCATCTCCCACGACGACGAGGCCGTCGCGCAGATGCCCCGTCACGCGCTGCAGGTCGATCGGCCGCGTGACGACCGGTCCCGCAAGGCGGATTTCCCCGAAAGACCGCTCCAAACCCGGCATCAGCGCCCGCAGGCTCGCCTCGGGAGCCTCACGAAACTCTCTCGTCCAGGCTTCTTCCTGGGTCCGATAGACGTAGAAATTCGCCCGCATGGTGCCGCCGAGCGGGAACAGCGTCAGGTAGGAGACGCGGTCGCCGAAGCGCTCGCCGGTCCAGACCAGCGAGGGAAACGGAAACGAATCCGGTTTGCGCGTGAGCGTAAAGCCCGCGGCCAGCGTGTGCGCCGGACTGATCACCACGCGTTCGAGCCCGAGCTGACGCCTCACCTCGATGCCAAGTCCGGTCGCCACGACGAGCAGGCGTGAACGCACGCTGCGCCCATCGCGCAGCCTCACGACCTGTGACGAGGCTCCCGTCTCGATCGTCTCCGAGCGCCCCACGACCTGGTCGACGCCGGGCGGAAGTGCCTGGCGCAACGCATCGATCAGCGTCGGATAATCGAATCCGAATTCGCGGCGGTGGCCACGCTCGACGATGCGGCCAAAGCGATGCAGCCACGCTCCCTCGAACTCGGTCATCGCGGCGCGGGCAGCATCGCCGAGGCCCGCACGATCGAGGAGTTCCACGAGTGACTCGCCGACCTTCTCGGCGCGGAATTCTGGCGGATGACGATGATGCTGGGCGATCAGCGCGACCGAGATTCCCATTCCGGCCAGAGTCGAAGCGGCGGCGCAGCCGGCGATGCCTGCTCCGAGGATCGCGACATCGACATTGATCTCGGCGGCCGGGCTTGCGGCGAGCCGCTCTCCGGATTCTGCCTCGCCGCCGGTCGGGACGTCTTCGTTCGTCATGCCCCGTCGAAAAACCCTGCCGAACAATCCAGGTGACGAACGGAATTACAGGAATGCACGAAACGCCGACATCGGTGGCGACGACGTATCGAGAAAGGGCGATCGCTCAGTCGGATCCTGGAGTGGGTGCTTCGCCCGTCGGCGGGCCGCCGCGAAGGGCACGCAGCACGACCCACTTGTAGGGGCGCAGCTTGCGCCAGAGCGGCAGGCCGCGCAGCCATGCCAGCGCCGCACCGCGGCGGATGTAGAGGCGGCCAGCCAAGTTCACGGGAATGAGGGCGGCAAAGAGCGGCAATGTCACGTCGCAATATTCGAACTTGTAGGCTTCATCGCCGATCCCGAAATCGAACCAGCGATAGCCATTGGCGTGGCACCAGCGGATCAGCTCGTCGTTCAGGATGCGACCGGGTGAATATTTGCGCCAGATGCCGTCGGCATAAGCCGTCATCAGGAAGTAGAAGCGGTCACCGAACACGAGGCCCCAATGGCTCGCGATCACGGTGTCGTCGGCCCGGATGGCCGAGATGTGGACAGGGGCAAGATTGGGAAGTCTGGCCGTCGCCTCGCGGAAGAAATCGAGCTTGCCCGGCACTTCGAAGCCGGGCACGCGCGTCTCCTCGAATTTGCGGGTCTTGTTCCTGACCATGTCTTCGAGAAGGTTTTTCGCGCTCCCGGGCGTTTCGGCCACCTCCAGCGACACCGTCCGCTCCTTGGTGAGGCTTCGGACGTAGCGCAGGTGACGCTTTGCAGTCGGGATGCGCCGTTCGACCATCTCGCGGCTGCCCTCGAGACTCATGACGTGACCCGATTCCGGCATCGGGATCGCGCCGAGATGCATCAGGGGGTTCGGCAAGCCGCCAACCTCCTTGGGCATCTTCTCGAAATTCGCGATGTCGAAGCGGGGCAAGGCCGACCGTATCTGCTGCCAGAGGATTGGCGCGGCGGCGGCATCGATCGATGCCACGGCAGGGTACAGGACCGGCAGGCAATAATCGGAGACGGTGCCATCGAGAAAGCCGAGCACGCGAACCCCGCCCCGCCGCTCGATACCGAGGGGGAGGAACATGACCGGTCGCTTGGTCTCGTCGTACACGCCGACGAAGACGGCTTGTGCGCGGCGCGCCCGCCCGATCGTGTCGAGCCAGATTTCCAGAATGTCGGCGCATTGGAAGACGTGACAGCGGGCGTTGCGGACCCGGTCGGTGCGCGGCCATTCGGGAAAGCTCGAGGGCGCTCCTGCAACCGTGACGCGCAAGGACCGAACGTCCAGGCTCGGGAGCGCCGCGTCGAATTCGTCCTTTGGTGGCGATGCGGCAAGCACGCCGGCATCGTACGTCACCCGATCCATCGCGTTCTCGACCCCGGGGCATCCGAATGTCCGAGCCATGCTCGACCATCCTGCAGAGCGAAGGTCAATTGACTCCGAACGACTATCGACGGTTGTGAGAACGTAGGTAGTCGCCTCCACGTCCTACCGGCGCGAGGAGGCGGTGTGACAGGGGACGAGCCGGAGCGCTCCAAAAAAGCTGATCGATTGCTCCAGCGTGGCGGCAGGAGACCGCTATAGCATCGGACCGAAGATCGGATTCGATCCGATGCTATTTGGCACGGGAGAAAAAGAAGCTCCGTCATTCCGGGGCCGCGTAGCGGAACCCGGAACCCAGAGCCTCCGTGCGCTCAAGACTTGATGCGTCGGCGGTTCTGGTTCCCGGGTTCGCCTGCGGCGCCCCGGGATGACGGTGGTGGGAGGCATAGCCAAAAAGCGTATGACTTTGGAATCGCTTATATTTACCCGAGTTTGGAGCCCTGAACCGGTACCCACCTTTCGGGCCGATACTCTAATCTCCAAATCGTTTCAGGAAGCTCGAATTCTCGAAATCGTCCAGCGCCAGGAATGCCGGCAGCATGTATTCCTTGAAGACCGGATCGAAGACCGGGGGGCCGACGAAGCGGATGCCGATGCCGAGCTTGAACCGCACCGTCGGCGGCAGCGGAAGATCTCCGATGTCGCCATCGGCGGCACGGGCGCGGTCCGCCTCCGAATAGAATGGGCGCCAGGGCGTGTGGTCGGCTGCCGATTCCAGCCGATCACGCAGGCAGGGCTGCGCCGAAGTGCATCCGCGAGAGGCCAGAATCGCGACCATGATCGCCGCATCCTCGGCAACATCGGTCTCGGTCAGGCTGAGACCGATCCAATGCGTGACCCCGGCCTTCCGCGAGGCCTCGTAGGCCGCCTTGTAGAGCCGGCCGATCGCCGCACTGCCGCGGTGCTTGCGCAGTATAGCGCCGCGTCCGAGTTCGGCGATACAGGCATTGGCCGGCAGATCGTCGAACCGGCATTGCAATTCGAGCGGCAGGCCTATCGTGAGACCTTGGCTCGCCGCCACGGTCGGGTTCGGTCGGAGTAACCGCAAGGTCCCGACCGCTTCATCGCCGCGATAGCAGACGAAATTATCTGTGGTCTCGAGGACGTCGAACCCGTTAATCTCGCGCAGGGCCGGCAACATGGTCGGCGCGAGATGCATCGCTTCGGAATAGACTTCCCAGCGCACGCGGCCGGCGGCATCGAGTTCTGCCACCGTACGCACGCTGGCGACGCGGAAGGGTGTCGAAAGCTGGGTTTCGAGGGCGGGCATGGCGCACACCAGGTTCCGAAGCTTCGGGTCAATTCGGTCGGCTGGCCGGCGCGGCCTGCGCATCGGCCAACTCGTCGAGCATGCCGAGATAGGCGCCACGCGTCGCCGCCGCGGTCATGACGATCGCGTCGCGTTCGACCGGATCGTCGAACCGCGCCAGGATGCGCTCGAGATCGTCGACATGGTCGATATCGGCCTCGGCGTGGAGCTCGAGGAAAGTGACGGCCTTGTCGATCGCCGGGATGTGCCCAGCCGCCTTGAGCGCGCGGGCGACGACCCCCGCCCGCTTCACGGCGAGCCCTTCGAGGATATAGGCGCTGCCGAGAAAGGCGGCCGGGTGCTGACCTGCCGTCGCCGCCTGAATCCAGCTGTTATAGGCGGTGATCCAGCTGCCGGGTCCGTTCGCGGCAAGGACGGCCTCGGGCTCGTAGCCGAGCACGCGCAGGTCGTCATCGACCAGGATGTCGTGCCCGCTCTCCTCGTCCGCCTTCTGCGCAAAGAGGTCGGCGAGTTCGGCATGCCGGCCGAGCTCCTTGAGACGCTTGCCGGCCGCCTCGAGGCAGGGTGCGGTCAGGGCGACGTAGTGCCGGGTCTGGATCAGGAAGGCGACGTAGAGATCCTTGCTCGCCGTGCCATCGCGAAACGCCTTGATCGCCTCTCGCTCGTCGAGCCCTTCCACCAAGCGATCGAGCTCGGACCGCAGATCCGAAACGATGTTTCCCTCCGACGATGCGACTGCCGCCTCAACCATGCCGACCTCCGTTTCACTGGACCAACCCTAATTCCGGGCCGGCATGAAGCTAGGTTGGTTTCGGCAGCTCCGTCCAGAAAAAACCACCTTAAATCGCAAAATACGTCGAAATTGCATATCAAAATATACTCTAAGTATATTTTGATATGCTTTTGCACTCAACCCAAAGAAAAGAGCGCCGGGTCTCCCCGGCGCCCTTCGTCGAATCAGTCGAACCTAGAGTGTGGATCAGCGACCCTGCTGGATGGCCGAGAGCTCCCATTCCCCGCCGCGCTCACGCAGGAAGGTCCAGAACTCCTTCGCTTCGGACGGTCCGGTCTCCACGACCTGGTTGGTCCGTCGATCGAAGGTCTCGTCCTTGAGCGAATAGCGCATCGCCACCGTCGCGTATTCGACGGCACCCTCGCGCCAGGCTTCCGACAGATCACCCTGCAGCAGCTTGACGTCCGAGATGCGGTTGACGACGCCCCGCGCGGCATTCGCCCGCAATTCCTCGTCGAAATAGCCGACCATTTCCGGCGTCGCGAGGCGGCGCAGCGTACCGACCTCCTCGCGGCCATAGGCCGTCTGGATCTCGGTGAGCCTGCGCTCGAAGATCTCGAAATCCGCGGGCTGGATGGTGACGGGCTGGGTCTGGACCGGGCCGCCGCCAAAGCCGGCTCCCATGGCCGCGCCCTGGCCGCCGAGATTCGAGCGGGCATAGGGCGAGGTGCCGGCCATCGCCGGTTCCTGGCGGCGGCGGAAGAACCGGAGCGCCAGCATCACGAGACCCGCAACGAGCGCGATCTGGAGCAGCAGGCCGAGGAAGGAAGCGATACCGCCGAGGCCGCCGAAGAAGCCGCCGCCGATCAACGCGCCGAGAAGGCCCGCGCCGAGCAAGCCAGCGAAGAAGCCGCCACCGAAGCGGCTACGGCCCGCCGCCTGCATGCCGGGATTGTTGATGCCCGGCCCGGCCTGCGTCTGGGAGCGCTGCATCGGCCCGAACGTGCCCGGCGAGGTATTGGTGCCCGTCGGCGCGTTGAAGGTCTTGGTGCCGCGTGAGCCGAAGCTGCCACCGCCGCCGGGCCGGGCCTCGGCAATCGGAGCTGCGGCAACCGCCAGCGAGGCCGCGAGCACCATCATGGCGGCGGCGCGCTTGTGGCGGCGAGTGGGGATCAGCATGAACATCCTCTGTGAACGATCGGGCGGCGCGACAAGCGCCTGCTCACATATGGGGACGTTCGAGCGGGTGTTTTAGTCCGGCCGTTTCAGATCGGGGCGCAGTGCCCATAAGAGGTTGATTCCGGTATCAGCGGGCCGGCCACCTCCCACTTCGCGTCCGACAAAGTCGGTTTCGCAACAAAGGCGCGCGGGCAAGACACCGACATGTGGTTGCGGACTACATCGCAAATCCGGAGCAGACTTCACAATCCCCCCGGGCAGTCACGGCCATTCCGGTCTCTGATCCCAATCAGGCCTTTCCGGACGAACCTCCAGGTCTTTGCTATGCCGCACTCCCTCGCGTCGATCGAACTCCCACTTCGTCCGAGTGCCCGCTAGGATTTCGAGCAGCCAGCAACGCACCGATCTTCTGCCTTTCGATTAGGAGATCGGCGAGCGAGTAGCCGTCGAGCTCACGGAGGAATGCGACCACCGCCTTTGCCAGCGCGCCGGTCAAGCCGCAGGCAGGCGCGATGACGCAATTTGCGCAATCAGCCAGCTCGAACCCATCCTCCGTGTGTCTGACAACTTGCCCGATATTGATTTCGGTAGGAGGCTTTGAGAGCGTGATGCCGCCGTTCCGACCTCGAACGCTCTTGAGATAGCCCGTATTCACCAGATCATTGGCGACCTTCATCAGGTGATTCTGCGAGATCCCGTAGGCCTTGGCGATTTCGGCGATGGAACACACCGTGTCCGCTCTCGCGCCCAGGTAGAGCATTATCCGTAGGGCGTAGTCGGTATAGCGCGTCAGGCGCAAATCGGGCTCCGTGCGTCACAGCGAGCTTTTCAAACATGATTCTCGGATTGCCGAACCCATCCACGATCACGTTCATAAAATGATGCATTTCAATTGCATGTTTTCGCAGGACGATATAGATGCATTGCAGATGCATGATTTCGGGATTCGGTCGTGTCCGGGAAAGAGTTGGACGAGGCAGGCCTGCGAACGCTCGTTGAAGCGTTCTATGCGCGCGTTCGGGCGGATTCCGAGATCGGTCCCATCTTTAACGATTCCGTCGGGGATTGGCCCGCACACCTCGAGACGATGACCGCCTTCTGGTCTTCGGTCATGCTGACGACCGGCCGCTACAAGGGGCAGCCGGTGCCTGCACATTTGAAGCACAGTGCGCGGATGTCTCCAGCTCACTTCGAGCGCTGGCTTTTGATTTGGGGCAGTACGGCGGACGCGCTCATGACGTCCGTTGCCGCGGCAGCGCTTAAGGCCAAAGCGGCAAGGATCGCAGAAAGCCTACAGTTAGCCTTGTTCCATCGGCTGGTCCCGCACCGTGGTGCTCCACCATGTGGCGGGATGGAGCAACGTCCGTGACCGAACGTCTCGAGCCGGCGCCCTATCGCTCGACCCCCGTCTTCGACGAGGCAAGCCTTCCCACGGCCTTGCGTAACCGCCACTGCACCAAATCGGGCGTTTGGGGCGTGATTCGCATGATCGAGGGCGAGGCGAGGCTCACCCTTCTCGATCCGCCTTCGAAAACGGTTCTCGACCCGCGCAATCCCGGCCTCATCCAACCCGAACAGCCACATTTCGTGACGCCGCTCGGCGCCATGAAGTTGCGCATCGATTTCTACGTTCGGCCGCCCGACGGCTGCTTAACCTTTCGCCACCCCCCCTATTGAAATCAGGAGACGTCGATGTCTCAACCACTCAGCGAGCGCACGATCGCGCTCGTCAAAGCGACCGTGCCCGCCTTGGAAGCACACGGGCTCGAGATCGTGCGTGAAATGTATGCGCGAATGTTCCAGAATCCGGAGATCCGCGACCTCTTTAATCAGTCGCATCATGGCGACGGCCAATCGCAGCCACGTGCCCTCACCGACGCAATCTGCGCCTATGCCAACAACATCGACAATCTCGGGGCGCTTGCCCCGGCAGTCGAGCGCATTGCCCAGAAGCATGTCGGGCTCCAGATCCTTCCAGAACATTACCCTTATGTGGCCGAGGCACTGCTCGGCGCGATCAAGGCACTCTTGGGCGATGCTGCGACGCAGGAAATCCTCGATGCCTGGGGTGAAGCCTACTGGTTCCTTGCCAAGATCCTGATCGCGCGTGAAAGACGCATCTACGACGAGCAGAATGCAACTGAAGGCGGCTGGAACGGCTGGCGCGACTTTCATGTAGAGAAGGTTATCCAAGAGAGCCGCGTCATTACCTCCTTCATCCTACGCCCAACCGACGGCGGTGGCGTCATGCGTCACAAGCCGGGCCAATATCTTACCTTCTGGTTCGAAATACCCGGCCATTCGCCCGTCAAGCGCAACTATTCGATCTCGTCGGCCGCCAATGGCGAGACCTATCGAATCTCCGTGAAGCGCGAACCTCATGGCCTCGCCTCGGGCTGGCTCCACAATCACGCCGCGCCCGGTACCGTCCTCAAGGTAGCCGCGCCTGCGGGCGAGTTCTTTCTCGTCGACCATCCAGAGCGGCCGGTCGTATTGCTGTCGGGCGGCGTCGGTCTGACTCCAATGGTGGCCATGCTGGAGGCGATCGTCGAGCGTCATCCCAGCCTCGAAACACAGTACATCCACGGTACACACGATCGCGAAACCCACGCCATGCGCGGCCACGTTCGGGCTCTTGCCGCGAAAGGAACACACATCAAGGTAACCGACTTCCACCAGACGCCGCTGCAGGACGAGGCAGCAGGTCGCGATTTCGACATCGCCGGCCTCATTACCGACGAGTGGCTGATCGCCAGCACGCCAGTCGACAAGGCGGATTACTATTTGTGCGGACCGCGACCATTCCTGCGCGCGGGTGTGGCGGCACTATCGCTCGCGGGCGTGCCGTCGAGCCGAATTCATTTCGAATTCTTCGGGCCCGCCGACGAGCTCTTCGCTGCATGATTTCTATGCAGATGCCCCGGATCTCGCCAGTGTAGTGGACATTGGATTGTCGCAGGCGACCCCCGCTCGATAAGGATTTCGAGATGTGCGCCAATCGAATATGATCGGGCACGGCTCTACATTATCCCGGGAAAGACGAGGCGCACATTCGTGCCCTCGCCCGGCCGGCTCTCGAAGGCGATGGTGCCGTTCTGGCGCTTCATCAAGCCATGGACAATGGCAAGGCCGACGCCGCGTCCCGCCTCGCGGCTGGTCGCGAATGGCACCAGCGCACGGGTCTGCATCTCGGGCGACATGCCATGACCGTGATCGGTCACGAGAATACCGACCGCGCCATCCGTCGGTCGCTGCAGGGCCGGATCGCCCGGCGGCACCGCAAAGGTCGAGATCGTGATGGTCGCGTTTTCCGTGATCGAACGGTCCTCCAGAATCGCCTCGGCGGAGTTGCTCAGAATGTGCCCGAGCGCGAGTGTCACTTGCGTCGGATTGCACAGGGCAGGCGGCAAATCCGGCGTCCGCTCGACGATGAGCGCGATGCGGTCCGGCAGCTGGCTGCGCAACGCGTCGCTCGCCTCGGCCAGAAGTGCATCGAGATCGACCGGCCGCACATCCGGCGCGATCCGACGCGAATGGGCGAGGAGATGGCGCGTCAGCACCGCGGCGCGCTCGACGGCCTCCGTCGAACGGCCAATGGCGCGCTGAACGAAGGGCTCCTGCCGATCACCGAGCCGCCGCTTGAGCCCGTCGATGTAGCCGATCAGGATCTGCAGGAAATTATTGAATTCGTGAGCGACGCTGTTCGTCAGAAGCCCGAGCGCTTCGCGTTGCTGAGAGAGCAGCAGCGCGCCTTCGGCGTCCTTGCGCTTCGTGATGTCGACGATCTGGCCGATCTGGACGATCGTGCCGTGATCGGCCTCGATCGGCTTGCCGAGTGAGATCGAGGCCCAGAACGAGGACCCGTCCCTTCGGCTGCAAAGCACCTCGCTCGCGGCCTCGGTGGGCTCCACTCCGGTCCGCAAGCTCGACCAAACCACCGCTTCGCCAAATCGGCTTTGGATTGTGCCGAGCGAGTGCCCGACGAGTTCGTCCTCCGTGAAGCCGACCAGCGCCAGGAAAGCCTGGTTCACGGCAACGATGACGCGCGAGCCCTCGAAGGGAGCCGCTAGGAAAGTTGGAATGGGTGAGGCCCGGAGGAAGGCGGAGGCGCCGAGTTTCTCGAACGAGCGCAGCAGCGCCTGCACGTCGATAAGCTTCGAATTCGCAGGACGTGCCGATTCGCCCTCGTCTTTCGATGTCATGCCGTTCCGGTTTCGAACGCCGCGTCGTAGTGTTCGATAGCGCTTTCGCCATCGAGTTCCAAACCGGCCCTCGCCGCACCTGAGGTAAGACGGCTGCCGTGCCTTGATCGCGGCGACGCGAGCCGAATCGCGAGACGCCGCGATCCCGCTCCTATTGCCGCACCCACATCACGCGGGCGAGCCAGGCGACCTCGCCAACGGCGATGGTGCGGTCGTCATGCTCGGGATTGAGCGAGGCCAATTCGATCGTGCGCGCGGTCCGGCGGCGCAATTCCTTCGCGAGCACTTCCCCGTTATTGAGCCGCACGACGACGCGATCGCCCTTGCGGATGCTCGCGGTCGTCGAGACGATCAGCACGTCGCCGTCGCGATAGAGCGGGGCCATCGACTCGCCCTGCACCTCGAGGGCGAAGGCGCGGTCGCCGCCGAGATCGGGAAATTCGATCTCGTCCCAGCCCGGACCGCCCGTCGGCATGCCCTCGTCGGTGAACAGGCGCCCCGCACCGGCCTGCGTCAAGCCGATCAACGGAACCATCGTGCGCTGCGCGCCGTCGCGCGCCTCGATCAGGCGGATGAAGTCATCGAGGCTGGCCCCGGTGGCAACGAGGATCTTCGAGATCGATTCGGTCGAGGGCCAGCGCTTCCGCCCATCCGGTCCGATCCGCTTCGAACGGTTGAAGCTCGTGGCATCGAGCCCGGCTCGTCGCGCGAGCCCCGAGGCCGAGAAGCCATGGCGTTCGGCAAGGCGGTCGACCGCCAACCAGATCTGTTCGTGGGACAGCATGGGGCTCGCCCCTCCAGGCCGCCTGAGACAGCCCGCCTACTGCTAGGAAAGTAGAACCAATGTGGAACGAAGGCAACGCGCCAACGTCTGTTTTGTCGCATGTGCCTCGTAAAGGAGGGCTGCGTCCAGAGCAGACTGGTTGCGATGCAAGGCTGCGGGTCCTATCGCTCGCACCCGATGCATCGGGGTCCCGCGATGACGCTCATCTATAAGATCTGTCCGCGTTCGCTCTGGGCGGAGGCGGAAACTGCCGGCCACTTCGCCGGGGCGCCGATCGATCTCGCCGACGGTTTCATCCATTTCTCGACCGCGGCGCAGGCTGCCGAGACGGCCGCACGCCATTTTGCCGGAATCAGCGACCTCCTGCTGATCACGGTCGAGGCCGAGGCGCTCGGCCATGCGCTGGTCTTCGAGCCCTCGCGCGGCGGAGACCTGTTTCCCCATCTCTACGGTAAGCTCTCGCTCGATGCCGTGAAGGCTGTCGACGCGTTGCCGCTCGGCCCGGATGGGCGGCATGTGTTTCCGGCCGGTTTCGCAGCCGAGTCGGCCGCCATATCCTCATGATCGCCTCGCTCTATCCGCTCGCGCGCCCGCTGCTTCAGGGGCTCGATCCCGAGAGCGCGCATCGTCTGGGTCTGCGGGCGCTCGCCATGATGCCGCCGCGCCGGCCGCTACCGGACGATCCGCGCCTCAGCATCGACCTGTTCGGCCGCCGCTTCCCGAACCCGCTCGGCCTTGCCGCCGGGTTCGACAAGGGTGCCGAGGCGCCCGACGCCCTGCTAGGCCTCGGCTTCGGCTTCGTCGAGGTGGGCGGCGTCGTGCCGAAACCTCAGCCGGGCAATCCCAAGCCTCGCGTCTTCCGCCTGACGCGCGACCGAGCCGTCATCAACCGGCTCGGGTTCAACAGCGAGGGGCTTACCGTCGTCCGAAATCGGCTGGAGGCGCGTCAGCGCCGTTCCGGATTGGTCGGCGTCAATATCGGCGCCAACAAAGAGACTCAGGATCGGCTCGCGGATTTCGTCACCTGCACGCAGGCGCTGGCACCGCTCGTCGCGTTTCTGACCGTCAACGTCTCCTCGCCCAACACGCCGGGCCTGCGCGACCTCCAGGGCGAGGCCTTCCTCGACGAATTGCTCGCCCGCGTGGTCGCGGCCCGCGACGAGACGGGATCGAGCGCGGCGGTGCTCCTCAAGATTGCGCCTGACATCGACCTCGGAACGCTCGATGCCATAACGGCAACCGCCTTGCGGCGCGGCGTGCAGGGGCTCGTCGTTTCGAACACCACAATCGCGAGGCCGGAAACGCTCCTCGACTCGGAGCTCGCGAGCGAGACGGGCGGCTTGTCCGGGCGCCCACTTTTCGCACCGGCAACACGGCTTCTCGCGCAGACCTACCTGCGGATCGGCAAGCAAATCCCGCTCGTCGGCGTCGGCGGCATCGACTCGGCCGAGGCCGCCTGGACCAAGATCCGGGCCGGGGCGAGCCTGCTCCAACTCTATTCGGCGCTCGTCTATGAAGGCCCTGGACTGATCGGGACGATCAAATCCGGCCTGACGGAACGACTGCGCGGCGAGAACCTGACCGGGCTGGGGCCGGCGATCGGGCGGGATGCCGCGGAACTTGCGACGCTCCGGGGTTGAGTTGGGGCGCCGTCTTTCCGGGGCCGCGCAGCGGAACCCGGAACCTAGAACCGCCGGCGATCAAGATATGACGCCACAGCAGTTATAGATCCCGGGTTCGCCTACGCGCTCCGGGATGACGGCGCGAATTGTGTGGCCGGTCAGACTTTCATCGTGCTCGAACATTTCTAACTTATGCGTCAGGCGACCAGCTCGAACTATAATGCCTCACAGATCTGCATAGCAGGCATGCCTCAGCGTGAGCGTACGGCAAGAGATTTCGCAACTGCGAAATGATACCGGGGACCTGTCAGCAGCTTTGCCGGCCCCGCTCCCAGCGGAAACGAGACTGGCCTGGCTTGGCCGGACGGCGCGACCGTTCTCGCGCTCTTCGCAATGCACAATTCTCAGGTCTCAGCATGGACGCTTCCGTGCCTACCACCAAGCGCTCCTCCGCGGCCGGCGGCTGGGGTGCATTGAAGAGCTGCGGCAAGCATCTGCTGGCAAGCCGCGCGCCGCTCACCGGAACTCGCGCGCTGCTCAGCGCCAACCAGCCTGACGGGTTCGACTGCCCGGGCTGCGCCTGGGGCGATCCCGAACACGGCTCCTCCTTCGAATTCTGCGAGAACGGCGTGAAGGCGGTCTCCTGGGAGGCGACCGACAAGCGCACCCCGCCGCGATTCTTCGCCAAGCACACCGTGACGGAACTGCGCGGCTGGACCGATTACGACCTCGAACGCGAGGGTCGGCTCACCCATCCGATGCGCTACGACGCAGCGACCGACAAATACTTCCCCGTCGCCTGGGATGTCGCCTTCGCCGAGATCGGCGAGACTTTGCGCAGCTTAGACCATCCCGATCAGGCCGAGTTCTACACGTCCGGCCGCGCCTCGAACGAGGCGGCCTATGTGTACCAGCTCTTTGCGCGGCTCTACGGCACGAACAACTTTCCCGATTGCTCGAACATGTGCCACGAGGCCAGTGGCATCGGGCTGACGGAGGCCGTCGGCGTCGGCAAGGGCACCGTTCTGCTCTCCGATTTCGAGAAGGCCGATGCGATCTTCGTGGTCGGGCAGAATCCCGGCACCAACCATCCGCGCATGCTGGCCGATCTGCGCCGCTGCGCCGAGCGGGGCGCGAAAGTCGTCGTCTACAATCCCGTGCGCGAGCGCGGGCTGGAGCGCTTCGCTGACCCACAGAACAGCATCGAGATGCTGCGCGGCGGCAGCCACACGATCGCGAGCCATTATTTCCAGCCGCGCCTCGGCGGCGATATGGCCGCCTTCCGCGGTATCGCCAAGGTCGTATTCGAGCGCGACGACGCGGCGATCGCCTCCGGTGAGCCCTCGCTGCTCGACCGCGCCTTCCTCGCCCGCCATTGCGCGGGCTTCGTCGAGTACCGGATGGCGGTCGATGCGACCTCCTGGGAGGCGATCCTCGACCAGTCGGGCCTGACCCGCGAGGATATCGAGCAGGCAGCCGAGATTTATCTTGGCGCGGACAAGGTCATCGCGACCTGGGCGATGGGCGTCACCCAGCACAAGCATTCGGTCGCGACCGTGCGCGAGATCGCCAACGTGATGTTCCTGCGGGGGAATATCGGCCGGCCTGGCACCGGCCTCTGCCCGGTGCGCGGCCATTCCAACGTCCAGGGCGATCGCACGGTCGGCATCAACGAGAAGCCGCCGGAGGAATTCCTCGAAGCTCTCGAAAAGGAATTCGGTTTCACCGCGCCGCGCCAGCATGGCCACAACGTGCTCGCCTCGATCCACGCGATGCGCGAGGGCCGCTCAAAAGCCTTCATCGGGCTCGGCGGCAATTTCGCACGCGCGACGCCGGACAGTCTGGTGGTTGCAGAGGCTTTGAGCGGCTGTACGCTCACGGTCCAGATCGCGACGAAGCTGAACCACTCGCATCTGCTGCCCGGCAAGGTCGCCTATCTGCTGCCGTGCCTTGGCCGCACCGAGATCGACCGCAACTCCAAGGGCAAGCTGCAGATCGTGACCGTCGAGGATTCGATGAGCATGGTCCACGGTTCGGGCGGCATCAACAAACCGGCCTCGCCCTTCCTGCGCTCGGAGATCGGCATCATCGCCGGCATGGCCGCCGCGACGGTGGGTTCCGACAAGGTCGATTGGGCCGCCTTGTCCGACGATTACGACCTGATCCGCGACCTGATCGCCAAGACGATTCCCGGGTTCACCGGCTTCAACATCCGGGTGCGCCGCCCGCGCGGCTTCATGCTGCGCAACCTCGCCGCCGAGCGCGTCTTCGAGACCGGGACGGCCAAGGCCAATTTCTCCTCCGGCGCCCTGCCCGAGGCGACCGAGCATCAGCGCGCGCGGCGCGCGCCCGACACCTTCGTGCTGCAGACCTTTCGCAGCCACGACCAGTACAACACTACAATCTATGGGCTCGATGACCGCTATCGCGGCGTCTATGGCGAGCGCCGCGTGGTCTTCGCCCATCCCGACGACCTCATCATGCTGCGGGCGCTATTCGGCGAGCGGGTCGATCTCGTCTGCGCGCATGAGGATGGGATCGATCGGATCGCCGAGGATTTTCGCCTCGTCCCCTTCGACATGCCGCGCGGCAGCCTTGCCGGCTACTACCCCGAACTGAATGTGCTGGTGCCGCTCGCCTCAGCCGGCGACCAATCCGACACGCCGACCTCGAAATCGGTTCTGGTCCGGGTGCA
>JBGAFL010000038.1:0-52136 GCA_044227265.1 Methylobacterium sp.
GAGACCCTGCGGGCGTCAAGCGTGGCCAGCACGGTTGCCATGAACCTGACCGGCAACGAACTCGCGCAGACGCTGCTCGGCAATGCCGGTGCCAATATCCTCGACGGAGGCGGGGGTGGCGATCGGATGACGGGCTATGGTGGCGACGACACCTACGTGATCAATTCATCGAGCGATCTGGTCTTCGAGGCGGCGGGTCAGGGCAACGACACCGTCAATTCCCGCGTGTCCTACGTTCTCGCGGCCGGCCAATCTGTCGAGACCCTCAAATTCACCAGCGTATCCAGCACCGGCAATCTGAACCTGACCGGCAACGAGATCGCGCAGACGCTTCTCGGCAATAACGGAAACAACGTGCTCGACGGCGGTGGCGGCGGCGACACCATGCGCGGCTATGGCGGCGACGACACCTACGTCATCAATTCGTCGAGCGATCTCGTCTTCGAGGCGAGCGGACAGGGGACCGACATCATCAATTCACGGGTGTCCTACGTGCTGGCGGCCGGGCAGTCGGTCGAGACACTGAAATTCACCTCTGTGTCCGGCATCGGAAACCTGAACCTGACCGGCAATGAATTCGCGCAAACCCTGACCGGCAATGCCGGAAACAACATCCTCGACGGTGGCGGCGGCGGGGACACGATGCGGGGCTATGCCGGCGACGACACCTATGTGATCAACAACGCGAGCGATCTCGTCTTCGAGACGGCGGGTCAGGGTTCCGACACGGTCAATTCACGCGTGTCCTACGTGCTTGGCGCCGGCCAATCGGTCGAGACGCTCAAATTCACCAGCGCGTCCGGCACCGGAAACCTCAACCTGACCGGAAACGAACTCGCCCAGACCATCTCCGGAAATAACGGAAACAACATCCTCGACGGCAAGGGCGGCGCGGATATCCTGCGCGGCTATGGCGGGTCGGACACCTTCGTGTTCTCGACGACCTTGGGGGCGAGCAACATCGACCACATCGTCGATTTCTCGACGACAGCCGACACGATCCGGCTCGACCAGACCATCTTCGCCGCGCTTAGGCTCGGCGCGCTGAACGTCGATGCCTTCAAGGATATCGGCGTTGCCGGCGCGGTGGTCGATTCGACCGACCGCATCCTCTACGACCACAACACGGGTGCCCTGTATTACGACGCGGACGGCTCGGGTACGGCCGCCCGTATCCAGTTCGCGGTCCTCGACAACAAGCCAACCACCCTCACCCACGCCGATTTCTTCGTCGTGGCGTGACGAGCCACGCCTCCGCTGGAATCCGCGCAGCGAAAGCCGCGTCTCCAGCGGATGCTCTACCGCAGGAATTCGACCGCGATCGGCACCAGAACCGCGGTGAGGAAGGCATTCAGCCCCATGGCGATGCCGGCGAAGGTGCCGGCAGTCTCGCTGACCTGGAAGGCGCGGGCCGTGCCGAGCCCGTGGGCGGCAAGCCCGGCCGCGAAGCCGCGCGCCCGCAGATCTTTCAGCCGCAGGGCGTTGAAGAGCGGCGAGACCAGAATGGCGCCCGTCGCGCCGGTCAGCATCACCAGCACGGCGGCGAGCGTCGGATCGCCATGCAGGGTCTCGACAATGCCCATGGCGACACCGGTCGTCACCGATTTCGGCGAGAGCGCCACGATCACCTCGCGCGGGATGCCGAGGAGGCTCGAGAGAGTGATCGCGGTGGCGAGCGCCGTGACCGATCCGACGACGAGCGCCGCGAGCATCGGCACCAGTGCGCGCATCACCACGGCGCGGCGCTCGTAGAGCGGCACGGCGAGCGCGACGGTGGCCGGTCCGAGCAGGAAGTGCACGAATTGCGCGCCCTCGAAATAGGTCGGGTAGGGTGTGCCCGTCAGCGTCAGCACCAGCCCGATCATCCAGATCGTGTGCAGCACCGGATTGGCGAGCGGATGCCGGCCGGTCGCGTCCGAGAGCCGGTCGGCGATCGCATAGGCGACGAGCGTCACCGTCAGCCACAGCAGCGGCGTGCGCGAGAGATAGACCCAGAGCGCGAAATCGCCGCTCATGAGGAGGGACCGTCGGATTTCGCACCCGTGAGGCGCGAGACGACCACGAAGGTCAGTGCGGTCGCCGCGAGCGTCGCAAGAACCGAGACGACCACCACCAATGCGAGCGCGAGGCCATGCGCGGCGAGCACATCGAGCCGCCCGACGATGCCGACGCCGGCCGGCACGAACATCAGCGAGAGATGGGCGAGCAGCCCCTTGGACGTGGATTCGAGGCCGCCATCGCTCAGCGGGCCGGGCAGGATCCGCCGCGCGACCTCGGGCCGGTAATCGCGAAGCGCGAGGAAGCCGATCAGCAGGGCCGCGCCGATCACAGGCCCCGGCAGCGGCAATCCGGTCGCGCGCCCGAAAATTTCGCCGGCTAGCTGAGCCGCCAGGATCAGAGCGAGGCTGACGATCATCTAGGGCATTTCGAGCGGAGTGGGGACCGGTTCACGTGAAGCTAATGCGGCACATCGGAGTGTTGGCAGCACGGCCATGATTCCCGAATCATCGACGCTGCGCGGAACACTCACGCAGCCGGCGCGTCCGGCTCCACGATCAACGGTTCGCTCTGGCGGGCCCGCGCGATGCCGGCCTCGTCGAAGCCGAGCAGCTTGCCGAGCCGCCAGACCAAGGCCTCCTCGAATTCGTGCAACTCGCCATCGGCATTGGCGACCGCCCAGGCCATGGCAAGAATCCGCTCACGCTCCGTGGCACTGCCCTCGTCGATCATCGAGACGAGGCTCGACAGGTCGCGGGTCTGCGCATCGAAGGCATCGGCACGCGCGATCAGCGCCTGCGCCTCGGTTTCGGAGACGCCGTAGCGGCTGCGCACCAGGCGCACGAGCCGTTCGCTTTCGGAGGCCTCGAGCACCCCGTCGGCGCGCGCGACATGCACGAGGAGGGCGACAGCCGCGAGATGCTCCTCGTTGCCGATCACGGATTCCGCGGGCGCTTCGCCGCCGAGGGCCGCTTTTGCGGCGGAGAGGAGTCGTGCGATCAGCGCCATATCGAAGCCACCCATTCGAGGGGCGCCACCCTTGGGCGGCCCTCCGTCGAGGTCAAGCGGAGGGCAAGCAAAGTGGCGGCCGCCGCGGTGGCCATGCGAGACTTTGCGCGGCAGGGTGTCCTTCCGGCATCGCTGGTCGATTGTCGATCGCGCCGGGACGATGCGGACGTCGTCGTCCTGGTGGCCAAATTCGGCGCCTGGTCCCCACGCTTCACACGCGCATGTCAGCCAATGCGTCCGCTTCGACGGCGCCGATCCAGGCCTTCTTGCAATCGCCATACGCGTGGGAATTCTCGGGATGCAGTTCCCGGCAGCGAGCCTTCTCCCGTTCGTAGGCGATGGCGATATCTGGCCTCCTTCGGAGGTAATCGCGGAATGCAAGGTGGCGTGCGATCTCCGGTGACCCGGCTGAGTAGCAATGCAATTGGACAAGGCGACGCCCTGTTCCCGGCTGGTCTTTCGTTGCGTAGCGGCGCCCAGGCAACCCGAATTCGCCCCACCAATCGAATCCGGCCCCTTCGAGATCGCCTCTCCGCTGGTCCAACGCGTCGAGGTTGCGGACGACAGGTAGGAGGTCGAGGATCGGCTTCGCCTTCAAGCCTGGGATCGCTGTCGATCCGATGTGATGGACCGTGAGCAGGACGGACCCGAGCGTAGCAAAGAGTGCCACCTCCTCGGTGCGGGCCGCCTTCGCCCATGCCGGATCATGGTCGGCCAATTCAACCCTGAAGGGCGGCGGCATCTCGGCTCACGATTTCGTCGATGAGTACCAGGTGTCGGATTTCGGCCTATCAGAGACCGAGCAGGCTTCGAAATACCACGAGCCGCCACGATCCAGCGGAAGCTTTATCGTCGGGCCTTCACGGTCGCTGGCCCAGAACCGACCGAAGCCGCTCCGTCAGATGCTGGTAGCCGCTCTCCGTCAGGTGCAGGAGGTCGGGCAGGAGGTCCGGACATTCCGTCACCTCGGGGCACTGCAGAACGCCGTCGACGGGTACGATCGACACCGCCTTGAACCTCTGCGCGAGCGCCGCGAAGCCGGCGTTGATCTCGTTGCGCTCCGCCTCCTTCTGCAGCAGCATTTGCGGCGGCTTGCCCCGCGGCGTGACCTCGAACAGATCGATCCTCGCGCCAGGCCAACGGGCCTTCACTTCGCTCAAGACGGCCTCGACGCCGGCGACGATCGCGCAGGGCGCGTCGTAGGGCATGTTGTTCGTCCCGATGACGATCACGACTGTGGCCGGGTTCACATGGTCGTAGGCTCCGCTCTTGATGCGCCAGAGCAGCGACTGGACCCTGTCACCGCCGATCCCAAAATTCAGGATCGTCTTTCCGGGAAATGCGGTCTCGAGCAGGCTCGCCGGCCATTGCTCCGCGATGGAATCGCCGATCACCGCGACATCCGCGTGGCTCGAGGCGCGTTGCGCCAGGTTCAGATGTTTCTCGACCCCCTTCGCGTTTTGCATCGGCGCAGGCGTCGTTGTAACGGTCAGGTCGGCTCGACCGCAGCCAATCCCCCCAGACCGCGCCAGCATCGGAGTCGATGCCATTATGCTGCTCAACACCGTGCAGGCCATCGCTCTCGAAGCAAAGGTCCGGTGCGACATCTCGGAAGACTCCTCCTTCACGCAAACGGATCGCCTGGACGGCTTTCAGGTCGATATTCGCAGGAACGGGCAGTTATTCCACGCTGGACAACCCAATTTTGCAAAAGGTTGCCTGGTACAGATCCACGGTAACGGTTGTAGAGTTTATATCGATGATGGCGCTCGTTTTGATAAATCAAGATTGATTGTCCTGGGCCGAGATTCAACGATTTATATCGGCAAGAATGCGCGCCTGAATAATGTCATCGCCAGGATCGCAGGCCAGTCCTGCGCGATCATCATCGGCTCGCGGACGAGCTGGGAATCGGGCACGATCCTATGCTCTCACACCGATACGCATGTGGTCGTCGGCAACGATTGCTTGTTCTCGAACGACATCCTGGTTCGTACCGATGACGGACACAGCATCTTCGATCGGACCTCGCAACAGCCGATCAATCGACCCCAGTCGGTGATCATCGAGCCTCATGTCTGGCTCGGGCACGGCGTGCGCGTCAATCGCGGGACGCGCCTCGGTACGGGCAGCGTCCTCGGAACGGGATCCGTGCTGACCCGCGACACGGACCCGAATTGCCTCTATGCGGGCGTCCCGGCGCGCAAGATCCGAGAGAACATCGTCTGGTCGAGAACCCCGGATTTCAATGACATCCCGGATGAATACAGATAAAGTAAGTATACCTCGGCATATTCTGAGGATACTTGCTCCGATCAGGCGACGAGAAGGCTCCGCAACAACTTGCGATCGGTCTTGCCGACACCGTTTGTCGGCAGCACTTCGAGACTGCGGATCTCGGACGGTACATAGATTCGCGCCAACGAACCGCGGATGAAATCCTTGAGGCATTTCTCGTCGAGGACCTCGCCGTCGCGCAGCACGACGAAGGCCACTGGCACTTCGCCGAGGTCGGCATCGGGCGCGCCGACAACGCAGCAATCGCGGATCGCCGGATGCGTCGCGAGCTGCCGCTCAATCAGCGCGGGCGAGATGTTCTCGCCGCCGCGGATGATCACGTCCTTGATGCGCCCGGTGATTGCGAGGAAGCCATCCGCGTCGAAGCGTCCGAGATCGCCCGTGCGCAGCCAGCCGTCGACGATCGGCTGGTCGGCGCTGCCGAGATAACCGGCCATCAGCGCGGGACCGGTGATGCGGATCTCGCCCTCCCCGCCCTCGGGCGCGGGCTCGTCCGTCACCGGGTCGAACAGGCGGACTTCCTGGCCTTCGAGCACGGTGCCGATCGTGCCGATCTTGCGGGCGTTCGGCGGATTCATCGTCGAGGTGCAGGTCGCCTCGGAGAGGCCGTAGGAAACGACGAGCGGCACGCCGAAGGCTGCCTCGATCTGCTCGTGAAGGGAAGGCGTGATCGGAGCTGAGCCGCAGCGCAGGAACTTGAGCTTGGGGAAGCGCTCGCATTCCGACAGATGCGGCAGCATCCGCGCGTAGATGGTCGGAACGCCAGTCATATAGGTCGGGCCATCGCGGCGCAGATGCTCGATGGCGATCTCCGGCTTGAACCGGTCGGCGAGGACCAAGCTGGCGCCCGCGAGGAAGGGGACGATCAGTTGATTGTTCACGCCATTGGTGTGGTAGAGCGGCATGACGTGGAGCAGGCGGTCGTCCGGCGAGGTCCCGGTGTGGCTCAGAACGCCCTCGGCATTGCAGATCAGCGCGCCGTGGCGCAGCAGCACGCCCTTCGGCCGGCCGGTGCTGCCGGAGGTGAAGAGCAGCATCGCGTTGTCGTCGGGCCCGAGGGCCTCCTCGACATAGGCGCCTTCGCCTTTCACGGCTGCCAGCGGCTTGATCGCCAGGGCGGCGAGCGCCGGCACCTGGAAGTGTTCGATCAGCGTCTCGTCCACGACGAGGTGGCGCATGCCGACGACTTCGGCCTGCTCGGCGAGGGCATCGGACGCGAGTGCGGGTTCGAGGAAGCAGGCGCAGGCACCGGCCTGCATCGCGCCAAAATAGGCTGCGATGCCGGCAACGGATTTCGGCGCAATGATCCCGACCGTCATGCCGCGGGCCACGCCCCAGCCATGGAAGCCGGCAGCATAAGCGTCGATCTGGTCCTTTAATTCGCCGTAGCCGATCGTCTCCGGGACGGCGATGGCCGTCAGCCCCGCGGAGGCATGGCGCGCCATCGCCTCTCGAAGGCGTCCGCTGATCGAATCCGCCATGACCTCGTTCCTCCTGTTGTTGTCAGCGCAGCTTGATCGCCGCGTCGCGTTCAAAGCTTCTGTCTGCATCGATCGCGGAGAGCGCGGACGCCTCCGCCTCGCTCGGCCACGCCGACGGCTCGGCGCCGTCGGCTTCGAAACTGAAGCCGGTCCGGGCGCGGACCTCGTCGAGGCTCGCCTGTGGGTGCCAGGCCGACAGCACGAGCCGCCCATCGCGCTTGGTGAAGACCGCGATCGGCGTGACCACGCCGTGCATGCCGCCCGACGCCGTCACGAAGTCGAGGGTCTCGACGAGGGTGCGCTTCGAATGCTCGGTCCGCCAGGTCACCGCGCGCCGCGCGGTGGGCAGCATCACCGCGCCGCCGCCGCCGCCAGGAAGCCGGACCTTCGGGGCGTGCCAGTCACCGATCACCGAAACATTGGTGCGCCCGAGTCCGTCGACCTGTGCCGCGCCAAGGAAGCACAGATCCATCTGGCCGCGGGTGCAGAGGTCGTAAAAGTCCTCGTTCGAGAAGATCGAGCGCGAGCCTTCCGCGAGCACCGGGTCGGAGCTCGAGATCGGCACCTTCGAGGGCCGTGGATCCACGCCGCCGGCAACGTTGATGTAGGTGAAGTCGAAATTGTAGGCTCGCTTGGCGAGCAGGCAGGCCAGCATCGGCAGTGCCGAATTCACGCCACTGAAGGTGATCTCGTTGGGGCGCACGAACCGGGCGAGGTTCGTGACGATGAAGGAGAAGCCCGACCACTCACGCATGGGCTGCCTCCCGTGCCTCGGGGGCTGCCGCGAGATGGGCCTTCAGCACTGCTTCTCCCTCGTCCATGTAGGCTTCGACAGCCGGGTAATCGACCTCGTAGTGGGGCCAGCACGAACCCGGCCAGCCGCCATTCTCGACCACGCTGATCGCCTCGACGAGGAAGTGCGGAATGAGCGTCAGCTCGGGCTGTTCGCGGAACGAGGCGCTCGGCGCGACCTTTTCGGCCACGACGAGGACGCGCTTGGCCGAGCGACTCATGATCCGATCCCAATGCGAGGTGCCGTAGACGCGCACGTCACCTTCCTCACTGACTTCGTTGGCGAGGATCACCGCGAAGTCGGGTGTGATCTTCGGAATCGCGTAGACGGATTCGCCAGTGCCGTAGGGGTCTTCGATCGGCTTCCAGCCGTTGAGGGCCGGCAGATCGGAGCCGTGGATACCGCCGCAGGGCATGAAGGGCACGCCGAAGGCCGACGCGCGCAGACCCGCTGTCAGGCTCGCGCAGGCATGCTCCTCAAGCCGAATCTCGCCCTTCTCGACGGCCTTCCGGTACCAGGGCGCGAGGCCGAAATTGCCTTCCATGGCGACGATGCCGGCGCGGGCGCGAGCCAGGGCGCCGGCCCGGCACAGGATGTCGATGTCGTAGCCGGGAGACTGCTTGATGATTTCGAGGTCTTTGCGACCTTGGCGGATCAACTCGCGCACGAATGCGAAGGGGCCGCGATGGAGGAAGCTGCCACCGAGCGCCATCGAACTGCCGTCGGTGACTCGTGCGGCGAGATCCGCCAGTTTTACGATCTTCGAATGTCCGGAACTCACGAGGATATCTCCCGAGCGGATGGTGGTCAGACGCGGTAGGCGCGAATGCGCTCCTTCAGCCCAGGCCGCGCGGCGGAAGTGACGAGGTCGGCAAGATCCTGGGATCGCGTGTCGGCCGCAGTCGCGGCGTAGAGGGCAGCGGCGGCCTCGGGCGAGAGCTGCCTCGCGGTCTCCGATAGTGTCGCGACGATGCCCGTCCAATCGGCGCTCGGCGCGAGACGCGTCAGAAAGCCATCCGCAAGGGCCTCGCCCGCATCGAAGACCATGCCGTCGCCGAGGACGGCGCGGGCGCGGGTCGGGCCGACGCGTTCGGCATAGCGCCGCGTGCCGAGGACGAGACCGAAGCCGAGGCCCGGCATCCGGAAGGTCGCGCCGGTATCGGCGACACGTCGGGCGCAGGAGCAGATCAGATCGACGCCCGCGCCGAAATTCCGGCCATGGGCGAGCGCCAGCGTATCGAACGGCGCGTAGCGCACGGCCTGCAGAAGCTGCTCGATCCGGACAAAGCGCAGGGAGAGGTCCCCCTCGGACTGCTCCTCGTAGCCGCTGAAATCGAAGCCCGCGCTGAAGTTGCGACCATTGCCCTTGAGGACGAGGAGGCGGACACTGGAGGTGGCAGCCTCCCGAACCTGGGCCAGGAGCGCCTCGACCAGCGTGGCCGAAAGCGCGTTCATCTTGTCGGGGCGGTTGAGCGTGAGCGTCAGCGTGCGGCCGTCGCGCTCGATGAGAAGTTCGTCCATCACGCGCTCTTCACCAGGGTCAGGGGGGCGGGCTCCGCGCCGAAGACTTCGTCGTTGTGCTCGCCGAGCTCTGGCGGCTGCCGGTAGATCGGGAAGCCTTCGCCCGAGAACTTCAACGGCGAGACGAACGTCTCGGTCTCGACGCCCGAGGGCAGCGTGATCGGCTGGACCCAGCCCATATGCTCGACCTGCGGGTCGGCCAGGGCGTCGGAGTAATTGTTGATCGGCGAGCACGGCACGCCCGCCTTGCGGAAGCGCGCCAGCAATTCCTCGGATGTGCGGGCAGCAAAATCCCGCTCTAGAATCTCGAGCAACGCGGATTGGTGCTCGGCGCGCAGAGCGGTTGAGGCGAAACGTGGATCGTCGATGAGGTCCGGCCGTTCGATGGCATTGCAGGCCGAGCGATAGAGGGCGTCGTTGCCGGCTGCCATGGCGAAGTAGCCGTCTTTCGCACGGAACGCCTGATAGGGAGCATTGCGCGGATGGGCGGAGCCGAGGCGCTCCGGGTCCTTGCCGCTTCCGAAATATTGGCTGGTCTGGAGTGCGCCCATGGCGAGCGAGGCGCCGAACATCGAGGCATCGATATGCGTGCCTCTGCCGCCGGCACGAACCTCAAGCAGAGCGGCGGCAATGGCGTAAGCGGCATAGAGTCCCGTGCCGAAATCCGAGATCGGCACGCCGCACTTGACCGGCGGCGCCCCCGGCTCACCGGTGACGCTCATGATGCCGCTCATGGCCTGGAGCGTGAGGTCGAAGCCGGCCTCGCGTGAGCGTGGCCCCTCCTGGCCGTATGCAGAGATCGAGCAATAGATGAGCCCGGGCCTGTCTGCGCTCACGGTCGCGTAATCGAGGCCGAGCCGCTGCATCACACCGGGGCGATTGTTCTCGATCACGACGTCGGCCGAGCGGATCAGGTCGCGTGCCTTCGCATTTCCGACGGGCTCCTTGAGGTCCAACGTCACCGAACGCTTGTTGCGATTGAGCGAGGCGAAATTCTCGCTGTAGCCCTCGCTGATCGGGGGCCATGCCCGCATGGTGTCGCCACCGTCGGGATTTTCGACCTTGATGACGTCTGCGCCCATGTCGGCGAGCAGCATCGCGCAGAATGGCCCGGCAGCGACGCTGCAGAACTCGATGACCCGGATACCGGAAAGCGGGTGCAAGGCTTGTCCTCCTTAAATTAAACGAGCTTGCTCACTGCGCCGGTGCGGACGGGCTGCGGCGTAAGGCAATGGGGTCGTAGCCGAGGGCACGTGACAGCCCTCGCGCCGTATCGACGACGACGTCGCTGAAGCGGCGCAATGCCGCTGGATCGAGCCTGTCAGCCGGCCCGGAAATTCCGATCGAAGCGACGGGCTTTCCCATCGCGTCGTGGACGATGGCCGCGAGACCGCAGACGCCTTCGCGCCACTCGCCTCGGTTGATCGCGAAGCCTTGGACGCGCACCTGCTCCAACTCGCGACGCAGCAGATCGAGGCTGACGATTGTGCGCGACGTGTGCGCGGGAAGCGGATCGGAGAGGTGCGCCAAAGCCTCTTGCTGATAAGCCAGCAATGCCTTGCCGGAAGCCACGCAATAGGCCGGAGCCCGGCCGCCGATCGACGAATAGGCCCGCACCGGATGCGGGCTCTCGATCTTGTGCAGGTAGATCACCTCGGCCTTGTCGAGCAGCGAAAGGTGAATCGTTTCCTGGGTCTGATCCGCGAGCGAGCGCATGAAGCGTTCCGCGACCTGCCGCACGTCGACGCGGGACAAGACCGAACTCGCCAGCTCGAACAGCTTGAGGGTGCATTCGTAGGTGCCGTTCGCGGTCGCGCGAACGTAGCCGGCTGCAACCAATGTCTGCAGGGTCCGGTGGACGTTGCTCTTCTGAAGCTCCAGCGCCCTCGCGAGTTCGCTCACGCCGCGGGGCGTTTCGCTGGTGGCGAGGTGCTCCAGTATGGTCAGGCCTTTGAGGAGTGTGCTGTCCATCGTTCTAATATACAGAAAAGCGTTCTGATATATGTTCCATAGCTGTCGCCGCTTGCGAGGTCAAGCCGTCAGCGCGTGCGAACTTAAAAAATGGTTCTCAATGGGCAAACCACGGGTACGAGGCTTTGCACTATGCTGCTCAAGTCGGTTGACGAGCAGCAGTGGCTTTGTTAGCGTAACATATTATAGAACGTTGTTCTATATATCAGAACGTCAATCAGAGAATTCTGAACGCTTGAACCGCAGTCGCCACAGAGGCGGGTGAAGCAGGCGCACCACCGGAGAGGGAACATGGACGGCACGGCAAAGAGATCACCAACCAAGGGAGACGTCGTTCGCGTCGTCAGCGGCAACTTCCTCGAGATGTTCGACTTCATGGTCTACGGCTTCTATGCCTCGGCCGTAGCGCATGCCGTGTTCCCCAACGACAACGAGTTTGTCTCGTTGATGTTGTCGCTGATGACATTCGGCATCGGCTTCCTGATGCGCCCCCTCGGCGCCATCGTGCTGGGCGCCTACATCGACCGTCATGGTCGTCGCGCCGGCCTCATCATGAGCCTCGCGATCATGTCGATCGGCGTCGCGCTCATCGCGTTCACGCCAACCTACGCGTCCATCGGACTTGCGGCGCCGATCCTGGTTCTGATCGGGCGCCTGCTCCAGGGTTTCTCAGCAGGGGCCGAATCCGGCGGGGTCTCGGTCTACCTTTCCGAGATCGCGACGCCAGGGAACCGAGGCTTCTACGTGAGCTGGCAATCGGCGAGCCAGCAGGTTGCCGTGATCTTTGCGGCGGTGATCGGCGTCAGCCTTCGCGGCATTCTCACCGATCAGCAGATGCTCGATTGGGGCTGGCGCATCCCCTTTCTGATCGGCTGCCTCATCGTGCCTGTGCTGTTCTGGATCCGCCGCTCGATGCATGAGAGCGAGGAATTCGCGCAACGTACGAAGCACCGCCAGCCGACTATCGGCGAGATCTATCGCTCGCTTCTCCAGAACTGGGCGATCGTTCTGAAGGCCGTCCTCCTTGTCACGCTGACGAGCGTGTTCTTCTACATGATCACGGCCTACACACCGACCTATGCTCGGCAAGTGCTGGGTTTGAGCGCCACGGACAGCTTCGTTGTTACGGTCTGCGTCGGCATCGCGAACTTCATCTGGGTGCCTGTCATGGGCGCACTGTCTGATCGCGTTGGGCGTCTGCCAATCCTGATCACCTTCTCGCTTCTCATCTGCCTCACGGCTTATCCGGTGATGGCGTGGTTGGTCTCGGAACCCTCGTTCGTGCGGCTGCTCGCGGTTCTGATGTGGATGTCGTTTCTCTACGGTGGCTATCAGGGCGTCATGGTCGTCACCTTGACCGAGATCATGCCGGCGGAGGTGCGTGCCACGGGTTTCTCTCTGGCCTACAGCTTGGCTCAAGCCATCTTCGGAGGCTTCACGCCCGCGATCTGCACCTACCTCATTCACGAGACCGGCAACCGAGCGATGCCCGGGCTCTGGCTCGCCTGTGCAGCAGTCTTCTCGATCATCGGAACGCTGACGCTTTTCCGGAACGCCAGTCTGTTCCGCAGACCTCGCTCGGTGCCAGGCGTTGCTGCCGATCGTGGTTCGGCGTTGTCTGCCCCCTGAGAAGCGGTCGTCCCTGAGGCATGGCTTTTGGCCACGTGGAGGACTGATCGATCGATGTCGCGGAAGCGGCAGAAGGCTGAGCCGAAGAGATCGTCGCGAAGCGGCGGCAGGTTGAGGTCTTGGCGGCGCAACGACGTCCGTCGCCCTCGTACTCCGTCAGAGCAGAGCGACGATCTTAGAAGCGTAGGCGGCTACCGTTTGTGTCACCGGCAGATCGGCAGCGAAGATCCGGCCTGCCAGAATCAGGAGCGCGATGCTCCAAAACATCGCGCTTCCGATGCGGCGGGCCATGCGATCGCCCGCGGCTGTTCCGCCGGCACGCTCAACCTCCTCGGTGATGGGCTCACCGAAAGGATCGAAAACAGGTTCTGACTGCGCTGCTGACATTCTTCGAGTTTCACCCTTGAACCCGTCTCGCGCAATAGACGTGTCTTCCGAACTTCTTCGACTTGGGGGAGAAATTTTCTCTCTTTGGATCGAACCGCGACGAATCTCTTCCCAAGGATGCCCGAGAGCAAGACGTGAACGTCGATCCATCCCCTAAGGCGCCCTCCCGCGTCGCGGCGGTCGCCGAGCCGATCTCCCTGTTGCCCGGTATCGGCTTATGCCTTGCGATCAGCCTTGTCGCGATTGCCGCGCAGGCTTTCGAGGAGCATCTCCTCGACCACCCCTATGTCGAGGCGCTGGTGCTGGCGATCTTGCTCGGCATTGCAGTGCGCACGGCCTGGGCGCCCGGCGCCCGCTTTCGCACCGGAATCGCCTTCTCGGCCAAGCAGCTTCTGGAGGTCGCCGTCGTCCTTCTGGGGGCCTCGCTCAGCCTGTCGGCGATCCTAGCTTCCGGGCCGGCATTGCTCGCTGGCATCGTAGGCACCGTGGTCATCGGTATCGCGGCAAGCTACTTCATCTGCCGGGTGCTCGGACTGCCCGCCCGTATGGCGATCCTCGTCGCCTGCGGCAACGCGATCTGCGGAAACTCGGCCATCGCCGCCGTCGCCCCGGTGATCGGCGCCGAGCCAAAAGATGTCGCCGCTTCAATCGCCTTCACGGCCGTGCTCGGCGTGCTTATGGTGCTCGGGTTGCCCCTGTTCGTACCTCTCGCCGGCATGAGCGAAAACCAATATGGCGTTCTGGCAGGGTTGACGGTCTACGCGGTACCGCAGGTGCTCGCCGCCACGGTACCGGTGAGCCTGCTCTCGACCCAGGTCGGGACGCTCGTAAAGCTCGTGCGGGTGCTGATGCTCGGCCCGGTCGTGGTGGCCTTCTCGCTCGTCGCCCCGTTTCTTTCCGCCGAGAAGAGCCGTCAGGACAAGTCGCTGTCGCAAAAGAGCAGCCGGCTCAGCATCACCAAGGTCGTGCCCTGGTTCATTCTCGGCTTCCTCGCCCTCGCCTCACTGCGCTCCGCAGGGCTGGTACCTGACGCGGCCGTAAAACCCCTTACCCAGATCGCCGGCTTCCTTACCGTGTTGTCGATGGCTGCTCTTGGGCTTGGGGTCGACGTCCGAGTGCTTGTCCAGGTCGGCGGACGCGTCACACTGGCTGTGACGGGCTCTCTCGCCGTTCTAATCGCCATCAGCCTCACGCTTATCCGAACACTCGGTATCGGCTAGCCGACCTCTGGCTCCGATCAAACTCTGGCTTTGAGAGGCGGATATCGGCGCGGCGCGTAGCGAAGTGTTACCTATGCAACGAGTCGGAAACGCTCGCCGCTGGTATGACAGATGCGGTGTTCGTCGAGCACGACGAAGTCGAGCCGGGCTAGAGCATCCTGGCCCTTCTCCCAGCCCGAGGCCGGATTGCAGGCGACCGGATCGAGAGATGGCGCGAGCACATCTGCAGGAAGCGGCGGTTGGCCGCCATCGCGATCCTGGATGTCGGCCGGATGGACCAGCGCATGCATCGAGAGACCCTGCGTATCGATGAGGATGTGGCGTTTCTCGCCCTTGATCTTCCTGCTCTTGATCTTCTTGCCCGCATCAAAGCCTGACGGGTCGATCGATCGCCCCCTTTTTTCGCACCTTTGACGCTCTGAGAATCGATGATCGCCGCCGTCGGGCTGGCTTACCGCCCAGCCTGCTCCCGACAGGCGACGTAGAGCGTGTGGCGGATCCGCTCCGGTGTCCCGTCATAGTCCCACAGGTCGAAGTAATCGTGCACCGTGCTGCGCGCCGCCAGATCCTTCGGGATCGCCCGCCACTGGCAGCCCGTGCTCAGCACGTACATCGCGCCGTTCACCACCGCCCGCATCTCGATGCTGCGCTTGCCGCCTCCGCGCTTGGCCGGCGGGATCAGGGGTTCGATCGGAGACCATTCTTCGTCTGTCAGGTCGCTCGGATAGCGAAGTTTGCTCCGGTCGTAACGGGCACGGTTCTCGATCGTCCGCAGCGGCAGCCTCCAAAAGCGCCGCCACACGGAATTACAAACCGCTCGCACCACTCATGTCGCCGGACAGACGCTGAGGCTCGCATGACCGATGGAGAGCGAAAGCGACGGCTGCGACGACCGAATATCCGCGATGCGGCGTGAGCGCCGCCTGCTTCGGATTCAGCCGCCGATGTCAGGTGTGCTTCTCACGCCACGACGAGGAAGTCGGCGTGGGTGAGATTGGTTGGCTTGTTGTCGAGCACCGCGAACTGGATGCGTGGTGTTACTCCCGAACCGTCGGCGTCATAGTACAGCGCGCCCGTGTTGTGGTCGTAGAGGATGCGATCGGTGGAATCGACCGCGGCGCCGGCAACGCCGATATCCTTGAAGGCCTCAGCCGACAGCGCGCCGAGGCCGAGCAAGGCGAAGATGGTCTTGCTCAACTGGATCGTGTCGTCCACGGCCGAGAAATCGACGAGGTGGTCGATATTGTTTGCGGCGAGCGTCGTCGAGAACTGAAACGTGTCCGCGCCGCCGTAGCCGCGCAGAATATCGGCGCCGCCCTTGCCGTCGAGGATATTGGCGCCTGCATTGCCGAGCAGCGTCTGAGCGACCTCGTTGCCGGTCAGATTCAGGTTTCCGGTGCCGGAGAGGCTGGTGAAGCGCAGGGTCTCGACGGATTGTCCGGCCGCAAGCACATAGGACACCCGCGCATTGACGGTGTCGGAACCCTGGCCCGTCGCCTCGAAGACGAGATCGCTCGACGCGTTGATGATGTAGGTGTCATCGCCGCCATAGCCGCGCATCGTGTCGCCACCCCCACCTCCGTCGAGGCGGTTGGCTCCGGCATTGCCGAGAAGCGTCTGGGCGAGGGCGTTGCCGGTCAGGTCGAAAGCGTCGGTACCGGCGGCCGTGGCGAGGCTCAGGGTTTCGACCGATTGGCCCGCCGCAAGCGTGTAGGACAGGTTGGCGGTGACGGTGTCGTTTCCGCCATTGGCCGCCTCGAAGACGAGATCGCCGGCATTGTCGACAACATAGGTGTCGTTGCCGCCATAGCCCGTCATCCGATCGGCCCCGCCGCCGCCATCGAGGATGTTGTTGCCGGCATTGCCGGTGATGGTCTGGTCGAACTCGTTGCCGGTCAGATTCAGATTGCCGGTACCGCCTGCGCTAGTGAACTTGAGTGTCTCGACCGATTGGCCGGCCGCGAGAACATAGGAGACGCGGGCATTGACGGTGTCGGAACCCTGGCCCGCCGTCTCGAAGACGAGATCGCCGGCATTGTTGATCACGTAGACGTCGTCTCCGCCGAGACCATACAGGCTGTCCCGGCCACCCCCGCCATCAAGCTGGTTGGCTCCGGCATTGCCGGTGAGCGACTGGGTGAGTTCGTTGCCGGTCAAGTTGAATGCGGCGGTTCCGGCGGCGGCCGCGAGGCGCAGGATCTCGACCGATTGCCCGGCTGCAAGCGCGTAGGACAGGCTGGCGGTGACGGTGTCGTTTCCGCCATTGGCCGCCTCGAAGACGAGATCGCCGGAATTGTCGACGAGGTAGGTGTCGTTGCCGCCATAGCCGCGCAAGGAATCTGCCCCCCCGCCGCCGTCGAGGACGTTGTTGCCGGCATTGCCGAGAAGCGTCTGAGCGAACTCGTTCCCGGTCAGGTTCAGGTTGCCGGTGCCGGACACGCTGGTGAATTTGAGAGTCTCGACCGACTGGCCGGCCGCGAGCACATAGGACACGCGCGAATTGACCGTGTCCGCACCCTCTCCGCTCGCCTCGAAGACGAGATCGCCAGGATTGTTGATCACGTAGGTGTCGTCGCCAGCAAAGCCGGTCATCCGGTTGACGCCGCCGCCGCCGTTGAGAACATTGGCTCCGGCATTGCCGAAGATCACGTCGGCTCCCGATCCGCCGATCGCGTTTTCGATGACGGCGTTTGTCGCGATGCCGATATTGCCGACCTCGCCGCCGATATCCGAATAGGCACCCGCGCGCAGATCGATCGTCTGCGCACCGGAGAAGCCCGAGGCGTCGAGCGTGTCGATGCCGCCGCCGTCATAGATGGTGAAGGCGACCATGTTGTTTTCGGCGAACAGACTGAAATCGTAATAGCCGGTCGCCGTGGAGTGGAAGCCGTAGGTGGTATCGCCTGCGTTCACGGTGCTCGGAACACCGTAGAGATTCTGAATTGCGAGGATATCCGCCATCATCGGGCCGATGACGAAAGCATAACTCGCGTTGACATAAGTATTTTGGTCCTGGCTGAAATACGACATCACCGTCGCTTGCCAGGAATCGTTGATATAGTGATTGTCTCCGCCTGGAGTTGCGCTCCACACGGCCGAGCCATCGTAGTGTCCGGCGTGGCCCAGGCCGAGCGCGTGGCCGATCTCGTGGAGATAGGTCTGGTACGAGTAGCTGTTGATGCCCGTGCCGTAGGATGCCAGCCAATCGGTGCCGATATTCACCGTGGCACTCACCGTCGCGCCGCCGCTGGTCGAGTAATTGGTGAAGGCGCCGGATGCGTTGTCGTCGAAAGTGAGCCGTGCGGTTCCGGTCGTCGCAACGAAGCTGAGGCCTGTTACCGCGCTCCAACTCTGCATGGCGGCAACGGCCAGGGCCTGGGCCTCCGCCGTCAGACCGGTGATGTTGTAGGTGATGGTCGATACGGCGAAGGCATGGGGGGTGGCGTTCGTATCGGCGAAGAAGCCGGTGGTCAGATAGGCTGCGATCTGCTCGTTCGTGTAGACCGGCAGCGGCACGACCGAGGTGGCGCCGAGCGTGTAGCCGCCGGCATAGCTGTCGCCATAGCCTCCCACTTCGAGATAATACGTCCCCGAACTCGTTGCGGTCAGGGTCAAGAGCGAATTCACGCCGTTGGGGCCATCGTCATTCATGGCAACGAGATTGCCCGACGCGTCACGCAGCCTGAGAATCGGGTCTTCCAGGGGCGAGGCGCCGCTCCCATCCAAGGTGAACTGATAGGTCTCGCCGGCGGTCAGTGTGATCCTGATCCAATCGCGATCTCCAGCAACCTCGAGTTGATCCATCACCGAGCCGCCGACAGCGAGGACGGTGGTCGTGGACGAATTGCCGGGAATATCAGGCATTATGTCTTACCCTAGATTAGCATCGTGCCGTGTCGATCTAGTTTTACAGGGTAAGATTTGATCCTTAACAGGTTTTTCTCAGAAATAGCTGGCGTAGCTTCGGTCTTATTGGAAATACTAAGATTTCGTCAATCGAGGATCACGGTGGGATTCCTGCCGAGAGAAACGAAGCTCGAGCCTATGGCGGGGGCGTCCGCCGCGCCGCAATTCAACCGGCGATAAACAGACCGGCGATCGCCGCGCTCGTCAGGTTGGAGAGCGTTCCGGCGATGATCGCGCGCAGGCCGTAGCGGGCAAGTTCCGAGCGGCGTTCCGGGACCAGGCTGGAAAAACTCGCGAGCTGGATCGCGATCGAGGTCAGGTTGGCAAAGCCACACAGGGCAAAGCACAGGATCGCGCTCGTGCGGGCGTCGAGCGCTCCCGACTTCAGGACCGGCGACACGGTCGCGTAGGCGAAGAATTCGTTGAACGCGAATTTCTGGGCAATCGCGCCGCCGACCAGAGTCGCGTTTTCCCACGATACGCCAAGCACCCAGGCGAGCGGCGCGAGGAAAAATCCCAAAATCTCCTCGATCGAGGCGGCGGGATATCCGGCGAGGCCGCCGGCCCAGCCGACGATGCCGTTGAGGAGTGCAATCAGGCCGACGAAGGCGATCAGCATGGCGCCGACCGCCACCGCCACGGCAAGACCCTTCTGGGTGCCGTCCGCCGCCGCCTCGATCACGTTCGCCGCGCGTGTCTCGCCGAATTCGACGCGGGTGGTCTCGATCCGGGTCGGCTCGGTCGTCGGCATCAGGATCTTGGCGTAGAGCAGGCCGCCGGGGATCGCCATGAAGGAGGCGGCGATGAGGTAGGTCATCGGCACGCCGAGCGCGGCATAGCCGGCAAGGATCGAGCCGGCGGTCGAAGCGGCCCCGCTCGTCATCACCGCGAAGAGTTCGGCGCCGGTCAGCCGGGCGAGGAATGGGCGCAGAGCGACGGCGATCTCGCTCTGTCCGATGAAGATGGTGATGACGGCAGAAAAGGATTCGATGCGCGAGGTGCCTAGAACGAAGCGCAAGCCGGCGCCGAGCAGCCGTGCCAGTGCCTGCATGATCCCGAAATGGTAGAGCACGGCGATCAGGGCCGAGACGTAGAGGATCTGCGGCAGCACGCGCAAAGCCAGGATGAAGCCGCTGCCGCCGAACAATTCGAACATCTTCGGTTCGACAAGGGCGCCGAACAGGAAGGCGGTGCCCTTGTCGCCGTATTCGAGCACGGTCTGGATCACCCGGGCCACGGCGGCGAGCGCGTCGCGCCCGAGCGGTACGAACAGGATCAGCGCGCCGATCGCGATCTGCAGGCACAAAGCGGCGAGGACCACGCGTGGCCGGATCGCCCGTCGATCGCTCGACAACAGCACGGCGATGCCGAGGAGCAGGGCGATGCTGAGGCCGGCATGGGCCAGTCTGTCGAGCATGGTGGCTTTTGAGTTCCGTCACGGCGATGGAAGCTTGGCCGTTTTGACCCGCATGCGCGAACCGAGCCAAGCCGCTCATTGCCGGGTCATTGCGTTCGGAATGCTCGCGCCGATTCCCCCGCAATGGGGGGAGACGGGCTCACCCGCCTGCCGACAGGACCAGCGGCAAGTCGGTGTCGCCGACGCGCTCGCCCGCTGCGGTCAGCATGGCATGGACCTGGCCGCGGTGATGGGTCTGGTGGTTGAACAGATGCATCACCAGAAGCGCCCGCGGTGCCTGGATATCGCGTCCGGCAGCGCCGCTGTGCCAGGAGAGCGTGCCCTCTAGCCAGGTTGGATCGAGCGCTTCGGTCCAGGCGGTCAGATCATGGTCGCATTGCTTGCGCGCGGCGGCCATCTCCGAAAAATCCGCGAAGAGGTCACCGCTCTGAGCCAGCGTCTCGGCAGGCTTGGGCCAGCCGGCGAGCCGGGACATCCAGACCCGGTCGGCCCAGAGCAGATGGCTCAGGGTGTCGTGGATCGAGCGCCAGAAGGCGCCGCGATCGCGCCGCCGCTCCGTGTCCGACAAGCGGCTGGCCGCCGCATAGACCCGGGTGTTCATGACGGCGTTGTAGGCCGCCATGGTCCGGGCATAGGCTGGAGCGATCATGCGCGTGTACCTGTGGTGGAGAGCGCAGGTACCGCCCCTTCGCTGGACCGAGCCATCACCGGCAGGGCAGGCCCGGGCGGCATCCTCCCCCGCCACCCGAGGGTTGTTGCCGCATCGCCGGCTGAGCCCGCTGCTGCATTGCCTGTTGCTGCATCATCTGCTGGCGCTGCATGGCCTGTTGCTGCGCTTGCTGTTGCATCATCTGCTGACGCTGCATCGCCTGCTGCTGGGCGGCCTGCTGTTGCATCATCTGCTGGCGCTGCATGGCCTGTTGCTGCGCTTGCTGCTGCATCATCTGCTGACGCTGCATGGCCTGCTGTTGAGCGGCCTGCTGACGCTGCTGCGCCTGGATGATCTGCTGCCTCTGCGCGTCGAAAGCCGGCTGGCGGGAGGCAGGGGCGCCCATGGACGGGTTCGCCTGATAGGCTCCCTGCGGTGCGCCCGGACCGTTCCGTCCGCCCCAGCCTGGGACAGGCGGAGCCCGACCGGCGGAAGGCATGGCGGTCGGATCCGGTCTTGCCCCCAGTCGCGCCGCCGGATCTGCTCCGGTCCGCACCGGAGGCAGCACCGCCTTGGCGGTCGGATTGGCGGTTTGCGGCCCCTGACCGGGCATCGTCGGTATCGATGGGCGGTTCGCCTGCAATGCTGGCTGAAGGCCCGGACGTCCTGCCTGCGGCAGGAGACCGGGCTGGCCGCCCTGTCCCGGCAAGCCGGGCCGGGTCGCCTGTTGCGGCAGCGTATTTCCGTTCGGTGCGCCGGCGGGCTGGTTGCCTGGGTCCTGGCGATTGGCCTGGATGGGCGGTGTCTGTCCGTTCTGGCCCGCACGAGGATTGCCCGGCAGGCCGATTTGGGCCGGCTGACCCGGTAGGCCGGGCCTGTTCGCCTGGGCAGGCAAGGGCTGTCCGTTGGGGCCGATGATCGGCGCAGTGTTCAAGCCAGGCCGGGCCGCCTGAGCGGGCAAGGTCTGCCCGTTCGGGCCAACGGCCGACGGAGTGGTCAGGCCGGGCCGGCCCGCTTGAACCGGCAGCGGCTGTCCGTTCGGGCCGATGACCGGCGCAGCGCCCGAGCCGGGCCGCGTCGCCTGTTGCGGCAGCGCCTGGCCGTTCTGGCCGGGCAGAGGCTGGCCGAAACCGGGGCGGCCGGGCTGTCCCTGCCAACCTGGGCTGCCGGCCTGAGGAGCGCCGTTCGGCGGCAGTCCCTGGCCCGGTTGTCCCGAGCCGAAACCGGGACGCAATGGCGAGGGGCCACCGATCCCGCCTGCCTGGGGATTGCCCTGCAAGGCCGCCTTCCGGGCGAGAGCCGGCGGCAAGGCGACGCGCGTGGCCGCAGCGCCGAGCGCGGCGCCCGCGATCGCACCGGCGCCGATCGCGCCGATCGAGGGACCATCGTGACCACGATCCCCGCCGAAGCCGTGATCGTGGTTGTAGCGATCCGGATCGCGGCTATAGGCGACGTTCCGTTCGTTGATCTCGTTGATCACCGTCACGTTGTGGATGTTCTGATAGTAGACGTTGTTGGGCGGCGGCGCGATATAGGCCGGCGCGCTGACATAGGCCGGGACCGGCACGAAAGCGGGCACCGGCAGCGCATAGACGTCGTAAACCGGCGGCGGCGGCGGCAGGTCGACGATGTAGACCGGCCGCGGCGGCAGATAGACCAGCGGCGGCGGGGGCGGCGGCGCGAAATCATAGACCGGATCGCCGAAATAGACGACCGGACGGTCGACATAGACGTACTCCTCCGGCGGGGGAGGGGGCACGTCATAGGCGAGCGCGGCAAAGCGCGGCGGCGGCTCGAAGGCGACCGACAATTCGCGCAAGCGGCGGCGGGCATCCCAGGCATGGGGGCCGCGCGGATAGCGGCTGAGATAGGACCAATAGGCGTCCGGCGTATCGACGACGGCGCTGCGGCGCCAGGTGATCGATTCACGCCGTGCCGCGATCAGCGCGCGCACGCGCTTGGCGGTGACGTCCTTCGGATAGGCATCGACGAAATCCTGGTAGCCTTGCAGCGTGTCCCGCTTCAGGGAGGCAGTGTACGCATCCTTCGCCCCGAGTTCGCGGATCGGCCGCGTATCGAGAGCAGCAACCTCGTCGCGCGACGCGAGCGGCGGAGCATCGGCCGCGCGCTGGAAGAACACGAAGGACGTATCGAGCTTCGTGACATTCCACGGCACCTCTGCCCCTTGCGTGGTCTCGCTGACGCGTAGGCGCACCCGGTCGAAGAGCTGGTTCGGCGGCAGGCCGCCATCACGGATCATCTCGACGAGCGCTTGGGCGTAGGCGCCGTAGGGGCCCTTCTCCTCGGGGCCGACCGTGCCGGGCGCGGCATTGAAGGCGATCAGGGAGCCCGGATCGGCCTCGGCGAGCGCGAGGCCGCCGGCCAGCGGATCGCCGGTCTTGGCGAAGGGCGAGGTCCGGGCCGCATCGAGCACGACGAAGCGGGCCTTCAGCGGGATGCCGGCGAGCTGCCGCTTGAAGTCGGAAATCCGCACAGCGCGGGCCGGCACGTCGGCAGCCGAGCCGATCTTTGCGTCGATCGGCGCGAAATAATTCTCGCCATTGAACTGCAGGCCGTAGCCGGAGAGATAGATGAAGGCGACGGTGTCGGGGCCGGAATCGGTCGCCTTGTCGGTGAAGTCGCGCAATGCCCCGCGCAGCGAGGCTTCGTCGAGATCGCGCGCGCCGACCACGTCGAAACCGGCCGCCTGCAGCGTCTGGGCGATCAGGCCGGCATCGTTGGCGGGCGTTGCCAGCGCGCCGGCCTCATAGGCCGCATTGCCGATGACGAGCGCGATCCGCTTCTCGCTGCCCGCCGCCTGGGGCGGGGTGTCCTCGGCGCGAGCGGCGCCGATCGCCAGGAGCGACGACAGGATCGTCAGGAATACCAGGAGCCTCGACGGCATGCGCATCTGCAATGACCTCCCATTGGCGCCGGCCGGGTTCTCGCGTTCGAAAATCAGACGATCGGCGTCTTGGACGGTGTAGCCAAAGGCGCAAAAGCAGGCGATTTCAGGATGGCCCGCAAAGTCCCAAGAAAAGTTTCGCAGGAGAGAAGGGCAGCCGGCGCGGATCGGCAATGATCGGCGCCCGGAACCTGTCGCTCAGGACGCGACGAGATAGATTCCGAGCACGGCGACCGCGAGCCCGACTGATTTGCGGATCGTCACCGGCTCTCCGAGAAAGAGGATGCCGAGCAGGGCGCCCCCGATGATGAACATCCCGTAGATGGGGACGACGACGCTTGCTGGTCCCGCCGCGAGTCCCTTGAACAGTGAGGTGACGGCAATGGCGAGCGCGATTCCGGCAGCATAGGCATAGAGCGCCGAAGGCCGCACGAAATCGGCCGCGGCCTTGCCGGCGAGGGCCCCGCTCGAAATCGTCAGCGCCCAGACGGAGACGGCGACGATGCCCGTCGAAATCGCGAGCACTGCAAAGGGGGTCAGCTCGCCCGTGCGGGCGGCGAGCTTCACGAAAAGCGTGGTCAGCGAATAGCCGGCCATGCCGAGCAGGGCCCAGGCAATGTGGTTCATGGCGTGCGCAGCCTTCGCGCGGGGGAGTGATGGCCGGGGCTACAGCCGGAAGCCGGCGCGGTCGGTGCCGAGATTTACGAGGTAGGTCTGCAGGTCGGCGGGCAAGGCGTCGAACCAGGCCTGCTCCTGCCCGGGCGCCGGGAGGACATGGCCGTATTCGACCATGTCGGTCGGGGCGAGATTGCAGAGATAGACCCAGACTTCGCTCTGCCGGATGCCGGCGATCTCGGCGACGTCACGCATGATCGCGAGCATCAGAGCCTGGCGCACGGCCTCCGGCCGGCGCGGATGTCTCCGCGGATCCAGATTTGATCGTCAGCCGGCGATCCGCCGAGGAACCGCGCGCCGGCATTCTCGTCGACCACGACCTGAACGAAGAAGGTCGGTGCGCCCGTCGCCTCGCTGTGACGGCGCGTGATCGCCTCGGCGATCGCCGTCTTCTGCGGCTGAGTGAGCGATCCGGCGCGGACCGAGCAGACATAGGTGGGCATGGCGGACCTCCCAGTGCGAGCGCTCATCACGTCCCGGCGGGCGACAGGCGGGCGCATGCCGATTCAACACGAGCCGGCTGGATGGCAGAATAAGGGTATATACCCGCATTTGTAAAGACGCCGCGATGGGGGAGATCGGATCGACCGGGCGCTATCCGACTGCGCGGAACCGCCAGACGCTCACCCGCTTGATCTCGGCGTCTTCCAGTTCGCGCGTGACCGGGACGGTATAGGTCGCAACCACCTCCAGCCGATCGCGCGGCAGATAGGAGCGGCCGGGATCACCGATCAGGACGCGCGTGCCATGCCGGTGCAGATTCTCCAGCCATTCGGCGACGGAGGCTGCGAGGTCGCGCTCGTAGCAAATGTCGGCGGCGAGCACGCAATCGAAGTCGTCGCCTGTGCCGATCAGGTTCTCGCCGCGCGCCACGATCCGATCGGCGACGCCGTTCGCGGCCGCATTGAGCGGGATGGCGGCGAGCGCAAAGGGATCGAGATCGCTCGCGATGACATGGGCGGCGCCAGCTTTGGCCGCCGCGATCGCGACGAGACCCGATCCCGAAGCGAAATCGAGGGCGCGCCGCCCGGTCACGGTGTCGGGATGGTCGAGGATGTAACGGGCCAAAGCCTGGCCTCCGGCCCAGGCGAAGGCCCAGAATGGGGGTGGCAGGCCGATCGCCTCGAGTTCCTCCTCCGTCTTCTGCCAGAGAACGGTGGCCTCGTCCGCCACATGCAACTCGATCTCGGGAGCGTGCGGAACGGGCAGGAGCCGCGTATTGGCACGAATGAAGCTCGGCCGGTCGGCACCGGGCGCTCGGTCGGTCATGTCGGTGGCTTGCCTGATCGGAGACGGCCCGATAGCGCATCAGGGCGATTCCGGGCCAGTGCCGCTTGCCGTGCCGCCCGCCCGTCAAGCCAGCAAATCGTCGTCGGCTCGCGTTCCACGCGTTCCGGTCGCGCAGGGCTATTGCCAAACGCCTTTGGTAAACTCTAATGATACTGACCCTTTCCGGCCCCGTGGTCGCCGTCGCGGCGTCCGGGTGTGCCTGGGCCACAGCCTTCCTTCGCAGCCGAATTTCCGCGGCCATCGTCGGATCTGTTTCAAGGCCGGACGGGTGTCGCACTGCATGGCCGATTTTCCGGCCATGTCGACCTGGATCAATGCACGGCCGGCATCGCGCCCGGCCGATAAAGACTTCGCGAGGCCGGATAAAAGGAGATGGGCGGACACACAGCATCGGTTGCCGCTGCTCGTGCCCCAAGCGTGCGCTTGTCGCGTCACGCCGTTCCGCGCATGTCCCCGGCCATGTTCAACCCCAAGCGCGCCGATCGCCGGCGCCGAGCGGCGGTTGACGCCAATCCCTCCCCCGTAAGCCCCGCGGCCTCCCAATGGAGGCCGGCGCGAGCGCGTCCCATCATGACCCGCGGGTCGGGATGCACGCCACTGGGACCACCCGGCCAAAGGTGCGAGACGTCGGCCGCCATGTCGAAAGTTCGTCATGGCCAACAACAAGATGCTCATCGATGCGACGCATCCGGAGGAAACCCGGGTCGTCACGGTACAAGGATCTAGAGTCGAGGAATTCGACTTCGAATCCGCCAACAGGCGCCCGTTACGCGGCAACATCTATCTCGCCAAGGTGACCCGCGTGGAGCCCTCGCTCCAGGCCGCCTTCGTCGAATACGGAGGCAACCGCCACGGCTTCCTCGCCTTCAACGAGATCCATCCCGACTATTACCAGATCCCGATGGCGGATCGCCTCGCGCTGATCGAGGCCGAGGCGCACGAGGAGCAGGAACATCGCGAACGCGAGGAGCGCCGCTCGCGCGGCCGTCGCTCGCGCGGCCGCCGTGCCGAGGCTGCGGAATCTCGGCGGAGCGAGACCGTCAGCGCCGAGGACGAGTCCCCGCCGCCGACCGAGGCTGCGGACGACGTGCCCTTCGTCGAGGCTGACGAAACGCAGGGATCGAACCTGCCTGCCGAGCCTGAGAGCGAGGCCGCTTCGGCATTGCCGGATACGCCGTTGCCCGAATTCGCATTGCCGGAAGCCGTGCTCGCCCCGGCCGCGCCTGCGGAAGCCGCCTCCGAGGAGGCTTCCCAAGCTCCGCAATCCGTCGCGGAAGCCGCCGAGACTTCGGACGTGGCGCAAGCCGGCGGCGAGGACGCGGTCGAACCGGATGTGGTCGTCGCCGAGGCATCGGCCGAGGCGGATCGGGATCCTGCCGATGTCGGCGAGGACGACCACGCCGATGAAGACGAAGACGAGGACGAGGATTCCGACGAAGACGACGACGAAGAGGATCACGACGGCGACGAAGAGGACGAGGACGACGAAGAGGACGGCGAAGAGGACGGCGAAGACGAGGATGGCGAGCCCAAGATCGCCCAGGTCGGCGGCGCCGGCGACGCGCTCGCCGAACTGCCCGAGCGCCCGCGCACCTATCGCCGCCACTACAAGATCCAGGAAGTGATCAAGCGCCGCCAGATCATCCTAGTCCAGGTCGTCAAGGAGGAGCGCGGCACCAAGGGCGCGGCCCTCACCACCTATCTCTCGCTCGCCGGCCGCTACTCGGTGCTGATGCCCAATACCGGCCGAGGCGGTGGCATCTCGCGAAAAATCACCTCGGCGGCCGATCGCAAGCGCCTCAAGGAGGTCGTGGCCGATCTCGACGTGCCCGAGGGGATGGGCGTCATCCTGCGCACGGCTGGTGCCACCCGCACCAAGCCCGAGATCAAACGCGATTTCGAGTATCTGATGCGCCTCTGGGAGAGCGTGCGCGAGCTGACCCTGGCTTCGACCGCTCCCGCGCTCGTCTACGAGGAGGGATCGCTGATCAAGCGGGCGATCCGCGACCTGTTCAACAAGGATCTCGAGGAGGTTTTGGTCGCGGGCGAGGAGGCTTACACGGAGGCGAAGGCCTTCATGCGCATGCTGATGCCGACGCAGGCCAAGGTCGTGAAGCCCTATCGCGAAACGACGCCGATCTTTGCGCGTTACGGCATCGAGCAGCAGCTCGACGCGATGTTCTCGACGCATGTCTCGCTGAGATCGGGCGGCTATCTCGTCATCAACCCGACCGAGGCCCTGGTCTCGATCGACGTGAATTCGGGCCGCGCCACCCGCGAGCACGACATCGAGGACACGGCCCTCAAGACCAATCTCGAGGCGGCCGACGAGGTCGCCCGGCAGGTGCGCCTGCGCGATCTCGCCGGGCTCGTCGTGATCGACTTCATCGACATGGAGGAGAAGCGCAACAACCGCGCGGTCGAGAAGCGCCTCAACGAGGCTCTCAAGAGCGACCGCGCCCGCATCCAGGTCGGCCGGATCTCGCCTTTCGGGCTTCTGGAGATGAGCCGCCAGCGCATCCGCACCGGTGTGCTCGAATCCTCCTCGATCCAATGCGCGCATTGCGGCGGATCGGGCTATGTGCGGGCGACCGCCTCCGTCGCGCTCCACATCCTGCGCTCGATCGAAGAGGCGCTGATCAAGAGCGCCTCGCACAACCTCGTGCTGCGCACCCGCACCGAAACCGCACTCTACATCCTCAACCAGAAGCGCGCCCATCTGCGCGACATCGAAGTGCGCTTCGGGGTCAGCGTGACCATCTCCGCCGATGAGCGGCTCGCCGCCACCACCGCCTTCCAGCTCGACCGGGGAGACCTGGCCGTGAAGACGGCGGGTGCGGCCACCGGCGTGCGTGCGGTCGCGATCTCGCCGGTCGATGCCGCCGACGACGCGGAGGATGAGGACGAGATCGCCCAGGAGGCCGAAACCGAGGCCGAAACCGACGCGGAGGAGTCCGAGGAGGCGCGGGAAGCCGAGGGCGGCGAGGACGAGGGCAGAAGCCGCCGTCGCCGCCGCCGCCGCCGGCGTGGCGGGCGCTCCAATGGTGCCGAGGAGGAGACGCGCCGCGACGGCGAATCCCAAAATGACGACTCGCCGGACGAGGTCGAAGCCGCCGAGGACGAGGAAGGGACCGCCGAGACCGCCGCGGCCGAGGACGCTGCCGAGGGACCTGCCGGTGATGGACAGGCGCGGCGTCGTCGTCGCGGTCGACGTGGTGGGCGCGGCCGCGAACGTGATCGCGTCGAGCATGCCGATGAGCGCGATACGCAGGACGAAGAGCCTTCCAACCTGGCCGAAGAACCGGTCAGCGCGGAGGTTGTCGCAGCCTTGTCCGAGGAGGTGGTGACCGAAGAGGTGGTGACCGAAGAGGTGGCTCCGCTCCTCCCCAACGAAGCCGCACCGCGTTCGATCGAGTTGCCTGTCACAAACGAGGCGTCGAACGAAGCGTCGGGCAGCGAGGCTTCGCCGGAAGAGCCTCAAGCCGCGGCAGAACCCGCGCCTGAGCCGGTTGCGGTCATCTTGACGCCGGCGGATCCCGACCGTCCGAAGCGGGCCGGATGGTGGTCGCGGACCAAGGCCGCGCTGGCCGGAGATTGAACAGCCTGATCGGCCTGTAATCGATCGTCGAACGGGCCGATCGTCGGGATCGAGCCGGCGCGCTGACACAAGGTCGCGCGCCGGCTTCATTATCGCGGCACTGGCGCCGCAGGAAAAATCACTCGCTGCTACAATCTACCACACCTGCCGCATTGCGCGATTTTTTGTGCCGATTGTTCTCGCCGGTACCAGTGCGCGGACGTATGTATTCGACCAGTGGTCGTATGTATGTCGCGTTCGAGCCGATTTGATACGCGTTCTCAGATCTTCACGACATCGCCTAAGTCGCTGATGCGCCAGGATTGAATACCGTTAACGCGCATTTCATCTTTCCTGCGCATTGTCGATTTCGATCACCTCCAACCTTCGACTGACGCTGGCTTCGGCGTTCGGCCGGATAGAACCGGGCGCGGCGACCACGGTGCGTTGGGCGATGCGACTTGGCGCAGTGGGATGAACGTCGGCATGTTCAGGTTCTCGAGAAGGCAGTCCGGTACAACAGGCGCCAGCGCGCGCTCGCCTTCGAATCTCGTACCGCTCGAGACTGTTATCGAGGCCATGGAACCCGCAGCGGTTTTGGTCCCGAGCGGGCCCGATCTCGTCTTGATCCAACGTCAGGCGGCGATCGCGGCGGATGCGTCCGAAGCAACCATTTCGATCGGCTGGATCACTCACGATGCAGCGCAGATCGCCGACAAGGCACGGACGATCGCTGCGGCGAGCGAGGAAGTCGCCATCACGACGGCAATGATCGCGAACCGCTCCGAGGGCTCGGCCGCGACCGCCGAATCCGCTCGTACAGGTATCGCGGAATGCGCGGTCGAGATCGGCCGGGCCGGCGAGCGCATGAGCGCGATCGAGGGCCATGCCGAGCGGATCGCAGGATGCCTCTCGGCATTTGAGCGGTCTGCTGCACAGATCGAGGAAATGGCGAGCGCGATCGCTGCGATTTCCTCTCAGACGAATCTGCTTGCTCTCAACGCGACCATCGAGGCCGCGCGCGCAGGCGAGGCCGGCCGTGGCTTTGCCGTGGTTGCGGGCGAGGTCAAGGCCCTGTCCGGCCAGACCGCGAAGGCGACCGAAGAGATCCGCACACGACTCGCCGCCCTGAGCGGAGAACTTTCCGCCATGAAGCAGGCGGTCGGCCAGACCCGCGAAGCGGTCGGCGTCGGCGTGACCGCGATGCGCAGCGCCAACCATCGCGTCGAGGAGGAAAGCGCTGCGATCGCGCATGCTGCCGGCGAAATGCGCGCCTTGGTCGTTGTCATGGAAGAGCAGCGCCGCGCCACGGGCGAGATCTCGGCGAGCGTCGAACAGATCGCCACCGGCACGCAGAAGGCGCGCGGTGAGATCGCCGATGCAATCACGCGGCTCGTCAACCTCGAGTCGATGAGCCGGGCGGTCATGACCGTCGATGGCGAGGATCGCGCAGCGATCGGGCTCGCGCGTCTGCCGGCCGATCTCGGAGCCTGGAAGCGCCACATCGCAGCGATTCTGGTTGGTCTCAACGAGCCCGATGGGCAGGCCGCCGGTTTCCCGGGCGAAGACATCGCTGGTTTGGCCGCGCCTCTGCGCGATGCCTTCGCCGCAGCCAAGCACAATGCCGGCCTCGTCGTCACCGGCGTTCGCGCTGGCAATTGGGACATCGCCACGCCGGCTTATCGGCGCTTCGAGACCGATCTCGCGGAAATCACACGCCTCGCCGCCGCCTGACCCGTCAGCGCAACCAGGTGCGCAGGCGCCGCACTGCCTCGGCGCAATCCGCCTGTGCCCCCGCGAAGGACAGGCGGATGTGGTGATGGCCCTGTTCGGGGTCGAAATCGAGGCCGGGCGTTGCCGCGACGCCGGCCTCGTCGAGCATTTTCCGGCAGAAATCCGAGGCATCGTTGGTGAGACGCCCGACATCCGCATAGAGATAGAAGGCGCCATCGACCGGGTGGATCTCGCTGAGGCCCAGACCCGGAAGGGCATCGAGCAGGAGCGCGCGGTTCCGGGCATAGCCGTCGCGGATCGCGGCGATCTCGTCGAGCGCATCGAAGGCTGCGAGCGCTGCGATCTGCGAGAGATACGGCGCGGAGATATAGAGATTCTGCGCGAGCCGTTCGATCGGGCGCACCAACCAGGGCGGCACGACCATCCAGCCGATCCGCCAGCCGGTCATGCAATAGAATTTCGAGAAGGAATTGATGACGACTGCGTCTTCGTCGAACTGAAGCGCAGTCGCGGTCGGCGCGCCGTAGCTGAGGCCGTGATAGATCTCGTCCGAGATGAAGCGCAGGCGCAAGGCCCGGGCCTCGCGGCAGAGTTCTGCGAGACGCTCCGGCGCGATCACCGTGCCTGAAGGGTTGGCCGGGCTCATCACCAGAATGCCGGAGAGCGGCGCACGTGCCTGAACGGCCTGCAGGAGCGCGCCGGTCGGCGCGAACCGGTCGGCGGCGCGCAGGGCCATCGGTTCCGGAACGAGATCGAGCGCGGCGAGGATGTTCCGGTAGGCGGGATAGCCCGGCTGCGGCACCGCGATCCGTGCGCCGGCATCGAACAGGCTCGAGAAGGCGAGCACGAAGCCGGCAGAGGAGCCTGTCGTGACCACCACCCGCTCGGGCGTGACCTCGACGCCGTAGGTCTCGGCATAATGGCGGGCGATGCGCTCGCGCAGCACGGGCAGGCCGAGCGCTTCCGTGTAGGGGATGCGGCCATCCGCGAGCGCGGCTTGTGCCGCCGCGATCACCGTGCGCGGGGCCGGCGCCGAGGGCTGCCCGACTTCCATATGAATCACGCTGTGACCAGCACGGGCGCGTGCCGCAGCCGCGGCCATCACATCCATGGCGAGGAAGGGCGCGACGCGTGTCGCGCGTTCCGAAATCGTGCTCATCCAGGGCCGTGTGTCACGCGCGGCGCCTCTCGGTAAAGCTCAGCCGCCGTCAGCCCCATAGCAGTTCCGGGAGACACCAAACTTTTCGATGGTCACGACGACGTGGCCGCCGCGTGCGACACATTGCTCCTCCAACTGCCGCTGTCGTTCCGCCAAGGCCTCAGGGCTCAATGCGCCATGGCGGGCGGCCACGACGATCAGGATGACGATGGCGCCGAGAAGGACGGGCGCGCGCCACCCGATCCCGTATCGCAGGTCATACCACCACAGCGGAGCGCGAGCCTTGAGCATGTCGAATCCCGATCCTCGTCGACACGACCTGTAGCGGCCGAAGTCCGGCGGCGAGGTGTCGACGGACACCGCTCGGCCAGGGTGCTGCGAACCGATCCGGCCTGCCGCTCACCGGAGCGACCCCGGCCTCGGCAAACTTGATAGCGCAGGGCTTGGCAGCAAGATTTGACCCCGCGCCGCGAAAACGCCTAACCACGAGACTAGATCCGCCCGAGCGCTCCAGGCCGCAGCACGCCATGCGGAAGGCCCGCCCGCGCATGACTTTCGAGGACGTCGATGCCCCTATTTCGCTCCGCCACCGCTCTCGTCTTGGCTGGCGCCATGGCAGGCACCTTAGGGCTCGCGACATTTTCCGCCGCGATCGCGGAAGAGACCTCGCCCTTCACGCCCGAGCAGCGCAAGGGGATCGAGGCCATCATCAAGGATTACCTCGTCAAGAACCCTGAGGTCCTGCAGGACGCCATCGCCGAAGGCGAGCGGCGCGCTCAGGAGACGCAGCGGCTCGCCCAGGCCGCGGCTCTGAAGGAATCGCGCGAGATACTCGTCAATTCGCCGCACGGCGTCGTTGCCGGCAACCCGAGCGGCGACGTCACGCTGGTCGAGTTCTTCGATTACAATTGCGGCTATTGCCGAAAGGCGCTCGCCGACGTGCAGACGCTGGTGAAAGCCGATCCGAAACTGAAGGTCGTGCTGAAGGACTTCCCGGTCCTCGGCAACGAGTCGCTCGAGGCGAGCCGGATTGCGCTCGCGGCCAAGCAGCAGCTGAAGCCGGATCGCATGTTCGAGTTCCACGTCAAGCTGCTGGAGAGCAAGGGCCGGGTCAACGGCGAGCGGGTACTGGCGCTCGCCAAGGAATTCGGCCTCGACGTCGAGAAGCTGAAGAAGGATGCGCAGGGTGCCGAAGTGAAGGCCGCGCTCTCCGAGAATATCGGGCTCGGCGACAAGCTCGGCCTGTCGGGCACGCCCGCCTTCATCATCGGCGACGAGATCCTCCCCGGCGCGGTCGGCGTCGATCCGATGAAGAAGACCATCGCCGATGTCCGCCAATGCGGCCATGCGAGCTGCTGACCGGTTTTAGGGTCGAACCACCCGCGACGGCACGAAAGCGGGCTTGAGGCCTTGTCGCGGCCTTGGCCGGTCGTCTAAGTCCGGGTCCGAGCCATCCCGTCGCGGTGCTGTCTCGGGTCGATCACCCGTTCCACCGCAACTGCCCCGCAGCGAGGTCGAATTCGACCGGGTTCCCATGATCGCGATCCACGTCCTCAACGGACCGAATCTGAACCTTCTCGGGCAGCGGGAGCCCGAAATCTACGGCAGGGCCACGCTCGCGGATATCGAGCGTGATCTGCGCGCGCGGGCCGACGAGCTCGGCGTCGCCTTGATCTTCCGTCAGTCGAACCATGAGGGCGAGCTCGTCGATTTCGTGCAGGAAGCCGGCGCGGCGAAAGCGGGTCTCCTCATCAACGCGGCCGCCTATACCCACACCTCGATCGCCCTGCGCGACGCGATCAGCGCCGCCCAGGTCACCGCGATCGAAATCCATCTCTCGAACGTCCATGCCCGCGAGCCCTTCCGCCATGTCTCGATGATCGCACCCGTCTGCAAGGGCGTGATCTGCGGGCTCGGGAGGCAGGGCTATCGCGCCGGGCTGGACGCTCTGGCGCACCTTCTGCAGGAGCGCGCTGCGCTCGGCTCCCAACCATAGAACGGCTGATGTCCAAACCCGAACCCTTCGATCCCGGACTCGTGCGCGAGCTCGCCAAAATGGTCGCAGAGACCGATCTCAGCGAGATCGAGGTCGAGAAGGGCGACTTGCGCATCCGCGTCGTCCGCCGGGTCGAGGTGGTGGCGATGCAGGTTGCCGGGCCGGCCCCCGCCGCGGCCGCGGTGCCGCAGCCGGTCGCGGCGCTCGCGCCCGCAGCAGCCCCGGCCAAACCTGCCGCCAATCCCGGCGCGGTGCCCTCACCGATGGTCGGCACCGCCTATCGCCGCCCTTCTCCGGACGCAAAACCCTTCGTCGAGATCGGCACGAAGGTCGCGGTCGGCGACAAGCTGCTGCTCGTCGAGGCCATGAAGACCTTCAACGAGATCGTGGCGCCGCGCGCCGGCACCGTCACCGCGATCTTCGTCGAGGATGGGCAGCCGGTCGAATTCGGCGAAGCGCTCCTCGTGATCGAGTAGCGCGCGCCGATGTTCAAGAAGATCCTGATCGCCAATCGCGGCGAGATCGCCCTGCGCATCCTGCGCGCGGCCAAGGAGCTCGGGATCGACACGGTCGCGGTCCACTCGACCGCCGATGCCGATGCGATGCATGTGCGCCTTGCCGACGAGAGCGTCTGCATCGGGCCACCGGCCGCGCGCGAGAGCTATCTCAACATCCCCTCGATCATCGCGGCTTGCGAGATCACCGGGGCGGACGCGGTCCATCCCGGCTACGGCTTCCTCTCGGAAAATGCCCGTTTCGCCGAGGTGCTGGCCCATCACGAGATCGGCTTCATCGGCCCCAAGGCTGAGCATATCCGCGTGATGGGCGACAAGATCGAGGCCAAGCGCACGGCCAAGCATCTCGGCATCCCCTGCGTGCCGGGCTCGGAAGGCGGCGTGACCGATCCGGACGAGGCCAAGCGTGTCGCGGCCGAGATCGGATATCCGGTGCTGGTCAAGGCCGCCTCGGGTGGCGGCGGGCGCGGCATGAAGGTCGCGCGCACCGAGGCCGATCTCGAACAGGCTCTCGCCATGGCCCGAACCGAGGCCAAGGCGGCCTTTGGCGACGACGCGGTCTATCTCGAAAAGTATCTGGAGAAGCCGCGCCATATCGAGGTGCAGGTCCTCGGCGACGGCAACGGCGCGGCGGTGCATCTCGCCGAGCGCGACTGCTCCCTGCAGCGCCGCCACCAGAAGGTCTGGGAGGAGGGCGGCTCGCCCGTCATCGACGAAGAGATGCGGGCGCAGATCGGCGAGACCTGTGCCGACGCGATGCGCCAGCTGCGCTATCTCGGCGCCGGCACCATCGAATTCCTCTACGAGGACGGGCAGTTCTACTTCATCGAGATGAACACCCGCATCCAGGTCGAGCATCCGGTCACCGAGATGATCACTGGGATCGATCTCGTGAACGAGCAGCTGCGCGTGGCGGCGGGCGAGCCGCTCTCCTTTGCGCAAGGCGATATCAAGGTCGAGGGTCATGCCATCGAGTGCCGGATCAATGCCGAGCATCCCGAGACCTTCCGGCCCTCGCCCGGCCTCATCACCTATTTCCACCCGCCGGGGGGCCTCGGCGTCCGCGTCGATTCGGCCGCCTATCAGGGCTACCGCATCCCGCCGCATTACGATTCGCTGATCGGCAAGCTCATCGTCCATGGCCGCACCCGCAACGAATGCCTGATGCGGCTGCGCCGTGCGCTCGACGAGTTCGTCGTCGACGGCGTCGACACCACGCTGCCTCTGTTCCGCCGGCTCGTGCGCAACGATGATGTCCTGGCCGGCCGCTACGACATCCACTGGCTCGAACATTTCCTGGAGAGGGAAGGCTCGACCGAGGCCTGAGCCGCATCCCGCTCTGGCCATCGCACGACTTCCGCGCGAAAACCGGTCCATGCACGATCGGACGCCCGTGGACATCACGCCCGACATCCTGCTCAAGGCCTATGCCACCGGGATTTTCCCGATGGCCGAGGATGCCGACGATCCGACCATCTACTGGGTCGAACCGCGCGCCCGCGGCGTTCTGCCGCTCGACCGTTTCCACATCGCCCGCCGGCTCGCCCGCACCGTCCGTTCCGATCTCTTCGAGATCCGCGTCGACCGCGATTTCGACGCGGTGATCGACGGCTGTGCCGCGCCGCGCCGCGACACCGCCCGAACCTGGATCAATTCCCGCATCCGCGAACTCTACGGCGCTCTGTTCGAGGCAGGCCATTGCCACACCGTCGAGGTCTATCTGCAGGATCGCCTCGTCGGCGGCCTCTATGGCGTATCACTCGGCGCGGCGTTTTTCGGGGAGAGCATGTTCCACGAGGTCCGCGACGCCTCGAAAGTCGCGCTCGTCCACCTCGTCGCGCGGTTGCGGGCCGGCGGCTTCCGCCTCGCCGATACCCAGTTCCTCACCGACCATCTCAGCCAGTTCGGCGTCGAAGAGGTGCCCCGCCACGTTTACAAGCGTCGTCTCACTGATGCGATCGAGCGGGAGGCGAACTGGAATATCTGGCCTGCCGAGAGGGTGATCAGCGGCGCGGATGCGCTGGCGGCTTGCCGGCTGGCGGCGCTGACCGAGTAGCGATCGGGATTAGGTCGGGCCGGCCGCACGCTCGAACGGGGTTCCACAGAGCCGCAGCAGCCGCTCCGCGAGCTCGGTCGGCGATCCGCTCGCTTCGTCGAACTGCCCGTCGATCGAGAGGGCAGCGATGCCGTGCGCCGTCGCCCAGCATTGGAGCGCCCGCTCCTGCACGGCCTCCGGCGGGACGATCGTCGCGACGCGCTCGACCATGACCGCATAGGACGCGAGCGAAGCGGCAACGAGCGTGTCGGGACGCACAGAGATACGGGTCGCGAACATCAGCCGGAACAGGGCCGGTTGCGCGCACGCAAAGGCGACATAGGCGACGCCTTGGCCGATCAAGGCCTCTTCGTGCCGTGCCGGTGGCTCGCCCGCCGCACGATCCGCCGCCAAGAGCGCTTCGCGCAGTTTCTCGAAACCGACGGTCGCTATCGCCGCAAGCAGAGCGTCTTTGTCGGCGAAGTGCCGATAGGGCGCCATGGCGGAGACGCCCGCCCGGCGCGCCGCCTCCCGAAGAGAGAGAATGCCAGGATCGCCCGTTTCGTCGAGGATCGCGAGCCCTGCCGCAACCAGACCCGCGCGCAAGTCGCCGTGATGATAGGCGGAAGGCCGCGACGGCGATGTTGACACTGTAATCATCTCCTTTATGTTTACAGTGTATAAGGGAGTTTTCGCCATGCAAGCTACCAAGCCGGCAGCCCCCGAGCGGCGTTCGGTCGATCTTTCGACCTATCCCGATCTCGTCGTGGTCTATCTTGGATTCCGGGTCTCGACCTGGCGCGGAGTGAAGGCGCTGTTCGGGATCGGGCGCAAGCTGGACGAACTGAACCGTGCCAAGCCGGATGGGCTGCTCGCGCACGAAACGATCATCTATGCGCTCAACCATATCGGCATGCGTCAATACTGGCGCGATTTCGAGAGCCTGGAGACCTTCACACGCTCCGAGCCGCACAAGACCTGGTGGCGGGATTTCTCGAAGGATCCGGCCGGGTCCGGCTTCTGGCACGAGACCTATCGGCTCTCGGGCGGCATGGAGGCGGTTTATCTCGGCATGCCGAAGCCGATCGGGTTCGCCAGCTTCGCAGCCGCACGGGCGCCGGTCGGCCCTTTCATGTCTTCACGGCAGCGGCTCGCGGCGTGAATTCAGGACCCAGTCGCAAGAACATGCGCCTCGTCAAACGCGCGAGCGTGACGTGTTTACCGTGAGGCTGCGCGTCGGGCACGCTTGACGGACATGAAAGCCGCTGCCTGTCCCGGACCGATCTGCCGTTGCGCCACAGCGGCGGAGGCCTCGGCCCGGCTCGCGAGCTGCGTCACGACTTCCCGGTAGACCGCGCTGCCGTTCCAGCTTCCGAGCACTGCATAGTTGCGCGTTCCCGGCTGCCAGCCCCCGCCGCGCGCCCAGCCATGCGCGTTCAGGTAATGCGCCGTGGAAGCAAGCGCATCGGTGGACGACCCGACGATGTCGACCCGGCCGTCGCCGTCGCCGTCCACGGCATATTTGAGCTGGCTCGACAGCATGAATTGCGTCTGCCCCATCTCGCCGGCCCATGAGGCGACAGGCTGAACCGGATTCATGTTTCCGCGCGCGATGAGGCGCAGACCCGCGAAAAGCTCCTTCGTGAACAGGGCGCTGCGGCGGCAATCATAGGCCAAAGTCGCGACCGAGCGTATCGCGGAGAGGCTGTTGCGCGTCGCCCCGAAATCGCTTTCGCTGCCCCAGATCGCAACGAGAATGGGGCCGGGAACGCCGTAGCGGCGCTCGAGACGCGCCAGCATGGGCGCCTCACGCGCAAGCGCAGCCTGGGCCGGACCGAGCCGCATCGAGACGATATAATCGACGCCAGCCCGGTTGAAGCTTTGCGACTGATCCTTGCTGATGACGTAGGGATCGTAGGTGACACCGGCCAAGCCGACATTGATCGCTCCGGCCGGGATGCCTTGCGCGCGCGCCTCGCGCTTGATGTCGCCCAGCCATTTCTCGAAGCCGGCCGGATCCCGGCAAGTCGCTGCGCTGGCAGTCGCACTGCCGTAGAAAACGGTGATCGTGGCCAGAGAGATTGCGCTCAATACGAGCTTTGTCGGGTGCATTGCAATATACTCCCTTGCAAACGCGCAGATCTGACGCAAGAAATTCTCTGCATCCGACTCAAATCGAAGATGTGCTGTCTTGCGTTCGATTCTAATTTGAATTCATTCGTCAATGAAATTTGACTGGAAATCGGTATAAGCTACTTATCAAGCGGGTTGTCCGCTGCAAACGATCACGTCTTCAGTGACCACATCGGGTCGGCCGTGATGATCTTGGGGATCATGCCGAGATGCGTCGAGCCTGCAAGGCATGCGGTAGCTGCGATCGGGTGGATTGCAGGCGAGGTTGTACAGACCGCCGGCGCGAAAGAGCGTGGCGCGAACTTCGAAAATGTCTTTGCAGCGCAATAGTCTATTGAATCGGACCGAACCCGGTTCAGGCCCGATTCCGCAAGCCGTTCGTCAGTGGAAGATCGCGTCGAAGAACGATTTCGGCTCGCGCGGCGGAGCCTGGGCTGGCGGGGCCGGCGCCGGACCCTCGTTGTTCGGGAAGAATTTTCGCGATGGCTTCTGCTTCGGCTGGACCGGCACGCCGCGCGGCCCCTCGACATCGACCTGGCCGCTCGAATTGACCTGCTGGGCGGTCTTGGTCGGGTCGCCGTTCTTCTTCTTGCGGTCGGAGCGCGAGGCGAGCGCCGGCACGTCCTCCTGCTCCTTGGCCTCGGCGATCACGTCGGTGCCGCCTTTGCAGTCGACCAGCCAGACGTCGTAGATCGGGTGCTCGATCGCATGCAGCCCCGGGCTCGAAGCGAACATCCAGCCGGTGAAGATGCGGCGGTATTTGTTGTCGAGCGTGACCTCGTCGACTTCGAGGAAGCTCGTGGTCTTGGGCGTCTCGGTCGGCGGGCGCGAGAAGCAGACGCGCGGCGTCAGCTGCAGCGCGCCGAACTGCACGGTCTCGTCGACGGCGACCTCGAAGGACACGATCCGGCCGGTGATCTTGTCGAGGCCGGAGAACACCGCGGTCGGGTTCTTGATCTTGTCGGCCTGGGCGGGAATGGCGGCGAAGCCCAGCGCGGCCAGGAGCAGCGCCGCAGGGCGAAGGACGATCACGGTTCTGCGGCTCAAGGCGCGCCCCTCTCGAGTCTGGCCCACTGCGAGGCCGGTCTCGATCGCCTGACAGGCGACCGGTGCGGCCCGTCTCTGACACGAGAAGGGTGTTGGAAAAAGGGCGGCTGAGCCGGGGCCGAAAACCGGGATCGATCTGTTCGAACCCGGTCGCGGCTGCCGGCTGGCATTATACCGCTCGCTTCCGTACCGGACTCGCGCGCGATCTGGTCGAGCGCGATCGAGGCCGATCAATGCGAGTTCGCGTCCGCGCCGGCCGGTGCGACGTCCGGCTTTGCGTCCTTTGCCGCTTGATCCGTCGCGGCGACAGTCTTCGGCATCGCCGTGGCGTCGACGATGTCGAAGCGCATTCCATCTTCAGCGTGTTTCAGGATCACGTTGGCTTGGTAATATTGACCCTGATCGATCAGCTTCGCCGCCTGTTCGACGTCCGAGGTCGTCTGTTCGAGCGGCAGCACGGCCATGGTGTAGCTGACATTGACGCCCGCGAGCTTCAGCTTCTCGACTGCTCCCTTCTGGTCGCCCTTTGCCAAGGATTTGTTGGCGTCTGACATCGCCGCCGATTTCTGCGGCGTTGCCACGAAATCCTCGCCGAGCGTCAGTTGGCCGTCGATCGGGAGCCACGCGATCGGCTGCGTCGAAGAGGTCGCGTTCGCCACATCGCCCGACTTCGGCGTCTTGTTCGTCGACGCCTTGGCGGTTGCGTCGGATTTGGCTGAGGCAGGCTGCTTGAGATCGGCCTCGGCCTTCACGAAGATGCTCTCGTCGGTCTTTGCGGTGCCGAGCGCATCCCGTGCCTTGCCGATGAGAGCCTTCGCCGTGTCGGGATCGGCATCGAAGATCGCAACGCGCGCTCCGTCGAGGTCGCGGAACGCCGCCGCGCCATCGGTCGAGAGCTTGACGATGTCCCTATCGACCGACTTCTGCGCCGTGGTTTCGTGTGGCGCCGGCAGCGTCGCATGAGTTGGCGCCGATGGCGCGGCGGCCTGATCGGCCGCGGCGGCTGCGCCGGCGAGGATCGTCGAAGCTGCGAGGACGGTGACGAGGGTGCTGAATCTGTTCATGACCGGATCTCCGAAACGTAGCCCATTCGGCATCGGCGGTCAGAAGGTTTGATCGTCGTTCGCTCTGGGGCTGCTCCGGAAACGTCATGCCGGCAACCGATGTTGCGTGAATTTTTTGTAATAATCCAGAAATTTCACTGCAATATTGCCGCCATATTTCAATAATCAGTATTCAAATTTATGGTCTGAATAGATAACAAAACGATAGAGAACTGAAGCCTCAGGCGGCGAACTTCATGGATGCGCCGACAATTGCGCGGCTCTCAATGCCGGAATGGAGTCCGTCGTTGAGCCTCGGCAGAGCGTGCGGGGATCGGGCGCGGTCGCCGCCGGCCCGGATCGAGGAAGGCTCGGCCGGTAGACGCTCTATTCCCCCGGCGACCACGGCACATAGTCGCCGCTCGCCGCCGCCCGGCGCCCGAGGGAAAGCTGCGAGCCCGCCGGCCGATAGGCCCGCGCGGTGCCCGTGAGATTCTCCTCATACGGCTTCTGCCATTCGCGCGGGCGGTAATCCTCCTCGCTCGGCGGAATGTCGCCGTTGTGGCAGAGCCAGGATCGCCAGCCCGGCGGCACGCGCGAGGCATCGGCATAGCCATCATAGACGACCCAGCGCCGCTCCGGCCCGACCGAGCGGTCGATCAGGGGGCCGAGCGCCTTGTAGTAGCGGTTCCCGAACTCGTCGGTGCCGACATATTGCCCGCTTCGCGCCGTGTAGAGCGCGAGCGAGACGGTCTGACCGTTCCACCAGGTGAAGATCCGCAGAAGCGTATCCTTGAGGGCCATATCCGCTCTCTCGAACCGGTCTCGCGCACCGGAAGGCGTCAGGTTCACGGCGCGTTATGCGAAGTGCAGCCTCGCAAGTCCAGCGCCGCAGCGGGTGTTACATTTTGCGCACGCCGCCTGCCGTCGCGACGCCCCCGTTAACCATGGCGGATGCCGGCCAGGCACGCGCCGGGCTGTGGACCCGAAAAAATCTGCGAGAAATCGGCAAGGGCCCAAGCGCACTTAGCGAATCGTTGAGGATATCCACAGGATTTGTGAGAAGGACACAACATCTAGCGGGGAACTGCGGATCGAAACACCAGTTATTGACGACCGAGGCTTCTCAACGGTAGTGTTTGGGCACTGCTTCGGACGGGCGAAGCGGGGTCTCAGCCCCCGTTCGCCGTGCAATCCGTGGTCTGCGGCTGTGCGCCACGGACATCGCCCGGAGCGGGCGTCTCTAGTCTTCATAGACGTCCTGCGATGATCGCAGGCCGGGGCCGAAGCGCCCCGACGGGAGAGGATTCATGCGGTTCGAGCGGCGCTACACCACGGCCGGACACTCTCCCTATGCAGGAATCGCGTTTCGCGAGGCGGTGAGCGAGATCCGCAATCCCGACGGTTCCGTCGTGTTTCGGCAGGACGGCATCTCCGTGCCCGAGAGCTGGAGCCAGGTCGCGGCCGACGTGCTCGCCCAGAAATATTTTCGCAAGGCCGGGGTGCCGGCGCGGCTGAAGAGGATCGAGGAGAACGACGTTCCCTCCTTCCTGTGGCGCTCGGTTCCCGACGAGGCGGCGCTCGCTGCGGTGCCGGAGGATGAGCGCTTCGTCTCGGAAACTTCATCCGCTCAGGTGTTCGACCGGCTTGCCGGCTGCTGGACCTATTGGGGCTGGAAGGGTGGCTATTTCTCCTCGGAAGAGGATGCCTCCGCCTTCATGGACGAGCTGCGCCACATGCTCGCCAGGCAGATGGTCGCGCCGAACTCGCCGCAATGGTTCAATACCGGCCTGCACTGGGCCTATGGCATCGACGGGCCGAGCCAGGGGCACTTCTACTGCGATTACCGCACCGGTGAACTCACGCGCTCGGCCACGGCCTACGAGCACCCGCAGCCGCATGCCTGCTTCATCCAGTCCGTCGCCGACGACCTCGTCAACGAGGGCGGCATCATGGATCTGTGGGTGCGCGAGGCGCGCCTGTTCAAATACGGCTCGGGCACCGGCTCGAACTTCTCGATGCTGCGCTCCGAGAACGAGAAGCTCGGCGGTGGCGGCAAGTCATCCGGCCTGATGAGCTTCCTCAAGATCGGCGACCGCGCAGCCGGCGCGATCAAGTCCGGCGGCACCACGCGGCGCGCCGCCAAGATGGTGATCGTCGACATCGACCACCCGGATATCGAGGCCTTCATCGACTGGAAGGTGAAGGAAGAGCAGAAGGTCGCCGCGCTCGTCACCGGCTCCAAGATCGTCTCGAAGCATCTCGGTGCGGTGATGAAGGCCTGCACGCAATGCGAGGCCTCCGGCGATGCCTGCTTCGATCCCGAGCGCAATCCGGCTCTCAAGCGCGAGATCAAGGCAGCGCGTAAGGCTTTGGTGCCCGACGCCTATATCAAGCGCGTCGTGCAATTTGCGCGGCAGGGTTTCACCCGGATTGATTTTCCGGTCTACGACACCGATTGGGATTCCGAGGCCTATCTCACGGTCGCCGGCCAGAATTCGAACAACTCGGTCTCGCTGACCGATACCTTCCTGCGTGCCGTCGAGGCCGATGAGGATTGGAGCCTGACCGCCCGCATCACCGGCAAGGTCACGAAGAGCCTCAAGGCGCGCGACCTCTGGGAGAAGATCGGCGAAGCCGCCTGGGCCTCCGCCGATCCGGGCCTGCATTTCAACTCGACGATGAACGACTGGCATACCTGCCCGGCGGGCGGGCGCATCCGCGCCTCGAACCCGTGCAGCGAGTACATGTTCCTCGACGACACGGCCTGTAACCTGGCCTCGGCCAACCTGCTGACCTTCTACGATCGCAAGGCCAAGCACTTCGATGTCGAGGCCTTCGAGCACCTGAACCGACTCTGGACGGTGGTGCTCGAGATCTCGGTGCTGATGGCGCAGTTCCCCTCGAAGGAGATCGCGGAGCTCTCCTACCGCTACCGCACGCTCGGCCTCGGCTACGCCAATCTCGGCGGCCTCTTGATGACGATGGGCCTGTCTTACGATTCCGCGCAAGGCCGCGCGCTTGCCGGCGCGCTGACCGCGGTGATGACGGGCGTGTCCTATGCCACCTCCGCCGAGATGGCGGCTGAGCTTGGGCCGTTCCCCGGTTATGCCGACAATGCGGAATCGATGCTGCGGGTGATCCGCAACCACCGCCGCGCCGCCCATGGCGAGGCGGCCGGCTATGAAGGCCTCGGCATCGCGCCGGTCGCGCTCGATCACGCCAATATTCCGCAAGCCGATCTCGGCGCGCATGCACGGGCAGCCTGGGACCGCGCGCTCGCGCTCGGGCAGGCTCATGGCTATCGCAATGCGCAGGCGACCGTGATCGCGCCGACGGGCACGATCGGCCTCGTGATGGATTGCGACACGACCGGCATCGAGCCGGATTTCGCCCTGGTGAAATTCAAGAAACTTGCCGGTGGTGGTTATTTCAAGATCATCAACCGCGCCGTGCCGGATGGATTGCGTGCGCTCGGCTACCGCGAATCGGAGATTGCCGAGATCGAGGCCTATGCGGTCGGCCATGGCACGATGGGTCAGGCGCCCGCGATCAACCCGGGCACGCTTCGCGCCAGGGGCTTCACCGACGAGAAGATCGCCGCGGTCGAGAAGGGTCTGAAATCGGCCTTCGACATCAAGTTCGTGTTCAACCGCTGGACGCTGGGCGAAGATTTTCTGCGGGACGTTCTGAAGGTGCCGGCGGAGAAAATCGCCGACCCAGCCTTCGAGCTGCTGCCCTTCCTCGGTTTCTCGAAGCGCGAGATCGAGGCAGCCAACACCCATGTCTGCGGGGCGATGACGCTCGAGGGGGCTCCCTTTCTCAAGACCGAGCATTACGCGGTCTTCGATTGCGCCAATCCCTGCGGGCGCACTGGCAAGCGCTACCTCTCGGTCGAGAGCCACATCCGCATGATGGCGGCGGCGCAGCCCTTCATCTCGGGCGCGATCTCCAAGACCATCAACATGCCGAACGAGGCGACGGTGGAGGATTGCAAGGCGGCCTACATGCTGTCCTGGCGCCTCGCGCTGAAGGCCAACGCGCTCTACCGCGACGGCTCGAAGCTCAGCCAGCCACTCAACGCCGCTCTCATCTCCGACGAGGAGGACGAGGAGGATGTTGTCGAGGCGCTGATCCAGGCGCCTGCGGCGGCGAAAGCTGCGATCGCGGCTGAGCGCATTGTGGAGCGGGTGATCGAGCGGATCGAGCGCGTCCGCTCGCGCGAAAAGATGCCGGACCGGCGCAAGGGCTACACCCAGAAGGCCGTGGTCGGCGGGCACAAGGTCTACCTGCGCACCGGCGAATACGAGGATGGGCGCCTGGGCGAAATCTTCATCGACATGCACAAGGAGGGCGCGACTTTCCGCTCGTTGATGAACAACTTCGCCATCGCGATCTCGCTCGGCCTGCAATACGGCGTGCCGCTGGAGGAATACGTCGAAGCGTTCATCTTCACCCGCTTCGAGCCGGCCGGCTTCGTGCAGGGGAATGACGCGATCAAGAACGCAACCTCGCTGCTCGATTACGTGTTCCGCGAGCTCGCCGTGTCCTATCTCGGCCGCTCGGATCTCGCCCATGTCAGCCCCTCCGAGATCGGCGGTACGGTGCTCGGCGGCGGCGAGACCGATACGGCGCGCGAGCCTGGCAAGCCGGCGCCTGCGGCCTCGTCCATCGTCTCGCGCGGGTTGCTGCGCGGCTCGGCCGACCGGCTGACGCTCGTGCAGGGTGGCCCGGCCGGTGCGACGCTCGGGGTTGCGGCCCCCAAGGCTCCCGGTGGGACGGTCCATGCCATGCACGGCGCGACAGCGCTCAAGGGCGAACCGGCATCTTACGGCCATGCCGAGACCATCGCCGACACGTTGCCTTTCGCGAAGGCAGAGCGCAGCGTCGCCGATCGCCGGGCCGAGGCGAAGATGAAGGGCTATGTCGGCGAAGCCTGCCCCGAATGCGCGAACTTTACGCTGGTGCGCAACGGGACCTGTTTGAAGTGCGAGACCTGTGGCAGCACGACGGGGTGTTCGTGAGCGTGTCCCGCTTTCGAGATTGATCGTCGGGATATTCGCTGAAGCAGAGATCGTCTGCCGAACAGTGCGCACCTTGCCAAGACATCGAAAATAGACGAACGAAGGCCGACGGAGCACCCCCTCGGCCTTCGCTCTTTCGCAGACAACCTTTGATACCCACCATGCTTATTAGAAAATACTGAAACAAGAACATGATCCTGCCTGTAAGGGTATGCTCTCAAATATTGATCCGGGAAAAGCATACTTAATGACAACGCGATAGATTGTTCAGAATCGGAAAGCGCAATGTCATTGTGGAAGAGACTTTTCGGTCTCGGTTTTTCTGCCAAACCGCAGAGCAAACCAAAATCAGTTGATGATGAAATGCCCAAATGGAACGAGGTCGTGCGCGCCCTCTTAGCGAGCGAAGCCAATTGGCAATTCGTACGCGACGCTCTGCATCGCTTGGAAGCCGCGGGATTGCACATCGACCCGGCCCTGAACCGCGAACTCATCGTCGTTCGCGCCCTTCGCGATGCAGCTAATTATTGCAAAAGCGGCGACATCATAAGCTTCTTTACCGAAAAGCAGGACATGGCAGCCAAGAACAGTCCTGACTTGCTGCTATTGCTGGACTTAATTTCTGAAACCGATGCATTCCACGATTTTGAAGATTTTGATTTTCTTGATGTAGCATTTCCAAACCGCGTGGATCTCGACACCCGGCAGATCCAGACCGTCCTGGAGACACATTCCAACTCGGTCTTTCTCAACGCCGCTTCGATTTCCATCCTCAACATAGATATCCCCAGCACATTAATCGAAGAATTGGTTCGAGAGCTGGAAGTGCTTGCCCAAGGGGACTTCATGGTCCGGTCGGTGGTCGCGACCACAGGTTCAGACAAACTTGGCGCGCAGATTATTCTCGATGACGGGCGAGCCTGCACTGTCGAGATCGACAACTGGAAGAGGGCCGACATTGTGCCACTCTTGACAGCGTTGAACGCCATCATTGCGCCTCTGCGCAAGGGCACGTTCACTTTCCTCTTGTCGGGCGACAGCGAAATCCTTGTCGTCGTCTATATACTTCTGAACAAACAGATACCATTCAGCCAATGGGCAGAACAACAATATTTTTCTGACGGAACATCACCCACTGAATACTATATATGATCTGGCTGGGCGGACTTGAGGAACGGCTGTGGCAACCGCGACATCGATGCGGACGTTTCAAACGGTAACGTGGACTGGTGGGTCGCCGACGATGCGATTCTATCAGGAGGGCTGACGCTACCAGTAGCCTACGCGACCCTCGCCTCCCCGGTTGGCACTCTGGCACTCGTCGCCAGCGAGAGTGTCCTTATTGCGATACTCTGGGAGAACGACAATCCGTTGCGCGAGCCAGGTAAGCCGGCTCCTGCGGCCTCCTCAATCGTCTCGCGCGGACTGCTGTGCGGCTCGGCCGATGGTCTGGCCCTGTTCGAGGCGGCCCGGCCGGTGCGACGCTCGGGGTTGCGGCCCCCAAGGCGCCCGGCGGGACGGTCCATGCCATGCACGGCGCGACAGCGCTCAAGGGCGAACCGGCATCTTACGGCCACGCCGAGACCATCGCCGACACCTTGCCTTTCGCCAAGGCGGAACACAGCGTCGCTAATCGCCGGGCCGAGGCGAAGAGGAAAGGCTATGTCGGCGAAGCCTGCCCCGAATGCGCGAACTTTACGCTGGTGCGCAACGGTACGTGTTTGAAGTGCGAGACCTGTGGGAGCACGACGGGGTGTTCGTGAGGAGCCGACCGAACGGGCGAGCGTCTCCACTCGCCCGCGCGGTATTGGTCGCCCTGAAGCGGGGAGCCAAAAATCGGGATCGCGTCGAACGTAACGGCGTCGATAGCCTCCGACCGAACGAGGGGCCGTAGAAATTGGCTTGAGCCGCTGAGAGTTGCCCGGACATCCGGGGCGGTCTACTCCATCGACACGCACCACTGCCGGCTGTTGGCTGGACGCGGCCTATATTGTCGACAGTGAATGCGTGAGCTGCCGGCGACATCCGGTTGGGTCTTGATCGCCGGCTGCCCTCACATCGCGACTCGATGGAGCTTCCGATGGCCAAGATGCATGCGATGGTCGTTCCGGAGGTGAACGGCAAGTTTCAGCACATCGAGCGCGACCTGCCCGAACCGGGCCCACACGAGGTCCGCATCGCGGTCCAGGCCTGTGGCGTCTGCCATAGCGATGCGATCGTCGTGCAGGGCCTGATGCCGGGTCTCACCTATCCGCGCATACCGGGCCACGAGGTGATCGGGACGATCGATGCGCTCGGCAGCGACGTGGAAGGCTGGACCGAGGGGAGCCGGGTCGGCGTCGGCTGGCACAGCGGCGCCTGCGGATATTGCGCCCGCTGCCGGCGCGGCGACGCCTTCGCCTGCGAGAACATCCACGGCGCTACAGGCATCACGCGGGATGGCGGCTATGCGACCCATATGCTCGCCCACGCCTCCGCCCTGGCGCGCGTGCCGGACAGCCTGGATTCGGTCGACGCCGCTCCGCTGCTGTGTGCGGGCATCACCACCTTCAACGCTTTGCGCCATTGCGGGGCCGAACCGGGCGATCTCGTCGCCGTCCATGGCGTCGGCGGTCTGGGCCATCTCGGCATCCAGTTCGCGGCGCGGCAGGGCTATCGAACCGTCGCGGTCAATCGCGGGCGCGACAAGGAAAACCTGGCTCGCTCGCTCGGAGCGCATGCCTATATCGACAGTCAGGCCGAGGATCCGGCCGAAGCCCTGCAGAAGCTGGGCGGCGCGAAGGCCATCCTCGCGACGGTGACCAGCGCGGAGGCCATGGAAGCGATCGTCGGTGGCCTCGGCCCGAACGGGACCATGATGGTGATCGGTGCCGCGGGCCCCATGAAGATCGACGGCCTCGAAATCCTGATGAAGCGCGCGAGCGTGAAGGGTTGGTATTCGGGCACGGCGTGTGATTCCGAGGATACCTTGAACTTCAGCGTCCTGACCGGCGTCGAATCGATGAACGAGGTGTTCCCGCTCGATCAGGCGCAGGCTGCTTTCGATCGCATGATGAGCGGGCAGGCACGCTTCCGCGTGGTTCTCAAGGTTGCCGGGTGAGCCACAATCTCCGCGAAACCCATCGCGTCGCGAGGATTTGCCCCTAGATAAGGGATCGATTCTGCGCGCAGCGAAGTCCGGTTTCCCGAGAAGCGAGCCATCGTCGTGTTCTGCACCGCATGTCCGTCTCCGGTCGGCACGCTGACGCTGGTCGCAAGCGATTGCGGCCTCTCCGCCATCCTCTGGGAGGATGACGAGCCCAGCCGCGTGCGGACCGGCAGCCCTGTGGAGAATCCCGAGCATCCGGTTCTGCGCGAGACAGCGAACCAGCTTCAGGCTTATTTCGCCGGCAAACTCAACGAATTCGACCTGCCGCTCGATCTCGTCGGCACCCCGTTCCAGCAAAAGGTCTGGGCGGCACTTCAGACCATCCCCTATGGCGAGACGCGCTCCTATGCCGACATCGCCCGCCAGATCGGGCATCCGACGGCGTTCCGCGCGGTCGGCGCCGCCAATGGCCGGAATCCGGTCTCGATCGTCGTGCCCTGCCACCGGGCCATCGGAGCGAATGGGTCTCTGACCGGCTTTGCCGGCGGGCTTGAGATCAAGAGGCGCTTGCTGGCGCTGGAGGGCCGGAAGGACCTGTTCGCAGCCTGAATTGCGCCTCCGCCGTTCTCGGATCGGGTTTGAATCGGGTCATCCCAATCTCCTCCTCATCCTGAGGTGCCGCGTCAGCGGCCTCGAAGGGGGCCTCCAGGGATCGCGGAGGCATCTGGAAGCCTCCTTCGAGGCCCCTTGCAAATGCAAGGGGCACCTCAGGATGAGGGAGTTGGTTGGAAGTCCAGAATGTTGATTCCCTAAATCAATGTCTCAAACCCGGCGCCTCCTGGCCGGTGCGCGCGACATACTCCGTGTAGCCGCCGCCATATTGGTGGATGCCCTCGGGCGTGAGTTCGAGCAGGCGGTTCGAGAGCGCGGCCAAAAAGTGCCGGTCGTGGGAGACGAACAGCATGGTGCCCTCATAGGCCGAGAGTGCCGTGATCAGCATCTCCTTGGTGGCGATGTCGAGGTGGTTGGTCGGCTCGTCGAGCACCAGAAAGTTCGGCGGATCGTAGAGCATCTTGGCCATCACCAGCCGCGCCTTCTCGCCGCCCGAGAGCACGCGGCAGCGCTTCTCGACATCGTCTCCCGAGAAGCCGAAGGCGCCGGCAAGTGCCCGCAACGAACCCTGGCCGGCCTGGGGGAAGCTCGCATCGAGATCCTCGAAGACGGTGAGATCGCCGTCGAGCAGGTCCATGGCGTGCTGGGCGAAATAGCCGAGCTTTATGCTGGCGCCGACGGTTACGCTGCCGCCATCGGGTTTGGCCGTGCCGGTCACCAGCTTCAGCAGCGTCGACTTGCCGGCGCCGTTGACGCCCATCACGCACCAGCGCTCCTTGCGCCGGATCGAGAAATCGAGCCCCTCGTAGATGGTCCGGCTGCCATAACTCTTGCGCACGCCCTTGAGGATCGCGACGTCGTCGCCCGAGCGCGGGGCGGGCTGGAAATCGAAGGCGACGGTCTGGCGGCGCTTGGGCGGCTCGATCCGCTCGATCTTGTCGAGTTTTTTCACCCGGCTTTGCACTTGAGCCGCGTGGCTCGCGCGCGCCTTGAAGCGCTCGATGAACTTGATTTCCTTGGCCAGCATTGCCTGCTGGCGCTCGAACTGAGCCTGTTGCTGCGTCTCGTTCAGAGCGCGCTGCTGCGCATAGAATTCGTAATCGCCCGAATAGGTGGTGAGCGCGCCGCCGTCGATCTCGATCACCTTGGTCACGATGCGGTTCATGAAGGCGCGATCGTGCGAGGTCATCATGAGGGCGCCGTCGTAACCCTTGAGGAAGTCTTCGAGCCAGATCAGGCTTTCGAGATCGAGATGGTTCGAGGGCTCGTCGAGCAGCATCACGTTGGGGCGCATCAAGAGGATTCGGGCGAGCGCGACGCGCATCTTCCAGCCGCCAGACAGTTTGCCGACATCCCCATCCATCATCTCCTGGGAGAAGCCGAGGCCGGCTAGAACCTCATAGGCCCGGCCTTCAAGCGCGTAGCCGTCGAGTTCCTCGAAGCGGGCCTGGACCTCGCCGTAGCGCTCGATGATGGAATCCATCTCGTCGGCCTTGTCGGGATCGGCGAGATCCGCCTCCAGGGCTTTCAACTCGGCTGCGACGATACTGACCGGGCCGGCGCCATCCATCACCTCCGAGACGGTGCTGCGGCCGGACATCTCGCCGACATCCTGGCTGAAATAGCCGATGGTGATGCCGCGCTCGGCCGCAACCTGGCCCTCATCCGGCTCCTCCTGCCCGGTCATCAGCCGGAACAGCGTGGTCTTGCCGGCGCCGTTCGGCCCGACCAGCCCGACCTTCTCGCCCTTCTGCAGGCCGGCCGAAGCCTCGATGAAGACGATCTGCCGGCCGTTCTGCTTGCCGATCCTGTCGAGGCGTATCATGCGGTTTCCGAGAGAAGCTTAAGGGATGCGCGCATTCCCTCTCCCCGCACGCGGGGAGAGGACCACGGACCCCTCGTCGGGTCCGTGGTAAGCGGAGGCGCAGCCGGAGTGACGGTGAGGGGTCGCTTCCAGACGAGTCACATCTGGCAGCGACCCCTCACCCTCGGCTATCGCCTTGTCGCGCCGACGACGAGGTCGTCGCGACCCTCTCCCCGCAAGCGGGGCGAGGCGTATGCGGCGCGCCTTACGCCACGGATCGCCCGAGTGGAAGGTGGGCTCGTGCTACTACAGTCGCGCTCTGGGCGCAGGCGGCGGCTTTCGGTTGTTTTGCAGGACGCTCATGGAACAGAGGTGCAAGATCTGCGATCGCCGTCTGAGTGTCGACGGCGACGAACTCTCAGCCGAGTCCGGGGGCGATTGCTGGGGCTGCGTCGGGCAGATCGAAGCGGATATGGGCTATGAGCCGTCGCTTCGAATGGTGTTGTCCGAGTGGCAGAAGGGTCTGCGCCCAGATTGGAAGCCGCCGTCGAGGATCAGGATATGCCGGAGACAGTGACCCTATGGCGTCCCGTTGGCGAGGCGGAGCTTCGATTGATCGAAGCGTCTGGATGGCGCGCATTCCCGCCGCGCCTGCCGGATCAACCGATCTTCTATCCTGTCCTCAATGAAGCCTATGCCGTTCAGATCGCGCGGGATTGGAATGCACCGCGCGGTGGAGGGTGGGTGACCCGGTTCGAAGTCAGCCGCTCATTTCTTGAAGGCTACGAACCGCAGCAGGTCGGTGGGAGAAGCCATCTCGAGTATTGGATACCGGCCGTGGATCTCACGGCGTTCAACGAGGCGATCGTCGGCACAATCGAGATCGTTGCCGAATTTCGCTGATATCGTATCCGCCAAGGCCGGAGCGGCTTGAGGCGTGATACCGTTTCCGTCTGAACGACTCGGGTGGATTCCCGCGTTGGGATTGAGCGGGTATCGTTTGTGCCTGGATCGCGGAGGCGGACATGGCACACATTGCCGATCATCTGAGCGTCGAGGAATTGGGCAAGCGCTACCGATCGAGCGAGGACGCCTGCACGGCCCGGCACTACCAGGCGATCTGGCTTCTGGCGCAGGGTCAGCGGCTCTCGGACGTCGCGGCGACGACGGGCCTCGTGCAGCGCTGGCTGGAGCAATTGGCCCAGCGCTACAACCAGTTCG
>JBGAFL010000101.1:0-7180 GCA_044227265.1 Methylobacterium sp.
AAAACCGGCTCGCGCCGCGTTTCGATCCGCTGCCCGGCCGGCTCGCGCATATGCGCGGCCCAAGGCGCATCCTCGCCCGCGAAGGCGATCTGCGCCGCACGGGTCGGCGAGGGGCCGGCTGAGGCCACGCCATAGCCGTCTGGTTCGCGCGAGGTCTGCCATTCCGCGAGACGCGACCGCAGAGCCTTGCGCCCCTGCATCATGCCCTGCGCGATCGCGCCGAGCGACAGGATGCCGAGGCTCGGCTCGTCCTCCCCGCGCTTGGGCGCACGGCCGTAACGATCGTCCGGCGCATCCGCATCATCGTCACTATCCGGTCCGGCGCGGCAGGCGCCCGTCAGAGCGAGAATGGCGATGAGCGCATAGAGGAAGCCGACCAAAGCGGCGACCGGTCCAGCGATGGCACCGACAAGCACACGCGCCGCCGAAAGAAGCGCATCGCCCGCAACGCCCCCTAGGCCGGTCGGCAATGGCCAGCTCGCCGTCGGCGGCAGGGCGCTCGCGACGGCGCTCGCCGAGAGGAAGCCGATGATCCAAAGCGCGATGCGCAGGCCGCCATTCCGCAGGTCGTGCTCGCGCATCAGGCTGATGCCCCACAGGGCCGGCGGCAGCGCGAAGGCGAGCGCGCCGAGACCGAGCAGTTGCATCGCCAGATCCGAGACGACTGCGCCGGGCCGGCCCAGCACGTTATGCGCCGCCCGCTGGGTGGCGTGGTTGAGGCTCGGATCGTCGATCGACCAGGTCGCCAGCGCGACCGTCATCGCGACGGCGCCGGCAAACAGGATGAGACCGCCGAGCTCCGTCATGCGCTTCGCCACGAAAGGGCGGAAGCTGTCGACGAAGGCGTCGTACGGCGATGCGGAACGGCGGAGCGAGCGCATGCGGGACCGGACGCGGGAGAAAACGCTCCCGTCAGGCTAGAACGATGCAGTTAACGCGCGTTTAAGGGTGTCGCCTGGGCCTCGTGAGCAGAATCAAGCCCTTACGGCCAACGTGGAGACTGGAGGAGACGGTATGGTTGGGCGCCTGATTCTTTTTCTGGTGACGGTTACGGCTTCGATTGCCGCTTCGGCCGCCAGCTGGGAGCGCTATCAGAACGAGCGCTTCGGCTACGAAGTGGCGATTCCGCCGGGCTTTCCGATGATCCGCGAGGCCGACAACAGCGACGGGGGCTGGTCCTCCTCGCCCAATGGCGATGCCGACCTGAAAGTGTGGGGCACCAACCTTCTCGACAAATCATTCTCCGACGAGATCGCCTCGCGCATAAAAAGCGACAGCAGCGCCGGCTGGGCAATCAGCTACCGTCTCGTGAAGCCGACCAACGCGGTCTGGTCCGGCAAGAAGGGCGCACGCATCGTCTATGTGCGCGCGATTCCCGTCTGCAACGACCAGGCGGCTTTCGTGCGGATCGAATACGATTCCGACCAGAAATCCGAATTCGACCGCGTCGTCTCACACCTCGCCGGAAGCTTGAGGCAATTCGTCGTCTGTCAGTGATAGGCTGATTGGCCCTTCCTGGAAGTGCCAATCACACGATCAGAGGCTGAGCCGTTCCACCGACATTCCCTGCTTTCCCACCTACTGCCTCATCCTTGTAAGTCATCTGCGGGTTCCTCTGGTATTGAGGAGTCTGCGGAGACGAAGAGGACGCCGGCTCATCCTTGGGCGTTGGAGCCCGTAGCTCAGCACGGTCGCCTCTTCGTCCATCCCTCGACCTCGAACAGTCGCGTGGGCCGCACGAGCCCGGTTGCGCAAGGACGAGGCAGGATGGGAATGATCTGTGTCGGGATCGACGTCTCGAAGGACCGGCTGGACGTGCATGTCCTGCCGGAAGGACAGGCTTTCGCGGTCAGCCGCGACGGCAAGGGGCTGGCCGATCTGGTCGATCGGCTGAGGGCAGTCGGGCCGGAGCTGATTGCCCTGGAGGCGACAGGCGGCTTCGAGACGGTGGCGGCGGCCGCCCTTGCGAGCGCCGGCCTGCCGTTGGTGATCGTCAACCCGGCCCAGGTTCGCCATTACGCGAAGGCGGTGGGGCAGCGGGCCAAGACCGATCCGATCGACGCGGCCATGATCGCCCGCTTTGCCGAGGCGACACGTCCGGCCCTGCGCCCGCTGCCGGACGAAGCCACTCAGCTTCTGTCCGATCTGGTCGCGCGCCGGCGTCAGATCATCGAGATGATCGTGGCCGAGAAGAACCGCGAGCGGCGCACCACGGTCAAACGCATCAAGAAGAGCATCGCCCGCCTGATCGCGGCGCTCGAGAAGGAACTCGCCGAGATCGATGCCGAGATCGACACTGGCGTGCGCGGCTCGCCCGCCTGGCGCGAGAAGGAGGACCTGCTCGCCTCGGTGCCGGGCGTCGGCCCGATCACCGCCCGCACCCTCATCGCCGAACTGTCCGAGTTGGGCAGCCTCGATGCCAAGCGCATCGCCAGCCTCGCCGGGCTGGCGCCCTATACCCGCCAGTCCGGGCAATGGCAGGGCAAGAGCATGATCGGCGGGGGGCGCAAGAGCGTGCGCTCCGCCCTGTTCCTGGCCGCTCTCGTCGCCAGCCGTCACAACGCCGTCCTGAAAGCCTTTCGCGAGCGCCTCGCCAAGGCTGGAAAGCCCAAGATGGTCGCCGTCATCGCCGTCGCTCACAAGCTCCTGACCATCCTCAACGCCATGATCAGGGACCAAAAACCATGGCAAAACGCTTGACTGCCAACACAGTCGCTGAGGTGCTGGAGCGAAGCGGAGGCCTCGAAGGAGGCCTCCAGAAATCGCAGAGGGTTCTGGAAGGCTCCTTCGAGGCCGCTGACGCGGCACCTCAGGATGAGGTGGTAGGTGGGAAAGCATCGTGAATCCGCATCACACTCGTGATCACATCCTTACGCCGATGATCCGCCGCTGGATCTCGCTGGTTCCGTCGAAGATCGTGGTCAGCCGCGCATCGCGCCAATAGCGCTCAATGGTGTAGCCGTTGCCGCCGTGCAGCTGCAGATTGGCACCATCAAAACCCAAATATTCCCTTGCGTTGGGCTCGTGCTGGATTATACTTTTCCAACTCTGGAAAAGGCACGTAATCTTGAGAGCACCCCACAAGATTAATAGTGCTCGGCGCCATAACCGTGGTCCTTATGCGACCGTCAGTGACTCCTACTAACGCATAAGTATCTACTTTCGAGTCTATTCCAAAATAATTCTCCTTAAGAGTAAATTTTAAGCAATATATGTCCGATTGTATCCTAGAAATGAAATCAGTATAGGGCCTTGGCCCTGAAATGGATGCTTCAACAATTGGATTTTTACCACTCAGAGCTATGTTTCCCAAACGATTGCCCTTGAGCGCAACCGTTTCAGCAATTGCCTCACGTGCTGCTTGCGTTGAGGGGACGGGGCGTGGAGCATCCAGTGCCTGTTGGCTCGCCCGATTGTCTACGGAACCCGTGGTTACACACCCACCCAACAAGACAGCAAGTAGGGAGCCGGCAAACTCAAGACGCATGAGCCGTAGAACCTCGTAAGCAAGCACTCGGCTTTATTCAATAATCACAACTCTGGATGTAACCACGACGCAACAATGGCCTCACGCCGTCGTCGGGACGAAAAATTAGTAGTCGTGTTTCGCCCTTATGGAGCCCTGAGGTTCGGCCTCGATGAACACCGTTCGAAATGCGGCCGCCGGATCCGGCACCTCATAAGCAGTGATCTGCTGACGAAGCACGGAATAATCCAAAGCGGTCAGACCGGTCGGTAGCCTTGGGCCTCAATCGCTCGATTTCGACCGCTTGGCACAATCGTGAAGTGTCAGGCCCGAACGATTGTAGCGAGTCTACACCCGCGGCAGCATCCGGTCGCTGATGATGCGCCGCTGAATCTCGCTGGTTCCCTCGAAAATCGTCGTCAGCCGCGCATCGCGCCAATAGCGCTCGATGCGGCGCTCGGTGGTGTAGCCGTTGCCGCCGTGCAACTGCATCGCCTGGTTCGTCACCTTCACCGCCATCTCGGTGGCGAGCAGCTTCACCATCGCCGATTCGCTCTCGGCCGGCTCGCCCTGGTCGAGGAGATGCGCGACCTGCTGCCAGAAGGCGCGGGCCTGCGCGACCTCGGCCGCCATGTCGGCGAGCGCGAAACGCAGGGCCTGGAAATGCCCGATCGCGTGGCCAAACTGCTCGCGCTCCTGCAAATAAAGCTGCGTATCCTCGACTGCGGCGCGGGCAACTCCGACGGCGCGCGCGGCCGTATGCACCCGCGCGATGTTGAGGCCGCGCTGCACCGAGGCGAAGCCGCCGGAATCGGCATCGGCGCCCTCATCGCCATAGAGGCCGGTGAGCCGGTCGCTCTCGGGCACACGCACGCCGTCGAGTTCCAGCTCGAAGGTCAGAAAGCCGTGATAGCCGATCTTGTCGATCACCTTGCCGGTGATGCCCTTCGGGAAGCTGCCGGGCTGCTTGATGACGAGGAAGGGCTCGAGCCCGGACGAGCGCGGCTCGCCCTCTTCCGGGTCGCGCGTGCGGGCCAGAACCTCGATGAAATCGGCGCCTTGCGCGAAGCCTGCCCAGCGCTTCGTGCCGGTGAGAACCCATTCGTCGCCCTCGCGCATCGCGCGGGTCTGGACGCCCGCTAGATCCGAGCCGGCCGTCGGCTCGGAGAGCGAGATTGAGCCAATCCACTCTCCCTTGGCGGATTTGCGCAGCAGCGCGAGGCGCCGCTCGTCGTCGATGGTCTGCGTGCCGAGCCCCTGCCCTCGCGCCAGGATCGAGCCGACGGAGAGCCAGGCCCGCGCAAGCTCCTCGCAGATCAGGCAATATTCGAAGACGCCGAGCCCCATGCCGCCATGTTCGGCGGGAATCGTGATGCCGAACCAGCCCTTCCGCGCCATCTGCTCGACCAGCGAGCGCGGCATCTCGCCCTTCTGCGGGTCGAGTTCGTCGGCGATCGGCAGCACGACGTCGTGGGCAAAGGCACGGGCCTCCAGCTGCAGCCTCTCGCGCTCCGGCGTATGCCAAGGCGAGAGCAATTGCGGCGGACGCGGCTCCTGAACCTCCGGCTTTCCCATGTTTTCTCCCGTTCGCGTACCGCTTCTTTGAACGTGAGATGGGACCGCGACGGCGGAAGACGAGTGCGGGGTCGTGGTCCAATTGGGCGGACGGCGCCGCAAGGCTCCGAACTCGGGTTAGCGCATTCGGTTGGCAAGTCGAAGGAGCAGCGTCGTCACCCATATCGCGGAAGGTGCGGCACTCCTGCTGTCGGCCGACACCGCCAAGGTCGACAAGGTGCATCGGGTCTACGGGGTCGGCCTCGTACTTCTGAACCCAGACCCGTACGAGATTGCGCGAGAGGTCGTGGCGCTTGGCGAGACCGTGCAGCGTCTCGCCGGACAGGTATTCCTGTGCGACCTGGCGCTTGAACGTGACGCTGTGGGAGCGGTGCCGTGTCATGGTCTTCATCCTCCGAAGACCCGGCAGGCCGGTCAATCAAACATCCTCGACCCGTCCGCCGTCACGGGCCCACTCCAGGGCTTTTATTTCGCTTTCCATTCTCAGCCCTCGCGATTTATTTCTAATTATCTTTGCCTTAGGAGGCGATTTTTTGACGAGAGGGCATCGCTATGCCCTCTCGTCCTGTAATGTTGCTGATCGAAGCGAGACTAGGCGCGCTCTTCCAGCGGATGCGTACGCAGCCGGTTCGGATCGTAGAAGGGCGTCCGCACCACATAGGCAGCATATTCGCCCTCACCGGATCGGACCGACAGCTCGGTGCCCCAGGCCGTCAGGTCCGGCGTGACCTGGGCCAGGGCGAGCGACTTCATCAGATGCCGGCTATAGGTCGTCGAGTTGACCGTTCCGACCTGCTTGCCATCGCGGACGAGCTTTGCTCCGGGCTTGATCGCCGCATTCGCGTCGATCTCCAGACCGACATTGGCGAAGCGAACCTGGCCCTTGCGCGTCTCCAGCGCCGTCTTTCCGTTGAAGTCGGGCTTCGAGAGGTCGACGGTCCAATCCGCGCCGACTTCCCACGGCGTTTCGTCACCATTGGGCATGTCGAACGGGAAGAACAGCAACGAGCCTTCGACCCTGACGATGTCGAGGCAATCCCAGGATGCCGCACAGATGCCGAACGGCTTGCCGGCCTCGATGATCTTGTCCCAGAGGTATTCGGCATCCGCCGCCGTGCAAAAAACCTCGTAGCCGTGCTCGGCCGAGTAGCCGCCTCTGCCGATTGAGACCTTCTTGCCGAACAGCGTTCCCCGCGCATGGCTGAAATACTTGATCTGCGCGAGGTCGAGTTCCGTGTGCGGATCCAGAATATTGCCGGCGAGCGGGCCCTGGAGCGAGAGGATGTGGACGTCGTCGTCCTTCTTCCACTGGGAGTTGGAGCCTTCGAAGAAGCGGCCGATCGCGTTGTCGAGCGTGCCCCCGCCATGGCTCAGGCGGAAGGCGGTCGGCTCGTCACAATAGACCAGCACGTCGTCGATGAGGGCGCCGTTCTGATCGACGATGTTCGAGATGGCGGAGGCTCCGGGCTTCAGCTTCGACATGTCCGAGGTCAGCATCCGATTGAGCACCTCGACGACATCCGGGCCGGACACGTTGATGATCCGCAGGGCGGACACGTCGAACAGGCCGGCCTTGGATCGGACGATCGCGACCTCTTCGTACGGATCGGTGTCGTAATGCTGAGGGATCAGCCGTCCGTTCCATTCGGTGTCGAGCTTCGAGCCCAACTCGTGATGGCGCTGGGCCAGTGCGTTCTTGCGGGGGAAATTATCCGTAACCATCGGAGATCCTTCACTGTTTGTAGAAAGAGCACCGGCTCTCGGCGCGGCGGCTCGGGTGAAAAGGAGGCGCAGGCCGCCGCGAAGCGACGATGGTCGCTCCGAGGCCGACAGCCGGTTGATGAGAAACCGGTCGCGATCCGGACCGGTGGAACCGATCGCTTAGTCCATGCCGACGCCGGGCGAGGTCGGCGCGCCGTCGTCGTGCTGGGCGAGCCAATCGATCACGGTCTGGCGATAGCGGGTCAGGCCCTTGTACTCGGCGAGTTCCGGCTTCAGATCGCGCAGCACGCGGTGGAACCGGCGCCCCCATTTCGGGATCGTCACCAGCTCATCCATCTTGATCAGATAGGCGCGGATCGAGAACGCGATCGCATTGGAGCGGGGCATCCGCCACAAGGCCTGCAGTTCCACCCTCAG
>JBGAFL010000039.1:0-51549 GCA_044227265.1 Methylobacterium sp.
GACATCGTCACCCGCAAGAGCCTCGAGAACGCCGCCGCGACGGTCGCGGCCTCGGGCGGCTCGACCAATGCGGCCCTGCATTTGCCGGCCATTGCGCATGAATGCGGCATCGAATTCACCCTGTTCGACGTCGCTGAGATCTTTCGCAAGACACCCTACATCGCCGATCTCAAGCCCGGCGGGCGCTATGTCGCCAAGGACATGTTCGAGGTCGGCGGCATCCCGCTGCTGATGAAGACCCTGCTCGACCATGGCTACCTGCATGGCGACTGCCTGACCGTGACCGGACGGACCATCGCGGAAAACCTCGAGAAGGTCGCCTGGAACCCGGATCAGGACGTGGTCTACCCGGCCGACAAGCCGATCACCCCAACCGGCGGTGTCGTCGGCCTCAGGGGCAACCTCGCCCCCGAGGGCGCGATCGTGAAGGTCGCCGGCATGCCGCTGGAGAAGCAGGTTTTTTCCGGCCCGGCCCGGATCTTCGACGGTGAGGAAGCCTGCTTCGAGGCCGTCCAGAACCGGACCTACAAGGCCGGTGAAGTCCTGGTGATCCGCTACGAGGGTCCCAAGGGCGGCCCCGGCATGCGCGAGATGCTCTCGACCACGGCCGCGCTCTACGGCCAGGGCATGGGCGACAAGGTCGCGCTGATCACCGACGGGCGCTTCTCGGGCGCGACCCGCGGATTCTGCGTCGGCCATGTCGGGCCGGAAGCGGCGGTCGGCGGTCCGATCGGGCTGTTGAAGGACGGCGACGTCATCACGCTCGACGCGATCAAGGGCACGCTCGATGTCGCCCTGTCGGACGAGGAGTTGGCCAAGCGCCGCGCCGAATGGACGCCGCGCGGCAACTCCGCAACCTCCGGCTACCTCTGGAAATACGCACAGACCGTGGGCCCCGCAGTCAACGGCGCCGTCACCCATCCGGGTGGCGCCAAGGAGACGCAGACCTATGCGGACATCTAGGACTGACCTCAGCCGGCTGCGGCCGGCCGGGTTCGATCCCGGTCGTCCCCGCAGGATCTTGGCGGCCCTCGTCGGCGCGGCCAGCCTCTGGGCTGTCGCGGTCGGCCCGGCCGGCTCGCTCGACGCCGCCGCGCGCACGCCCGTGCCGGATAAGAGCTACCGCTCCGGCAAGGACGCGCTGCGCTCGGGCGTGCGCGACTATAATGCCGGCGACAAGGAAGGCGCCGTGCGCGCGCTCGAATATGCCGCGGACCAGGGCCAGACCCTCGCTCTGTGGAAGCTCGGCCGCATGTACGCGGACGGGGACGGCGTGCCGCACGACGATCTCAAGGCCTTCGAATACTTCTCGCGCATCGCCGACGACAACACGGACGATGCCTCCGACACTCCAAATTCCGGCGTGGTCGCCAGCGCCTTCACCGCGCTCGGCACCTATTTCCTCGACGGGATTTCCGGCACCTATGTGCGCCCGAACCCCGAGCGCGCCTACGACATGTTCAACTACGCGGCCTCGTATTTCGGGGACCCGAATGCGCAGTACAATCTCGCCCGGCTCTATCTCGACGGGAACGGCGTCGAGCAGGATCCGCGCAAGGCGGCGCGCTGGTTCAACCTCGCGGCCGAGAAGGGCCACCGCCCGGCTCAGGCCCTGCTCGGCGACCTCCTGTTCAAGGGCGTCGGCGTGCCGCGCCAGCCCGCGCGCGGCCTGATGTGGCTCTCGCTCGCCCGCGACGGCGCGCAAGGCCGCAAGGACGACTGGATCGTCGACCTCTACGACAAGGCCTGGGCCAGCGCGAGCGAAGCGGACAAGGCCGAGGCCTCGTCCAAGGCCCAGTCGACCGGCTCGACGCGGCGGCGGCGATAGCGCGGCAGCACGCAGCGTCCTATTACGGCCGGCGCCCGTTCGGCGTCAGGGCATCGATCACGCCCGGAAGAGCCTGGGCGAGGTGGTTCAGCAATTCGCCCTTGCTCATGCCGGTCTGGCGGATGAGCGCATCGAGCGTGTCGCCTCCGAGCGCCTGGTCGAGCTGACCGGGCTGGACGCTCTGGTTCTGCCCGGTTCCGATCCACGAACCGATGACGTCGCCTAGCCCGCTGCGCTCGAAGCTTTGGATCAATCCGCCGAGACCCTGATTGAGCTGGTCCAGGCTGGGATCATTGTCGAGTTCCGCATGGGGACCGGGATTGGCTTGGCCCGCCGTCGACTGGCCCGGCCCGCCACCGAGCATGCCCGCGAGATCGCCGAAGCCACCATCGGACCCGCCGCCGCGCGGGGCCGGAGCGCTTGCAAAACCTCCGAGATCGCCATCATCCTGGTGCGAGGATGGTCCTTGGCCCCGCCCTTGAGGCGCAGGCGAAGAGGCAGGGCCACCACCAAAAATCTGGCCGAGACCGCCGCTCGCCGCTTTGGCAATGAGGATCATCAACAGGGCCTTGACGATCGGCGACATCGCGCCGCCGCGCCCTCCACCCATGGCCTGGCCGAGAATGCCGCCAATGACCTGATCGAGAAGACCCATGCCGCCCACCTCCGAATGCACCGGCCTCTCAACGGCCGAGAGCCTCCGAGGGTTGCCGTGGGATTCAGTTGCGCAGCGATAGCGCGACAGGCTGGGCGGTCATCCTCGACACACCGGCGGGTGAATGAGCGGGTGGAGCAATCCGGATATCGCCCTCCTTGGCCAGCGCCAGCCGCGGAGAGATCGGTGCCGTCACCAAGGCGACTGCCGCTCCGATACCGATCCCTCCCAGACAGACGGCAGCCACCGCGAGACCGGTCTGGATATTGATGAGGAACACGTTCGCCTCCGGTCTCCCGCCAGCCTGGCGATGAGGATTACAATCCTCGGCCAAACCGCGATTGACAATCCGGCCTCGGGATAGCGGTTCCAGCTTCGCCGCGAAAGTATTCGCACGTGCTGTCCGCACTATCCACGTTCACGCGGCAGCGGAGCGGCGCCCGGCCCGACTGCGCCATGCTGTCTTCACATGCGGGCGGCATTCCAACGAACCTCGGGGCCCCGAGCCGAAACAGGCTGATCAAAGCACGAAATCACTGCTCGTGAGGGCGATCATGCCGGTGACGAGAATCTCGACCGCCATTGGGTCACCGCTCGCCGGCAATGCCGTGCATCGATCAACCGAGCTGACAGGTCTCGCAATAGTAGGTCGAGCGGCCGCTCTGTACGATCCGCGCGATCCGTCCCGTGCAGCCCTTGGCCATGCAGGGCAGCCCCGTCCTGTCGTAGACGCGGAAACCGTGCTGAAACGCCCCGCGCGCGCCGTCCGGCTGCACATAGTCCCGCAGGGTCGAGCCTCCCGCGGCGACGGCCTCGGTCAGCACGGCCCTGATCGCCTTGGCCAGCCTGTTCGCGCCCGGCGCCGCACTCCCATCCGGCTTCGCGAGCGTTCCGGCCATGGCCTGCGGGGAGAGACGCGCGCGGTGCAGGGCCTCGCAGACATAGATGTTGCCAAGGCCAGCGATCAGCCGCTGATCGAGCAAGGCCGCCTTCAGCGGCGTGATGCGGTGACGGAAGCGGCTCGCGATGGCGGCGCCCGAAAGCGCATCGCTCAGGGGCTCGATACCCATGGCGGCAAAGTGCCGGCACGAGGCCAATTCCTGCGTCGGCACGAGATCCATGAAACCGAAGCGGCGCACATCGTTGTAGGTGATCGTCGCGCCATTGCTCAACGCCATCACCACATGGTCGTGCTTGGCGTTGCCGAGGGCGCCTTCGAGGTAGAACTCGCCCGGCGAGACGTTTGAGCCATCCGGCAGTGCCACGTCGAAGCGGCCGCTCATGCCGAGATGCATGATCAGGCTCTCGCCGGAATCGAGATGCGCCGTCAGGTATTTGGCCCGCCGCGCGAGCTCCGTGACAATGCGGCCCTCGAGCCGCTTGGCGAAGTCTTGCGGGAACGGAAAGCGCAGGTCCGGCCGCCGCAGCGTCACGCGTGAGAATCGCGCGCCGACCATCGCCGGGGCGAGGCCGCGGCGCACGGTTTCGACTTCGGGAAGCTCGGGCATGGCAGCGCAACGGACCGGTGACAGGGAGAGTGACAAGGCAGAGCAGATCCCGCCCGCAGCCTGATCGAAGCCTTGGGGATGCGGAGCGGCGCGATTTGCAGCGTCATAAGCTCTGGGCTGCGGCTTCTCCACATGGCGATCCGGCGGCGCATTCGCTATGAGCGCGGTTGCGAGACGGAACGACAGGATGGCTGGGGCGGCATGAGCGCGGCTGAAGACGGCACGGCGGATTTCGGCTTCGAGCGCGTGCGCCTCTCCGAAAAGCAGGGCCGCGTCGACGACGTGTTCCGCTCGGTCGCCAAGCGCTACGACCTGATGAACGACCTGATGTCGGGCGGGCTGCATCGCGCCTGGAAATCGCATCTCGTGAGCTGGCTGCGGCCTTCGCGCACGCGGCCCTTCCGCCATCTCGACGTCGCCGGCGGCACCGGCGACGTCGCCTTCCGCGTGTTGGAGGCCGGCGGCCCTGACGGCCATGTCACCGTGCTCGACATCAACGAGGAGATGCTGAAGGTCGGGGCCGAGCGAGCGAAGAAGCGCGGGGAGGGCCGCGCGGATTTCGTGACCGGCAACGCAGAGAGCCTGCCCCTGCCCTCGTCGAGTTTCGATGCCTACACGATCGCCTTCGGGATCAGGAACGTACCGCGCATCGATGTGGCCCTCGCGGAAGCCTACCGTGTGCTGAAGCCCGGCGGGCGCTTCCTCTGCCTCGAATTCTCGCGCGTCGATCTGCCGGTGCTCGAGAAAATCTACGACGCCTATTCCTTCCACGTCATTCCACGCCTCGGCGCAGCGGTGGCGGGCGATGCGGAATCGTATCGCTACCTCGTCGAATCGATCCGCAAGTTCCCCTCCCCGGGGACCTTCGAGCGGATGATCGAGGAAGCCGGCTTCTCGCGCGTCACGCATCGGATGCTGTCAGGCGGCATCGTCGCGATCCATTCCGGCTGGAAGGTCGCCTGATCGTGCGGGATACGGGATCGCACCCGTGCTAGGCGCCGTCTTACATCTCGCGCGCGGCATCCATGTCGGCTTCGTGCTGGCACGCGAGGGTGGCCTCGCACTGATCGACGCCTCCGAGCTGCCGCCGCATCTGCGCTTCGCCCTGAAAGTCGGGCGCATGCTCGAGCGGCGGGGCATCGCGACGCAGACCGGCGCAAGCCCGCTGGAGCGCGCGCTCACGCGGCTCGGCCCCTCCTATGTCAAGCTCGGCCAGTTCCTGGCGACGCGGCCCGACATCGTCGGCATGGGTGCCGCGCGCGATCTCGAACGCCTGCAAGACCGGGTGCCGCCCTTCCCGCAGGGGCAGGCGATCCGCATGGTCGAGCAGGAGCTCGGCAAGCCGATCCGCGCCTTGTTCGTGTCGTTCAGCGAGCCGATCGCGGCCGCCTCGATCGCGCAGGTCCACAAGGCGAGCGTGCGCGACGAAGACGGCTCCGAGCGCGTGCTCGCGGTCAAGGTCATGCGGCCCGGCGTGCGCGAGCGCTTCCTGCGCGACCTGCAGGCGATGCGCTTCATGGCGCGCATCGTCCATGCGCTACGGCCCGAGGCGGAGCGGCTGCGCCCGCGCGAGGTCGTGGAAATCCTCGCCCGCTCAGTGATGATGGAGATGGACCTGCGGCTCGAGGCCGCCGCCATGTCCGAACTCGCCGAGAACACCAAGGGCGATGACGATTTCCGGGTGCCTCAGCCGGATTGGGAGCGCACCTCCCGCAATGTGCTGACCTCGGAATGGATCGAGGGCATCCGGCTCGGCCAGCATGACGAGATCGCTGCGGCCGGGCACGATCTGCGCGCGCTCGGCCAATCGGTGATCCAGTCCTTCCTGCGCCAGGCGATCCGCGACGGCTTCTTCCACGCCGACATGCATCCCGGAAACCTGTTCGTGGATGCTCAAGGCCGCCTCTGCGCCGTCGATTTCGGCATCATGGGTCGGCTCGGCTTGAAGGAGCGGCGGTTCCTGGCCGAGATCCTGCTCGGCTTCATCACCCGCGATTATCGCCGCATCGCGCAGGTGCATTTCGAGGCCGGCTATGTGCCGCGCCACCACTCGGTCGAGGATTTCGCCCAGGCCCTGCGCGCGATCGGAGAGCCGATCCATCAGCGCCCGGCCAACGAGATCTCGATGGCCAAGGTGTTGACCCTACTCTTCGATGTGACCGCCCTGTTCGACATGAGCACCCGCACCGAGCTGGTACTCCTGCAGAAGACCATGGTGGTGGTCGAGGGCGTCGCCCGCTCGCTCGACCCGAAGCTCGACATCTGGACCGGCGCCGAGCCGGTGGTGAAGAGTTGGATCGCGCGCAATCTCGGGCCGATCGGCAAGGTGGAAAGCGCCGGCCGAGCCGCCCTCACTCTCTCCGACGTCCTCACGGACCTCCCCGACATCGCCCAGCGCTTGCGCCGCGTCATGGTCCGCCTCGACGAGGAGGGCGCGCGCGACACCTCGGCGATCGAGCGCACCGCGAAGCTAGAACGGCGGCGAGCCGTCCTCTCGACGCTGGCTCTGTGGGCGATCGCGATCGGGGCGCTGGTGATGGCGTTCAAATGATGCCATGTCCGCCACTCGACGAAAGCCCGGCTGTATGCAAGGCACGCTCACCAACCGCGACATCCTGCTGATCATCAGCGGCGGCATCGCCGCCTATAAGGCGCTCGATCTGATCCGGCGGCTGCGTGAGCGCGGCGCTTCCGTGCGTCCGATCCTCACGCGCGCCGCGCAGGAATTCGTCACGCCGCTCGCCGCCGCCGCGCTCGCGGGGCAACGCGCGCATACCGATCTGTTCGACCGGGCCGACGAGGCCGAGATCGGGCATATAAGGCTGGCGCGCGAGGCCGATGCGGTCGTGGTCGCGCCGGCCACCGCCGATCTGATGGCGAAGATGGCACAAGGCCATGCCGACGATCTCGCCTCGACCGTTTTGCTCGCTACCAGGCTGCCGATCCTGATCGCGCCGGCCATGAACCCGGCCATGTGGCTGCATCCGGCGACCCAGCGCAATCTCGCTGTCCTGAAGGATGACGGCATCTATGGCATCGGCCCGAACGAGGGCGCCATGGCGGAGGCCGAGAGTGGGCCCGGCCGCATGGCCGAGCCGGCGGAGATCGCCGATGCGCTGGAAGCGATGTTGAGAGCCGAGCCAGCCGCCGGAATCGGTTTCCTCGCCGGGCGCACGGCCCCCGGTCCGCTCGCCGGAAAGAAGGTGCTGGTCACCTCGGGGCCGACGCATGAGGCGATCGATCCGGTGCGCTATCTCGCCAACCGCTCCTCCGGCCGCCAGGGCCACGCCATCGCCGCCGCGGCCGCCGCGGCAGGCGCTGAAGTGACGCTGGTCTCCGGCCCGGTCGCGATTCCCGATCCAAAGGGCGTCAAGGTGGTGCGGGTGGAATCGGCGCGCGACATGCTCGCCGCAGTCGAGGCGGCCCTGCCCGCCGATATCGCGGTCTTCGCCGCGGCCGTCGGCGATTGGCGTCCGGCGGACACCAAGGCCGGCAAGATCAAGAAGGACGGCACAGCGCCCCCGCCTCTCACGCTCGTCGAGAACCCGGACATTCTCGCGACCATCGCTCAACGCCGCGAAGGGCGCCCTGCCCTCGTCGTCGGCTTTGCAGCCGAGACCGATTCAGTGCTCGACAACGCGCGGAAAAAGATCGCGCGAAAGGGCTGCGATCTCCTCGTAGCCAACGATGTCTCTCCCGAGGGCGGCGTCATGGGCGGCACCGCGAACACCGTGCACCTAGTCTCGCGCGAGGGAAGCGTCGAGACCTGGCCGAAGCTCGACAAGGATGAGGTCGGCAGGCGGCTGGTCGCGGTCTTCGCAAGCCGCATAGGGCGCTGATCCGTTGCGCTGGCTCGCCGTTCTCTTGGCCTTCGCACTCGCGGGCCCGAGCCTTCCGGCACGCGCCGATGCGCTGATCGTGGTGGCGCTCGGGGCGAGCAATACGTCCGGCTGGGGCGTCGGCGAGGCGGCGGCCTATCCCGCGCGGCTCCAGACCCTGCTGCGCGAGGCCGGCCACGACGTCCAGGTCGTCAATGCCGGCAGGGCTTTCGACACGACCAACGGCATGCTCCGCCGGCTCGATACGGCGGTTCCGCCGGAGACAGATCTCGTGGTGATCCAGCCCGGCGGCAACGATCTGCGCTTCTTCGGAACGCCGGAGAAGCGTGCGGCCAATATCGCGGCGATGGTCGCCCGGCTCTCCGAGCGCGGGATCAAGGCCCTGGTCTACGATCCAGTGTTTCCGAGCGAAGCCTATCAATGGGACCGGATCCACATCAATGCCGATTGGCATGGTAGGATCGCGAGCGAGCTGCTGCCGCAGGTGCTGGAAGCGCTCCGGCCATCGGGCGCACCGAACGGCAAAGGCGAAGCGGATATGCGGGGCCGCGGGAGGCGGGCGCGGTAGCAATCGTTGCCCGAGGCCTACGCTGCCCGGAGATCACAGGGCGATACGCCTGCGATCAATCGCCTCCGCCACACCCGCCGCAGCCGCCCCCTCCTCCACCGCCGCCATCTCCGCCACTGCTGCAGCCGCTACCGCTGCCGCCATCGGACCGGCCATGCAGGCGTTGGTATTCCGCAAGATGCGTTCCCGCGAGCACCGAGGCGCCGGTCAGCGCGAAGGCGAAGAGCAACTCGCCGTCGCGGGGGGAGGACGCAGCCCGCTGATGGCGTTGGCGATAGGCGGCCAGGGTGTCGTCGCCGAGCCGCGTGCGCCCGCCCTGCCTCATCAGAAACATCAAGCCGACGACTACGGTGAAGATGACCAAGAGGATGAGGAAGCCTACCGGCTTGCCGCGCGATACGCCGACCGCGATCTTGAGCAGCCCGAGCGCGATCACCGATCCGAACACGAACAGGACAAGGTGCCTGATCCTGGCGAGCGTCTCGCCGTTGGGCACGAGTCCGCGGCCGGCGAGCTTCGAGGCGAGCCGATCGAGGCGCGGGCCAAGCGCCTCGACATAGGCCTTATGAGTCACCTCTCCGCGAACCAGACCGCGATACGGTTCGAAAGGCGGCGCAAGCGCGAGCCCACGATCGTCGACCTCGAATTCAGGCGCGCCGCGCAGGCCGCCCAGCAAGCCCGGCGACCTGAGCCTCGCCGCCTTGGCGTCAAGAAACCCGAGGATCACGGCTCCGGCGGCGCGCTGGCGCCCGCCGGCAAGCCAGGCAAGTTCGACGAGATCGAGATCGCGGGGAATCGCGCGTCCGGGTCCCTGACGCAGGCGTCGATCCTGAACGATCGCAAACACCAAAGCGGCGACAGCCAGCGTCACGTAAAGCGTCAGGAACGGGCCAGCCGTCCAGTCGAGCGGGTTCAGCGGAAGCGCCAGATCGGGAGCGAAATCCATCAGGAAACCCGCCATGTCAGCCGGAGAGCCGCCGCTTTGCGACCGAGCCACGCCGGCAACGATGGTCGCGGCAGAATGCAAGCTTTGTCCGTGTCGACGAAGCGGTAGCGCGGGCGCGCGCGAAACCGCCGATGCGTCGCCGGCCAGTAGACGATGTCAGGAGGCCCGAAGAAGGCCTCGTAGCGGGCGAGCGTCTCGGCATATTGCTGCCGGTAGCGGCTCTGCTCGGCCGGGCCGCCAGCGGTCGGATCGTGATGCAGCCGGCCCTGCAAGACATGTCCGCACCAGTTCTCCCAATAGTCGCGCGAATAGGTGAGATGCTGGTGCCAGACCTCGTCGACCTCCTCGCTCGGCGTCACGGGCGTCTCATAGACCATGGCGAGGAAGCAGAAGCGGCGATATTCACGAACGGCGCCACGGGCAAAGTGCAGGCTCCAGCCGTGGTCGCGGGCAAGACGCTGGGTAAAGTCGAGGCCGTGGTCGGCGCGCTCGAAGGGGTGCCCTTCGATCCCAACCCATAATGCCTGCTGATGCGGGCTCCAGACCACCCGCTCTACCGTCTGCATCGCAGCACCCGTTCCGCCGAACGCAATGCGCGGCACACTACAGCATCGGACGGAAAATCATCCGGTCCGCAACGAGCCCCCTCGCGCGGAACTCTACCGGATGACCACCCAGGCGGACAAACGTCAAAAGACCCTAAGATCGGACCATGGCCGAGGCGGCCTCGCATAGGGCGAGGACCGGGCGATAGGCGCGCAGAAGATCGGGATCGAGTTGGCCGGACATTCCCTCCATGATGGCGCGGGCCTGCGCAGGGGGGATCGGTGCGCGGTAGACGCGGCGCTCCGTCAGCGCGGAATGCACGTCGCAGATCGCGACAAGCCGCGTGAGGTCCGAGATCGCATCGCCGGTCAGGCCGTCCGGATAGCCGCTGCCATCGAGCCGTTCGTGGTGCGAGCGCGCCACGTCGATCACCTCGTCCTCGAAGCGGCCTGTCGCCGCGAGGAGGTTGGCGCCGATTCCGGAATGAGAGCGCATGGTCTCGGTCTCGTCCGGCGTCAGCGGCCCCGGCTTGTTGAGGATGGCGAGCGGGATGCGGGATTTCCCGACATCGTGCAGCAAGGCGGCCTTTGCCAGCCGATGCCGGTCGCCGCGCGTGAAGCCGAGTTCGGTCGCGAAAGCCGCCGCGAAGCCCGCGACGCTCAGGGAATGCTCGTAGACCGTGATGTCGTGGCGCCAGAGCAGGTCGAGCCAGGCACGGATGCCGATATCCGCCACCGCGTGGAGGACGATCTCGGTACCCTCGTCGGCGTCGAGCGGGCTCGGATCCTGCCCGAGCGCGGCAGCCGTGAACAGATTGCTCACGATCCCCGTCGCCGCCCCAAGATTGCGTTCGACAGGATTCCGGGCGGCGAGCAGGCGGGCGCGGTCGATCGCCTTGACCAGCATCGTGACGACGCCGTTCGCGTTGAGACGGGCGGAAACGACGGTCGGGTTCCCGAGCCTGGCGAAATCGGCTGGGTCGCGCACCCCGCTCTCGCGCGATAGGAAGACGCAGGCCTTGTCCGGTTCGATCCGGGCGCATAGGGAGTCGAACCAGGGCGTGTTGCTGACTTTGTCGAGATCGAAATCGAAAACCCAGGCCAGGGGTTCGACGACAGGAAGCGCGCCGCGCGGCGCAAAGAGTCGGCAGGGCAGAACCAGACCGATGCCACGCGCGAGCCGATCCGCCCTTTCGGGGCGGTCGGATACGAGCACGACGGGTCGGTCCGGCATCACGTGGCGGTTTTCCGTGGCATCGGTTGGCTGGCTCCAACCGATTCCTGCAGGCACTCTCGTCGAATCTACCCGGCAAACATTGAGAAATGCTGTCTCAAGAATTCAAATGTCGGAGTTTCGGTAGAGATCTCCCGCGGGCCACGCAACAAGCCATGCCACCTGTGCCGCCGCCTATTCGGCGGCGGCACGAGGCCGATAACCATGAGCTTGATTGGCGGCGCCGTTCGGCATGTCGAAGATCATCTCGTCTTCGGGGTCGTCGCGCTCGCCGACGAAGCGGCTGAAGAGTCGTACGAAGAGCCGCGAGAGATCATCGACGAGGATGAAAATCGCCGGCACGAAGATCAGCGACAGGCCGGTCGAGACGATCAGGCCGCCGATCACGGCGACCGCCATCGGCGCGCGGAACTCGCCGCCGATGCCGAATGCCATGGCCGAGGGCACCATGCCGGCAGCCATGGCGATCGTCGTCATCACGATCGGCCGCGCGCGCTTTCGGCCGGCATCGATGATGGCGGTGACGCGATCGACGCCGCGCGCCATCTCCTCGATCGCGAAATCGACCAGCATGATCGCGTTCTTGGTCACGACGCCCATCAGCATCAGGATGCCGATGACCACGGGCATCGAGATCGGCATGTTGAGGACAAGCAGGCCGAGAATGGCGCCACCGATCGAGAGCGGCAGTGAGAACAGGATGGTCAGCGGCTGCAGGAAGTTGCCGAACAGCAGCACCAGCACGCCGTAGACCATCATCAAGCCGGCGCCCATCGCGAGCGCGAAGCCTTCGAAGACCTCGCCCATGATCTCGGCATCGCCCGTCTGCTTGATGACGATGCCCTCGGGGAGGTTCTTGGCAGCGGGCAGCGCCATGACCTGGTTGATCAATTCACTGAGCGCGTCCGAGCCCATCAGATCGGCCTCGATCGCGACGCGGACCGCACGGTCGTAGCGGTCGATCGCGGTCGGGCCGCGCCCGAGCGTGATATCGGCCACCGTCGCGAGCGGCACCGCGGCGCCCGCCTTCACGGGAACCTTGAGGGCGCCGAGTTCGTCGAGCTTGCCCCGCAGCGACTCGGGGAATTGCACCCGGATCGGGATCTGGCGGTCTTTGGCATTGTACTTGGCAAGATTGGCCGCGATGTCGCCGATCGTCCCGACGCGCACGGTCTCGGCGATGAGATCGGTCGAGACTCCGAGATCGGCCGCGATGCCGGGCTTCGGAGTGATCCGGATCTCGGTGCGATCGAGCGGGGCGGTCGACATCACGTTGACGAGGTGCGGTACCTTTGCCGCCTCGCGCTGGAGCCGCGCCGCGACCTCGGTCACGGCCACCGTATCGTTGCCCGCCACGATCAGCGCGAATTCGCGATCGCCCATATCCTTCAGCGCCCAGAAGCGGATGTCGGGCACCTGTCTCAGGATGTCGGCGACCTTGCCGTCGATCTGCTTCTGAGTGAGATGCCGCGTGTTCTTGGGCGTCAGGTTGATGGTCAGGCTCGCCAGCCGGACCTCCTTCTTGCCGGGAAGCTGGCGCCCGCCGTCGACGAACACGCTTGAGACCTCCGGCATCTGCCGGATGCTGTCGACGATGTCGTCGGTCACGCGCCTGGTATCGTCGAGCCGGGAGCCCGGCGGCAGCTCCACCACGAACATCGTCCGGGCGGCATCCTCGGCCGGGATGAAGCCGGCCGGCAGCAGCCCGGCCGACATGATCGAACCGGCAAAGCACAACAGGCCGAGGAAAAGCGTGACGTACTTGTGACGCACCGACCAGGCGACCACGCGCCCATAGGCGCGCAGGATCGGCCCCTCATGCTCTTCGTGGCCTGAATCGCGCAGGAAATAGGCGGCAAGCAGAGGCGTCACCAGGCGGGCGACGAGCAGCGACATGAAGACCGCCGCCGCGATGGTGAGGCCGAACTGCTTGAAATACTGGCCGGCAATACCCGGCATGAAGGAGACCGGGGCGAAGATCGCGATGATCGTCGCGGTGATCGCGATGACCGCGAGACCGATCTCGTCGGCCGCCTCCAGGGCTGCGCGATAGGGCGATTTGCCCATGCGCATGTGCCGGACGATGTTCTCGATCTCGACGATCGCGTCGTCGACGAGAATGCCGGTCACCAGCGTGATCGCGAGCAGAGACACCGCGTTCAACGAGAAGCCGAGCGCGCTCATGACCCAGAATGTCGGCAACACCGAGAGCGGCAGCGCGATCGCGGCGATGACCGTCGCGCGCATGTCACGCAGGAACAGCAGCACCACGACCACCGCGAGCGCCGCGCCCTCGAGAAGGCCCATCATCGCCGAGTGGTAGTTGCCGATCGTGTTGACGACGCTGGTGTCGATCAGCTCGAAATGGACGCCGGGATTGGCGGCGTGCAACTCCTCGATCTTCTTGGCGACGCCAGATGCAACCTCCGCATCGGAGGCGCCGTTCGAGCGCGAGATCGCGAAGCCCACGACGGTCTCGCCGTTGAATCGGGCAAAGGTTCGCGGCTCCTCGGCACCGTCGACGATAGTGGCGAGCTCGTCGAGCCGGACCTTGCGGCTGTTCGGGAGGACGATCGAGGTGGCCGAGAGCGTCTCGAGGCTGGCCGAGCCGCCGAGCGTGCGGATCGACTGCTCGCCGCCGGCGAGTTCGCCGCGCCCGCCCGCCATGTCAGCGGAGGTCAGGCGCACCTGACGGTTCACGTCGGCAGCGGTGATGCCAAGCGCAAGCAACCGGTCTGGCTTCAGGACGATGCGGATTTCGCGCGCGACGCCGCCCAGGCGCTCGACGCCGCCGACGCCCTTCACCCCCTGAAGGGTGCGCGCCACCACGTCTTCGACGTACCAGGATAGGTCCTCCGGCGTCATCGCGGGCGCGGAGGCGCCGTAGATCATGATCGGCAGGCCGGCGATCTCGACGCGCTGGATGATCGGCTCGTCGATGGTGCGCGGCAGGTTGATCCTGATCTTGTTGATCGCCTCCTTCACATCGTTGACGGCGCGATCCTGGTTCACCTCGAGGCGGAACTCGATCGTCGTCGCCGAGACGCCCTCGGAGATGTTCGAGATGACGTGCTTGACGCCCTTGACGCCCGAGACCGCATCCTCGACCCACTTCGTGACCTGGGTCTGAAGCTCGGAGGGTGCGGCGCCCGATTGCGTGATCGTCACCGCGACGATCGGGATGTCGATGTTCGGAAAGCGCGTGATCGGGAGCGAGCGGAAGCAGACGAGGCCGAGCACGCTCAGCACCAGGAAGAGCACGAGCGGCGGGATCGGCTTTCGGATCGCAGCGGCTGAGACGTTGAGGCGCATCGTCTTTCCTCGAGGCCTCAGCGCGGCTCTGCGGCGGCCTGTTCGGCCTTTGCAGGTTCGATGCCTACGGTTTCGGATTTTGGTGCCACGGCACGCACGCGATCGCCATCGCGCAGGAAGGAGCCGGACCGCGCAACCACCATCTCGTTGGCGGAAAGGCCCGACGGAATTTCCGTGAAGCCCTCGGCGGAGAGGCCTGTCGTGACCTTGCGTGACTCGACCTTGCCGTCGACGACCGAGAGGACGCTCGCCGTGCCGTCGGCGGCGTAGAGGACCGCAGCGAGCGGCACGGTGACGCCGGTACGGCGCGCGACTTCGACGCGACCGCGTGCGAAGGCGCCGATGTAGAGCGTGGCTTCGGGATCGAGCGAGATGCGCACCTTGCCGAGGCGCGTCATGCGATCGACCTCCGGATAGACGCGGCGCACCTTGCCGGCGAGCGTCTTGCCCCGATCGAGGTCGAGGATCGCCGGATCGCCCGGCCGCAGCCGCGGCAATGCCGTCTCCGGCACGTCGCCCTCAAGTTCGATCTCGCCGCGTGCGATCAGCCGGAACAGCGGCTCTCCGACAGCCGTCGCCGTCGCGCCGATGCGTGCCGTGCGGCGATTGATGATGCCGGCTTCCGGTGCGCGGATCTCGGTGCGGGCGCGCCGCAGGGCGATCTCATTCGCCTGAGCCTTGGCGGTGGCGAGGTCTGCCTGGGCGAGTTCGAGGCCACCCTTCGCGGCTGCGAGCTTGCCCTCGGCCGATTGCGCGGTCGATACGCGCTGCTCCAGCGTCGCGGCCGTGGCATTGCCGGTGCGGACGAGCGCCTGTGCCCGTTCGAGCGCCTGCTTGGCTTCGAGATTGGCGGCGTCGGCCTGCACGATCTGGCTCCTGGCCTGGATGATGGCGCCCTGCGCGCGCGCAATCGCCGCACGGTTCGCGGCTTCCTGTGTCTCGATCATCTCGAGCGACAGGCGCGCGAGGACCTGCCCCTTCGCCACCCGGTCGCCCTCCTCGACCAACAATTCGGTGATGCGCAATCCCTCGATCTCGGGCGAGACCAGGATCTCGTCGCGCGGCACCAGCGTACCGGTGACGACGGCGCGCTCGACAATCTCGCGCGTTTGGGCCGGCACGACGCTGACCACCGGCAACAGCGAGGCGGGATCGGGCGCAGCCGCATTCTCGGCCGCCCCCGCCCCGCCAATGCCGAGCAACAGGAAGGCGGCGGCGAAGACCGGCTTCGGTCGAGGGTAGCGCATCGACTCTTACACACTCGCGGATGGGCACATGAGCCCATCGGCTCATGATGTAATGTCTCCTGCCCCCGCTCGGCGAATTCAAGGCGCGACCGTGTCGCCTCGATCACAGATCGAACATATCATCACGGTTGCGAGAGGTCCTCAGCCAAGAGCTCGCCAGACTGCAACCGGTCCGTCCGAGATACGTTAATTCCTATAGCGACGACCATCAGGGAGAATGTCGCAATGAGCATTTTCCAGATCAGGCAGAAATCCAGCGGTGCGATCCTGTGGACGGGCAGTGCCGCGGACGAGAAGATGGCGCTCGATGCGATGGCGAGGGAGGCCGGCTATTCCGGTTATGCGAGATTGCCCGACCGGATTCGGGCGACCGGGATCGAGGCCGTGAAGCTCGATCTGATTTCCTGACCCGCCAAGCGAATTTCCGATACGATCGAAAGCGCGAGCAATTCCCGCAAATTAAGGGAAGATTTTTCTACGCTTCGTTCCCGATTCTGGAAGTCTATTTTGCTGCTGCAATGCATCTTGCAGCCGGATCGTCCGCGCGTCGACACTATCGATGCGTGTGCGACCGTATGGCCCGCTACATCTATTCGCACCGCACAATCGCATCCTGTCGAAATTTGAGCCGGCAACACTTGCCAACCCTACGAATCGGTGTCTAACATGGGTCTGTGTCGTCGTTGACTTGCGTTTAAGACGACGCCGTTCGACGGAGAGAGGAGGTCAGGGCATGAGGTTTCACGCCGTTGTCGTCTCTACACCGAACACCGAAGAAGGCGATCAGGACGATCCACCCAACCATTTCCGACAGGGATGAGGTTTTCGAGAGGGTCGTCGCCACCGCAAGCGGAACCAAATGATCCGTGACAGGTGACCGAAATCTCCAGGACGAGATGCCCTTGAACCCGAAAGCGTGGACCCTGCAGAGGGTCTGACGGCCAGATAAGCCGTCGGGCCCTTTTTCTTTGCGCCATCGAATCGCGGCTCAGCGCGCGAATCGTGCGGTGAGGCCTCGCGCCTTTCGATCCCAGTCCGGGTGCTTGCGCAGCTGGCCCGCGACCGAAGCACGGATCATTGCAGGCAGGCCGAGCGGACTCAGGGCTTGCGTCAGGTCGACGAGCGGAACCGCGGCGACGCCGAAGCGGCGTTTGTAGTCGTAATTGCCGATACTGAAATCGAAGTGACGGTAGCCCTGCGCATGCAGAGCGGCCATCGTGCGCTCGATGATGAGCCGCCCGGGAGAACAATTGGTCCAGCGCCCGCCGGCATTGCTGATGCGGATCATCAAGTAGCTATTGCCGTCGCGGATACCGAGGAGCGAGGCGACGACCTCGTCGCCGACCGTGAGCGCCGAAACCACCGCATAGCCGTTGCCGAGCCCGCGAGCGATCAGGGCCCGGTAGAAGCGCGCGAAATCGGGATCGTCGAGCACATAGTCGACGCCCTTCGCGCGCATGCGCGTCTCCTGCTGGATCTCCATCGCATCGACGATGGCTTGCGCACGGGCCGGCTCATCGACGATCTCGAAGGCGGCTCCGGGTTCGCGCGCAAAGACACGCCAGCTGCGCTCCAGCTCTTTGCGGACGGTCTTCTCCAAGCTGCGGCGCCAGCCGTCCCAATCCTCGCCCGTGAGGACGACATTTCCGTTGAGCGCGCAAGGCAGCGCGCCGGGCACGAGCGCGAGCGGGTTCGCGCGGCCGCGCAAGACTTCCGGCATCTTGGCAAAGCGCAGAAGATCGGCGGCCGGCAGAGCCCGCCTTACCTCGCGCCATAGCCGGCGCGCGCTCACCGAGTCGGTGGGCGCAGCAGGACCGAGGAGCGGCGCGTTGTAGTCGGTCAGTTCGAGATCGGCGAATTCGATGACCCGCAATCTCCCCCGGCGGCGGCGGACCAGCGGCAGTCTCAAGGCCACGGCGCCGGATTGCGTTTCTCGAACCGTGGCCATCAGCGGTTCGAGCCCAGCTCTCCCGCTCATCGCCTCATACCAGGCGTCGAACCAGGCCGCATCCTGGAATGGTGTCCCCTCGCCGCTCCAGCTTTTCGCGATTTCGGCCCAATTCCTCGTGATCTCGACCGTGTAGCGCTGGGCGCGCGCCGTCTCGGTCGAGACCGCGAGCGGCTCGAGAGCACGGGCAAGCGTCATTACGCGGCCGCCGGCAGGTCGAGGATCCGGCCCGGCACGGCGCCGTCGAGATAGAAATCGACCGAGCGGCGCTTGGTGCGCTCGTGCTTCACCCAGCCGCTATCGCGCAGCGCCTTCTGCAGTAGCGCCTTCGACCAATAGGCCGGCCCTGTGATGGCACGGCTCTTCGGAGCGAGGCCGAAGCGGTGGCGCAGCAGGCCATTGGCGAGATTGATGTTCTGCAGGCGACGGATCTCTTCGTCGGTGAAGGAGATCGTCATCGAGACATTGAGGCAATCGAGATTCTCGACGCGATGCGGCGCGTTGAGCGGCCAGCTCAGCATCTGGCCGGGCGCGAGTTCGAGGATCTCCGCATGCTCGTCGTACCAAGGCGCATAGGGCATATCGACCTCGACATCGAAGAGGGCGATGTCTTCGAGATGCTGCGGCGTCACGAACGGCGCGGAGGACGGATAGACATAGACGCGCTTGCGCCCGATCAACTGCCAAAGATGCTGGCCCGGAAGGTCGGCGTGGTAATAAACCTGTGCATTCGGCGAGGAGATCAGGATGCCACAGGTGCGCTTGGCAGGCGCAAAGCCGGGCATACGCTCGGCGAGTTCGTCGAACATCGCGTCGAGCACGGCCCGGTAGCGTGGATCGACCGTGTCGACATTGCGCAGGTTGAGCCACATCCGCCCTTTCGCGATCGATTCGATCACGGTCTCGCCCGGCAGGCCGCCGGTCTCGCCTTCGCGCCAGAAGCGGCGCTGGCCGGCCGCGCCCATATGGACGAGGCTGTATTGCGAGCGCGGATAGGCATCGATCAATTCGGCAAGCGCGGAGCGCGAGAACAGCGGCATCTCGTGAAGGCGGTGCTGGAGCCGAAGCGGCTGATGACCCCAGAGAGCGGAATGGGTGTGGTTCCAATCCGTGAAGATCGCGTCCTTGCTCATGATCACCTCGTCGATCTGATGCTGCGCCGCTTGCCCGCGCCGTCGGGTCCGTCCCGATCTGATACGGCACCGGCCCGGTTTCGAACGGCGTGACCGTCCAGGGCTCGATGCATCGTGAGGATTGCAACCGGGATGCCCGGGATCGCTGTCTCTCTCAGGTCAGCCCAAGCATTTCGTAAGGCAATTCGGGCAATGCTCGCCCGGCGCGGACGTCACACCGTGCCCAGTTCGGAACCCACGCAGCATGGTGCCAGCACAGGCAACCGACCCTTCGGTCGCGACCCTCGACGGTCTTGGCCAATCGTGCTCCGCGACCTCCGGCCATTCCGGAATCGCAAGCCTGCATCTGCTCGGTCGCGGACATCCGCCTTGCGGGATCGGCGATTTCAGCAAGCTGCTGCTCGAAAGCCTGCGGCAGCTCGATCGCTCGCGCCATGAGGCCTTCATCCTGGAAGCCGGCCGGTTCCCGGTTGGCGCGATCTGGCAGGCGCTCGGCGAGGCCGACACTGTCGTCGCGAATGCCCCCGTGGTCGCGTGGAAGCGGGCTCTTGCCGGGCCGCTCGCGGTCTATGCGATGGCGCGGCTGCGCGGGCGCTCCTGCGTCACCATCCTGCATGAATGGCGCGGCCTGCACCGTCTTCGCCGGCTGGTGCTCCGCCCCTTGCTCGTGTTGTCGGACACGATCCTGATGGTGTCGCCGCAGGTCCGCGAAGAACTCGCCGACGATGCCCTGGTCGGTTTTCTCGCGCGTCGCGTCGCGCTCCTGCCTGTGCCGCCGAATCTCGGACGCCCGGCAACCATCATGCAAAGCTCCTTGAGTGATCGCCTTGCCGCCGCCCGGCGCGAGGGTCGGCTCGTGCTTGGGCATTTCGGTTCGATCTATCCCGGCAAGCAGCCGGAGGCCGTGCTCGACATCGCGGCGGCCTTGAAGGCACGTGGTAGCCGGCCGCTCCTCGCCTTCATGGGCTCGTTCATCAAGGGTTTCGACGGGACCGAAACGCTCTTCTGGAACAAAGTGGCCGCGCTCGGGCTCAGCGACGACGTCCTGGTCTCAGGCTATGTCGCGACCGAGAGCGAGCTGTTCGGGCTGTTCGAGACGGTCGATGCCTTCGCCTATGTGCTGCCCGAGGGGCTGACCTCGCGGCGCGCCAGCGTACTCGCCTGCGTACAGGCCGGAAGACCGGTCGTCGTAACGGAACCGGAACGGGCCGACGAATTCGATCACCATCCGCGCTACAAGTCACTGGTCGAAAGCGGAGCCATCGTGCTCATGCCGCGTGATGCCGCGCCCGAGGCCTATGCGGAGCGCATCCTCGCTGTCCGCTCGGAGCCGACCCGCGCGCCCGATATCGATCCGGCGATCTGGTTCCGCGACGCCGCCGGCGCGCTGCGCGCCCGACTGAAGCCCGCACGGGGCCGCGCCGCTTCGGTCTGCAGCACGGCTCAATAGCCCGCGCTAAGTACCTGGCGGATCAGCGGGTGCGGAACCGGGCGAGATAATGCAGCCCGCAAATGGCGAACCAGAACGAGAACCAGATCGGATCGCCGCGATCGTAGAGGAAGCTCTCCATCACTGAGAGCAGCAGGCCGAACAGCCAGATCTGCAGGAACATCATCGCGAAGGGATCGGCCTTGTCCGATCGCGCGCTCACCCGCTGGAAATTGCGCAAGGGCGCGATCGCGAAAACCAGCAGCGTGAGCACGAAGCCGACCGCGCCGAGCGCCAGAACCAGATCGATATAGCCGTTGTGGCTGTGCGCGGCTGCACCTGCCCAGGTCGATGCATCTTGTGACGCGTCGCGCACGCCCTGGTTCTGCCAGAAGCTGAAGAAGCCGTGCCCGAGAAGCGGCCGGTTGCCGATGGCTTCGATGGCGAAACGCCAGACATCGGTGCGCCCGGTGAAGGTAGGGTCCACCGGCAGCAGGCTGATCAGCTTGGCAAGCCCGTCATTCAGCACGGTTCCCACGGTGAAAACGTTGAACAGGATGACCGGTCCGAGCGTCAGGATCGCGCGTCCTGCGATCGAACGAACGAATGCGAACAGGCTGGTGAGCGCCAGCACGACGAGGCAGAGCCCGAAGGCGCTCTTGCCTTCCGAGCCGATCAGGAAGGTCGCGGCGAGCACGGTGATCGCGGAGCCGGCTGCGATCATGCCCGAGCGCGTGATCCCGATCCCGATCAGCAGGACCATCGCCATCACCGCGGCGGCGGCATTCTTGTGACCGAAGCTTCCGCGCCAATTTCCTGCGAGTTCCGGCTCGAGGTAGTCCTGCGGCTGGTGGATCGCGAGATCCGGCACGAGGAAGATCCCGAGATAGCAGACGGTCAGCAGCGTAAGGGCGGCGATCGCGAGGAGCGTCTGCAATTCCTTGCGCGACTGCGCGAGGAGCGGCAGGCAAGCGCCTAGAACCATCACTGCGAGCGAGAGTCCGAAGCGCTTGGCGGAGGTCGAAGGGTCCTGCGAGAAGACGACGCTGACACAGAGCCAACCCGCCAGCATGAGCATGACCGGAGAGGCGAAGCTCGCCAGCGCCCGCTTGTGGTCGCGCAGGACCAGGAGCAGCGCGAGGATCGCGAGTCCGCCGAAGGCGAGGTAGATGATGGCATCACGCCCGGTCGCCAGATCGCCGCTATCGAGGCGCGACAGGTCCTGAAACGGCTTCAGCGAGATCCAGGCGACAAGGAAGGCAGTCACGAACACCGCTTGCCGAAGGATCCGCGCTGCCGAGACATTGGCGGCGAGGTTCTTGAGATGCCGCAGCAAGGCTTGCGGGGAGCCCGCGGCCAGCGGGTCCCGATCGGCCCGGTTGTCGGGGGCGAAAGCCGTCATTTCGCGGCGGCCGCCCGATAGGGCTGGGGTGCGATGCCGATCGTCGAGAGGCAGCGGCCGAGCGCCACCAGGATCGGATGCAGTGCGATCATGGGCTCACGCGTTTCGGCGAGCAGCCGCGCCGCGCGCGGGACTGAAATGCCCAAGGCCGCCAGCGATTTCAGAACCGTCGCGAGTTGCGCGATCGGTCCGTGCGCGAGCTTGACCTCGATTCGGTGGTTGATCGCCCCGATCCGAAGGCCGCGCGCGGCGAGCCATCGCAAGGTGGTGCGAGCCCGCGGCACGGTCTCGGTGATCTCGGCCTCCGCCTCCCAATGGAAGGCGATGCCGGCGCGCCGGGCGCGGGTGAAGAAATCGGTGTCGCCGCCGCCGAGGAAATTGTAGCCGACATCGAAGGCCGGGAGCCCGAGCCGCTGGAAGGTCTCGCGCGTGATCAGGCAATTTCCGCTTCCGTAGATCAGCGGAACCGGCCCGCTGCAGCCGTAGGCCGGCTGAAAGGCGGGGTGCCGGGCAAGACCCGGACGGGCTCCGCTCTCGAGCCGCGGATGGACCGGGCCTCCGACGATCTCGGCCCCGCTGCGCTCGGCAGCATTGACGAGCCGCTCGAGCCAATGCGGCGAGGCGATCTCGTCATCGTCCATCATCAAGACGAAGCGTGCATCCTGATAGACGGACAGCGCCGTGCCGAAAGCGGTGTTGATCGCGAAGCAATTGCCCTGGCGCTCTTCCACGACGACGCGACCGTTCAGGCGCCCATCGTCGAAATAACCTTGCGCGACGGCCGCGCCGCGCCGCTCCACGCCCTCGTTCTCGACGACGATCACGGCGAAAGGCCGGTCGATCGACTGCGCGCGGATCGAGTCGAGCGTCAGAGCGAGATGCTCAGGGCGGCGAAAGGTCGGCACGCAGACGACGATGTCGATGATCGGCACGTGCACACCGGAAAAGTGTCCCAGTTGAGCAGTCATGAGGCTGTCCTGGTGAATTGTTCGAGAACCGCCATCAGCGGCTTCGGTCGCATATCGGCATCGAGGGGGAGCGGCCGGTTGGCCAGGCCGTCGCCGCGGCTGAAATACATCGGCACCCAGGTGTAGCGGTCGCTGATGCCCCAGGTCAGGATCGCGCTCGGCGGCGTGATCTCGGCCACCGCCGTGAGGAAATTGCGGGCCATTTCGGCAACGCGCGCATCGCGTTGGCCGACCGAGCCCGGCAGAGTGTGATCGATGACGTCGAGTTCGGTCACGAGTACGTCAAGGCCGAGCGCACCGATCTCACCCAGGAAGGCCTGCAAACCGTCCCGGTCGATGCTGCGGTCGGCCGGCAGGTGGCCCTGCAGCCCGATCGCGTGCAGCGGCACGCCCTTGTCGAGGAGCGAGCGGACCAGCCCCAGCAATGCAGCGCGGCGGGCGGCAAAACGCGCGCCGATGAACTCGATGTCGTATTCATTGAGGACGAGACGGGCGGCCGGATCGGCGGCTGCCGCCGCGCGAAACGCGATCGGGATGTAGTCGGGCCCAAGCGTACGCGTCCAGACAAAGGGCCGAAGCTCGCCTGGCGAGCCGGGGTTCTCCGCGATCGGCTCGTTGACCACGTCCCAGGAACCGATCAGCCCGCGATAGCGGGACACCACCGTCTCGATATGGTGCGTGAGCTCCCGCTCGGCCTCGACACGGGAGGTGATCGCGTCCGTCCAGGCCGGCATGCCGCCGTACCAGGCCAGGGTATGGCCGCGCAGTCCCATCGCATGCCGCGCTGCGAAAGCCGCGATGCGATCGGCATCCGAAAAATCAAAGGTCTTCGAGTCCGGCCGCAGGACCGGCCATTTCAGCGCGCCTTCGGGCACGATCAGGCTGCAGCGCTGAGCGATCGCCGCGGCGTAGCTCGCGTCATGCTCGAGCGCGGGGCCGCGCACGGCCGCACCGAACAGCGCACGGCGCGCGCGCGGAGCCGGCGGCCCGGCGATTGCGGAGAGGGGCGACGCGTTACCGATCGTCGCCAATCCCGCAAGGGCGCCAGCCAGAACCGTCCGTCGCATCCGGTCGAATTGTGCCATCTCGAAACTCTGCTGTTTCGTCAGGCGCGGTCACTGCAAGATCGGGCCCTCTCGGCACGGGACGACACTCCGCATGCCACGCGCGAGACAGCTTCCGGGTCGCCTGGGCAGGGTGTCCGGTTCGATTTCGAACGAGGCGGGCTGGCATGGGCGCTGCTCAGGTCCGGTCCATGAGCCTGTCCGTGTCTCGAAATCCTGCACTGGGCGCCCTGGACCTCGTCACCGAGCGTACCGGGATGAGACGCCGTTTCGATTTCGGACGACTCTCCGCATACCGGTCCGCCGTGATCGGCTACACGCAGGTCCTCGCCGGAGCCGGTTCGCGTCTGGCCGTCCAGGTCGTCTATTTCTTCGTTCTCGCGAACACGTTGAGCCTCGCCGATATGGGCGTGTTCGCGTCGGTTTCGGCCGCCGGCGTGCTGACCGGGTGCATGGCGGGATTCGGGTTCCAGTCCTTCGTGTTCCGCTCCGCGGCCGGACGGCGCAGCGCCCTGGGCGGCTACCTCGCGGCCTTCTATGCCGGCTTCGTCCTGGCCCTGCCGCTCATGTTCGCCGTCGCAGGGCTGCTCTACGTCTTCCTGTTCCGCGAAATCATCGCGCTGCCGGCCTATCTCGCGATCATCTTCGTCGAAGTGGCCTTGTGGCGGCTGATCGAACTCATCGTGCAGATGAACAACGGTCTCGGTCGCTACGCCGCCGCGGCGAGCGTGGTCTCGCTCTCCGTCGCCTTCCGGGCGGCAGCGGCCGTCGGGTTCTGGGCGCAGGGCGGCGGAAACGTCGAAGCCTGGGCCGTCTGGTACCTCGCCGGCAATTGCGCCGGGCTGGCGATCCTCGGCTACCTGTTCCATCCGCGCATCCGCCTGCGCTGGCGCCCTGCCCTCATACGGCTGCGCCTGCGCGACGGCCTGCTCAACGCCTTCTCCTATTTCGCCTTTCTGGCCTCGAGCGAGATCGACAAGATCGTTGTCCTGATGCTGGCCGGCGACAGGATGGCCGGGATCTACGCGATCGCGATGCGGATCGTCGACCTGACCGCCGTGCCGCTGCGCCCGGTCTTCGTGCTCTATTCGCGCAAGCTCATCCAGGCCGGACGCGCGACGCGCGCGCTCATGCATGAATGCTTCAAGGTCGAGGCCGGCGTGGCGCTCGTCTCCACGGCAGGGCTCCTCTCCGTCGTCGCGATTCTGAAGCTCTGGCCGAATCTTCTCGGCGCCAATGTCGCGACCGCCTCCGGCATGATGGCGGCGATCGTGATCGTGCCGGCCGTCCGCAACCTGCTCGAATTTCATTCGGAATTGTTCTTCGCCTTCGATCACATGGCCCTTCGCGCGCTCGTCGTCGCGGGACTGGTGATCGCGAAGGCGGCAGGCCTCGCAATCCTTCTGAGCCTCGTCACCTCGGATTGGCCGGTCTGGCTGAACGCCCTTTACGCCGCGACCTATGCGGTCTCCTTCGCGGTCATCTACGGCCTGCTGGCGCGAAGGACGGCCGCATGAACACCGATGCAGCAACCAACCGAGGCAACGATGCGAACAAGGCGCGCGATGCTGCCTATTGGGACGAAGAGTGGAGGTTTGGCATGAAGGTCGACGCCAACAGGGCTGTGCAGACCGGCCGGCCCGAGACGGTCGGCTTGATCACTCCGAGCCATCGCGGCGATCTGGAGCGGTCGGCGATGCTGTTCGACAGCATCGACCGCCACATCTCGCGACGTGGCGAGCATTACGTCGTCGTCCATGACGAGGATGTCGCCCTCTTCGCGCAGTTCCGGCGCAGCGACCGCCGCATCCTGCCCGTATCGGATTTCCTCCCGAGCTGGCTGCGCCCGGTTCCCGGACTGCGCTGGCGGGGCCGGCGCTATTGGTGGTCGTTCCACGGCCAGCCGATCAGCGGCTGGCACGCTCAGCAGATCGTCAAGATCCAGGCGGCCAAGACGCTGCCGGAAGAGCGCTTCTGCCTGATCGATTCCGACAATGTCTTCTTCCGCGATTTCGATCTCGCGCCGCTCGCGCGACCGAATCCGGTTCCGATGCATGTCCATCGCGGCGGTGTGACGACGATGCGTCCCCGGCACCTGCTCTGGATCGCGTCGTCGAGCCGGTTGCTCGGCATTCCGCAGGCGCCTCTTCCGGCCGACGATTACATCGACCAGATCATCGTCTGGGACAAATCGACGGTCCAGGCCATGACGAAGCGGATCGAAGTGGTCACCGGACGGGACTGGGTCGCGGCCCTTTGCCGCGAGCGCGACTATTCCGAATACATGATCTACGGCAGCTTCGTCGCGGGCCTTTCCTCCGCTCCCGAACGGCACCGGCTCGATAGCGAGAGCCTCTGCCGCACCTACTGGGACAGCGACGTCCTGAGCACGCAGGATGTGCTCGGCATGCTCTGCAACGCGGGCCCGAGCCAAGTTGCTCTGTGCATCCAGTCGTTCGGGTCGACTCCGCTCTCGACGATCAGCACGAGTCTCGAAGCGTTTTATTCCATGTCGACATACGAAAAAGCAGAGAAGCAGACCGAGGCGGCCTGACAGCAACACTATCGCGTAAAACCTACTGCGATTGCTGCTCCGCCCAACGTTTCCGACGAGCCGATACATGAGATCGGCACGAAAAAATAACTTTCTCCGTGTCACGACGGAATCTCGGCTCAGTCTGCGCGGCGATGTATTTCCCGAACCGATCGGCTCGGGGGCATCCCCGAAAGAGCCCCGGCTCAAGTCGCAAAAAGGAATAGAGGACGTGGGACAGGTGGTGGCTTCAGCGGGGCTGTTGGAATTGCCGCCAGATGCCCTGCATCCGGACAGCGACCTTCCCGTCGGCGAAGCAGGCGGCAGCCTCGCGAAGGTTCACGAAATCCTCCTGTCGCTGCTGCCTGGCGGCGAGGTCGCGATCTACGAAGCCGGCGGCGGGGCGACCTCCTATCTTCCGGCCGAATTGCTGAAGCGTTCACGTGTCACCGTCGTGGACATCGATCCGGTTCAGATCGCAAAGAACAGCTATGCCGCGATCCGGGTTTGCGGCGATCTCCAGAGCCATTGGCTGCCTGCCGAGAGTATCGATCTCGTCGCCTGCTACAACGTGATCGAGCACCTTGCAGACGTAGACGCAGCTTTGCAGCGGTTCGTCGAGGCACTTGCGCCCGGCGGATTGCTGCTGATCGGAGCACCTCACCCGCACTCGCTGTCGGGGCTCGTCACCCGCTACACGCCGCACCGGTTTCACGTCTGGTTCTACAAGCACATCCGCGGCCATGAGCGTGCCGGCGAGCCGGGCGAGCCACCCTTCCCGGTCCATTACCACCCGCTCGTCCTGCCGCGCCGCCTCAAGACCTATCTTACGGAGCGCGGATTCGAGCCGGTTTACGAGCGCGTCTACGAGAGCCCCCGCTATGCCGAGATGCGGCAGCGTCACCCTGCCCTCGCCCGTATCGTCGATGGCGCGACCGCGGTTCTGAACATCGCCCTGGCAGGCCGCGTCAATGTCCGCCACGGCGACTACCACCTGATCCTGCGCAAGGGCCGGGGCCGACCGAGTGCGGGAGGATGATTCTTGCTCGCGCTGGCCTGTGATCTCGACACCGAAAAGCCGCCGTCGCATCGAGCGAGGCTGTCGCACCGGCTCGCGATGCACCTGCCCGTGGCGCCGATCCGCCTGGCATCAGCGACCCCCCTTCTCAGCCTGACCTTCGACGATGCTCCGGAGACGGCCTGTACCAGGGGCGCGGAGTTGCTCGAAGCCCATGGTGGCAGAGGCACCTATTACATCGCAGGTGGATTGATCGGACAGCGCTCACAGCATTGGCAATTGGCCAGTGACGAGCGGGTCGTCGCTCTGCAGGCGCGCGGCCACGAAATCGGTTGCCACACGCACGGACATGCCTTCCTGCCTCATCTTTCTGCGGCGGGAATCCGCGCTGAGGCCTTGCACAACCGGGATCGTCTTCGGGCGATCCTGCCCGACCTGCGGATCGAGAATTTCGCCTACCCGTTCGGCTACGCGTCGTTAACCGCAAAGCGCGTCCTGAGCAGGTACTTCACGACAGGCCGCAGCATCGCCCCGGGCGTCAATCACGGGCGCGTCGACAGCCAGTTCCTGCGGGCCAATCCGCTGATCGACGGCCGGATGGATTTGGCGAAGGCGACAAGCCTTCTCGATGCGGCCGCCTCCTGCAACGGCTGGCTGATCTTCTACGGCCATGACGTGGCCAACGACCCGAGCCCCTATGGCTGCACGCCACGCCTGCTCGATGCCGTTTTACGCGCTGCGACCGATCGCGGCTTTGCCAGCGTGACCATCGCCGAAGGTCTGCGCCGCTCCCTGCCCCGGCCGGACGCGATGCCCGCAAAGTTCGGTTAACCACAGACCCACCCACGGTCCTCAGCACTCCTCCTCTGGTTTGCGGGTTGCGACCCTGCTCCCATCGCGGCTTTCACGCCCGTTCCCTGTGCCAACCGGGAACAGCCGGGCTCGAGAGCGGCGCCGACGATCCGGGATCGGCACAGAGCCGGCCCGGTCTCGACCGGAGCCATTGGATGTTGCTTTACGACGAGACGAATCTACGCGCTCGCCTGGCGCCGCCTCGGACCTATTCGGCACCGCCCGCGAAGCATTACGTGGTCACCGTCCGCAACGTGCTCGCGGTCCTGCGCAAGCGTTGGCTCTGGATTCTGACTTGCGCGCTGATCGGCACGCTCGTCGCGTTCCTGGCCGGCAAGGCGCTGACCCCGCGCTACACCGCGGAATCGCAGCTCTATCTCGACCCGCGCGATCTCAAGCTCGTCGACAAGGAACTGACGCCGACGGGGCAGGATTCGAACGGCTACCTGACGATCGTCGAGAGCCAGGCGCAGGTCATCACATCGAGCAACGTACTGAGCCGCGTCGTCGAGAAGCTCGACCTCGCGCACGATCCGGAATTCGTCAACCGCGTGGCCGGCCTCGATCTGATCGCCAAGATCAAGATCGCGCTCGGACTGGCGGAGCTCCCGCAATCCGATCCGCGCGCCGACACCGCCTCGGCCCTGAACGCCCTCTCCAGCCGGGTCAACGTTCGCCGGACGGGACGTACCTTCATCGTCGATGTCGAGGCCTGGTCGCGCGAGGGCGACAAGGCCGCCCGGATCGCGAACGCGGTCGTCGATTCCTATCTCGCCGAGGAATCGGCCAATCGCGCCGATTCGGCGAACCGGGCCAGCGCCGGCCTGATCGCGCGGCTCGCCGAACTGCGCGACGAAGTCGGCTCGGCCGAGGGCAAGGTCCAGGCCTACAAGGCGCAGAACGGTCTCGTCGGCACGCGCGATACGCTGGTCACCGACCAGCAGCTGACGCAGCTCAACAGCCAGCTCGCCGCTGCGCGCGTACGGGCGGCCGATGCACAATCGCGCTTCGATCAGCTTCAGCGCAGCCAGAAGGCGGGGCTCGATACCGGCGCCACCGAGGATGCGCTGGCCTCGCAGACGATCGCGGCCATGCGCACGCAATTTGCCGAGCTCAGCCGCAGGCAGGCTGAGCTGTCGCATGATCTTGGCCCGCGCCATCCGCTCGTCACCTCGATCAATTCGCAGGTCCAGCAGTCGCGCCGGCTGATCGATCAGGAGATCGCCCGCTACGTCCAGGCGGCAAAGACCGACCTCGCCCGCGCGCAGGCCACGGTGAGCGCCCTGGAACAGAGCTTCGATCAAGCCAAGGGCAAGACGGTCGGCATGGCGGAGGCCTCGATCCGCCTGCGTGAACTCGAGCGCGACGCCCAGGCCGCCCGCGCGGTCTACGAGGCCTTCCTCGTCCGGGCCCGGGAGACGGGCGAGCAGGCTCGCCTCAACCTCAACAACGCTCGCGTCATCACGCCGGCCATCACGCCTGTGCAGCGGAGCTACCCCCCGCCGGCGAAGACGCTGGCTCTGCTCGGACTTCTCGCCGGGCTGGCGCTCGGGGTCGGTGCCTCTCTCGGAGAGGACCGCCTGCGCCGGGACATGCTGGCCGCCTCAGCCGCCGATTGGCAGGCGCCTCCGGAAGCGATCGCGCCGAGCCGCCGGCGGGTCAGAGCCTCGGTCACCTATGTCGATGTCGAGCCTGCGATCGGCTCTGTGGGAGGTGCACGGTGAGCGTTTCGAACCCTCTCACGAGTTCAGCCGCGATGTCGCGTGATCTGATGCGCGGCGTGCCGACGACGCGTCTCGGCGGTATGCCGATCGCCGTTCTCGACATGCAGCAGACGGCCTACCTGATGATCGCGGCGGCGCGCTCGCACCAGCGGCCCAACCTTCCGCTTTTCATGACCTCGGCCAATGGCGAGGTGCTCTCCCGGCATGCCAGCGATCGGGATTTCGCCCGCATCCTGGCACTCGCCGATCTCGTCAACGCGGATGGTCAGCCGATGGTGGTTTTGTCCCGTCTCGTCGGAGAGCGGCAGTTGCCAGAACGGGTTGCGACGACCGACCTGTTCCACGATGTCGCCCGCGGCGCCGTGGCGAACGGACTGACCTTCTACCTGTTCGGCGCGAACGAGGACGAGAACCGCCGCGCCGTCGAGAATGTGCGGCGGGCGCATCCCGGCATCCAGATCGTCGGCCATTCACACGGCTACCTCAAGGGCAATGCCCTGCGGGAGAAGGTCCAGGAAATCAACGATCTCGCGCCAGACATCCTCTGGCTCGCGCTCGGCGTGCCGCGCGAACAATTCTTCGTCTACGAATTCGCGCCGCTTCTGACCAATGTCGGCCTGATCAAGACCTCCGGCGGCCTGTTCAACTTCCTGTCCGGAACACGAAGCCGCGCGCCGGACTGGGTGCAGCGGATCGGTTTCGAATGGCTCTGGCGCATCAAGGAAGAGCCGGGGCGTCTGTTCTGGCGCTACCTCACGACGAATCCGCACGCGATCCTGCTGCTGATCGTCCGCAGTGCCACGTTCTCACAGATCGCGGCCTCGTGGCGCCTCGGATTGTTCCGTCGGCTGTCGGGCCGGGCACGCACCGGCCTATCCGGCTCGGGCCTCTCCGATCTGCCTGGCCGCGAGGTCTGAGCGGTGACGGCCTGCCGGAGCGAGACTCCGTAAAAATTGTCCGAGCGGGGGCTCTTCGTTGCGGCAACGGCGATCCCACATTGAACTCCGAATTCGGGAAACGGTCATCGAATGAGGTCCGCCACCATGAAGAGAGATGCGACCGCCCGTCAGGACCGCTTGCTGAAGGCCGCTTTGTTGGGAGCGGGCGTGGTCACGCTGACCTGGTGGACGCTGCTCGCCTGCGGCGTCTGGCGTGCTATCGAATGGGTCGCGGCCTGATACGGTTCGATCGAAGCGTCGCGGCTTGCCACGTGGTCGGCTGCGCTCCTGCCCTTAGTCAGACTGCTGCCGCGATCGGTCGGGTCACATCTTCAAGCCAGGACCGTGCTTGCGGATCCAGTTCGCCCTTCAGCGCCTCCCGCACGCGGGCGTGGTAGGCGTCGAGCCAGACGATCTCCTCCACATCGAGCAAACCGGGATCGATGAGGTTACGGTCGATCGGCGCGAGCGTGAGCGTCTCGAAACCGAGCATCGGCCGCTCGCCGCCAGGAATCGGGCGCTCCTCGACGAGAACCAGATTCTCGATCCGGATTCCGTAGGCCTTGGCCCGGTAATAGCCCGGCTCGTTCGAGAGGATCATCCCGGGCTGCAGCGCGACGGTCCCGGTCTTGGCGATCCGCTGCGGGCCTTCATGAACCGACAGGAAGGCGCCGACGCCATGGCCGGTGCCATGGTCGAAATCGAGCCCGGCCTCCCAGAGCGGCCGGCGCGCGAAGGCGTCGATCTGAGCGCCGGTCGTCCCCAGAGGGAAGACGGCGCGCGCGATCGCGATATGTCCCTTGAGGACGCGTGTGAAACGTTCACGCATCTCCTCACTCGGCGTCCCGATCGCGATGGTCCGCGTCACGTCGGTGGTGCCGTCGGCATATTGCGCGCCGGAATCGATCAGGAACAATTCGCCGGGAAGCGCCTGCCGGTCGGTCTCTCGCGTCACCCGGTAATGCACGATGGCGCCATTCGAGCCGCTGCCGGAGATCGTCGGGAAGGATACGTCCCGCAACAGGCCGCCTTCGGCACGGAAATCCTCGAGCGCCTCGACTGCCGCGATCTCGGAAAGGCCGTTGCGGCCTTCGCGCGCAATCCAGGCGAGAAAACGGGTCAGGCTGACACCGTCCCGGTGATGGGCCGCGCGCGAGCCCGCGATTTCGGCCGCGTTCTTGACGGCCTTCATCCCGGTGATCGGGTCCGGCCCCACATCCGCGAGGCTGCCGGCGGCCTCGACGATCTCTTTGAGCGCCGCCGCTCCTGTCGCCGCGTCGAGCCGGATGCGCGAGCCCGGAAGGATTGCCTTCAGCCCCGCTTCGAAAGCGCCGATCGGCGCGATGTCGGCGATCGGCGCCAGTTCCCGCCGCAGATCCGGCGCGAGATCAGGTGAGCCGAGGAACAGGCTCGGCCGCCCCTCGCGAGGAAGGATCGCGTAGCCAAGCGCCAGGGGCGTGTGCGCGACATCGGCACCGCGCAGGTTGAACACCCAGGCGAGATTGTGCGGATCGGAGACGACCAGCGCATCGATCCGCCCCTCGGCGAGGACCGCGCGGACGCGATCGAGCTTGTCGGCGGCGGCCTCGCCGGCGAGGGCGAGCGGATGCAGGACCACGGGTCCAGCCGGATGAGACGGTCTGTCGAACCAGACGGCGTCGACGAAATTCTTCGCGACAGGGACCAGCGTGCCGCCGGCCTTCTCGGCGGCCCTTTGAAGGCGCGCTACACTGTCGGGCGTGTGAAGCCACGGATCGTAGCCGAGCACTTGGCCGTCGCCGAGATGGGCGGCGATCCAGGCTTCAAGCGTCGATTCGGCAAGCGGCACGACGGTGATGACGCTGGTATCGACTTGATCGGGCGCCTGGAGCGTGTAGCGGCCATCGACAACGAGCGCGGCTTCGTCGGAGAGCACGACGGCCGAGCCGGCCGAGCCGGTGAATCCGGTCAGCCAGGCGAGGCGCTCGGCATCGGCGGGGACGTATTCCGATTGATGTTCGTCGGCACGCGGAACCACGAACCCGTCGATCCCAGCCGCGCGCATCGCCGCGCGGAGTGCCGCAATCCGCGCAGCCCCGTCCCGGTGGCTTGGATCGTCGAAGGTCTGGAAACGTCTGCGCGGGTTCGTCATGGGTGTTCTGCGGTCAGCCCGCGCGCGCCCGCAGGCGCCTTCCGGCGGGCTGCCGAACCGCCGCGACGCAGGACGAGCGTTGCCCAGCCTTCGATCACGCCTGCCCTGGCCAAATGGAAGCCGCGATGCCGGTAGGTCGAGAGCACGCCCGGCACGTCGCGCTCGATCAGGCCGGACAGGATCAGCACGCCGTCCTTGGCGACGACCGCGGTGATCGACGGCGCGAGCTTCTTCAAAGGCCGCGCCAGGATGTTGGCGAAGACGACGTCGAACCGTCGCGGGCGGTCGGCCGAAGAGTGGCGCAGGCCGGGCGCCAGATAGAAACGCAGCCGGCCATGTAGTCCGTTCAGGCGCGCATTGCCGAGTGCGGTCACGACGGCTTCCGGATCGATGTCGCCGGCGATCACCGGCTCCCGCAGCGCCTTTGCCGCGGCGAAGGCCAGGATGCCCGTGCCCGTGCCGACATCGAGCACGTGCACAGGCCGCCGCTTTTTCAGCTCGGCAGCAAAAGCCCGAAGGCAGCCGAGCGTCGTGCCGTGATGGCCGGTGCCGAAGGCGAGCGCCGCCTCGATCTCGATCGCGAGATCGTTCACCCGGACCTGCTCGCGGTCATGCGCGCCGTGGACGAGGAAGCGCCCCGCCCGTACCGGCTTGAGGCCTTCGAGCGAAGCCCGCACCCAATCCTGCCGCTCGACGGTTTCGAAGGAAGCCGCATCGGCCTGGGCACCGACGATCGGGCGGATCAGTTCGCGGACGTAATCCTGGTCCGGCTCGGCGTCGAAATAGGCCTCCAACCGCCAGGTCTTCCCATCCTCCGCCTCGAAGGCCGCGACGGCCGTTTCCGTCGGCTCGAACATCTCGCCGATGAGGTCGGTCATGGCGCGCGCCGACGCCTCATCTGTGAGGAGGCGCAGAACGTGGGTGGGCCGATGGGGCGGCAGACCTTCGAGCATGAGGCTCCTTAAGGATTCCGGCGGCATCGCGGTAGCCCGAACGCTACCCTTGGATGCTGGGCGGTGCGGCCTTTTTCCATCGGCGCATTGATGATGGCTGCGGGAACGCAACGCGCCCAGGCCGATTGTTTAACCTGTATGCGCCAAATCCGAACTGCCGGCAGGCCGCCTCGGCGGCCGGCCGGGGTCGGGTCCAAGCTGCAGCGTTTCATTTGCGTCATGAAGCCAAGAAAAGCCACACGCCGCCGACCCGTGGTCCTCCGCGCCAGCCGCAGACGTCGCCGTTCTGCGCGTGGTCCGCAAGAGGAATATTTCGGGAGGTCCGCCCTCGAAGCGGCGGTGCCGGGCCCGCTCCTCGTGCTGCTCAGCCGGCTGCATCGGGCGGAGAACCAATCCGCCGCCGAGGACGATCCGATCAAGTGAGTGGCGCGTGAATCCCTCGTCGGGAAGTCACGCCTCCATCGCTTCGAGTTCGGAGATCAAGCCTTCGATCATCCCAAGCCCGATCTGCCAGAAGCCAGGATCGCTCGCATCGAGCCCGAAGGGTTTGAGCAATTCTCCGTAAGGCTTCGAGCCGCCAGCCGAAAGCAGCGCGAAATAACGCTCCACGAAGCCCTCCTCGGCATTGGCGTAGACGCCGTAGAGCGAGTTCACCAGGCAATCGCCGAAGGCATAAGCGTAGACGTAGAACGGTGAATGGATGAAGTGCGGGATATAGGCCCAGAACGGCTCGTAGCCGTCATCGAGCGTGATCGCAGGCCCAAGACTCTCGGCCTGCACCGACATCCAGAACGCATTGATGTCGTCGGCCGTCAGCTCGCCCTTCGCACGCGCCAGATGAACCTTGCGCTCGAATGTGTAGAACGCGATCTGGCGCACGACGGTGTTGATCATGTCCTCGACCTTGGCGGCGAGCATCGCCCGGCGCTGGGTCGGGTTGTCGGTCGCTGCGAGCAGGCGGCGGAAAGTCAACATCTCGCCGAACACGCTCGCGGTCTCGGCCAAGGTGAGCGGTGTCGGCGCCATCAAGGCGCCATTCGGCGCGGCCAACACCTGATGGACGCCATGGCCGAGTTCATGGGCCAGGGTCATCACGTCGCGCGGCTTCCCTTGGTAGTTCACTAGCACATAGGGATGGGCCGAGGGCACCGTCGGATGAGCGAAGGCACCCGGTGACTTGCCGGGCCGCACCGGCGCGTCGATCCAGCCGCGATCGAAGAACTTTTGGGCGATCCCGGCCAGATCCGGCGAGAAGGCTCCGTAGGCATCGAGCACGGTATCGCGCGCTTCCGCCCAGGGAATTGTGCGCTGCTCGACCTTCGGCAGCGGCGCATTGCGATCCCAATACGGCAGGGTTTCGACCCCGAACCAGCGCGCCTTGAGCTTGTAATAGCGGTGCGACAAACGCGGATAGGCCGCGCGCACGGCTTCGACCAACGCGGCGACGACTTCGGGCTCGACGCGGTTGGCGAGATGGCGCGCGTCGGCGACATCCTTGAAACCGCGCCAGCGGTCGGAGATCTCCTTGTCCTTGGCGAGCGTGTTGGTGATCAGCGTGAAGATGCGCAGATTCTTGCGCAGGGTCTCGCTGACCGCGCCCGCCGCCTCGCGGCGCACAGTGCCACTGGGATCCTGGAGCTTGTTGAGCGTCGGCTCCAGGGTCAGCAATTCTCCCTGAACGGGAAAGCGTAACGCGGCGATCGTCTCGTTGAAGAGCCGATCCCAGGCTGCATTCGCAGTGACGGATTTCTCGAGAAACAGCTTCTCGGTGCGGTCGTCGAGCTGATGTGGCTTTTCGCGGCGTAGATCCTCGATCCATGGCCGGTAGCGCGCGAGGGGACCGTCCGCCATCGCGGCATCCATCACCGCATCCTCGACCCGGTTCAGCTCGAGGCCGAAGAAGAGGAGATCGCCCGAGGCATTGGTCAGGCGCTCCTGCGTGTCGCCGTAGAATTTCGCGCGGATCGGGTCCGTGGTGTCGCCCGAATAGACGAGGCCGGCGAAAGACATCAGCCGTCCCATCAGATCCTCGATGGTCTCGTATGTCTCGACCGCTTGGCCGAGTTTCACCGACGCGTCGGGTCCGGCCGCCAGATCCGTGATCCGACCGCCATAAAGCTCGGCGAATCGTTTGCTCTCGCTCTCGGCGCGCGCGATGTCGGCCTGGAATTCCGGCGCATCGATTCCTGAATAGAGGTCGCTGAGATCCCATTCCGGAAGATGTCCGAGCTCCGGCTTGGGGGCCGTTGCTGTGTCGCTCGCCTGCAGATTCCTGCCGATGCGATGGGGGGCTGAGCCGAGCGGACGCGTCATGCTGATGGATGTCTCCCGATGTCCCGAAGTCCCGCGGAAGGGCGTCGGTGTTGGGCAGATATCGATTGTGAGGCCGGTCCGATCAACCTCTCGCAAGGGAGGTGCCGCGCGATGCCGCGTATTTCCAGCGTCGTTAAGCGGGACTTTACGCTCTTGCGCGACCCTGCGGCTCGAAACGGAACAGTCGGCGCGTTCCAGAGCGGCGACTCGATTTCCCACGGGAATCGGGGCGGCGATCCCGCGCGTTAGGCGAGCCGTGATGGCAAGCGAGGCGTCCCGCGTATGTCGGCAACCATCCTCATCGTCGACGACGATCCCGTGCAACGACGCCTTGCCGAGAGCACGGTTCGCCGTCTCGGTTTCGAGGCGCGCGTCGCCGAGAACGGCGTCGAGGCAATGGCGCTGATCCGGGACGGCGGCGAAATCGACGTCGTGCTGCTCGATCTCGTCATGCCCGGTGGTCTCGACGGTCTCGGGGTGCTCTCCGAGATGCGCAAGGCGGGCATCGACACGCCGGTCATCGTGCAGACCGCGAACGGCTCGATCGATGCCGTGATCAACGCGATGCGCGCCGGCGCAGTCGATTTCGTCGTCAAGCCGGCTGGTGCCGAGCGTCTCCAGGTATCGATCAAGAATGCACTCCGGGTCGATCAGCTCGAGGAAGAAGTCCGCCGCATGCGCCGGCGCGCGACCGGGGCGCTCGGCTTCAAGGATCTCGCCTCGAAGAGCCCGGACATGGATCGGGTGATCCGCCTCGCCGAGCGCTCCGCGAAATCGAACATCCCGGTCCTGATCGAGGGTGAATCCGGCGTCGGCAAGGAAGTCCTCGCCCGCGCGATCCAGGGCTCTGGCGACCGGCGCGGAAAGCCTTTCGTCACGGTCAATTGCGGGGCGATCCCCGACAACCTCGTCGAATCCACCCTGTTCGGCCACGAGAAGGGCGCCTTCACCGGCGCGACCGAACGGCATGTCGGCAAGTTCGTCGAGGCCTCGGGAGGCACGCTCTTCCTAGACGAGATCGGCGAATTACCGCTCGATGCGCAGGTCAAGCTGCTCCGGGCGCTTCAGGAGGGCGAGGTCGATTCCGTCGGCGGCAAGCGCAGCGTGCGGGTCGATATTCGGCTGATCTCGGCGACCAACCGCTCTCTGCTCGATCTCGTCAAGGAAGGCCGCTTCCGCGAGGACCTCTATTACCGGCTCAACGTCTTCCCGATGACGCTGCCCCCCTTACGGGCACGCCGCGAGGACATCCCGGAACTGGCCCGCTCGTTCTGCGCCCGCTTCGCGGCGGAGGAAGGCAAGCGCATCCGCGGCATCGCGGCAGAAGCCATGGCCCTGATCCTGCGCTATCCGTGGCCGGGAAATGTCCGTCAGCTCGAGAACGCCCTGTTCCGCGCTGTCGTGCTCGCCGATGGCGACGAACTCACCATCGCCGAGTTTCCCCAGATCGCGGCGCAGGTCGACGGCTTCGATGTCCGCATCCCGTCTCTCCCAGCCCAGCCGATGCTTCCCGCGGGCGGCCTCGAGCCGGTGCGCGAGATCGTCCGGGTCGAGGTCCGCGATCCGCACGCGATGTCGCTCGTGGTCGAAGAGACCGGGGAAATGAAGCCGATGGAGGCGATCGAGGCCGAAGCGATCCGGTTCGCTTTGCAATTCTATAGAGGCCGGATGTCGGAAGTTTCGCGCCGCCTTGGAATTGGCCGATCTACACTCTACCGCAAACTGAAGGATCTCGGCCTCGAAGGGGACGAGAAGGCCGACGATGCCGCGGCCTAGTGTTTTCCTGCCCGAGTTTCGCCGCAATTTACGATGTGCGGTTGCGTACAGTCCCGCTTGAGCCGATAGTCAACACTGTCGGTCCGGCTCTTGCAGCTCAGGTGGAGGAGTTGCCGTCATGTATGCCAGTTCGAGCGCGACGCGATCAGCGTTGCTGACGCTCGCCGCGATCCTAATGGGTTCGGTCGGCACGGGAACGCTTGCGCTCGCCGAGACGGCACTTCGGAATTCGGATCGTATCGCACCAGCTGCAGTGCAGCGGGTCGCCGCGGAGGGGACCGAGACTGCACAACCTTCGGTCGAGCAGAAGCCCGAGACCGCGGCGAGCGAACCCGGCGCCGCGCCGAGCGCGACGGGCGCCGAGCCGGAAGTCAACGAGATCGACGTCAGGGAGCTCGAAAAGAAGCCGGAACCGACTGAAGCTCCAGCCGCATCGATTCCCGCTCCGGCACCGCAGGCACCGAGCGATCCGCTCGGCGCGGCAATTTTCGCGCGCCTGAACACCACTGCGCCGCTGATCGCGCGCTTCCCGGCCAAGGAGCGCGAGGCGATGCTCGCCTTCTACGCGCTCGGCGATTTCAAGCCGGTCTGGATCAAGGACGGGGCGTTCACGCCGGCCGCCCGCTCGGTCTTCGCACGGCTTCGGGCGGCGGGCGAGGATGGGCTCGATCCCAACGCCTATCCGATCCCGGCACTATCCGCGACCGCGACGGATACCGAGGTCGCGGAAGCCGAGCTCAAGGCATCGGCCGCTGCGGTCCTGTATGCGCGCGATGCGCGTGGGGGCCGCATCAATCTCGCGAACCTTTCGAAGCTGGTCACGCCCGCGCTCGACATTCCGGGCTCGGATGTCGTGCTCGGCCGCCTCGCGGGGGCCGGAGACGATGCCGGCAATCTCCTGCAATCGTACAACCCCCACCAGCCGGGCTATCTCGCGCTGAAGAGCCGTCTTGCCAGCCTCAGGGGCGGCACGCCGCGCGCGGCCAACCGCACGCTGCAGCTTCCGGCCGGGCCGGTCCTGTCGGTCGGAATGACCGACCCGCGCGTGCCGCAGCTCCGCGACTTCTTCGGGCTCCAAGCGCGCAGCCCCGGCACGCTCGATCACGGTCCCGGCGAGCCGGACCTCTATGACGCCAGTGTCGCCGAGGCGGTCACCAAGTTCCAGACGAGCCGCGGTCTGCCGGCGAATGGCAAGCTGACCCGGGCGACGGTCGTCACCTTAGCCATCCCCAGTGCGCCGAAGGTGCAGAGCGGGCAGTCGGACCTGATCGTCAACATGGAGCGCTGGCGCTGGCTGCCGCCCGAACTCGGCCCGAACTACGTGATGGTCAACGTGCCGGAATATCGGCTGCGCGTCTACAAGGACGGTTCGCTGCGGGACGAGGCACGGGTGATCGTCGGCAAGACGGAATCGCCGACGCCATTGTTCTCCGGGGCGATGGAATATGCGGTGGTCAATCCGTCGTGGTTCGTTCCGCCCTCTATCTTGAAGACCATGCTCGCCTCCGGCCGCACGGGCGGGTTCGAGGTGATCCGGCGCGGCAACACGATCTCGCTGCGGCAACCGCCGGGAGAGCGCAATGCGCTCGGCTTCATCAAGTTCATGTTCCCCAACCAGCACGCGGTCTATCTGCACGACACGCCGAATCGCGGATTGTTTTCCGCCTCCAAACGCGCCTTCAGCCATGGCTGCGTGCGTGTCGACGATCCCTTCCGGTTTGCCGGAGCGGTCCTGCCAGATTGGACGTCCGAGCGTCTGCGCAAGCTGATCGGCAAGGGTGAGCGCACCATCCGGCTTCCCGAGAAGCTGCCGGTGCACCTCGCCTATTTCACGGCCTATGTCGACGATGGGGGCACCTATCGGACCCTTCCGGACGTCTATGGCTACGACAACCGCATGAAGGCCGCCCTCGGTTTCGCTCCCTCTCGTGATGCCGTTGCGACATTGCCACCTGAGCCGAAGCGCGGCGCCTCCGTGTTGGCCGACCCGACATCCGGGCGGCGAGCGGCAACGCCGACACGCCGCGCTGCGACCGCTGAATCCGCCGAGCCCGCGACTGCCGGTGAGCGCGTCCCGGCTTCGCGGCCGGTGATCTCGCGCGCTCCACGCAACGAGGGCGCGCGCCCGCCGGCCCGACAAGCCGAGCAGCGCGTGAGACGGGCGCCGGCCGAGCAAGCCTTTGGCGAGCCGGGCCTCTGGACGCCGCCCCCGCCCCCGACGCAGGCGCCCCCGCGCAGCTGGTGGTAGAAGGCCGACGAGGCCTGCGGAGTTCGTCCGACAGATGAGGTGATCGGCCCCGCCTGGGCCGATGCCCGCTTTCCGACGTGGCTGCCGTTTTCCGACGCTCAAAGTCATCAACCGCGCATGTGCGTCAGCGCTCTTGCGCGGCACGATTTCGCCACGGTTCAGCTTTAGCTCTCAGCGCAGTGGGTGATCAGCAGCAGGACCTGCTAACCGGTCGTTAACGGTTTTCAGTAACCTTGCGTTTACCATGACGGCCATCCGCCCCAAGCGTCATGCCGTCGGCGAGGGGTTGAAGGCGATGGTGGCGAGGCAGGTGCGAGACCCGGCGGACTGGTCTGCCTTCCTCCGAAACACGATCTCGCCGCTGCGCCATGTCCTCGCAGGGGTTGTCACCCACGATCGACGCAAAATCCGCTGGGCATCGCTGACGGCCGTTGTCACGCTGGCGGTCTTCGCCGGCACGGCCGAGACCGAGAATGCGGTTGCCAATGGCGACACGCGCACGCTGTCGCTGATTCACGAGCACACCAAAGAGAGCGGCACCTTCACGTTCAAGCGTGATGGTCGCTACGATCGGGCCGTTCTCGACCAGCTGAACTGGATTCTGCGGGACTGGCGCGAAAGCGAATCGGTCAAGATGGACCCGCGCCTGTTCGACGTGGTCTGGGAGGCGCAGCGCTCCCTCGGTTCGAGCCAGCCGCTGCGCGTCGTCTGCGGCTATCGCAGCCCGAAGACCAACGGCATGCTGCGCCGACGCTCGTCAGGCGTTGCCGAGCACAGCCAGCACACGCTCGGCAAGGCCATGGATTTCTTCATGACCGACGCCTCGATCGACGACATCCGGGCTGCCGGAATGCGGATGCAACGCGGGGGCGTCGGCTGGTATCCGCGCTCGGGCTCGCCCTTCGTTCACCTTGATGTCGGGTCGGTCCGCGCCTGGCCGCGCATGACCGAGCAGCAACTCGCCCGCCTCTTCCCGGATGGCAAGACCGTCCACCTTCCCAGCAACGGGAAGCCGATGGCGCGCTATGAGGAAGCCCGCGCGGAGATCCTGGCGCGGGGCGGCACGGTCCTCGGCTATACGGCGCTCGCGAGTGCCGACGAGTATGACGACGGGCCGGGCATTGGCGGCTTCTTCGCCGGCCTGTTCGGCGGAGGCTCGAAGACGACTGCCGCCACCACAGCAATCGCCGCAACGACACCCGACAAGACGCGCAGCAAGGCGACGATCGCCCTCGCGAGCGCCGACCCGGCCGACGCCACCGGGGCGCGCCAAGCATTGGCCTTCGCCGCTCCCAGCAGCACCGAGGTTCTTCGCGACGCGATGCTGCGCCGCAATGGCAGCGAGAGCCCGTCCGCCAAAGAACTCCTGACCGGGGACACCGCCAAGGCCGGAGCGCCGACGCAGGAAGCCGCTCTGACAGTACCGCTGCCGCCTCGCCGCCCGTCCGAACTCGCCGCGATCGCTGCCGCCATCGCCATGCCGCTTCCCCCGGCGCGGCCGGTTCAATTCGCTGCGCTCCGCACGACCAGCGTACCCGGAATGGCCCTTGCAGACGCCTCAGAATCGCGTGCCGAGGAAACCCCGACGACACGCCTGATCCCACCCGATCGCGACGCGCGCGACCAGCTTCAAGCTCTGTTCGAGACCGTCGCGCAGGGCGCCTCGGAGCCGGCGCGCCGCGATGCACCGACGCGGCTCGCCGCCGTGCAGACCAAGGCCGATCCGTCACCCGTCAGCTTGCTTCCCGAGTACGGAGGAATCGTGGTCACGCGATTCTCCGAACAGAGCCCGGGAGACGATCTTGCCGCTTCGTATTTCTCGGGATCGGCAACCGCCGCCATCCCGCACCTGTAGCGGCCAAATTCGCCGACGAGAGCTCCAGTGCGGCCTAGTCGACGACATGACAAACGGCTTCGTCGCGCCTCCCCGCTGAGCCTCCGATCGCCGAGGAGTTCGTCTGCGGCGCCGTGACCTACCGGTTTCAGAACGAGGAAACCTTGCTGCGCGAGGTCTTTAGCGACTTGTAGCCGCTCTCGTCGGTGGTGCGGCGCGGTTCGGGCGCCGACGCTTTGTCGGGACTTGGAAGTTTCCCGACACGTTCGATCCGCACGCCTGTCCAATTGTCACGCCGCCAAACGAGCTTGACCAGACAGACGAAATCCCGCCCGAGAACTTTCAGCATGAAAGTGTCGGGAAGGGCGACCGATTCCGGAACGCCGAGTTTTGCTCCCGAGACCGAGACATCTTTGACGTTGCAGGGAATCTCGGTCCCGTCGAGCAAACGAATGACGGCGATCCAGTGAGTGGCCGTCCGCGCTTCGCGTCTCCGCTCGCCCACAGGCTCACCCCGACGCGAACCATGACCCTCCGGGTCTGCTGCCCCCGCGTGAGGAACCGAATGGTTTGCCGAAGCGCCGGACATCGACCTGCCAAAGCTCGCTGCGATGAGGAAAGGTATCGCATCCGAATCCTTTCCATCCCTTGTCGCAGAACCTCGCTTTCGCTTTGAAAATCCACGAAATTCGCGTCTTTCAGGGTAAAGCCCGCGACATTTTGACAGGTCTCCCTTCGCAGCTCTGCCTTCAGCCCAACGACAACGAGAATTCTGAAACGGACGCGGTTGCGCCCGGCCTGGAGCTGCCCAGGCGGTGGCGTTGCGGCTTGTCCGTCGGCTTTCGGAAGGTCACATTCGACCGGCTCGGGATCAACTCGGCTGTCGCGCTCGATGCGACCCGGCTTCTCGTCAGAGAGTATGATGTCGCGCTTTTCTGCAAATCTCAGCCTGCTGTTCACGGAACTGCCGTTCCTGGATCGGTTCGCCGCGGCCGCCGACGCGGGCTTCGCCGCAGTCGAAATCCTGTTTCCCTATGAGTTTCCGCCGGAAGCAATCGCGGCGCAGCTCGAGCGTAACGCGCTCACGCTCGCGCTCTTCAATCTGCCGCCCGGCGATTGGGCCGCAGGCGAGCGCGGGCTCGCCTCGCTCCCCGACCGCTTCGACGAATTGCGAAGCGGCGTCGACAAGGCCCTGGCCTACGCAGAAGCGACTGGGACAGCGCGGCTACACCTGATGGCCGGATTATCCGATCCCCGCGATCCTGCCGCGCGGGAGCGCTACATTCGCGCGGTGAGATGGTGTGCGGAACGTCTGGATCGACACGGCATCGATCTCCTCATCGAGCCGATCAACCCGCGTGACATGCCAGGCTACCACCTGAACGATGCAGAAGCTGCCGCGGTCTTGGTATCTGAGCTCGGCTTTCCCAACCTCAAGCTGCAATTCGACGTGTACCATTGCCAGATTCTGCATGGCGACATCACGCGTCGGCTGAGCCGGTTGCTCCCCATCATCGGGCATATCCAGATCGCGAGCGTTCCCGACCGGACGGAGCCCGGCACCGGGGAGTTGAGCGACGCGTTTGTCTTCTCGGAACTCGATCGGCTCGGCTATCAAGGCTTTATCGGCTGCGAGTACAGGCCGAAGACTACGACGGCCGAAGGGCTGACCTGGTTCGAGCCCTACCGTGGCGGGCAGCGCGCCATCGATGCGGGCCGCTCATGATCGATGACGAAACGTCGGCCACCCACAAAAATCGATACAAGTTCAAGGCCGTCGCGATGGCATTGCGTCAATGATCACGATTGGCGAGCGAGACAATTACGTCGACAGTGAAGGACACGGCAGAGGTTGCAGGCTTTTGTTTACAAAACTAACTACAATTTAATCCATAAAAGAATTTTCGCTGCGACGCAAAAGTCTTCATAGGACCATCGATCGATTCCGCGATGGGCTATATGATTTCCGATCGAAATTATATTCCGCTGCATTCTCATGGCGTTAACGCGATTGAGGTGCAGGCGCCCGCGTGTCCCATTTTGAACCGTTGCGTACTGCCAGAGCCCCTCCGTCGTGCAAACCGACTAAGTATTTTGCATCGCAAGGACGATTCCGGCCGCCGATCGCCCCTCCCCCACTTGCCTGCTGGGGTCGCTCGATTAACATACGTTCATAAAGTCCCGTGCAGCAAAGAACCGGGGGGCGAGGGAGCGGACGCATGCAAGAAGTGATTCGTGTAAAGCCCACCCAAGACGGTACCTATACGGTCTATCGCGGCACCATGGCCTTGATATCCGGTCTGACCCGGTTGCAGGCGGAACGTTACGAAGCCAGCATCGCACGTCATCACCAGCGCGGGCTTCACATGAGCCCCGAGGGCTTAATGTCCTGAGGCTGAGGGTATCGTTATTCGGCTCTGACGTAACTTGCGTGGTGCGAATCCGACAGGATTCGTGCCATTTTCATGTCCGAGCCAGGTCCCGCTATAGATCGCGCCCATTCAAGGACGGGTCAGCGCGACCGAGCGGATCGAATCGATATGTCCCTCGCCGACCAGCCCGCGCTCGGTCGCGGTGATGAGGTGGCCGGAGCCATTGCGCACCACATCATAGAGAATATAGGCCGCGCGATGGCTGATCCGGATGGTCCGCGCGGATGCGGACGGCGCGCCGACGATCGGGATGCTCGCCCCATCGGGACCTTCGAGGAAGGCGACGCTGCCGACATGGTTGTGACCGTGCAGGACGAGGTCGGCACCGACCCGCGAGATCATCGCCGAGAAAGCTGCGGCGTCCTTCAAGGCGCGGCTTGGCTGCGCACCGCCGGGATGCGGCGGGTGATGGATCATGACAACGCGGCAGGGCCGATCGGCTTCTTCTGAGAGGCCTGCCAGCAGCGCCTCCGCTGCGGCGATCTGCCGATGTCCCAACTTACCGCTGGCGGCGAAAGGCTTGGTCGGAATGGCGGACGACAATCCGATCAAGGCGAGCGGTCCGCGCCGGCGCAGATACGGGAACACGCTCGCCTGCCCGTCCTCCCCTTTGGTCCAGGCGCCGCAAATCCGCAGAAGCCCTTCGAGCGAACCGCGCACATAGGCGTCGTGATTCCCGGGGACGAAGCTGACCCGCTCGGGCGAGCCCAACCCTTCCAGGAAGACTTTGGCCGTCTCCCATTCGTCGGGCAGCCCGATATTGCACAGGTCGCCCGTACAGGCGATGTGGTCGCTGCCCTGCTCATGGAGATCGGCGACCAGGGCCGCAAGCACGTCCATGTCATGGAACCGGCTGCGGCCGCGCCGCCAGTTCATATAGCCCGTCGCGCGCTTGCTCAGGAGCTGGCGCAAGCGCGGGCGTGGGAGCGGTCCGACATGCGGGTCGGTGATATGGGCGAGACGGAACATCGCCGAGGGGAGCACCCTTGCTTGCGCTTCGCGGCCCTTCGCATCGCGGCTCGCGGCCGCGCCGTCAACCGCTGCGGTTAGAGCAATTTCGAGCGAAGTGGATTCCGGTTCGCGTGAAGAAATTGCGGCACGACGAGAGGTTGGTGCGTTTTCCATGAGCTGGGGATCATCGAAAATGCACCAACACGCACGAATGCGTGAACTGCAAACGCGACGATCTGTGACACTCGTCCAGTTGCGTCCGAGACTTAACTGACGCTAGAGAGCGCCGGCCCGTCGCGTTTGGTCTCGGGTGCGCCTCTCGCCTCCGGGTTTCCCTGCGCCGGCTTCATTTCGGACAGGGCGCGATCAAGCGAGCGACCGTCTCATGCCGCCACGATCTGGTTCATGGGCCTCATCAAGACACTCAGCCGAAAACCCGCGGTCCAGCACGGATTGGCCTTCCTCGCGGAGAAGTATCTTCGCCTCGTGCGTCGTACCAATCGCTTCACGCAGGTGCCGGCGGATGTCGATGCTCATCTCGACGTGCTCGACGGCCCCTTCATCGCAGCCATGTGGCATGGCCAGCACACCATGATCTCGTTCATGCAGCGGCCGAAAGACCGGATTGCCACGATCATCTCACGCTCGGCCGACGGGAACGTGAACACGCTCGCCCTGACCCGCATGGGCGTACGAGTCGTGCGCGCCTCCGGTGCGCGGGGACGGGTCGTGCGCGATGCCAAGGCCAAAGGCGGCGCGGAAGGCTTGCGCGCGATGGTGCGCGCCCTGCGGGACGGCGAGAGCGTCGCCTTCAGCGCGGACGTGCCCAAGATTTCCCGAATTTGCGATCCGGGCATCATCATGCTCGCCCGGTTTTCCGGCCGCCCGATCGTCCCTGTCGCGGTGGTGACGAGCCGCCATATCCGCTTCAACAGCTGGGACCGTGCCTGCCTCGGCCTGCCGTTCGGCAAGGGGGCCATGGTGTTCGGGCAGCCCATTCATGTTCCGCGAGAGGTCGATGGCGAGGCAATCGACGCCCTGCGCATGGAGGTCCAGACGGAATTGAACCGCGTCCACGACCACGCCTACACACTCGTCGGGCGCGCCGATCGCGTCGGGAATCCCGCGTGAGGGTACCCCCGCTTCCCGCCACGTTGCGGGCCTATCGCTACGGGCTCTATCTCGGCGAGCCGGCCGTGGCTGGCCTCCTCGCCTGGCGCTCGCGACGCGGCAAGGAAGATCCGCGGCGGCTGCCGGAACGCCGCGGCCAGCCGGGCCGGGCGAGGCCGACCGGCAATCTGGTCTGGATGCATGGTGCCAGCATCGGCGAGGCCTTGTCCCTGATCGGTTTGGTCGAGGGGATGATCGCGCGCGGCTTTTCGGTTCTCGTCACCACGGGAACCCGGAGCGCGGCCGATCTCCTGAGCACGCGGCTACCGCCGAATTCCGTGCATCAATACATGCCGCTCGATGCGCCCCGCTGGGTCGAGCGCTTTCTCGATCATTGGCAGCCCGATCTGGCGCTCGTCGCAGAATCCGAGATCTGGCCGAACACCGTCATCTCGCTGCACGAGCGCGAGATCCCGCTGATTCTGGTCAATGGCCGCATGTCGGAGCGCTCGTATCGGAGTTGGGCTCGCTCGCCGCGCACGGCGCTCGCTCTGCTGTCTCGGATCGCGATTTGCCTCGTCCAGACCAAGGATGATGCCGAGCGCTTCGCGCGACTGGGAGCTCCGCGGATCAGCGTCGTCGGCAACCTGAAATACGATTCAGCCGTGCCTCCTGCCGATTCTCAGCAACTCGCTTATCTCGGCGACCTGTTGGGCGATCGGCCGGTCTGGGTAGCGGCCAGCACGCATAAGGGCGAGGATGAAGTCGTTACGCAGGCGCATGTTCTGCTCAAAGAAAGGCTGCCCAAACTCCTGACGATCATCGTGCCCCGCCATCCGCGCCGTGGCGAAGAGGTCGCCGACTGCGCCACTTCCGCCGGATTGCGCACGAGCCGCAGGGCGAAGAATGGCCGCCCCCATGCCAATGTTGAGCTCTTCGTCGCCGATACTCTGGGCGAACTCGGATTGTTCTATCGCCTGGCACCGCTGGTCTTTCTCGGCGGCTCCTTGATCGCCCATGGCGGCCAGAACCCGATCGAGCCCGTCCGGCTCGATACCGCGATCCTGCATGGGCCGAACGTCGCCAATTTCGCGGAACCCTATCGGGCGCTCGACGCGGCGGGCGGCGCCCTCAACGTCTGCGACGCGCCGACTCTGGCGAATGCAGTGGGCAGCCTCCTGCTCGACCGGTCGCGCCTGGCCATGATGGCGCAGCGCGGTCATGAGGCCCTGCTGCCCTTCGAAGGGGCGGTCTCGCGCACTCTCGCCGTACTCGATCCCTATGTCGCGCAGCTCAAGCTCGCGGCGCGGAATCCGGCGTGAGCCAGCTTCCATTCACTGCAGGCTGAGATGCGGCCGCCCGACTTCTGGGCGCGCTCGCCCCTGCACCCGCTCGCTTTGCTCCTGGCGCCTGCCGGAGCCGCCTATGGCCGGTTGACCGCCGCGCGGATGGACCGAGACGGGCATCGCGCGCCCTGCCCCGTCCTCTGCATCGGCAATTTCACGCTCGGCGGCGCCGGCAAGACGCCGACCGCCCTGCGCATCGCGGACATCCTCGCGGAACTCGGGGCGCGGCCAGCCTTCCTGACGCGCGGCTATGGCGGCCGCTTCAAGGGGCCGATCGTGGTCGACCCCGCGCGCCATACGGCCGAGGAGGTCGGCGACGAGCCGCTGCTGCTCGCCCGCAAGGCCCTCACCGTGGTGGCGCAGGATCGAATAGCCGGTGCCGAACTTTGCCTGCGATCAGGAGCGGACGTCATCGTGATGGATGACGGCTTGCAGAATCCGCATCTGCACAAGGACCTTGCGTTGGCCGTGGTCGATGCCGGTTTCGGGATCGGTAACGGCAGGACTTTCCCGGCGGGCCCGCTCCGCGTGCCGTTGCAGCGTCAATGGCGGCATGTCGGTGGCCTCGTCCTGATCGGTGAAGGTGCGCCGGGCGAGGCTATCGCGCGAGAGGCCGAGAAAAGGGGTCTCCCGGTGCATCGCGCCCGTCTTGGGCCCCTCGCCTGCGACTTTGCCGGCAAGGCTGTTTTGGCCTTTGCCGGGATCGGCAGGCCAGAAAAGTTCTTCGCAACGCTACGGGAGACCGGGGCCGATCTCGTGGAGACGCGCTCCTTCCCCGACCATCATCCCTATTCCGCGTCCGATCTTGCAACACTCGAGACCGCGGCACGCAACCTCGGCGCGATGCTGGTGACGACGGAGAAGGACCGCGTCCGCCTGTTGCCGGAGGCGCGCAGTACCATCGCCTCTCTTCAGGTCGGCCTCGTCTTCACTGGGGAGGGCGCGTTGCGAGCACGGCTCTCGACGCTGCTGGAGGACTTTCGATCGCTTCGTTAACTACCTATCAAGTCACATGATTTCCGCGCAAACGTCCATTGTGCCTACGGCGCCTGGCCGATCTCCTTCAGCCGCTGAAAGGCGGCTTCGGGACTGGCATAGGCTTCCTGACGCTCGACGCTCCAGTAGCGCAGATTGTCGAGCGGGATGGAGGCGCCCGTCACGGCGCAGCGCACGAAATTCCCCGGCCTCACGACCCGCATCGTGCCATCGCCGTATTCGACCTTCGCCTCGCCACCGGACGAACCACGATCATAGCGGCCAAGCATCGTCCCACCTCGTCTGCGGCCCGAAAGATCGTGTCATAGTGCATGCCGGGACATTGGGGAACGCGATCTCCGAACAGGAAAGTGGTTCGCCAATTCCCTTCGGCACGAACCCTGCCCTCTCGACAGTCCCGGCGACCTCCGCCCTAACTGTCATGGACGCTCCGTTTGGTTCAGGAGAAACGCGACGGCATGATCGATCCGTTTCGGACACACGAGACCGCGAGCGACCTCGGTGCAATCGAGGTCCTGTTCGCGGCGGCGCTTGCCGCACATGCGCGCGCCTACGCGCCCTATTCGCGCTTCTCGGTCGGTGCTGCGATCCGCGACGAGACCGGACGCATTCATGCCGGTTGCAATGTCGAGAACGCGGCCTATCCGGCGGGAACCTGCGCGGAGGCAGGCGCCATCGCCGCGATGATCGCCGCGGGAGGGCGGACGATCGACGCGATCCTCGTTCTCGGCGAGGGCGAAAAGCTGGTGACGCCCTGCGGCGCCTGCCGCCAGCGTATCCGCGAATTCGGCAGGCCCGATACGCCCATCCTGATCGCCGGAACGAGCGGCCTGCGCGCCCGGTTCACGCTCGATGCGCTGCTGCCCGAATCCTTCGGGCCGGAGAACCTGGATGGCCTCTGAGGACGCCGTCCCAAAGGCGCACGCGCAGTTGCGCGAAGCCGGATTCGAAGGCCCGCATGCCTGCGCCATTCTGACCGGCACGGGTCTCGGTTCGCTGGTCGATCGCCTCGTCGATGGCGTCTCGTTGGCCTATCGCGAGATCGACGGATTTCCGCGACCCGGGGTCAGCGGCCATGGCGGACGGCTGCATCGTGGATACCTCGCCGGTCGTCCCGTCCTTGTCTTCGAGGGCCGCTCCCATGCCTATGAAGCGGGCGACGCCGCCGCAATGCGCACGCCGATCGCCGTGGCAAAAGCGCTCGGCATCGAGGTGCTGCTTCTGACGAATTCGAGCGGATCACTGAACCGCGAGGCTGGGCCGGGCAGCCTTGTTGCGCTCAGCGATCACATCAACCTGTCCGGTCTCAATCCTCTGATCGGTGAGCCGAGCGACGATCGTTTCGTGCCGATGGTGAATGCCTACGATTCCGACCTGCGCGGCTTGCTTCACGCCGCCGCGCGATCCAGAGACATTGCCCTTTCCGAGGGCGTCTATGCCTGGTTTTCGGGGCCGAGCTTCGAGACCCCGGCCGAGATCAGGATGGCGAAACTGCTGGGAGCCGATCTCGTCGGGATGTCAACGGCGCCGGAGACCATCCTCGCACGCTTCTACGGATTGCGCGTTGCCGCGCTCAGCGTCGTCACCAATCTCGCCGCCGGGCTCGATGGCGGCGATCCGCATCACGGCGAGACCAAAAAGGCGGCTGCGCGCGCAGCGGATCGGCTGGCCGATCTCGTGACGGCCTTCGTCGCGAGTCTTCCAAGCACGACGACACCGGGATCGGCCGCCCTATGACCGTAGCGACACTCTTGGCAGCCGAGCAGGCGGCGGTCGCGCGCCGCGCGCTTCCCCTGCTCGACCTCACAGATCTCGGCGATACCTGCGACACGACCGCGATCCACCGCCTCTGCCGCACGGCACGGCAAGCCAGCGTCGCCGCTATCTGCATCTGGCCGCCTTTCGTCCGCGAGGCCGTGCAACTCCTTCACGGTTCCTCGGTCAAAGTCGCGACTGTCGTCAATTTTCCGGCAGGCCAGGACGATACCGAGAGCGCGGTCGACGAAACCCTCCGTGCACTCGCCGATGGTGCGCACGAGATCGATCTGGTGATGCCCTACGCCGCCTTTCTGCGCGGCGATGAAGTCGCCGTCTCAACCATGGTGTCGGCCGTGCGTGAGGCCTGCAGCCAGGGGCGCCCCCTCAAGGTCATCCTCGAAACGGGCGCCCTCGCCTCGCCCGACAAGATCGTGGTAGCCACCCGTCTCGCGCTCGATTCCGGCGCCGATTTCGTCAAAACCTCCACGGGCAAAACCGCAATCTCGGCAACTCCGGAAGCCGCCGAAGCGATGCTCCACGCGATCAGCGAGGCCGAGCATGGCGGCCTCAAAGTCTCGGCGGATTGCGGGAGTGTCGCGGACGCCGCAACCTCGCGCTCGCCGACCGGATCATGGGTCCAGACTGGGTGACTCCCAGAACCTTTCCGCCTCGGGGCGAGCAGCCTTTACGCCGCTCTCGAAGCGTCCTGGAGCGAGCAGTGAGGCTGCCCTCAGGAGATCATCCGGGTCCAAGCGCGATGGTGCGGCCTCGACGACGAGGACATCCACGGATTCATCGCCGGGTTGACCGATGGCCGCACGAGGGGCAGGCGGCCGCCTCGCGATGGCGGCGGTGTACTTCCGGGGAATGTCGATCGACGCCTGGTCGCCTGGAGGACAGGTCACCGACGGGCGATGACGTGCCTGGCCATGTGCTGACCTGGGACGGCCTGCTGGCCCCGCTGTCCTCGACAAGCACTCGACCGGAGGCGTCGGTGATGCGGTCAGCCT
>JBGAFL010000102.1:0-7142 GCA_044227265.1 Methylobacterium sp.
GACCATCACGCATGAGGCGGATGATTACGCCCGCGAGGTGGTGCGCGTGCTTGAGAAGGCGGGTTTGCGGGTCGAGGCCGATCTTCGCAACGAGAAGATCAACTACAAGGTCCGCGAGCACTCGCTCGCCAAGGTGCCGGTGCTGCTGGCCCTCGGCAAGCGCGAGGCCGAGGAGCGCACGGTCTCGATCCGCCGGCTCGGCAGCCAGAAGACGTCGTCGCTGAGCCTGGACGAGGCGGTCGCCGCCTTCACCGACGAAGCGACCTCGCCCGACAGGCGCCGGGCGCAAGCCGTGGCGGATGGCGTGCCGAGCGAAGATGTGACGCTCGACGGGCATCACCAGGTGCAACTGGCGCCGTAGCGAGGCGCCGGTTTCCGGTCAAAGCGGTGGGCCTCAGGGATCTCTCCTCCCCTCTTGCGGGGAGGAGTTGGAGAGGGGGGTGGCTCAGGATGTGGTGTTGCGGTGCCTCCGGCGGCACCTCCACCCCTACCCCTCCCGGCAAAGGGGGGAGGGAACGGCGCAGCTTACGCCCAACTGATCGACCGAAACCCGAAGCATAACTGCGTCGCGCAACAACCCGATCTGCCCTTGCACCGCAATCAGCGCGGCGCGCGCTCGGCAAAATCGTCCTGGAATTCTTTCAACTCGACGGCGTTGAGGTCCGACACGGCGCAAAAGGTCAGCCCGGCCTGCTGCCAGGTCAGGATGTTGAAGCCCTCCTTCGCGCGCGCGGCCGCCTGACGCGTGTCGGACGGCCACAGGAACAGATTGATGACGTGCTGGCGCCGTTTGTAGATCAGCGCCGCGACCACCCGGTTCTCGATATAGTCGAGGCGGCCGCCGATCAGGGTGAAGCCGCGATCGTCGAGATCGATGACGGGGGGCGCGAAGTCGATCTTGCCCGCAAACCACGGCTTCACCGTGTGCTGGTCGGAGGTCTGCACATCCGTCAGATGGTTCGCGAGCAGCGAACGCACGTGGCCGGCGACGAGTTGGCCCGACAGGTCCGAGCCGTCGTCCGGTCGCATGACCAGGATCGCCAAAGCGAGGCTGGCGGCAAGCGCCAGGCCGCTCGGCACGGCCGTCCAGCTGAGCGCCGCCTCGCGTAGGCGGGCGCCCCAGCGGTTCGGCGGGGACACCCGCACAGGCGCCGCCCTCCCGGTGCGTGCCGCTTCCCCGTCGAGCGAGGCCAGGATCTTGGCGCGCAGCGCCGGAGGCGCGCGCCAGGCGATGCCGTCCTGGGCGAGCATGGCGCGCAAGGCGCGCAGCCGTTCGAGTTCGGCGGCGCAGTCGGGGCAGCGCGCGGCATGGGCCTCGCAGCGCGCGCTGTTGGCCGCATCGAGTTCGCCGTCGACGAGCGCGTGCAGCAGGGTCGGGTCTTCGCCGCAGGGAAGATCGTGCTCGCTCATGGCCTTTCCTCGCCGCTCTGGCGACGCCACGCATCTCCCAGCATCTGCCGCGCGCGGGCGAGGCGCGACATGACGGTCCCTATCGGCGTGGTCGTGATGTCGGCGATCTCCCGATAGGACAGGTCGTCGAATTCGCGCAGAACCAGGACCTCGCGAAAGGCCTCCGGCAGGTTTTCGATCAATCGGCGGATGATGCCCGCCTCGCTGTCACGCAGGAGCGCCGCCTCCGGCGTGCATTGATCGGGATCGGCGATCTCGCGCGTCTCCATCTCCGCGCCATCCTCCGCCTGCGGCGGATCGAGCGGTTCGAGGAGGGTGCGGGCCCTGGTCCGCTCGCTCGCCCAGCTTCGCGCGCAATTGCGCACGATCGCCAGGAGCCAGGCCCGCGCATCGCCGCCGCGATAGCCGTCGAACCCTCGGAAGGCGCGCAGGAAAGCCTCCTGGACGATGTCGTCGGCCGCATCCGCGTCGCGGGTCAGGAAGCGCGCGAGGTTGTAGGCGGCGTCGAGATGCGGCAGCACGGCCGCATGGAATGTGCCGTCGCCGTCGCCCGGCGATGATGCCGCAACGAGGGAAAGGGCGGGGCGCCCACGCTGTCCGGTCCGCGCTGCGGAAGACGGTGGCTCGACGATGCGCGAGGCCGCCATGACGAGGGCGCGCCGGAGAGCCGCGAGGCGCGCGAGCGCAGCATCGACCCATAGGCCGGCGGCAGATGCGGACGCGGGCAATGCCCGCCATGGTCCAGCAACGATCAGCCCGCCTGTCATCATGACCCGTCTCCGGTCCTCGTCACCCCCTTGCTCGGGTTCGCCTCAGCCGCCGGTGCCCTTCACCACGACCTTGCCCGTCATGTGCGGGTGAAGGGAGCAGAAATACGCGTAGTCGCCCGGCGTTTCGAAGGTGAAGCTGTAGCGATCTTCCGTATCGAGCGTCTTCGATCGGAAGGCTTTGGTCTCTGCCACCACGGTATGCGGAATATCGTCTCCGTTGACCCAGGTGACGGCGGTGCCCGGCGTGATGGTAACCGCTGCAGGACTGAACGTGAAGTTGTCGATATGAATGACGACCGGTTCCGTGCCGGCCGTCTCGGCCGCGATCGCACTTGGAGCCGCCGCAAGCAGCAGACCCTGTGCGATGGCGACGGCGGCGAGGCGGCCGAGCGGCCTGAGCCGCGCCGAGCGACGTGGAAATGAGCAATGGGGAAGCGAGCGACGCGAATTCATGGCGTGAACTTTCCGATCGGAGGGGTTGGCTCAGTCGGCGAGCGGCGTGTCGATGATCGCGAGGGGCTCGCTGCCGCGCACGAAATTGACGCTTGCGATGCCGAGCACCTTGCGCAGTTCGCCGGCCGGCACCTTCATCGGCCCCGGAGATGGGGCCGTGCCCGGCGCCGGCTGCGGGAAGGCGGTCGAGCGCGCGGTGTGGAAGGAGACGTTGCCCTCCACCTTCTGGATGATCTGATGGATGTGCCCGTTCAGCACCGTGACCGAGCCGAAGCGCTTGAGGCAGGCTAAAACCCGCGCGCCGTCCTCCGTGCCCCAGCCCCATTCCGGGTAGACGGTCCAGAGCGGGATATGGGCGAAGACCACGACGGGCGTGCTCGAGGAGAGCCCGGCCACATCCTGCGCCAGCCAGGCGAGCTGCTCGGCCCCGAGATTGCCGAGCCCGCCGGCCTTCAGGTCGACGACGTTGACGAGCCCGATGAAGTGGACGCCGTTCTGGTCGAAACTGTACCAGCCGGCCCCGCGTGAGCCCTTGCCGTAGCGGGCAAGATAGGCGCGGCCCTGCTCGTCATCGAGCAGATCGTGCTCGCCGGGCACGAAGAAGATGGGCAGGCCGGTCTCCCGCAGGACCTGGTCGGCATCGTCGAACTCCTGATCCTTCGAAAGGTGGCTGATGTCGCCTGTATGGATGATAAAGGCGGGCTTCTTCGGAAGCTGAGCGATCTTGGCGACCGCCTCGCGCAATGTGCCGAGCGCGTCGGGATTGGCCGGCTTGTTGAAGCCGACATGGCTGTCGCTGATCTGGAGGAAGGTGAAGGGAGCCGCTGCAGTGTCTGCGGCCAGTGCCCGGTTCAGTCCGACTGCCTTCGGCAACCCGCCTCCGAGCGACCAGAGCAGGCCTGTGCCTGCCCAGATCATGCATTCGAGCGCGCCACGGCGGCTCGTCGTCCCCGGCTCGTCCGGGCTCCCGTGATCGTGCATCGTTCTGGCCCCTCGGCGACAAGGGACTTCGAAGTCCCTGCAAGTCCTGACCAGAGGCCGGGGTCGTTTATTCCCGGAGTTTCGAAACAATTTTTCGGCGGCGTATACAATTCTCGCGTGTAAACGCCCAGGCATCGTCAATTCAGAGGCCCGCATCGCCGACGGGAATAAAACGATCGGCCGGGAAGTCTTGGCGATGGAGGGGCAGCGAGCCTCTCGATCCGAGCCAGCACTGCCAGAGCGTCGCGTGACGCTTTCGAGCCGCCGACCGGAAGCCCATCCGCATGGGTTTCCGTTCGGGGGAGGGTGGTCGGCTGGCCAAAGCTCAGGAGACGACCATGAAACCGTTTCGTTCCTCGCGCCGTTCGGCTCCCCGTTCCCGGATGATTGCCGTCGCGCTCGTCCTGCCGATTGCCGTGAGTCCGGCCATCGCCGCGCCGCATGCCCGGCACCACACAGGATATGTCACGACCTACGATTCGATCGGGCCCTATTCCACGGACAGCACCGGCAGCATCGTGACAACACCCGAGCCCGTCGGCACTGGGCGCTCCATGAGAAGCAGCACGCTCGGCAACGCCGAATTTCCTGAGCGTGATCCCATCGCGCAGAATTTCGGGAACACCGCCGGCGGCGGCCTGAGGTGATCCGGCTGCGCCGGGTCATCGGGCGTGGGGCCGACCGTACCCGGTCACTGACGCCAGGTTCGAGCCTTCCGGGCGAACGATCCCGGATCTGGAGGGGTGTGCGCCACGCGCATCCCTCGGTTTATCCGGTCATGGTGCGGTCGATGCGAGTTCGTCCGAACCTGGCTTCATGGCGCGGCCTAGGCTCTGTGCGACAAAAGCGTTATGCCGGCTAAATTTATCCATCCGAGCGTAGAAATCGGGATCCGAGCATCCTATCGGAAGTGTTCGCAAGCTGCGTGCGTTCGGAGACCGATCATGAACCATCCCGCTACAAAGCTGCGAACAGCTTGAGCATTCCGCTTCGTCACCTTCCATCACCATGCTCTTGATCTGGCCTGATCTTGACCAGCTTTGGCGAATTGGGGGAGACGAAACGTGAAAACCTGTAGTTGCGCGGCCGATCACGGCGACGAATGCTCGGAGCCGGCAAGCCCGGGACGGCGGACCTTCATGGCGATGGCCGTCGGAGCCGGCATGGCCGCAACTGGAGCGTCGCCGGCCAAGGCCGTCGCGCTCCCATCCGGCAAGCAGGAATTCATGGAGGAGGCGACGCGCCTTGCCATCGAGTCGGTCGAGAAGGGCTGGGGCGGCCCGTTCGGCGCCGTGATCGTCAAGGACGGGCAGATCATCGGACGCGGCCAGAACCGCGTGCTGCTCACCGGCATCCCGGTGTTCCATGCCGAGGTCACGGCGATCATGGATGCCTCGGCACGGCTCAACCCGAAAGCCCTTCTCGGCAGCGAATACGGCGCCGGCACGATCCTCGAGATGATCCCGCGCCCGCCCGGTTCGCCCGATCCGGTTGCCGAGCGTGCCCGCATGCTGTCGGGCTGCGAGATCTACATCAACGGCGCGCCGTGCCCGATGTGCATGAGCGCCATCTACTGGTCGCGGATCGATCACGTCTATTTCGCCGCGAGCCTCAAGGACACCAGCGCCATCGGCTTCGACGACGCCTTCCAATACGAGGATTTCGCAAAACCCTGGGCCGAGCGCCGCATCGCCGTCACCGAGAATTTTTCACGCGAGACGGGGCTGAAAGCTTACGAGGCCTGGATGAACAAGAAGGACCGGCATCCGTATTGAGCCGGCCCCGAACGTTCTCTTCGTTTCGGCGCAGCGCAAGGGCGGATCTCGGTCCGCCCTTTTCGTTGGGCGGTCAGTGTGCCGCCTGAGCCATTGCGGTGACCGGAGTGCGCCAGCGATCGATCAGGGCTTCGAGGGCGTTGGCGAAATCGTCCGTCCAAGGGCGGCGCGTCGGATCGGGTGCAACGCGCACCCAGCCCTGCGCGAGCGCCGCGGATTCGATGCCTGGATCGCGCGTGAGCATCACGACATGCGAGGCGAGGCGCCATTTGTTGGCATCGGCCGGATCGATCATGGTCGTGCGGTGCAAAAGGGTCAGCCCGCGATCGGCGGCAAGGCGGGCGAGCACGTTCCGCAGCTCGAAATGCCGGTTGCTGATGTGGAAGACCAGCACACCATCGGGTTCGAGATGCGCGAGATCGATGTCGAGCGCCTCGCGAGTGAGGAGGTGGATCGGGATCGCGTCGGAAGAGAAGGCGTCGACCACGAGCAGCTTCGTCGCATTCGGCCGGCGCGCGAGGGTCAGGCGGGCATCGCCCTGGACGATGGCCGCATCGGGCGCGCATTCGGACAGGAAGCGGAAATAGCGCGGATCCTTCGCGATCTCGATCACTGCCGGGTCGATCTCGAAGAAGCTCCATTTCTCTCCCGGACGCTCCTGGCAGGCGAGGCCCCCCGCGCCCAGTCCGACGACCGATACGGCGGGGAGGGTGCCACGGGCCGAGCGCACGAGGTCGATGGCCTCGACCAGACCGCCTCCCTTCCAATAGTAGCTCGCGGCCTCCGGCGCCCCGCTCACGTCCGTACCGTCATCGTTGCGGATGCGCATCGCGCCGTGAACGGTGGTGCCATGCGCCAGCAGCCGGAAATGGCCGTCGGCCGATGGGATCACCTTGTGCAGGCCGAAGAAGCTGCGGACCTGATGGATGTCGCTGGCGAGGATCGCCGGCAGCAGGATCGAAGCCAGTGCGGCACTCGCTCCGAACAGCGCGGCCCGCGAAGGCACGCGCCAGCTCACGCCGAAAGCGAAGAGCAGACCTATCAGGAAGGTGGCGAGCCAGAGCGCCTGGTGCTGCATAGATTGCAGATAGCCGGCAAAGCTAATCAGCGCCGCGACGCCCGCAACACACGCTAGGAGGCCAAGCACCGCGAGCACCTTCCTGCCCTCACCGAGGAGGGCTGCGCGGCCGCCGGCCAGCGCGCCGGGCCGGCAGGCCAAAGCGAGCGCCAGCAGAAACGGATATTCGTAGGTGCCCGAGAAGATGTGCGGCGCGATCAGGGCTGCGAAAATGCCGCCGAGGACGCCGCCGAGAGAGGTGCAGAGATAGAATTCCGTCAGCCGGTCGCTTGCCGGCCGTTTCTCGTAGACCGCGCGATGGGCGATGAGGGCGTTGACGAAGAGCAGGCCGAGCGTGGCGGAGAGATCGAGCAGCAGGGTCGGCGATCCGAGCACGATCCACAGAAAGGCGAAGCTGGTGCCGGCGACCTGGATCGCCGCGAGCGCCGTCTGCGGCCAGGCTCCGACCTGCCGATAGGCGACGACGAAGCTGAGCAGATAGAGCGCCAGCGGCAGCACCCAGATCAGAGGGATCGCGGCAACGTCGATCGAGATGTGGGAGGTCGCCGCCACCAGCAGCCCCGACGGCACCGCCGACAGGCCGATCCAGGCGAGGCGGTCGCTCGCACGCACCTGCGAGCGGGTGGGTGCGGCTGTCGCGGCCGATTGCAAGGGAGCCCGTGCGCAGAGCGCACA
>JBGAFL010000040.1:0-50353 GCA_044227265.1 Methylobacterium sp.
TCGCCGCCGTCGGCTACAACTTCAGACGCCTCCTCGCTTGGCTCAAGTTCTTGTGTGCCCTCATCTGGGCCGCCCTTGCCTCCGCCAGCCAGTCAAACCAGCGCCGTCAGGCCGCTTGAGCCGCGTTCTTCACGGACGACGATCCAACTTCCGGCAAAGCATTATGCTGAGCTGACCGCGGCCCGCCCCAAAAACCCAATCTGCCGGCAAGTCGCGCCTGACGAGGCGTCACATCCGCCCTGAAACGCCGATCGAACTCAGTGGTGGTGTTCGGATTGACCTGCCTCGTGCTGTCCGGCGATCAGGTCGCCGATCACCATCAATGCGATGTCGAGCGTCGTTCGCACTCTTGGAACAGCAGAACTCCCAAGCACTTTGCGCGCTGCGATGATGTGATCTGTCGCCGTGCGCAACGCGTGCTTCGATTGCGGAAAGAACGACTCGAATCCACGCCTGTCATCCGTGATATCGATCAGCGTCCCACAGCTACGCAAGCTGTGACCCCGATCGTCGAAGAAGGTCCCGCCGCGTGTCTCGATCCAGCGCAGGCCGCGATCCTGGTGGAGTACGCGGCACTCGACGATGAAGCGGCCGCCAAAACTCGTCGCACGCATCGCTTCCATCAGCAGGAGATCGATGTCGTCCGGATGAACACGGGCCGTCGCGATGGCACTGGTCAATGCACGGCCAGCGAGCGAAGCATCCCCCGCGATGAAAGCAGCAGCACCCCGATCGAGGCGTATGCGCCCTTCGCTATGATCCCAATCCCAGGTGCCGACGATACCCGACGCTTCGAGCACCGCTTCGAGCGGGGGATAGTTGAACTCACGAGCGGAATCACCATCGAACGCCACAACGTGCTCCTCCAAAGGTGCCGCGCAAACAAAAGATCAGGCAACCATCAAAATGGGATGTCGCAAAGTGAATGCGACCAAATCATGATCCATCGAGCACCGGAACCACGAAACCCGTCTGCCATAGCTCGATCCTTGCTCTTAAACCAGAGGATCTAAGACATGGTTCCAAATGGAACTGCGCACCGCGAGCCAAAAATGCGCCTGGGAATTACCGCCCATCAATCAAAATTTGTATGATGTGCATACAATCATCCCTGCCGTGTCACCAAAAAAACGAAAATAATGCGATGCCTTAATTTCTTGCACCATCGAAGACAGTCTGACCGAACGATTTTTAGAATTTTCTACTATGTAATTCCAATAATGTTCTCAAATAAGAAAATTTCCACCTAATGACGACAATAGTAGCGACCATGATCGCAGCCACCGGCCAGCGCCCGAAGCAACTCGATCATCAAGCAATTTTAGGTTGATTCCTACCCTGAAACAGCAGCCTCTTCACGGTTTCGTGATGTGGTTCGGGCGGCTCAGGACCGGCATTCGATGGCGACCACAGAGCCGATGACGGGTGCTGCTGCCGAGCCGAGCGTTGCAGATCCGCCACGGTCGGAAATTGTCGTCGGAACGCCGACATCCGCGAGAAACGCGGCAACGGCTGCGCCGGGAATCATCGTGTATCGCGTCGGCGGCATCACGCCCGCAACGAGGCGCGGCGCGCTGGGAAACCGGGCGACGATCCCGACGAGACGCCCGGCGCGATCGAGAACCGGCGCACCGCCCGCACCCGGCTGAAGCGGCGCCTGAACGGCGCCCGAACCCGCAATCGCGGGCGCGACGCTCGCCGGACCTTTCGACTCCGCCCCCAAAACGATCAAGGACTCGCCCGAAGCCGGGGCGTCGGTCCGGATCGGCAGCATGCTGAAAGGCTTACCCGGTTGCGCGCCAGTTTCGAGCGCGAGCATCACCAAAGCGCCGCTCGCATCGCGATTGACCTGGCGCAGCGGCAATCCGCCGATCTGGGGATTTGGGCAGGATTCGAGTGCGGCCGCCGCCGTCAAGACGCGGCCCGAGGCGACGGCAAGACCGGTCGCAATGGGACCCGCAAGGTTGCCGGGCAGCGCAGGTGCGCTCGGCGTCGCTCGCGTCGGCTCGGAATTGGGCCTGCCGAGTGGGGATTCTTCGGGAAACGGCATGAAGCTGTTCGCGATGGCGATCACGAGTCGTTCGGCCTCCGCCGCCATCGACTTGTCGTAGCCGATCGTGAAGCCCCGGATGCCGGTCGGACCTGCCGCATATCGGATGTAGGAGCGCCCGGATCCGGTTTCGCCGGTGATCACGACAAAATCGGGCTTCTTGAGCTTGTAGGTGATTCGCCGGTCAGCCGCGGGCGCCGTCGCACGGTCGAACAAGGTCTCGAGATCGGTCTCTCCTGCCGCGAACGACTTGGTGTCGAGCGTCATGCGCCCGTCTGCGCTCTGCCAACGGGTCCCGCCCTTCTGCGCGCTCTTCTTCGAAAGCACGCGCTCCGGGACGCCGATGACGGTCCCGCTGGCCTGATCGGGGCGAATGGTGAATTGCATCGCTTTGCGCACCGCCTCGCCGCCTGCATCGAGGGCGGAGCGCTCGCGGGCGCTCAGGATGCCGCTCGGCTCGCCACCGGATCGCTTTTGCCAGGCCAGGATCCCGTCATAGGTCCGGCGGCCGAACGTACCTGCGGTCACTGCGTTGTAATCGCCGGTCCAGACCAGGGCGTCCTGCACCGCGCGGCGGGTAGTCTCAGGAAGCGCTTCGAAGGCAACCTGGGCCGCATCGTATCCGGCATCGGGCGCGGGCGGTGCCGCCGGCTTCGGCTTGGCCGTTGCGGCAGGACGCTCGGGCGTCGCGCGTTCCGGCACCTGCGCCTCCGCCTCGGACACGAGGGCCGCAAGGCCCACGAGCAAGACGAGACGGCCGGGCTTCCACATGATGCGCGATCCTCGATAGGTGGAACGAACGCGGCCAATAGGGCCTCAGTTGAAATCAGGCCAGAGACCGCGCAATTTGCCAATGTCGGGCGCTGCCCGCGAATGTCGGTGCGTGACCACACCGTACTTTGCCGTGTTGATTGCGGCGCGCCGCGCTTCTGGTAGTTTGCGCGCCGCAAAAAACCGGCAGATCGATCGGAACGGGATGGTGGCCATGTCGCGCGCAAGCCTTTTCGGTCGCCTTGCGGCCGGCCTGTCGCTGGCAATGCTGCTCGGCCTGCCCGCCGTGGCCCAGGCTCCGAATCCGGTCACGCCGGCCGCCAAGACATCCGCCAAATTGGCGACTGCTCCGGTTCAGAAAACCTTCGTGCGCGAATCCCTCGCGAGCGATGCTGTCCGCCTCGAAACGGCACTCAAGAGCGAAGCGCCGGCCGGTGCGAAGAATGCCGCACAATGGCGTCGCGAGGCCGAAGCGGCTGAAGCGGCGGAGGAGCCCGTGGCGGGAGCCGCGCTCAAGGCCCATGCCGCCTCCGTCTCGGCCGATCCGTCCGACACGCGCAACTGGCTCGGCTATGCCCGGGCGGCGAGCGAGGCCGGCAACGACGAGGATTCGGACGATTATTCCGGCAAGACCAAGCTGCGCGCCCGCGCGCTCGCCGCTGCCTACCAGGCCTATCTCAAGGCGAAGAACCCGACCGACGAGGCGAGCGCGCTCTCCTTCCTTGGCGAGGCCTATGTCGCGCAATCCGAGTGGCGGCCGGCACTGGAGGCCTATCGCGCCAGCCTCGGGATCAAGGACGAGGCCGAGACACGCGCGACTTACGAGAAGTTGCGCGAGGAGCACGGCTTCCGCATCCTCGATTACAAGGTCGATTCGGATGCGGCAGCGCCGCGTGTCTGCTTCACCTTCTCCGAAACGCTGCCGCGCAAGACCGATTTCACGCCCTATGTCGCCGTCTCGGGCGCGGCCAACGCCGCCGTCACCGCCGAGGGCTCGCAGGTCTGCGTCGACGGGTTGAAGCACAGCGAGCGCTACGCCTTCGTCATCCGCGAGGGTCTGCCCTCGACCGTCGGCGAGACCCTGCTGAAATCGGCCGATTATGAACTCTACGTTCGCGATCGCTCGCCCCAGGTCCGCTTCTCCGGCCGCAACTACGTCCTGCCGCGTACCGGCCAGGCGGGTGTGCCGATCATCTCGGTCAATGCGCCGAAGGTCGATGTCGAGATTGTGCGCGTCGGCGATCGCGGATTGCTGCCCGCTCTGCAATCGGAGGATTTCCTCAGCCAACTCAGCGGCTCGACGGCCAAGGAGATCGCGAGCGAAAAAGGCGTCTCGGTCTGGAAGGGCAGCCTCGATACCGCCAAGGCCGAGGTGAACCGCGATGCGGTCACCGCCTTCCCGGTGCTTCAAGCCGTCGGCAAGCTCGAGCCCGGCCTCTACATCATGGTGGCGAACCCGAGCGGCACCCTCTCGGCCGACGAGGACGAGGAAGGCAGCTACGAGGCTCAGGCCACGCAATGGTTCGTGGTTTCCGATCTCGGCCTGACCGCCTTCAAGGGCAAGGACGGCGTGCATGTCTTCGCCCGCTCGCTCGCCAGCGCCAAGGCAGTCGGCAATGCCGAGATTCGGCTCATCGCCAAGAACAACGACGTGCTCGCGACCGCCAAGACCGACGCCAAGGGCCATGCCGGCTTCGCGGCCGGGCTCGGGCGTGGCGAGGGCGGCCTGGCACCCGGCCTGGTCGTCGCGCAGCTCGGCGACGATTACGGCTTCATCGATCTGAGCCAGAGCGCCTTCGATCTGTCCGATCGCGGCGTCGCCGGACGGCCGGCGCCGGGCACGATGGACGCCTATGTCTTTCCCGAGCGCGGCGTCTACCGCTCGGGCGAGACCGTCCAACTCACTGCGCTCCTGCGCGATGCGACGGGCACTGCCGTCCCGAACCTGCCTCTGACCCTCGTCGTCAAGCGGCCGGACGGCGTCGAATATCGCCGCGTTGCGCTTCCCGATGGCGGGCTCGGCGGGCGAGCCCTCGCGCTACCGCTGATGGCGGGCGCCGCGCATGGCACGTGGCGCGTCTCTGCCTATACCGATCCGAAGGGCTCACCGATCGGCGAGGCAAGCTGGCTCGTTGAGGATTACGTGCCCGAGCGTCTCGAGGTGAGCCTGACGCCCAAGCGCCCGGCCTTGAAGCAGGGCGAACCCGCAACGATCGATGTTGCCGCACGCTACCTCTATGGCGCGCCCGGCTCCGGTCTCGAAGTGTCCGGATCGGTGGCGGTCCAGGCCGCCAAGACCAGCGGTATCAGCGGGCTCGACGGGTTCTCGATCGGTCTCGACGACGAGGAGGTCGAGGCGACGACGGCCGAGGTCGAGACCAAGTTCACGACCGACGCTCAGGGACGCACCGAGGTCGTCATGCCGGTGCAGGAGGTCGTGGCCGCGCGCCCGCTCGAGGCGAAGATCACACTCCAGGTCGGCGAGCCCGGCGGCCGCGCGCTCTCGCGCAGCCTCACTCTGCCGATCCTGCCGAAATCACCCGTCCTCGCCATCCGCAAGAATTTTTCCGGCAATCTCCAGGAAGGCGGCACGGCGAGCTTCGATGTCGTGATGGTCACGCCAGAGGGCCAACGCCTCGCGCAAAACGGCGTCGGCTGGACCCTGTCCAAGATCGACCGGACCTATCAATGGTATCGCGAGGATGGGACATGGTCCTACGAGGCCGTCAAATCGACGCGCCGCGTTGCTGACGGCCGCATCGACGTCACGGCCGACACCCCGGCGCGGATCACGACACCCGTCACCTTCGGCAAGTACCGTCTCGACGCGACCCTTGCCGGCCAGCCGGCCGCGGCCGCAAGCGTCGAGTTCACGGTCGGCTGGGATGGCGGCGAGACCGCCGACGCGCCGGATCTGCTCGATCTCAGCCTCGACAAGGGCGCCTACGCGTCCGGCGAACGCTTGCGCGCAAAAATCACCCCGAAATTCGCCGGCACAGCGACGCTGGCCGTCGTCGGAGACAAGCTGAGCGAAATCGTCGACGTCAGCGTGCCTGAGGGCGGCACCACGGTCGAGATCCCGGTCAAGGCCGAATGGGGCTCGGGCGCCTATCTCGTCGCCAGCGCCTATCGGCCGCTCGATCAGGCCGCCAAGCGCATGCCCGGCCGCGCGCTCGGGCTCGCCTGGTTCTCGGTCGACAAGGACAAGCGCGTGCTGAACGTCTCGGTCGCCGCTCCGGCCAAGACGCGCCCGCGTGAGACGCTGACCGTGCCGGTCAAGATCGCCGGTCTGCAATCCGGGGAGGAGGCGCGGGTCACGGTCGCGGCGGTCGATGTCGGCATCCTCAACCTGACCCGCTACCAATCGCCGAACCCGTTCTCCTACTTCTTCGGCCAAAAGGCGCTCGGCACCGAGATCCGCGACCTCTACGGCTTCCTGATCGACGGCATGCAGGGCACGCTCGGCGCGATCCGCTCAGGCGGCGACGAAGGCGGCGGCGAATTCGCCGACACGCCGCCGACCCAGGAGCCGCTGGCGCTCTATTCCGGCATCGTCACCATCGGGGCGGACGGCACCGCGCAGGTTCCCTTAGCCCTGCCGGCCTTCAACGGCACCGCCCGGGTCATGGTGACGGCCTGGACCAAATCCCGCGTCGGGCAGGCGCAAGCCGACGTGATCGTGCGCGATCCGGTCGTGCTGACCGGGACGCTGCCGCGCTTCCTCAATGTCGGCGACCGCTCGCGCTTCTTCGTCGCGCTCGACAATGTCGAGGGCCCTGCGGGCGAATACACGGTCGATCTCGACCTTGCCGGCCCGGTCCTCGTCGGCGGCGAGGCCGTGCGCTCGACCGTGAAGCTCGCGGCCGGCGCCAAGAGCCAGCTCGTCATCCCGATCACCGCGGCCGGCCCCGGTACGGCGCGGCTCGACGTGAACCTGTCCGGCGCCGGCATCGAGGGCAATGTCGGCCAGAGCTTTGCCCTGGCGATCGGACCGGGTACCGGCCCGCTCGTCCGGCGCACGGTACGACCGCTCGAACCCGGCGCCAGCGCGGAGATCACCAAGGAGCTCCTGGCCGATATCCTGCCGGGCACCGGCACGGTCTCGGTCTCGGCGAGCCGTTTTGCCGGGCTCGACGTCCCGGCTCTGCTCGCCGCGCTCGACCGCTATCCCTATGGCTGTTCGGAACAGACCGTGAGCAAGGCGATGCCGCTGCTCTACGTCTCGAAGCTCGGTAACGGCGAAAAGCTCGGCCTCGATGATAAGCTCGACGAGCGCATCCGCGGCGCGATCGAGCGCGTGCTCGCCCGCCAGGATTCGAGCGGTTCCTTCGGGGCGTGGTCGGCGAACGAGGGCAGCGACACCTGGCTCGATTCCTACGTCACCGACTTCCTGACGCGGGCGCGCGAGCGGGGTTTCGCCGTGCCGCAGCAAGCCATGACCATGGCGCTCGACCAGCTCCGCAACACCGTCGCAAATGCGACGAATGTCGAGAATGGCGGCATGGACCTCGCCTATGCGGCCTATGTGCTCGCGCGTAATGGCCGCCCGGTGATGGGCGATCTGCGCTACCTCACCGATACCAAGCTTTCCGATTTCTCGACGCCGCTGGCACGCGGCCAGCTTGCTGCCGCGCTCGCTTTGCTCGGCGATCGCGGCCGCGCGCAAAAGACCTTCGACACGGCGGTGAAGGCGCTTCAGGACGGGCCCGACAAGGGCGATTATCGCGCTGATTACGGCTCACGCCTGCGCGACGGTGCCGGACTGATCGCGCTTGCGGCCGAGACCGGCATGACCCGCCAATCCCTTCCGGTGCTGGCGGGCATCGTCACCAAGGAGCGCGAGAGCGGGCGGCTCACCTCGACCCAGGAAAATGCCTGGATGGTGCTCGCGGCCGCGGGCCTCTCCAACGATACGGAATCCCTGGCGATCGGAATCGATGGTGTCGTCGAGAAGGGTCCGCTCGCGCGCTCGTTCAAGGCTCCGGCCCTGGACGACAAGTCGGTGCGGATCACCAATGCCGGCAGCGAGCCCGTGCAGCTTGTTGTCGGCGTCTCCGGCAACCCGATCGGCCCGGAACCGGCGGAATCGCGCGGCTATACGCTGGAGCGCGGCTACTACCGGCTCGATGGCTCCAGCGTCGATGCGAGCAAGCCCCTGCGCCAGAACGACCGGCTCGTCGTGGTGCTCAAGGTGACCGAGGCCAAGGCCAGCGCCGGCCGCCTGCTCCTTGTCGACCGTCTGCCCGCGGGGCTCGAAATCGACAATCCGAAGCTGCTCGATTCGGATGCGCTTTCCGGCCTCGCCTGGGCAAAGACCGAGGTCACGCCGGCCCATACCGAGTTCCGCGACGACCGCTTCATCGCGGCCTATGACCGAGACCCGGAGCAATCGGCCTTCTTCTTCGCGGCTTACACGGTGCGCGTGGTCTCGCCGGGCACTTATGTGCATCCCGGCGCGCTCATCGAAGACATGTACCGCCCCGACCGCTTCGGCCGCACCGCCTTCGGCTCGGTCGAGGTGGTGTCGGCGAAGTGAGCGACGCTACGCCAACCCCTCCCCCCGCTGCGGGGGAGGGTACCCTGCGCATGCAGGGGGGGAGAGGGGCCGGCTCAGAAGTATCCGAAGACGGCAGCGCTCCCCTCTCCCGACCCGGCCTGACGGCCGGCCCACCCTCCCCCGCAAAGGGGGGAGGGATTTTTGCGAGCCTCCTCGTTGTACTAGCTCTCTTCCCTCTCCTCGCCGCCCTCGCCCTCTGGCGTTACGCCACTACCCTCCCCCCGCTCGATCTCACCCAAGCCAGCTTACGCTCCACCGTCGTGCTAGACCGCAACGGCACGCTGCTGCGCCCCTTCGCCACCGCCGACGGGCGCTGGCGGCTTCCGGTGAGTGCGGAAAAAGTCGATCCGCGCTTCCTCGCCATGCTCAAGGCCTATGAGGATCGGCGCTTCGACGCGCATTCCGGCATCGACCCCGCCGCAACCTTTCGCGCTGCCTGGCAGTGGCTGACCAATGGCCGTATCGTCTCAGGCGGCTCGACTCTGTCGATGCAGGTCGCCCGCCTCGTCGAGCCACGGCCCGAACGCTCGCTTGCGCAGAAGCTGCGGCAGATGCTGCGCGCGGTGGAGTTGGAGCGGAGCCTGGGCAAGCCGGCCGTGCTCGATCTCTATCTCGCGCTCGCCCCCTATGGCGGACCTGTCGAGGGCGTGCGGGCAGCGAGCCTTGCCTATTTCGGGCGCGAGCCGGCCCGGCTTTCCTTCGCCGAGAGCGCTTTGCTCGTCGCCCTGCCGCAATCGCCGGAAGCGCGCCGGCCCGACCGGTTTCCGCTGGCCGCGCGAAGGGCACGCGACCGCGTGCTCGACATCGCGGCCGAGCGCGGCGTGATCGATCGGCAAGAAGCGGAGGCTGCCAAAGCCGAGCCGGTGCCGACCTTGCGAAAACGGTTTCCCATGCTCGCTGCCCATGCCGCCGAGCAGGCTTTGGCCGCAGACCCCACTGCACGGGTCCAGCACCTGACGATCGATGCGAAACTGCAGGCGAGCCTGGAGACGCTGGCCGCGGAGCGCGCCGCAGCGACGGGCCCCGGCATCTCGGCCGCGATCATCGCGCTCGACAACCGCACCGGGGCGCTGCTCGCGCATGTCGGCAGCGCCGGCTATCTCGATGCTGCCAGAGCCGGCGCGGTCGATGCGGCCAATGCCATCCGCTCGCCGGGCTCGGCGCTGAAGCCCTTCATCTATGCGCTGGCCTTCGAATACGGCATCGCCCACCCTGAGACCCTGCTCGACGACCGCCCTGCCCGCTTCTCCGCCGCCTACGCGCCCGAGAATTTCGATCTCACCTTCCAGGGCACGGTCACCGCCCGCTACGCGCTCCAGCACTCGCTCAACGTGCCGGCGGTCGACCTCTTGGAATCGGTCGGACCGGCCCGGTTCATCGCGCGGCTGCGAGCGGGCGGCGCCACCATCGTCCTGCCACGCGACGCAGCGCCCGGCCTGCCCGTAGCGCTTGGAGGCCTCGGCATCTCGCTCACCGATCTCGCTCGGCTGTTCTCGGGCCTGGCGCGCGGCGGCGTGGTTCCTGTGTTGACGAAGAGGCTAGATGGTCCACCCGCCAGCGCCGATTGCCCAGCCGTCATTGCGAGCGAAGCGAAGCAATCCAGCCGGCGCGACCTCTCCGGCACCGGTGCCGCTTCCCTGGGTTGCTTCGCTTCGCTCGCAATGACGGAGAACGAAGGGACCGAGCGGCGCATCGCCGATCCGGTCGCCGCCTGGTATGTCGCCGACATCCTGCGTGGCACCACTCCGCCGGAAAATGCCTTGCCGGGCCGCATCGCCTACAAGACCGGCACCTCCTACGGCTATCGCGATGCCTGGGCGGTCGGCTTCGACAAGCGCGTCACCATCGCGGTCTGGGTCGGTCGGCCCGATGGCGGCTCGGTGCCGGGGCTCGTCGGGCGTGTGAGCGCCGCGCCGATCCTGTTCGATGCCTTCGCCAGGTTCGGAGGCGAGCCCGAGCGGATCGAGCGTCCGCCAGAAGCGCTCGTCGCTGCGACAACCGCCCTGCCGCCGCCCCTGCGCCACATCCGCAAGGACGCGCCGAAGACGCTCGCGGCAACGCTCGGCGTTCCCTTGAGAATCGCCTATCCGCCCGACGGCGCCCGCATCGATCTCGGCCTCACGGAGGGCGGCCAGGGCCAGCTCGCCCTCAAGGCGCTCGGCGGCGAGCCGCCGCTGACCTGGATGGTCGACGGCCAGCCGGTCTCCGAGAGCCTGCGCCGCCAATCGGAATGGAGCCCGCAAGGAGTGGGGTTCGCGCGCGTCTCGGTGATGGATGCGACGGGCGCCAGCGCCAGCGTGATGGTGCGGGTGGAATAGGCTCGGCAATCCTATCGGGCGTATGGACAGGGCCCGAATTCGGCGCGTGCCAGCGCCCGCAACTCCTCCTCGTGCCCCGGATAGGCGGCGGCGGGAAGATCTTGCAGCGTCAAGCGCAGGCTCGCCATGTGCAGCAGCTTGTCCTGTGTAGGCGTCGGATCGGCAAGGTCGAACAGTTCCGCGATCCTGTCGCGCAGCCAGACATCCTCGGGCCGGCGATCCAAATCGCTGTAGCGCAGCCACTCTTCCTTGGGGGTCATGCCGCTCCTGGAATCGTGTGGTGCTTTTCGCCGATCATCCGTTGCTCCCTGGCATTTGCCGCGATGCTCCATCGCAAGCGTCGCGCAGGTGGACGCGGCCGGGACCCGTCGCCTCAGCGCATCGGCGCGCAGCCGCCTTCCACGGATTCGGAAATCAGGGTCCCCTTGTAAGGATAGACTTTGTCGCTCATCCCGTCCGTACCGCGCGAACCGAGGTCGATGCGTTGGATCGTCTTGCCGCCCTTGCGGAATTCCAGGACGTTTTTCCGCACAGCAATCGCCTGAACACCGCGCATAACATCACGTTGTTTCTCTACGTCACGGCTGATCGCCAGTACTTTTTTATTGCCGTTATAAAATGATGTTATGAACGGTTCAGTGAAATCACATTTAAAACTTCCGGCAGCTGCAGGCGATAAAAGAACAACGAACATAGCCACTGCAGTGAGCACGAATCCCCGCAAAATGACCTCCACCACCTACCGCGCAATGCGTCATGGTTTGACGATCATAGCCCAGGTGAGCGGTCCGACGATACCGTCCGGAACGAGATCATGGTCGCGCTGGAACTGCCTGACGGCCGCCTCGGTTACGCCGCCGAAATCCCCATCCACGGCAATGCCGAGTTTCTTCTGAATGGTTTCGACATCGCTGCCCTTCGCGCCGCGCCGAAGCGTCGGACGATCCTCGGGATCCCTCCTGGGAATGATGGAGGGGTCCGGCGCGGTCCCTGACATAATTGCCGCGACCTCTCTGCGAAACGGCCTCATGTCGAAGGACGGGTCGGTCTTCCGGCCGGGCGGCAAGGCATATTCCTTGTGGCCGCAGCACATAAGCGCATTCGCGCCGATCTTCTTGAGGATCGCCGCGACGCCGCGCTCATAGGCATCGACCTGCACGCTCGGCCACGGATCGTTCGCAAGCCCTGTATTTTCCGCTTCGACGCCGATGAAGCTCGAATTGCCCGTCGTAATGCCTTGCCAGCTTCCGGCGCCTGCATGATACGCCCGGCCAGCTGCGACAACGTAGTAGGTGCCGTCTCGCCCAAGACCGAGTTGAGCCAGCGGCCCATCCAATCCAGGCCGGCCGTTGGTGATGACGCCCAGGCTCGGCATGTTTCCTCGTAGTGGCCCGGCCGTGTGATGGCACATCACGCCTTTGATGGTCCCGACATTGCCGTGACCCCGCGTCTTCCAACCCGGCTGTTCGGCAACCTTTAGGCCTGCAGCCAAAAGCTCATCGGCGAGCCAAGTCAAAGAAAAGGTCATTTCAGCTCACTCCCCCTGCGGCAGCCGGAAGATCTTCATCGCTTGTGGGAAGATCTTTGCTGAAGTCGAGATCGCATCCGTCTATGTCGTCTGAACCATCTTTCTTTCTGGTTTTTACATTCGATTTTCGTGATTTCTGATCGACGCCCCCTTTGGAGGCCGGAAGATGAACGTCCGATGTGATCTCCTGCTCCGAAAGCACGACATCGCAAAGGCATCCATCGACATGATCATGCTGATCAGGATCAGTCGCAGGCATCGGCATTCTTGAAATCCCAATCATCTCCACGAATCATCTCGCTTAAACAATTTACACCCATGAACAGTCAATATCTATCATCGTATTTCTGTAAATTGAGTTGATTCAGACACCATTCAAGCTTAGCAAGAAGAGTGCTTACGCTTTCGATGTCGCATAGACAATCATCAATGAATTGTTTAGTCACAAATTTGATCAGAAATTTTTAAATACATAATGACATTTGATAAATTGAATCTAATTTTCAGTGATAGAAATGCATGAGTTAATATTAAGATATTATAATATTCGATTGATACCCAATCCAAAAATAGAATTTGGACACTCGCAGGAGAACGTCGATCACGCATTCGCGAGATTCAGCAGCGAGCTTCAATCGTCCCGAGATGGCCGATAGCCGGCCTACTTCCGACAGCCTGCAGCAAGTCCTGTCCGACTACGATCTGTCCCGGCGTTTCGCGCCGGGCAAGCGCACCCGCATCGGCTCCGACTAGGGTTCGTCGGGAACCTCACCGGGTAGAGCAAGAGCGATCGCGTCATACAGCCGAAGGCTGCGATCCTGCGAAGGGCTGGGACGACCGATCGGCGGAACAGGAAGCTTCACCTCTCGCGCAGCAGGCTTGCGCACCTCTCCCTGGCACCGGCCGAGCCCGATCCGTACATCAGTGTCATGACCGCGAGCCGCATTCTCTGCATCCGCCATGGCGAATCGACCTTCAACGTCCTGCATGAAGCGACCGGTCGCGATCCGGGCCATATCGATGCGCCGCTCTCGGAGCGCGGCCACATCCAAGTCGCGACTGCACGCGCGGGCCTGAGGGACGTTTCAATCGAGCTGGTGGTAACCTCGCCTCTGACCCGCGCCTTGCAGACCACGGCCGGAATCTTCGCCGACCATCCGGGCCGTCCGCAGGTTCTCGTCGAGCTGCTGCACCGCGAATGCCAGGAGAGCAGCTGCGACATCGGCCGCGCCGCCTCGATCCTCGCTGCCGAATTCCCAGAGTTTCGCCTGAATCACCTGCCCGAGATCTGGTGGCATGTGGAAGGCGCACCGGGACCGGGGGGTTATCACACCGAGCCGCGCTGGGTCTTCGAGGCACGGGTCGCAGCTTTCCGCGATTGGCTGCGGGCACGGCCGGAACGCGTCATCGCGGTCGTCGGCCATGCCACCTTCTTCCACCGCCTCACCGGGCGCTGGATGAGGAATTGCGAAGTGGTGGAGCTCGATCTCGACGCGCAGTGGTCGAGGCGCGCTTTCGGCTGAGACTGTTTCTGGAAACGATCATCGTGGATCGTTTCCCATTTCAATCGTCATCGCGAGCGCAGCGAAGCAATGACGGCGCCGGGTCAGGCGATCGCTTTCGCGGCTTCGAGCCGGCACGTCGCCGCGACGAGATCGATCTCCGGCGCCTGGGCGCCGATCCGCATCGCCTCGTCGAGGATCGCAACCGCGATCGGCCAGATTCCAGCAACGAAGGGCGCTGCGCCCTCTGCGACTTCGGCTGCACAACGCGGATCGGAAAAAGCGCGGATCGCGGCGGTCGCCGTGCGCGCGACGGCGGCGGCGCGGGCGCCCACGAGCCAGATGCGCCGGCAGCCGGCTTGATGCGCCAGCGCCGCGCCCTGGCTCTCCGCTGCGCGGGCGGCGGCCCGAGCCGTCTCACTATCGGCCGCGGCCTCGCAGCGCGCGGCCAGAAGAGGCAAGCCGGCTTTGTCGAGAAGCAGCGGCAGGATGCGGCGCACACTCTCATGCGCAAGGAAAGCGGTGCGCTGTGCCTCGACTTCGGAAGAATCGGCCGAGCCTGAAAGCCGCAGCACGAAGGCCATCAGGCGGGTGCGCTCGCCATCCGGCATCGCATCGTTGAGGCCGAGCGCATAGGCGCTGAGCGGGCGCGAGAAACAGGGCGGACAATCCTCGGTCGCGGAAATCTGCCGATAGGGCAGACCGGCCGCGACGATCGCCGCCTCGTTGATGCAGGTGCCACCATCGGGCCCTGGAAAGGCGTGGCTGCCCTTAAGCAGGCGCCAGTTGAGGATGTGGTCGAAGGCGTCGGCCAGGGTACTGGCCTCGTCGGGTGCGCGCACGGGCACTTCTCTCGCTACGATGCGAGACTTTGCCAGCCCCGAGCAGATTTGACGAGAGGCTTCAGGCTCCAGCCGTGCTGGCAAGGCCGGCGAACATCGCAAGGCCGAGCACCAGCACGAAGGCCGCGGCCAGCACTTCGAGCGCGCTGAGCGCCGTGGCGCCGGCTTGCCCGCGCCCGCCGGCAAGACGCAGGGCCAAGCCCTTGGCGAAGACCGCGAGGCTCGCGAGCGCGCCGGTCGTCAGCGCCGTGCCCAATGCCATCGCGAGCGTCGCGGCGATGCCGGCCGCGAGCATCCCTTGCGAGGCGGAGAAGACCAGGATCAGCACGGCGCCGGCGCAGGGCCGCGAGCCGGCCGCGAGCACCACGCCGAGCCGCTCGCGCCAGGTTTCCAGGCGGTCGATCCGCACGGCGTCGGACAGGTGGACATGGCCGCAGCCCGGGGCACAGGCATCGGCGCCGCGATGGGCTAGCCGACCGGCCTTGCGCCAGGTCAGAACCGCGCCGACCAATGCGACGAGGGCGAAGCTCGCGGTCTCGATCAGCGTGCCGGCCCGGCTCATGCCGGCAGCGGTGGCGTTGAGGACCAGCATGCCGATCGCGACGATGAGCACCGCGACGCAGGCCTGAAGCAGTGCCGCCGCGAAGCTCAAGGTCAGCCCGCGCCGCAGGCTCTTCTCGCCCGCGACGATATAGCCGGCGATCACCGCCTTTCCGTGCCCCGGCCCGGCCGCGTGGAACATGCCATAGGCAAAGCCGATCGAGACCAGCGGCCACCAGCTGCCGCCGGCTTTCAGGGCAGAAAGAGCGCCCTGCAGGCTGCGTGAAAAACTCGATTGCATCGCGAGAAGCCAGCCGCTCAGGCCAATTGCCGAAGGCGCGGCCTCGCGGAATCCGACACCGAAAGGCGAGCGGGGCGGCGGCGCGGCGACGCCCGGAGCGACGAACCACGCGAGAAAGGCGAGGAGCGCGGCGGCCACGGTGATCGCCAAGGCTGCGATCACAGCCTGCGTGCCGATCCGCCCGAGGCCCGAGCGAACCGGGGCGAGCGTGGCGCTCACGGGCATGCGACGAGAACCCGGTTGGAGAATTGCTCGCCGTATGCCGAAGCCGAGGTCAGCGCCTCGAAGAAGGCTTCGGTCATGCCCTGGCTTCCGGCATCCGCGGTCTGCGGCTCGCCGGCATTCTTCGGCCGCGTGATATTGGTGGTGCAGCCGGCGGGCGCCCCGGAGAGGCGGGCGGCATCGCTCCCCTCGGCGAGGCCGAAGGAGACGAAATAGGTCGGGTCGTAGACTTCGAGCGCGGCGACGCCCCTGCCCTGCGCAGCGGGGCTTGCCAGAGGCAGCAGGAAGCTCAGCGTCAGCCGCTCTCCCTCCATCACCATGCGCGGCTCGCGCGGCGCGCCGAACGTCTGTTCCTTGCCGGCGACCTTCAGCTTGGTGAAGTAGGCGAATTCGGCGAGGTTGTTGGTATTTTCAGCAGCGAGCGACTGCAGTTCTTCGGGGCTGAGCTTGCCGTCGCCATTCGTGTCGAGCCCCTGGGTGACGAAGGCCGAATAGCTCTTGTCGAAGGTCCAGCTGTGGCGGATGCCCGCAACGCGGCCGGATTCGTACGCGATTTCGGCTTTCGCCGTGACCCAGACATGCGGATGCGCGGCAGCCGGCCCGGCGAGGCCTAGCATGGCGAGACCGGCGAGAGCCGGTCGGCGGCATCGTCCGGGTAGCGGGGCGATCGGCATGGCGGTCAGGGACGCTCACGGATCGGGGTGATCAGATCGAAGACGACAGGAATCCTGCCGGGTTGGTTGGGCGAAAGCGAGGCGTGGAACCCAATACGTCTTTGGCTGAATGTTGGCGCATTAGACGCAATGCTCTCAAGATCTTCAATAAATAATCTTCAATTGAAATGCAGAACAAACTCCCATCTGACGAATTATACCGAATCTTAATCCTAATTCATGGAATTATTGATCAAATATTCAGTTTTATTCATACAGAAATCCTGCTACAATTCCATTCTTACAGAATCAAAAATTGCGCGAGGCTCTTATGTCGTTGGATTTAATCGCTCAAACGAGCCCATCCCCAGAACTCTTAAAGGCTTTAACGAGCCTCCTTCAAGCATCAAATCGGCCGGACGAAAAGACACTGATAACATCTGCACATTTGCATGCAACTTCCGAAATTCTTGGAACAGTCGCGTGGCCAATCGTAATCCTCGCTGCGATCTTCTTGTTTCGAATCGAGATGCGAGATTTAATCAAACGTACTCGCCGCTTGGGAATCGCCGGCAATAGCATCGAAGCGGAGGAAAAAATTGATGCCAAGGTCGAATCGTCGGCTGTTGAAGTTCTGAAATCACCAGACCCGTTGCCATCTGCCACCGTATCTAGTGGTGAAGTACGGCGATCGGTCGAGGTAGCGAATTTGTCGCAGGAGGCTCAGCCAGAAGCGATTAGAGCAAAAATCGAACAGATCTCTGGCGAATACGATGACGTTCGAGCAAACATGCCATCCGGCGGAGCTCGCACACGGCAGATGGGTGCAATCATGGCAAAGATGCGCACTCTCGGGCGCGCGGCTTTTCCATATAGACTTGAGCTAATTAATCATCCTTCGGCTGGGCACCGGCTTTTCGCGGTCGCCGCGCTTCAGATGTTACCCGATTACGATTTGGTAGATTGGCTAGCCGAAACGACTAAGACCGAAGCACCGTACGTACAGTACCAAGCCCTAAACGCGCTTTTGATTGCAGTCCGCAACGCTGGCCCTCAAGTAGTCACCCGCTTGCGACGCGCGATTCGAAATGCCAAGATGAATTTATCTCAAGATGGTCCAGATACAAGCCGCTGGCAACTCGCGAACATGATAGAGCACGAGCTGTCGCAAATACCAGATCGTTCCGACAATTGATTCTATAGAATTCTACGAAATTCTTGATAAATATTGACCTAGAATATGTGTAATACTCAAATATTATTTGAGCGCGCCGATCGCCTCCTTGAGCGCGAGCGCGAGCAGCCGCCCCCCAACCTCCGGCGCGACCGGGCACCCCTCCGCGAGCCACATCTCCCGCGCTGCTGCGAGGCCGCGGCCCACAGCGCGGCCAGGCTTGACGCCGTTCGCGACGAGATCGGCGCCTGTCACAGGCAGAACCGGGACTTCGCCGGCTAACAGCTCGGCAAGTGCAGCGAAGGCCTCCGTCTGAACCCTCGGGCGCGGCTCGCCGGCAATCGCGCCCAATACCCGGGCAAGCAAAGACGGCCCGTGGCCCACCGCGAGCGCGCGCATCGCGGTAGAGTCGATCGCCTCGCGGCTGCGTAGCGCGACAAGCGCAGTGGCGAATCCGACAAGCGTCGCCTGCTCCGCTCTCGACAGCCGCAAGCGCTCGCCCAGCCGCTCGGCATCCTCTCTTGTGCGCACACCCAGCGCGGCAAGACGCACGACGGCCGGGTTGTCCGGGTCCGAGATGCTCCGCGTGAGCCGACCGATCTCGCCGACCCCGACGATGCGCGCAAGCAGGCCGGCATCGCTCATCGCCGCCACGGCCTCGGCGGCACGCGGCGCCGTGAGCAGCTTCAGAAGCTCAGTGCGCACGCGCTCGCGCGAGAGCCGATCGAGCATCGCGCGCCCGCGGATCGAAGCGAGCAGCCCTTCCCGGTCCGGATCGCCCTGCCCGAACCGGGCATGGAAGCGGAAGAAGCGCAGGATGCGCAAGGCGTCCTCACGGATGCGCGAATCCGCGTCGCCGATGAAGCGCACCCGTCCTTCAGCGAGATCGTCGAGCCCGCCCGTCGTGTCGTGGACGCGGCCATCGGCCCCGAGCGAGAGCGCATTGATGGTGAAGTCGCGCCGCTCGGCATCGCGCGAAAAGTCGCGGCCAAAGCGCACAACCGCATGGCGCCCATCCGTCTCGATATCCTCGCGCAGGGTCGTGACTTCAAAGGGCTGGCCTTCGACGACGAGCGTCACGGTGCCGTGATCAAGGCCGGTCGGCACCACCTTGAGGCCCGCGGCCCGACCGAGTTCCATCGTGCGCTCGGGCCGATGCGTAGTGGCAAGGTCGATATCGGCCGCTTCCCGCCCAAGCAGGGCATCGCGCACACAGCCGCCGACGAGCCGCGTCTCCTCACCCCCTTCGGCAAGCGCAGCAAGACAGGTCGCGACGCCCGGCACGGCGAGCAGTCGCGCGGGCCCCTGCGCGTCGAGCGGGTCGCGAAGCAATGTCACTCGAAATGTCCGGGCACGAGGCGCCCGTTCTCCAGGTGAGGCGGCTGGTAGCCTTCGGCGTGGCGCTCGGCGGTGAGGCCCGTCATCACCAGTGAGGCGATGACGAGGAACAGCCCGGCGAGGATCAGGCGAACCCATTGCGGCTCCCAATGCTCGCGCTCCAGCGGATTGCGACGAAGGGCGAGCAGCAGAAGCGCGAAGGCGGCGAAGGGCAGCGCGAACAGCACAAGGTCTTCGAGAATCCGGCGGAACATCGTTCGACCTTACGCACCGGCTCGGAATGCTGCCGGCTTCACCATGAGCGCGTTGCAGCTAACGCAAGAGCGGTCACCGGCAATCACGACATCTATATAATCCGTGAGTGCCATCGGTTCAGCCTTGCGCCGATGACGGGTGCGCGTCCGTTCCCATCTGCCGATGAGCCTTGCCGATATAGGCGCATAGGTCCGAGCGCGAACCACAAGCATATCGGCCGCCGCTCCAAGCGCCCGGACACCGATGTCTCCCGCCCATTCCGGCACACCGAAACAGGCCAACCGGTGCGATGCCGATGGTTGTTGCGCCGATCGTCTTCGGCAGTTGGTGCATATAATCCCGCCCCAGGCTGCCGCCGATAAGATAATCGGATATAATCCCGCATAATATTCGAAAATAATTGGATTATATCTCGGATTTTACTTTGTGACGTTGCGCATATTACGAAACAAATACGCTATATAATAGGCAAATGCTGCCGCATTGAGCGGTCAATGACATTTCAGGGAGCACATCTTGCCACTGTCCCGCATCCTTGCACCGGCCATCGTCGTACTTGCTTGCTTGACCAGCGCACCCGCACAAACAAAATCTGAAACACTGATGGATATGTTTGCCGGCCGCACGACACCCGCTTGCCCGAGATATCAAAAGACGCCGAGCGATCCTTGCAACATTGTTGTCCTGCGGCCGGGCGGCAATCCAACCCAAGACATGACCGGATCGATCGGCCACGCCAAATCCTGGCAAAACGGCGGACCGAGATGCAAAACGATCTGTCGGTTTACCGGAACGCAGTATTAAAACGGCCGCCCGGGATATCGTCGGCCAGTTTCTGAGGACAGCCGATGCATCACAGAAACGAACGGCATCGGACCGGATACGACAATCGGTCCGATGCGTTGGGCCGTTACTCCGGAACGGCGATCAACGATCACCAAGTCGGGCTGCTCCACCGGTACAGACGCTCGACGAGATTGTGCACGATCCCCGCCGTGACACCCCAGATCATCCGCTCGCCGAACGGGATCGTATAGAAATGCCGCGTGCGGCCACCGAGATGGCGCGCATGAATCTCGTAGCGTGCAGGATCGGCGAGAAAGCCGAGCGGCACCTCGAATGTGTCGGCGACCTCGTTCGGATTGATCCGTAACACCGAACCTGGCGCGACGAGCCCGACCACGGGCATGACGAGAAAGGCGGTGGCGGAGAGATAGGGATCGAGATAGCCGAGCACCCGCACGCCATCCGGACCAAGCCCGATTTCCTCCCTCGCCTCACGCAAGGCCGCCTCGGCCGGGCTCTCAGCGCCCTCGATCTTGCCGCCCGGGAACGCGATCTGGCCGGAATGGTCGCGCAGATGCGCGGCCCGCGTGGTCAGGAGCAGCGTGACGCCACTCTCATGCGCCAGAACCGGAACCAGCACTGCCGCCCGCCGGTGAGGCAAAGCGGGTGCGACAGCGGAACCCAGCGGATCGAGCGAATGGTCGCCGCGCGGATTGGATAACGGGTCACCCGGCCCCGGCTGATGCATGCACAACCCGGTGGCGGCACGATCCAGGAAGTCGGCGAGGGCGACGGCTCGCGCTCGCGGCTCGTATTGGCTCATGCACTCTCGGCCGGCGCGATCGGGTGGAAAGCTCCGGCCGCCGCGATCCCGAGCCAGGGCTTGCCGTCGATCGCACGCTCCTCCGCCATCGCGACGAGGTCGTAGGTCAGAGCGCGCGAGACCAGAGCCCAGAGATCGTGCCGGACATGGAGATAGGGCCGCAAGCCCCCCGCAGCGTCCTCCTCGAAGCGCAAGGGGTGGTCGGCATCGAGCGGCACCAGATCATCGACATTGGTGCGAAAGGCGATCGTCCGCGCGGAGCCATCCCCCTCCACCGCCATTTCGACCGCAACGAAGGGCGCATCGTCCACCGTAATCGTCATGCGCTCGACCGGCGTGACCAATACGGTCGTGCCGTCCGGCTCCTTGCGCAGGATGGTCGAGAACAGCTTGACCAGCCTGTGCCGGCGGATCGGCGAGCCGTTATGGAACCAGGTCCCGTCCGCGCCGATCCGGATGTCGATCGTCCCGCAATGCTCGGGATGCCACTTCTCGACGGGCGGCAGGCCACGCTTCGGCAACGCGCCGAGCGCTGCGCCAAGGCGTGCGAGGGTCGGATCGGCGATGTCGACAACCATGCGACCGTTTCCGGCTAGGTGCACCGCGCCATGGCTTCGGCAGCGGAACACGGGGATAGGGTGTTACGACGCCGCTACGGGAAAGTCGAAATACGCGCCTCCGCTTCGGATTCGATTCGGCACTCAGGTCCGAGGCAGGGAGCGCGGGCGACACGAAAAACACGCAAGTTCCATGTCCTGGACGCAGAACAGACCCGCATTGTGATCTGCGCTTTGCAACTCACGAATGAAGCTCGTTCCTCTGACGTTCTGCCAAGATGGCTTGGCCGAGGACGATAGTCTCAGGCGCCACCATAGTTTGATGGTCGTCATGACGGGCCGCGCCGGGTTGCGAACGCTCTCGTCGCCACGTCGAAGACCGCTCTCGTTACCCATTATACTTTCGTCCATGGTGGCGTTCCCTCGCGACTTCCGCTACCATGTTGCAGTGCAATATAAAGATCAATGACGGCCCGGAAGGCCGTCCAGACCGGGGTAAGCCATGCTGTTCAATCCGTTCCATTCCACGATGATGCTCGCTTGCGAGGCCCAGAAGGTCATCGAGATGCGGCTCGTCAGGATCGCTTGGGGCGGCCAGGAAGGCATGGCCGAGATGAATTCGATGGTCACCGAGAAGGTGCAGGCGGGCATCGAGGCAGCCAGCACGCTGATGCTGGGCGGTTCGCCCGAATCGGTGATCGAGCGCTATCGCGAGCTCGTGGCCGACAATACCCGCCGCCTCTCGGCCTAAAAGGTCCCGTTTCCGACGAAAAGGTGAGGCGGCCGACGCCTCACCTCTTCTGCTTCTCGCGCAGCACCTTCCAGATTCCGGAAATCGCCGCGATCGGCCTGTCCTCACAGGTCAGCACCGTGCGCACGAAAATCAGCGAAGAGGTCTGGCGCACGATCTCGGGCGTCGTCTCGATGACGTCGCCGATCTTGGCGGCGCCGACGAACTGCACGTTCATCTCGATGGTGACGCAGACTGCTCCCCCGGTCGCATCGCGCGCGCAGATGCTGAGCGCCCGGTCGGCGAAGGTCACCAGCATGCCGCCATGCACGATGCCGACGAGGTTGACGTGCTTGTCTACGGTGCGGAAGGCGTAATCCTTGCCGCCGCCGGCCTCGCGCCAGAAGACCGGCCCGACATGGGCGACGAAGCCCGGATCCTCGAACGGCGTCCAGCCTGCTGGGAATGTCCCATTCTCGCCTTCCGCCATCCTGAGCCCCTTGCTTCTCGGACATTGCCGGAGGTTTAGGCCGCGGCCATGCTCCCGTCACCATCGGTCTGACGATATTGGCGATCGCTTGCGGCGAATTCGCCATACTTGCCTTTGAAGAGCGTTCGGCGGCAGACTCCGCGTTTTCGGGGATGGCCCGGAGCTCGCGGCCACGCCCATCCAAGGAGAACGACACACGATGGCACAGGGCGCCACCTCGGCCCCGACGAGTCTCGATGAAGGCATCGTCGCAACGGCCGAAGCTTGCCTCGCCTCGGTGGGCCAGGCCCGCGAGGCCATCCACACCGTCATCTTCGGCCAGGAAAAGGTCGTCGATCTCGCCCTCGTCACAATCCTCTCGGGTGGCCATGGACTGCTCGTCGGCCTGCCTGGCCTCGCCAAGACCAAGCTGGTCGAGACGCTCGGCACCGTCCTCGGGCTCGACGCGCGGCGCGTGCAGTTCACCCCCGATCTGATGCCCTCCGACATTCTCGGCACCGAGATCCTCGACGAGGATGCCGAGCGCCACCGGTCCTTCCGCTTCGTCAAAGGTCCGGTCTTCACGCAGCTGCTGATGGCCGACGAGATCAACCGGGCGAGCCCGCGCACGCAATCGGCGCTGCTCCAGGCGATGCAGGAGCACCATGTCTCGGTTGCCGGCGAGCGCCACGACCTGCCGCGGCCCTTCCATGTCCTCGCGACGCAGAACCCAATCGAGCAGGAAGGCACCTATCCCCTGCCGGAGGCGCAGCTCGACCGCTTCCTGCTCGAAATTGACGTTGGCTATCCGGATCGCGCAGCCGAGCGCCGCATCCTGATCGAGACGACCGGCATCGAGGACCATACGCCCAAAGCGGTCATGTCGACCGATCAGCTGCTCTCGGCCCAGAGGCTGGTGCGGCGCCTGCCTGTCGGCGACACGGTGGTCGATGCCATTCTCGATCTCGTCCGCTCGGCCCGCCCCGAGGGCGGCGATCCGGCGATCGCCAAGAAGCTGCTCTGGGGTCCCGGACCGCGCGCCAGCCAAGCGCTGACCCTGGCCGTGCGCGCCCGCGCACTGATCGAGGGCCGCGTCGCGCCCTCGATCGCCGATGTGAAGGCCCTCGCCGAGCCGGTGCTGAAGCACCGCATGGCGCTGAGCTTTGCAGCCCGCGCCGATGGCGAGACGGTTCCGGGACTGATCGCGCGACTCGCGGACAAGCTCTGAGGACCCGCGCGGCAGATGGTCTCGACGCGGCTCCTCGAACCGGATCGGCGCAACCCCGGCAGGATTGAGACGGAAAGCGCGCTGGCGCTCGCCGCGAGGATGCCGCGCCTGATCCTGGAGGCTCGCCGCGTCTCCAGCCTTCTTTCTCACGGCCTGCATGGAAGGCGCCGGGCCGGGCCGGGCGAGAGTTTCTGGCAGTTCCGCCCCTTCGTCACCGGGGAGGCGGCCGCGCGCGTCGATTGGCGCCGCTCGGCACGCGACGACCGGCTCTATGTGCGCGAGCGCGAATGGGAAGCGGCGCACAATATCTGGTTCTGGGTCGACCGTTCCGCCTCAATGGGTTTTTCGTCGGACCTCGCCCAGGCGCCCAAAGTGGAGCGCGCCCTGATCCTGGCGCTCGCCCTGGCCGAAACCTTGGTCGAGGGCGGCGAGCGCGTCGGTCTGCTCGGGCTGACCCGTGCACGGGCCTCGCGCAACATTGTCGATGATCTGGCCCAGGCACTCGTCGGCGATGTCGCCGGAACAGATTCTGACCTGCCGCCCCGCTCGAGCCCCGGCCGCTTCGATGAGGTCGTTCTGGTCTCCGATTTCCTCACCCCCCTCGATGGCGTGCGGGCCGCGGTACAGGGCCTCGCCGCCGCCGGCACGACCGGCCATGTCGTCATGATCGCCGATCCGATCGAGGAGACGTTTCCGTTCGAGGGGCAGGCCCTTCTGTTTGATCCTGAAAGCGGCACGCAGCTCGATATCGGCGATGCCGCCGCCTGGGGCGATGCCTATCGCAACCGGATCGTGGCGCATCGCGACGGACTGTCCGAGATCGCCCGCCTTCAGGGCTGGACCATGACGATCCACCGCACCGACCGGCCGGCGAGCGAGGCGGCTTTGCGCCTGCTCACCCTTATCGCCGCCTCGCGCGGCAGCGGCTGAGGAGCACAGGTGTTCGGATTGCCCCTCACCTTCGTCGCGCCGCTCGCTCTGGTCGCACTCGCGACCTTGCCGGCTCTGTGGTTCCTGCTGCGCGTCACGCCACCTCGCCCGCGCCGGATCGCGTTTCCTCCGCTCAAGATCGTCGCCGACCTGATTGCCCAGCGCGAAACACCAGCCCGCACCCCACCGTGGCTGCTGCTGCTGCGCCTGCTCGCGGCGGCCTGTCTGATTCTCGCCGTTTCGGGGCCGGTCTGGAATCCGGCGGGGATCGGCGCTGCCGCCGGCCGCACGCCGCTCCTCGTCATGCTCGATAACGGCATCGGCGCAGCCCATGACTGGAAGGACCGCCTGCGCGCCGCCACCGACGAGATCGAGGGAGCCTCGCGCGATGGCCGGCCGGTGGCTCTGCTCGCCACGGCCGATCCGGCCCATGCCCTGGAGGCCAAGACGCCGGCCGCGGCGTTGGAACGCCTGCGCGCGATCCAGCCGCGGCCATATTTCGGCGAGCGAAGCGCGCATCTGAGCGCGATCGGGACCTTTCTCGACAAGACACCGGATGCGGCGATCGTCTGGATCAGCGACGGGATCGAGGAGGCGAGCCAGGGGGGCTTTGCCAAGGCGCTCAGCGCGCTCACGGCCGGACACGGCACGGCCATCACGATCCTCAAGGCGGAGCAGCCGCCGGCTCTGGCCTTGGCCGGTCCGCAAGCTGGAACGCGGCTCGATCCGCACGTGCTGCGCGCTGCGCCGAACGGGCGCGACACCGGCATCGTCCGAGCGCTGGACCAGAAGGGCCTGCCCATCGCCGAGACCGCATTCGCCTTCGCACCCAATGCGACCGAAGCCGAGTTGGTCTTCGACCTGCCGGTCGAGATCCGCAACACCATCGCGCGGCTCGAAATCCTGAACGAACATGCCGCCGGCGCGGTCGTGCTGATGGACGAGCGCGGCAAGCGCCGCCGCGTCGGGCTCGTTTTCGGCGGCACGGCCGACCAGTCGCAGCCCCTTCTCGCCCCGACCTATTACCTCGCCAAGGCGCTGGCCCCCTTCGCCGACGTGCAGCAGCCGCGCGGCGGCCAGGGCACGGCAGAGGCAATCGGGCAGATGCTCGACAATCAGGTCACGGTGCTGGTCCTTGCCGATGTCGGCGCACTCGACGAGAAGACCCTGGCACGGGTCGGGACCTTCGTCGACGAGGGCGGACTGCTCCTGCGTTTTGCCGGCCCAAGGCTCGCGGCCGGAAACGACCCGCTCGTGCCGGTGCGGCTACGGCGTGGCGGGCGCACGCTCGGCGGCACCCTCTCCTGGGACAATCCGCGGACGCTCGCCGCCTTCCCGCCCGAGAGCCCCTTTGCCGGACTGACACCACCGGCTGATATCGGCGTGCGGCGCCAGATCCTCGCCGAGCCAGACGGCGATCTTCCGGGCAAGACCTGGGCCTCGCTGCAGGACGGAACGCCGATCGTCACCGCAGACAAGCGCGGCCAGGGGCTCGTGGTCCTGTTCCACGTCACGGCCGACACGACCTGGTCGAACCTGCCGCTGTCAGGCTTGTTCGTCGACATGCTGCGCCGGGTCGTCGGCTTCGCCGGCACCGGCGCCAAGCCGGCCAATGACGGCCAATCCGCCAAGGCGGCCGTGTTGGCACCGCGCTTGACGCTTGACGGCTTCGGTACGCTCGGCAGCCCTCCGGCCGGCGCCACCGCCGTCTCGGCCGATTACGGCGATCGCGCGACGCACGAGCATCCGCCAGGATTCTACGGGCCGGCCGACGGCGGTGTCGCGGTCAACGCGCTGATGCCCGGCGACCGGCTGGCACCACTCGATATCACGGGCATCGCCGGGGCCCGTCTCGGCAGTCTCACAGGTGCTGAGACGCGCGACCTGCGCGCGCTGCTGTTCGGACTTGCTCTCGCGCTCCTGCTGCTCGACACGCTGGCGAGCCTCTGGCTCGGCGGATTTCTTTCGCGCGGCCGAAAGTCGGGTGGCTGGTTCGGCCGCCCGAGCGGCACGCCGGCCGCTTTCGTCCTGTGCGCGTTCGCGCTCGCCACATGCCTCCTCGCTGCCGGTTCCGTTCATGCGCAGGATTTCCGCATGCCCGGCTTCCGCAACCAGGACCTGCGCGCGCTGGAACGGCCGGCGAACCGCAATCCGGCCTACGAATCCGCGCTGGTGACGCGGCTCGCCTATGTCGTCACGGGAGATGAATCCGTCGACACCGCGAGCCGCGCCGGCTTGTCGGGTCTCACCCAGGTTCTCGCCACGCGCACGGCGCTCGAGCCCGGCGACCCGGCCGCGATCGATCCGAGCAAGGACGAGTTGGCCTTCTACCCGCTGATCTATTGGCCGATCGTCGCAAACCGGCCGCAGCCGAGCGAGGCCGCAATCCGCAAGATCGACGCCTTCATGCGCAATGGCGGCACGGTGATCTTCGATACACGCGATGCGCTGACCGCACGCCCCGGCGGTCCGCCGACCCCGGAAGGCGCCTACCTGCGAAAGATGCTCGCCACACTCGAAGTGCCCGAACTGGAGCCGGTGCCGAACGACCACGTGCTCACCAAGGCCTTCTACCTCGTCGACGAGTTCCCCGGCCGCTATGCCAATGGGCAGACCTGGGTCGAGGCTCTGCCGCCGGCCCCGACCGACGGCAGTGAACGGCGCCCGGCCCGCGCCGGTGACGGTGTTACCCCCATCATCATCACGGGCAACGATCTCGCTTCCGCCTGGGCGGTCGGCCGCAACGGCGAGCCGCTCTACCCGCTCACCGGCGGCGAGCAGCGCCAGCGCGAAATGGCCTTCCGCGGCGGCGTCAACATCGTGATCTACACGCTGACCGGCAACTACAAGGCCGATCAGGTCCATGTCCCGGCTTTGCTCGAGAGGCTGGGGCAGTGAATTTTTTTGGGATTAGAATCTTCCCACAGCAAAGCCCTCCTCCCTTTGCGGGGGAGGGTGGCCCCTGCGTAAGCAGGGGTCGGGAGAGGGGAACGCCGCCCCATCCGAATAGTCCTGTGCTAGCCCCTCTCCCCCCCTGCTTACGCAGGGTACCCTCCCCCGCAGAGGGGGGAGGGAGTTTTGAGTCGCGCTTCGAAGGGCCCGCATGCTGAGCCTCAGCTTCACGCCGCTCCTTCCCTGGCCTTTGCTTGCCGGGCTCGGCGTGGCCGTCGCTTTGCTCGTCGTGCTGGCGATTTTTGCGCGCGGTCGAACCGCCTTGCTGCGCGCCGTCGCGCTCGGCCTCGTGCTCACCGCGCTCGCCAACCCCGCCCTGGTGCGCGAGGATCGCGAGTCGGTGAAGGACGTCGCCGCTGTGATCGTCGATCGCTCCGGTTCGCAATCGCTCGGCGACCGGCCGACAATGACCGATACGGTCAAGGCCGAGCTGCAGCGCCGTTTCGGCTCGCTCACCAATATCGAGCCCCGCTTCGTCGATGTGAGCGATGCCAAGGACGGCGATGACGGCACCAAGCTTTTCACTGCGTTGAGCCAGGCACTCGCCGACGTGCCGCCCGAGCGGCTCGCCGGCATCGTGATGCTGACGGATGGCGTCGTTCACGACATCCCGGCATCGCTCGAAGCCCTCGGCCTCAAGGCGCCCTTGCACGTGCTGGTCACCGGCCATCCGGACGAGCGCGACCGCCAGATCAAGATGCTGGAGGCGCCCCGCTTCGGCATTGTCGGCAAGGAGGTCACGATCCGGGCCGAGGTGCAGGAGCGCGGCGGCACCGGCAATGCCACCGTCGTGGTGCGCCGCGACGGCGAGGAGATCGAGCGGCGCAGCGTGCCGACCGGGCAATCCTTCGCGCTCGCCACTCAGATCGAGCATGGCGGCCCGAACGTCGTCGAGATCGAGGTCGAGCCGCTGCCGAATGAGCTGACCACGGTCAATAACCGCGCGATCCTGCCGATCGAGGGGATCCGAGAAAAACTGCGCGTGCTGCTGGTCTCGGGCGAGCCGCATCAGGGCGAGCGCACCTGGCGCAACCTGCTGAAATCGGATGCTTCCGTCGATCTCGTCCATTTCACCATCCTGCGCCCACCGGAGAAGCAGGATGGCACGCCGATCTCGGAACTCTCGCTGATCGCCTTCCCGACACGCGAGCTGTTCGTCCAGAAGATCAAGGATTTCGACCTCATCATCTTCGACCGCTACGCGAATCAGAGCGTGTTGCCCTCGCTCTATTTCGACAACATTGTGCGCTACGTGCAGGATGGCGGTGCGCTCCTGATCGCGGCCGGGCCGGAATTTGCTGGCCAAGCGAGTCTGGCGCGCACGCGGCTCGTCTCCGTGCTGCCGAGCGATCCCAACGGGAAGGTGATCGAACAGCCCTTCAAGGCCGCGCTGACGGGAACCGGCCAGCGCCACCCCGTCACCCGTGCCCTGCCCGGCTCCGAAGCGAACCCGCCCGCCTGGGGCGACTGGCTGCGCATCGTCTCCTCGCAAATGCGGCCAGGTATCGAGCCGATCCTGTCGGGCGCCAACAACCTGCCACTGCTCGCGCTCTCGCGGGAGGACAAGGGCCGCGTCGCGCTGATGCTGTCGGACCAGGCTTGGCTGTGGGCGCGCGGCTACAAGGAAGGCGGGCCCTATCTCGACCTGCTGCGCCGCCTCGCCCATTGGCTGATGAAGGAGCCGGGCCTCGAAGAGGAGGCCCTGCGCGCCCAGACCACGGGCCGCGGGCGCGAGATCCGCGTCGAGCGCCAGACTATGAAGGACACGGCGGAGCCCGTGACCGTCACCGGCCCGACCGGCGCCGAGAAGACGCTGGAACTGACGCAGAGCGAGCCCGGACTGTTCTCGGCGACATTCGAGGCGGATCAACTCGGACTGCACACCCTGCGCTCCGGCGGTCTCGTCGCCTTCGTCAGCGTCGGCCCGGCCAATCCACGCGAACTCATCGACGTATTCAGCGATACCGAGCGGCTGAAGGCGGTCGCCGAGGGGAGCGGAGGCACTGTCCGTCGCCTTGCAGAAGCCTCGGGCGGAACCAGCGTGCCGCGGCTCCAGATCGTGCGCGGCGGCCGTCTCGGCGGGGCCGACTGGATCGGCTTCCGCCCGAGCGATTCCGCCAACGTGCTCGGCGTCGAAGTCTATCCGCTGGCTTTGGGCCTCTGGGCTCTCGCCGCACTCGCGGCTGCCGTGCTGGCGATGTGGCTTGTCGAAGGGCGCAGGGGGCGGGCCGCGTAGCTGTCCTTCTACCCTCCCCCCGCAGAGGGGGGAGGGAATTGAGCGGAGTGCGCGCGCCCGTCTCGCAGCGTGCCGACGATTCCGCTGATGCCCGATTGCCCGCCCTCACCCAGTTCCAGCCACAGGAAGCGCCCCGGATCGACCGGCCCCGGCAGGCTCAGGTGCCCCATCGGCACCGGCGAAAAGCCGAAGCGCCGGTAATAGGGCGCATCGCCGACCAGCACGATGAGTCCATGGCCGGCCGCGCGGGCGGCTTCGAGCGAGGCGGTCATCAGACTGGCGCCGATGCCGCGGCTCGAAAAGCTCGGATCGACGGTCAGGGGGCCTAGCGCCAGGAGCGGGCGACCGGCGGCCTCGACTGGAAAGACCCTCACCGAGCCTACGAGATAGGTTCCGACCAAAGCCGTGAAGCAGAGATCCGGTAAGGGCTTGGCGCCCTCGCGCAGGCGATAGGCCGTGCGCGCGTAGCGGCCCGGCCCGAAGGCGCGCTCATGCAAACGATCGATCGCCGCATGGTCGTCGGGCGTCTCCAGGCGAATGACGAGGGGAAGCGTGGTCACAGTGGCTCGAAGGACGTCACGGGAAGGCAGTTGGGAGTAGGAGCCGGCCACTCCCACCCTCTCCCTCATCCTGAGGTGCCCGCGTCAGCGGGCCTCGAAGGAGGCCTCCAGTTACCAAAGCGATCCCTGGAAGGCTCCTTCGAGGCAGCCGCGCCTCAGGATGACGGGGAGGATTCGAGGTCGGAAGACATCACCAAAAACCCCTAGCAGGCTTCACGCCGCGCGGGCGGAAAAGTCGATGCGCGGATCGATCCAGGTGTAGATCAGATCCGACAACAGGTTCACCACCAGCCCGAGCAGCGAGAAAATGTAGAGCGTCGCGAAGACGATCGGATAATCGCGCCCGACGATCGCCGTGAACGAGAGCAGCCCGAGGCCATCGAGCGAGAAGATCGTCTCGATCAGGAGCGAGCCGGTGAAGAAGGCCGTGATGAAGGCGCCGGGAAACCCAGAGATCACGATCAGCATCGCATTGCGGAAGACGTGATTGTAGAGCACCTGCCGCTCGGTCAGGCCCTTCATCCGCGCGGTCATCACGTATTGCTTGCGGATCTCGTCGAGGAACGAGTTTTTGGTGAGCAAAGTCGAGGTCGCGAAGGCGCCGAGCACCAGGGCCGCGAGCGGCAAGACCAGGTGCCAGGCGTAATCGAGCGCCTTGCCCCACAGGCTCAGGGATTCGAAGTTCTCGCTCGTCAGGCCGCGGATCGGGAAGAACTGCCAGAATGAGCCGCCGGCGAACAGGATGATCAGCAGGATACCGAACAGGAAGCCGGGGATCGCATAGCCGATGATGACGACGCTCGAGGTCCAGATGTCGAAGCTGGAGCCGTCCTTGACCGCCTTGCGGATGCCGAGAGGGATCGAGATCAGATAGGAAATCAGCGTCATCCAGAGCCCGAGCGAGATCGAGACCGGGAGCTTCTCCTTGATTAGCTGCAACACGGACACATCGCGAAAATAGCTCTTGCCGAAATCGAATCGGAGGTAGTCCCAGAGCATCTTGAAGAAACGCTCGGGCGCCGGCTTGTCGAAGCCGAACTGCGCCTCGAGCTTCTTGATGAAGGCCGGGTCGAGCCCCTGCGCACCGCGATAGCTCGAATTGGATTCAGCCCCACCGCGCGTCACGCCGCCGCCGAGATCGCCCTGCCCTCCGGTGATGCGCGAGAGCGAGCCCTCCTGCTGGCCCTGCAACTGGGCCAGAACGCGCTCGATCGGGCCGCCGGGTGCGAACTGGATGATCGCGAAGGTGATCAGCATGATCCCAAAGATGGTCGGAATCATCAGCGCGATGCGGCGGGCGATATAGGCGAGCATTCCTCACTCCCGCCCGATCTTGCGTGCCTTGTCCTTGTCGAACCACCACAGGCCGGGCACGCCGAGCCCGTATTTCGGCGGCGTGTCGGGGCGCCCGAAGACGTCCCAGACCGCGATCCGGTAATTCGAGGAATACCACATCGGGATCCAGTAGCGCCCGGCGCGGAGCAGCCGGTCGAGAACCCGGCAGGCGATTGTCAATTCGGCACGGGACGCCGCGTTGACGACCTTGTCGAGGATCGCGTCGATCGCCGGGTCGCTGATACCGGCAATGTTGCTGGAGCCCTTGGTCGCGGCGGCACGCGAACCATAGGTCTCGCGGATCTCAGGCCCTGGCGTCGGGTCCGCGCCGGTCGCGCGCGAGGTGATGTCGAAATCGAAATCGCGCAGCCGCGCCTGGTATTGCGAGGCATCGACGGTGCGCTGACGGGCGCGGATGCCGAGCAATCCGAGATTCTTGATGAAGGGCTGCACGATCGGCTCGAAAACGGAATCGCCATCGAGAAACTCGACTTCGAGCGGCTTACCCGTCGGCAGAAGCAGCGTCGTGCCCTCGCGCTTGCAGCCGGCTTCCTTCAGCAGATCTGAGGCGCGCTTGAGCAGGGTGCGGTCCTGGCCGGACCCGTCGGAAACGAGCGGGCTCCAGGGCTCCCCGAACACCTCCGCCGGAACCTTGTCTCGCAAAGGTTCGAGCAGCACCAATTCCTCGGCCGAGGGAGGCCCGCTCGCCATCAGCTCGGATTTCTCGAAGAAGGATGTCGTGCGGGTATAGGCCCCGAACATCGCGGAGCGATTGGTCCATTCGAAATCGAAACAGAGCCCGATCGCCTCGCGAATGCGCGGGTCCTTGAAGGCCTCCCGGCGGGTGTTGAAGTACCAGCCCTGGATATTGGGCGGCGAGGCATCGGGAATGGTCTCGCGCTTGACGCGCTCCTCGCGCAAGGCCGGGAAATCGTAGCCTGTCGCCCAGACCCGCGCGGTGTATTCCTGGCGATAGGTGAAAGCGCCGCCCTTGAAGGCTTCGAAGGCGACCTGGCGATCGCGGAAATACTCGTAGCGGATCTGGTCGAAATTGTTCTGGCCGATATTCACCGGAAGGTCGGCGGCCCAATAATCCGAGACCCTGTCCAGTTCGATCGAGCGGCCGACATCGAGGCGCCCGACCCGGTAGGCGCCGGAGCCGAGCAGGGCCTGCAGGGTCGGCTCCTCGAAATCGCGCCCCTCGAACGAGGCCGCGGAGAAAATCGGCAACTGCGCCACGACGAGCGGCAGGTCGCGGCTGCGACCGGGCGCGAAACGCACGAGAAGCGTCGTGTCGTCCTCGTCCTTCGCCTCGGCGAGATCGCGCAGAACCAGCGCGATGGTTGGATGGCCCTTGTCTTTAAGCACGGTCAGGGAGAAGGCCGCGTCCTTCGCGGTCAGAACCGAGCCGTCGTGGAAACAGGCCTGCGGCCGCAGGAAGAAGCGGTAGGTCAGGCCATCCGCGCCGATCTCGACGGCGCGGGCGACGAGCCCGTAGAGCGCATCGGGCTCGTCGAGCGCGCGCACCATCAGGCTGTCGAAGGTCAGGTTGATGCCGGCCGCGCCGTTACCCCGGAACACATAAGGGTTGAGCGTATCGAAAGTATCGAAGGCCTGGTTGCCGAAGGTGTTGGTGAGCTGCGCCGAGAACCGGCCACCGCGCGGCGCCTGCGGCTCGACATAGTCGAAATAGGGGAAGGCGGCCGGGTATTTCAGCTCGCCGAAACTCGATAGCCCGTGCGCTTTGCGGGCCTCGCCGGCACGCGGGGACAGTCCCAGCCCCGTGCTCGCCGCAAGCGCGCTGGCACTGAGAACGAGACCGCGCCGCGTCGGGCGAAAACGTCCGCCGCTCAACGGGGCGCCCCGGTCTTGGCGGCGAGCGCCTCGTCGTACCACCACGTCGTCGGAAAGCCCGAGGCGCCGTATTTCGGCAGCAGTGCCGGATGCGAGAAGCGGTTCCAGCGGATCGTGCGGATGACCGAGGTCGACCATTGCGGCACGACGTAGTTATGCGCGAGCAGCACACGGTCGAGCGCGCGCGTCGTGGCGATCAGCGTGTCGCGATCACTGGCATAGACCAGCTTCTCGATCAGCGCGTCGATGGCAGGATTCTGGATCCCTGCGATATTCTGCGAGCCTTGCCGTTCCGCCGAGGCCGAGCCCCAATATTCGCGCTGCTCGTTGCCGGGCGAGAGCGATTCCGGCCGGCTCGACGTGGTGATGTCGAAATCGAAGGCACGCAGGCGGTTCTGATATTGCGCCTGGTCGATCACACGCACGCTCGAGCCGATGCCGATCAGTTTGAGCTGCGCGGCATAGGGCAGAATCACCCGCTCGAACACGTTCTGGAATTCCAGGAACTCGACCGTCAGCGGCTCGCCGGTCTTCGAGACCAACTGGTTGCCCTTGCGCTCGTAGCCGGCCTCGCGCAGCAAGCCGACCGCCTTGCGCAGATTCTCCCGCACGGCCTCGGGCGTATCGTTGACGGGGTTGCGATAGGGCGCGGTGAAGACGCTCTCGGGGATCTTGTCCCGCACACTCTCCAGGATCTCGCGCTCCTTGCCCTCGGGCAGTCCAGAGGACGCAAGCTCCGAACCGAAGAAATAGGAATCGATCCGACTGTATTGCCCGTAGAAGAGCTGCCGGTTCATCTCCTCGAAATTCAGGGCGAGGTTGAAGGCGCGGCGCACGCGCTCGTCCTTGAACTTGTCGCGGCGCAGGTTGAACACGAAGGCCTGCATGATGCCGGTGCCACGGCTGGGAAAAGCCTCCTTGATCAGCCGGCCCTCGGTGATGGCCGGGAAATTCTCGTAGGCTGTCGCCCAGTTGCGGGCGACGTTCTCGTTGCGGAAATCGTAGAGATCGCCCTTCAGCGCCTCCAGCAGCACGCTGCCATCGCGAAAATACTCGTAGCGCACCGTTCCGAAATTGTAGCGGCCGCGATTGACCGGCAGATCCTTGCCCCAATACTCATCCACGCGCTCGTAGACGGCGCTACGCCCGGCATCGACTTTGGCGAGGCGATACGGTCCGGAGCCGAGCGGCAACTCCAGCGTGGTCGCGGTCGGGTCGCGCTGGCGCCCCTGCGCATCCGTGCCCGTCCACCAATGCTTGGGCAGAACCTGGAGCTCGCCGAGCACCTGCGGCAATTCGCGGTTGCCCGCCTCCTCGAAGCGGAAGGTGACCTCGCGCTCGCCCGTCGCCTCGGCCTTGGTCACGCTGTGGTAATAGGCCGAATAGAACGGGCTGGTGGATTTCAGAATGTCAAAGGACCAGACCACGTCCTCGACCGTGATCGGCTTGCCGTCATGCCAGCGCGCATTCTCGCGCAGCCGATAGGTGACGGAGAGGCCATCCTCGGCGATGCGGACGCTCTCTGCGATCAGCCCATAGGAGGAGAACGGTTCGTCGAGCGCGTTCTCCATCAGCGAATCGTAGATCTGCGGAATCCCGCCTTCGAGATCGCCCTTCAACCCGTTGACGATGAAGTTGAGATTGTCGAACCCGCCTTGGGCGCCGAGCCGTACCAGACCGCCCTTCGGCGCGGCCGGATCGGCATAGTCGAAATGCTGGAAATCGGGGCTGTATTTCGGCTCGCCGAGCAGGGTCAGCGCGTGCCGCCAGGTGCCGGGCGCCGTCTGCGCGGCGCCGGCTTTCGCTGCGTCCTCGGCGAGAGCCTCCCGGCTCGGCCATGTCGCAAGGGCGAGCGCTCCGGCAAGGAAGCGTCGACGTTCGATCGCGGGATGTCCCGTCACGATTGCGCTGTCTCCGGGCTGAGGCCGGCTCGGCCGACACGAGGAACGGGCAGCGTTCTAGAGCAGACTTCTGCGAAGTGAAAACCAGGACGGCACCGCAAATTCAACGGCTGCCGTTCTGGAATTCGCGATGATCGCCGGATCTTCACTCAGGCCCAAGCCACCCCTTGCGAGCCGCTCCGGCCGCTACTTGCCCTCAGCCGGCAGTGGCTTGGGAGAATCGGAGAGGGTGCGCAGATAGGCGATGACGTTCGCGCGCTCCTGGGGCGAGGAGATGCCCTGGAAGGCCATCTTGGTGCCCTTCACGAAATCGCCGGGCTTGGTCAGGAAATGATCGAGGTCCTCATAGGTCCACGCACCGCCCTTGGCCTTCATCGCACCGGTATAGTCGAAGCCTTCGTGGCTGCCCTTCGGCCGTTCGACGATCTCCCAGAGATCGGGACCCATCTTGTTCGGGCCGCCCTTGTCGAAGCTGTGGCAAGCTTGGCAGGCCTTGGTGCCGACCTTGCCCTTCTCGGCATCTGCGCTCGCCAGACGCGTGGCGATCGGCGCGACATCGGGAGCCTTGGCCTCACCGCCTCCAGCGCTGTGAGGCACGGGCTCGGGCAGCGCGTAGCCGGCGGTCCCGGCGGGCTTGGGGTGGTAGATCAGTTCGGCGAGAAAGTTCGTGCCGAGGGCGAAGAGCAAAGTGCCCAAGAGAGCGCCCGCCATCTTGTTGAACTCGAGAGATTCCATTCTCGACAGCTCCTGCGGGGTCTCAAAGGGTTCGGCATCGCGGCAGGCCCAGCAGCCGAGAGCCCGGACATTGGAAGACTTCGAGGCTGCTTAACCGTTCGGACTCGCGATTGACAATGGCCGTGCGGGTATCCCGTCGCCGCAGCCGCAAGAACGGGCGGCAGGACAGGCAAGAGCAGTGTCGCGCCGAAGACCACTGCATGCCCTCGAGGCGCGAGCCAGGAGGCCGTCATGAGTCGTCATGACAAGCAGCGCAGGCACTGCTAAGCACCCGCCTCTACCGAGGCTGCCACCCGCGCCGATGTCCGACCCTCTCGTTCTCATTCCCGCCCGGCTCGCCGCGACGCGGCTGCCGAACAAGCCGCTCGCCGAGATCGCGGGCGAGCCGATGATCGTCCATGTCTGGCGGCGCGCCGTCGAGGCGGCGATCGGCCCCGTCGTCGTGGCGACCGATACGCCGATGATCGTCGAGGCGGTCGAGGCGGTCGGCGGTCTCGCGGTGCTGACCCGGCCCGATCATCCCTCAGGCACCGACAGGCTGGCGGAGGCCCTGGAGACCATCGATCCGGAAGGCAACCACGACATCATCGTCAACGTGCAGGGCGACCTGCCGACGATCGACCCCGCCATTATCGGCGCCGCGATCCGCCCGCTCGACGATCCGGCGGTCGACATCGCCACACTCTGTGCCGCGATCACACGCATGGAGGAGGCTGACGATCCGAACGTGGTCAAGCTCGTCGGCCACGCAATCGGCCCGAACCGGCTGCGCGCGCTCTATTTCAGCCGCGCCCGCGCGCCCTGGGGCCAGGGTCCGCTCTTCCACCATATCGGGCTCTACGCCTATCGCCGCACGGCGCTTGCCCGCTTCGTCGGCCTGCCGCAGGGCGAGCTCGAACGCCGCGAGCGGCTGGAGCAGCTGCGCGCACTGGAGGCCGGAATGCGGATCGATGCCAGCATCGTCGCCGATCTGCCGCTCGGCGTCGACACGCCCGCCGACCTGGAGCGCGCCCGCACCCTCATGGCGGTCCGCCGCCTCAACTGAGCCGAAGCCCAACCTAACTGAAGCCTCGAACTGCGATGACCGACAAGACGATCGCCTACCAGGGCGAGCCCGGCGCCAATTCTCACATCATGTGCGCGGAGGCCTATCCCGATTGGGCCTCGCTGCCTTGCGCCAGCTTCGAGGATGCGTTCGCGGCCGTGAACGAGGGGCGCGCGGCGCTCGCGATGATCCCGATCGAGAATTCGATCGCGGGGCGTGTCGCCGACATCCATCACCTGATCCCGATCTCGGCCCTGCACATCATTGCCGAGCATTTCCTGCCGATTCATTTTCAGCTGATGGCGCTGCCGGGCACCCGAATCGAGGAGCTGCGCAGCGTCCACAGCCATGTCCACGCGCTCGGGCAATGCCGGCGGATCATCCGCCGCCTCGGCCTCAAGGCCGTGGTCGCCGGTGACACCGCGGGCGCCGCCCGGGAACTCGCCGAGGTGCGCGACACGACGAGGGCGGCGCTCGCCCCCGCTTTGGCGGCCGATGTCTACGGGCTCTCGATCCTCGAACACGACGTCGAGGACGAGGCCCACAACACCACGCGTTTCGTGGTGTTCTCGCCCAAGCCCCTGCCGAGCGCGCCGGGCGATGGCCCGAGCGTGACGAGCTTCGTGTTCCGCGTGCGCAACATGCCGGCCGCGCTCTACAAGGCGCTCGGCGGCTTTGCCACGAACGGCGTCAACATGACCAAGCTCGAGAGCTACATGGTCGAGGGCCAGTTCTCGGCGACGCAATTCTACGCCGAGGTCGACGGCCATCCCGGCGACCCGCCTCTGGTGCGCGCCTTCGACGAATTGCGCTATTTTTCCAGGGAATTCCGCATCATCGGCGCCTATCCGGCCCATCCATTCCGCGAGGCGTCGCGGCTGGGTGCCAGCTAGCGCCGGTCAGACAGCATCCGCCGGCTTCGCACCTGGCTTCGGGCCGCCTTTCGCGACTCCGACCATGGCCGGGCGCAACAACCTTTCGCCTATGGCGTAGCCCGGCTGGACAACCTGCACCACGGTTCCCGAGGGCACGCTCGGGTCGGGCACTTCGAACATCGCCTGATGCAGATTCGGGTCGAAGCGCTGGCCCTTCGGCTCGACCAGCTTCACGCCGTGGCGCTCCAGCGTCTTCAGGAAATCGCGCTCGGTCAGCTCGATTCCCTCGATCAGGCCCTTGAACGGACCCTCGGCCACGGCCCGCAGCTCGGCCGGGACGCTTTCGAGCGCGCGCCGCATGTTGTCGCCGACATTCAGGAGGTCGCGCGCGAAATTGGTGACGGCGTAGGTGCGCGCGTCGGCAACCTCGCGTTCGGTGCGGCGGCGCAGGTTTTCCATCTCCGCGAGCGTGCGCAGCAGACGGTCCTTCATGTCGTCACGCTCGGCGAGGGCGGAGGCCAGAGCCTCGGCATCAATCCGCGGCTGCGGCTCGGCCGCCTCCGGCTGCGTTCCGACATCCTCGTCGATTTGCGCCGCACCCGATCCGTTGCGCCGCGCGCCGTTCTCCGTATCGCCTGCCATCATCGCCGTTCGTTGTGTGGGAAAGCCGTTCGGGACGGCGCTGATATCAGGCCGGAACGACCCGAAATCAAGTTTCGACCAATCTCATCCCGGCCAAATTGCCGTGGCGGCTGCGCCGATTTCTGGAGGCGCGATCAGGCCTCGCGCGGCGGCGGGGCGTCGACGAGCGCGTCGAGCCCCTCGGCGCGGAGTGCCGCGACATCGCCCGCAAAGACCTCCATCGCCGCGTCGCGGATCGCCTGGATCCGGTCGGGCTGGACCACGCGGGTGCCGGTCAGGTCGGTGACGTAGAAGACGTCGACCGCCCGCTCGCCGAAGGTCGCGATATGGGCGGAGGTGATGTTGAGGTTCAGCCTGTTGAGCGTGGTGGTCAGCTCGTAGAGCAGGCCCGGCCGGTCGAGCCCGGTGATCTCGACCACGGTCTCGCGGCTCGACAGGGCGTTGTCGATCGCGACGTCGGGTGGCACCAGGAAGGTCTTCGGCGGCTCCTTGGGGTGCCGGTCGGCGACGAGCTCGGCGATCTTGATCTCGCCCTTGAGCGCGCGCTCGATCGCGGTGGCGATCCGGCGGGCGCGGCGCAATTCGTCCTCGTCGCGCTCGAAGGCGCGCGAGATGTAGATCGCGTCGAGCGCGAACCCGTCCATCGTCGTGAAAATCTGCGCATCGACGATGTTGCCGCCGGCCGCGGCACAGGCCCCGGTGATGATCGACAGAAGCCGTGGATGGTCCGGCGCATAGACGGTCAGCTCGGTGACGCCGCGGAAAGCGTCGGTCTCGCAGGCCGTGGCGCTGGTGCGGCCCTCTTCAGTGATGGACTTGATGAAGACCGCATTCTTGAAGTGGCGCGTGCCGTCCACCTTGAGCCAATAGGCTTGGCCGTGGCGCTGGGAATAGGCATCGAAGACCTCCGCGCTCCAATCTGTCAGGCGTTCGCGGAGAGCGATCTGGATGAGGCGGACGCGGTCGGTTCTGGCGATCTCGGAATGGCCGCCGGACAGGACCACCTCGGTCTCGTCATAGAGCGTGCGCAGCAGCGTACCCTTCCAGGCCGTCCAGGTGCCTGGGCCGACCGCGCGGATATCGGCGGCAGTGAGGATGAGCAGCAGCTTCAGCCGCTCGAGACTCTGCACGATTCCTGCGAATTTCTCGATGGTGCGGGAATCCGAGAGGTCGCGGCTCTGGGCCGTCATCGACATCAGGAGATGATGCTCGACCAGCCAAGCCACGGTCTCGGTCTCGGCCTGGCTGAGGCCGTAGCGTGGCCCGAGCTTCTTGGCGATGACCGCGCCGGCGATCGAGTGATCCTCGGGCCGGCCCTTGGCGATGTCGTGCAGCAGCACGGCGACGTAGAGCGCGCGCCGGTTCTGGATCGTGTCGATCAGCCGCGATGCCAGCGGATGCTCGCGTTCGAGCCGGCCGGTCTCGATCGAGGACAACACGCCGACCGAGCGCAGGAGATGCTCGTCCACCGTGAAGTGGTGATACATGTTGAACTGCATCATCGCGACGATGCGCCCGAAATCCGGGATGAAGCGGCCGAGCACGCCTGCCTCGTTCATCTGCCGCAGGATGGTCTCCGGCGCGTTCTTGGACGTCAGGATGTCGAGGAACAGGCGGTTCGCTTCCGGATCGATGCGGACCGCCCGATTGATCAGCTTGAGCGAGCGATTGGCGAGCCGTGTCGCGTCCGGATGGATCGGCAGGTTGTGCCGGTCCGCGAGCCAGAACAGCCGGATCAGGTTGACGGGGTCGCGCTCGAAGGCATCGTCGCCGCGCAGGTTCACCCTGCCATTGTCGTTGCGAAAATCCTCCGCCTCCATCGCCGTGGCGCGGAAACGGTCGCGAAAACGGCCGATCCAGCGGTCGAGAACCGGCGTCTTCTTGGCATGACGCGCCTCGAGCTCCGCACAGACGATCGCGGTGAGATCGCCGACATCCTTGGCGATCAGGAAATACGCCTTCATGAAGCGCTCGACGCCCGACAGCGCGCCGCGCGCGCCGAAGCCGAGCCGCTCGGCGATCTTCGGCTGCAGGCCGAAGGACAGCCGTTCCTCCGAGCGCCCGGTGACGAAATGCAGGTGGCAGCGCACACGCCACAGGAATTCCTCGCAGCGCTCGAACAGCTTGTATTCGTCGGGCGTGAACAGACCGGCATGGACCAGTTCGATCTGGTCGCGGACCCGATAGGTATATTTCGCGATCCAGAAGAGCGTGTTGAGGTCGCGCAAGCCGCCTTTGCCGTCCTTGACGTTCGGCTCGACGAGGTAGCGGGAGGCGCCGGCCTTGGCGACGCGCCCGTCGCGCTCGCGCAGCTTCGCATCGACGAATTCGGCCGCCGTCCCGATGACGAGTTCGGTATCGAAGCGCGTCACCATCTCCTCGAACAGATCGCGCGAGCCGAACAGGAAGCGGGATTCGAGCAGAGCGGTGCGGATCGTCATGTCCGCACGGCCCTCGCGCAGGCATTCCTCGACCGAGCGCGTGGCGTGCCCGACCTTGAGCTTCAGATCCCACAGCACATACAGCATCGCCTCGACGACGCTCTCCGACCAGGCGGTCTGCTTGTAAGGCAGCAGGAACAGCAGATCGATGTCCGAGCCCGGCGCCATCGTACCGCGGCCGTAGCCGCCGGTCGCGACCACTGCATATTGCTCGCCGGTCGAGGGATTGTCGTTCGGATAGAGGCGCCAGACCACGGCATCGTGGATCGCGCGCACCACGGCATCGGTGAGCCGGCTCAGGCGGCGAGCACAGGCGACACCATCGCGCTCCTTGAGCAGCAGCCGCTCGGCGTCCTTGTGGCCGGCCTCAATGACCTTGCGCAGTTCCGGAACGAGCAGTGCACGCAGCCGCGTCGGCTCCCGGACGTCGCTATCCAGCGATTCCAGGACCTTTTCCAAAGCAACGGCGGCATCGAACATGCTCGACCCGTTAGCATGTTACGCAAACAGGAACAGTCTCCTCTGCGGCGTAGATAGACGTTTTGATATTTCTGCAGCGATGAAAACTTGTTCTCTTTGCCGGATTTTCGTTTGACGAAGCGAACTGGATTTTCTAGCGATCCGGCAGTCCTCCGCAGCCCCCCGACGAAGCCTCAGCCTTCGAGACCGAGGAGTTCCGACTTGCCCCATCGCCGTACCATCCTCTCAGCGCTCGCGGGCGCGATCGGCCTCCTGGTAGCGCCGCAGATCGGGCATGCTGCCGACCCGTCCGAGATCCGGCTCGATTTCGCGACCTACAATCCAGTCAGTCTCGTCCTCAAGGAGAAGGGCTTCCTGGAGGAGGCGCTGAAGCCGAAGGGCATCAAGGTGCGCTGGACGCAGTCGCTCGGCTCGAACAAGGCGCTCGAATTCCTCAATGGCGGCGCCATCGATTTCGGCTCCTCTGCAGGCGCGGCCGCCCTGCTCGCACGGATCAACGGCAACCCGGTCAAGGTGATCTACGCCTATTCGCAACCGGAATGGACTGCGCTCGTCACGCGCAAGGATACCGGCATCGCCAAGCCCGCCGACCTCAAGGGCAAGCGCATCGCCGTGACCCGCGGCACCGACCCGCACATCTTCCTGATCCGTGCCCTGCAAGGCGCAGGTCTGACCGAGAAGGACGCCAAGCTTGTCCTGCTCCAGCACGCGGATGGCCGCACCGCGCTCGATCGCGGCGACGTCGATGCCTGGGCCGGGCTCGACCCGATGATGGCGGCGGCCGAGATCGAGAACGATGACGTGCTGTTCTACCGCAACCCGGCCGCCAATACCTGGGGTGTGCTCGACGTGCGCGAGGATTTCGCCAAGGAGCATCCCGACCTCGTCCGCACCGTGATCGCTGCCTACGAGGAGGCCCGTGCCTACGCGATCAAGAACCCGGACGCGCTGAAGGCCGCGCTCGTCGCGATCACGAAGCTGCCCGACCCGGTCATCGCCCGCCAGCTCGAGCGCACCGACCTCACCAAGCCGGCGATCGGGCCGGCCCAGACCGAGTCGATCCGCTCGGCGGGCCTCGCCCTGCAGCAGGCGGGCGTGATCCCCGCAGGCACCGATGTCGCGGCTGCGGTCGACGGCTTGCTCGATCCGCAATTCAACCCGGCGCCGGGCCGCTGACGCCCGCCTTGGCCGGAGGCAGGCCATTCAGCCGCCTTCGCGGTAGACTCCCGCCGTATGGGTGCTGACGCCCAGGCGAAACGTGGACCGCCTCGTCTCGCGCTCGGTGGCGCGAGGCAGGATCACCGGTCTCGTCTTGTTGGTCAGCGTTGCGGCAGACGCGCGACGCTGATGGCGTCGGTGCTATAGGGCGTTCCCGATGCCCGATGCAGCTATCCTTCCCGATCGCGACCGCTTGAGCGCCTCCATCGCCCCACCCTCGGAAGGCCCCTCGCCTGCGGAGGCCAGGCCCGAACGCCGGAACGGGCCTTGGCTCGGCCACGGGGGCCGTGCCGCGCTCGGCATCCTCCTGCCGCTTGCGCTCGCGCTCGGCTGGGAGATCGCCGTGCGCAGCGGCTGGGCGCAGGGCCGGCTGATGCCTGCGCCGAGCCGCGTCGGAGCGACGCTGTGGGAGCTCGCCGCCTCGGGCGATCTCTGGATGCATGTCGAAGCGACGCTGGTGCGCGTCGGGCTCGGCTTCGCCTTCGGGGCCGCGGCCGGCATCCTGCTCGGCGCCTTGACCGCGACGCTGCCGGCTCTGCGCTGGCTCGTCGATCCGAGCCTGCAGGCCCTGCGCGCCGTGCCCTCGCTCGCCTGGGTGCCACTCTTCATCCTGTGGTTCGGCATCCTGGAAACGCCGAAGGTCGCGCTGATCGCGGTCGGGGTTTTCTTCCCGGTGTATGTCGGGGTTGCCGGCGCCATCGCCTCGGTCGACCGCAAGCTGATCGAGGTCGGCCGCATCTTCCGGCTCTCGAAGCTGGCGCTCGCCCGCCGCATCCTGCTGCCCGCCGTGCTGCCGGCGACCCTCGTCGCGTTGCGCACAGGGCTCGGCCTCGGCTTCCTGTTCGTGGTCGCAGCCGAACTGATGGGCGCCTCCGAGGGGCTCGGCTACCTCCTCGTCGACGGCCAGCAATTCTCCAAGCCCGACCAGATCCTCGCAGCGATCATCGCCTTCGCCGTGGTCGGCAAGCTCGCCGATACGGCGCTCATGCTGCTCACCAGCCCGCTGGTACGCTGGCAGGACGTGGCGCGGGAGACGATGTAGTGCTGACGATCTCCGCCCTCTCCAAGACCTATGCCGACGGTACTCACGCGCTCGACGCCATCGATCTCTCTGTGCCGAAGGCCGAGATCGTCGCGCTGATCGGCGGTTCGGGCTGCGGCAAGACCACTCTGTTGCGCCTGATCGCCGGACTCGACCGGCCGACACACGGCATGATCTCGGTCGATGGCGAGACCATTGCGGGCCCCCATCCCGGCGTCGGCCTGGCCTTCCAGGAGCCGCGCCTGTTGCCCTGGCTCAATGCAGCCGAGAATGTCGGGTTCGGCCTCGCCGATTTGAGCCGGCGCGAGCGCGACGAACGCATCGCACATGCGCTCGACCGGGTCGGTCTGTCCGAGCATGCTCACCGCTGGCCGCGCGAACTCTCGGGCGGTCAGCAGCAGCGCGTTGCGATCGCACGCGCCTTCGTAGCTCACCCTCGGGTGCTGCTGCTCGACGAGCCGTTTTCGGCGCTCGATGCTTTCACGCGAAAGGACCTGCATCGGCACTTGCTCGCCCTCTGGGAGGAGGTTCGGCCCACAATCGTCATCGTCACACACGATGTCGGTGAGGCGGTCGCGCTCGCCGATCGCGTGGTGGTGATGCGCCCTAAGCCGGGCCGGCTCGACGAGACGGTGGCGATCCGTGCGACGCGCCCGCGCGACCCCATCTCTCCCGCGAGCGAGGCGGCCTCGCGCAACATCCTCGCGGCGCTCGACCGCTCGTTGCGCCCGCGCGAGAGCACGCGCAGGCCCGTTCCAGAGGCGCTGGCGGGCGGTGGTTCGTTCTGAGAAGACGGCGGGACATTCGTCCCATTGTCCCGCAGCGTTCCACGGGCTAACGCCTCGCGAGGAACAGGACACCGAGGGAACGCCAATGGACGCCACGACTTTGCGCGAGATGCAGGCCCCGCTGAAGGGCCAATACCGCGAAAATCCCGACTCGGCTGTGATCACCCTGAAGGCCCGCGGCACGCTCGATGAGAGCAAGATCGCCTGCAAGGTCGAGACCGGCCGGGCCATTGCCGAGGCGGGCCTTCATCCGGCGACGGGCGGCTCCGGGATGGAGCTGTGCTCCGGCGACATGCTGCTCGAAGCTCTCGTCGCCTGCGCCGGCGTAACGGTGAAGGCGGTGGCGACCGCGCTCGAAATTCCGCTTCGCGCCGGCACGGTCAGCGCCGAGGGCGATCTCGATTTCCGCGGCACGCTCGGCGTCGACAAGACGGCCCCGGTCGGCTTTCGCGCGATCCGGCTGAACTTTTCGCTCGATACCGATGCGCCGCAGGAAAAGCTCGACCAGCTCCTCAAGCTGACCGAGCGCTATTGCGTGGTGTTCCAGACGCTGAACCACAAGCCGGACCTGGCGGTGACGCAGACGCGGGCCTGAGTCCCATAGAGGTACGCCTCGCCTCCCAGACGGGTGGCGGGGCAAGCTACCGGGATATTCACGGAAGCGGCGGAGCGCTCGCAACTTCGGTGCGGAATGGCCCTGTTTGTGCGGGAACCATCCGCCGGAACGATACCGATCGCGCCGGCCCGTCAGCCGACCGGAGTGTAGGTCGCCTCGACCTCCCACGAGCCGCTCGGCTGGCTGTGGAGTTGCCAGAAGTGCTCGGCCACCGCTTTGGCATCCGCAGCGTTGGTGACGAAGCCGAGGACCGTCACCGTGGCGACGTGAACGCCCTTCTCTTCGAACGTCCCGAACAGCCCCTGAGCCAGCGCGCGGATTCCGGCCTTGCCGATGCTCAGCGACAGGTAGTCGGGATGCGGATGCAGCGCAAAGCCCCCGCCCGTCAGCAGGACGGAGCCTGAACCGCGTTCGGTCATCCGAGGCGCAGCGGCCTGCACAGCGGCCATCGCGCCGCCGATATTCACGGCAAGGTCGGTATTAAACGTATTGCGCGGTTGCTCGGCTAGCGTCGCCTTGCGCATCGCGGCCGCGTTGTAATGCAGCACGTCGATCCCGCCGAATGTGCTCTCCACCTCGGAGACCAGCGCCGCAACGCTTGTCGGATCACCTGCATCGACCACGCGGGCCTGTGCCTCGTAGCCCGTCTCCGTGAGTTGAGCTGCCAGTTCCTGCGCGCTGTCGCCCCTGCGGGCGCTCAAGATGACGCGAAAGCCCTCGCGCGCGAACCGCTCTGCGGTTGGAACGATACCGATCGCGCCGGCACGTCAGCCGACCGGCGTGTACGTCGCCTCGATCTCCCACGAGCCCCCCGGCTGGCTGTGGAGTTGCCAGAAGTGCTCGGCCACCGCTTTGGCATCCGCGGCGTTGGTGACGAAGCCGAGGACCGTCACCGTGGCGACGTGAACGCCCTTCTCTTCGAACGTCCCGAACAGCCCCTGAGCCAACGCGCGGATGCCGGCCTTGCCGATGCTCAGCGACAGGTAGTCGGGATGCGGATGCAGCGCAAAGCCCCCGCCCGTCAGCAGGACGGAGCCTGAACCGCGTCCGATCATGTGGGGCGCGGCAGCCTGCACGGCGGCCATTGCGCCGCCGATATTCACGGCAAGGTCGGTATTGAACGTGTCGCGCGGTTGCTCGGCTAGCGTCGCCTTGCGCATCGCGGATCACCTGCATCGACCACGCGGGCCTGTGCCTCGTAGCCCGTCTCCGTGAGTTGAGCTGCCAGTTCCTGCGCGCTGTCGCCCCTGCGGGCGCTCAAGATGACGCGAAAGCCCTCGCGCGCGAACCGCTCTGCGGTTGCGAGCCCCATGCCAGGGCCTGAGCCGATGCTGAGAAACGTTTTCATGTGTCAATCTCCTCGACGTCGTGAAGACGCCAAGATAGGTCCTGCACGAACTGAGATTAATCAGGCGAAGGTGCATTTGACTCGTGCAAATATCGCAGGAAATAGCTGAGCTCGGTGGCCTTGAGGAACTGGCGGCCTTCGTCACGGTCGTGGAAGCCGGCAGCTTCTCCGCCGCCGCGAGGAGTCTCGGCCGCGACGCCTCCGTGCTGTCGCGCCGGGTGAGCCAACTCGAACAGCGCCTCGGAATCCGCCTGCTGTCCCGCACCACACGGCGGATCGCGCTGACGGAGGTGGGCGCCCTCTATTGCCGCCGGATAGGCGCGCTGCTCGACGAGTTGGCGAGCGCCAACCGGGAGGCGAGCGACCACGCCGCCAGCCCGCAAGGCCTCGTGCGAGTGTCGCTTCCCCTTTCGTTCGGCAGGCAATGGATCGCGCCGATGCTGCCGGGATTCCTCGAGCGTTATCCGCAAATCCGGGTCGATTTGCGCATGGCGGACCGTTTCGTGGACGTCGTGGCAGAAGGGTTCGACCTCGCCATCCGGATCGCCGCCGGGCCGCCGCGCGACAGTTCGCTCACGACGCGCAAACTCGCCGCGTATCGCACCCTGCTGGTCGCAGCGCCGTCCTATCTCGCTGCGCGCGGCACTCCCTCGTCGCCAGCCGATCTGGCGCAGCATGCCTGCCTCGGTTTTACCGGCTATGCCGCGTGGCCCGATTGGCCGCTGATGAAGGACGGCAAGCGCCATACGATGCGCCCGACCTGCGCGCTCATCGCCGACCATTCGGAGGTGCTGATCGAGGCGGCGATCGGGGGCGCAGGCATCACATTCACCGCCGATTGGCTGGCCGGTCCCGCTCTGCGGGCCGGAACGCTCGTCGAGGTTCTGCCTGGCTGGGGCGGCAGGAATGCCGGCGGCGTCTACGCCATGCTGCCGCCCGGCCGGCTGGTACCGACCAAGACACGCCTCTTCATGGACGAGATCGCCCAGGCTATCAAAGCGGGCTTGGGGCGCTCGACAGTACCACTAGACTCGGATGTATGAGCCGGTTTCGGGCCGACGCCGGCGCGAACCTCACTTGATCTGCACGCTATCCACCACGTCGCGGAAGGCCGACAGCGTTTCGTCGCGCTGTTCGGCACGTACCACGCCGAGGGCCCGCAGGTAGCCGTCGGGATTGAAGCGGATCGTCTGCGACACCACCACCGGCAGGTTGGTCGGGATGTCGACTGCGCGCGCCACCATCTCGTTCCAGTCGACCCCATTCTGCCGGTAATTCTGGGCGCGCTCGATGATGAAATCCTTCATCGTCTGGTTCGAATAGAGCGCGGCACGGGCGAAGGCCGCGCGCTGATCGGCGCCGGGCGGCTGCTGTACAGCCTGGGCAATCACCAGGACCGGCTGTTCCAGATTGACGATCTGGTCTTTCGGTCCGTTGGTCAGCAGCACCGAATTGCCCGCGAGGACCCGGACGGCGCGGAAGCTCCCCAGGGACCCGATGCGGAAGGGCAGCGCATCGACCTGCTCGTCGAGTGTCAAGGCCGGGCGGATGCGAAGCCCTGTGAGCATCGTGCGCATCGCCTCCTCGGGCTCCGCGCCCGGAGCGAGCTGCGCGATGACGATGCCGGTGACGTCAGGCGCGTTGACCAGCAAAATCCACTTGCGCACCGTCGGCCCGGCGACCATTGGGGCGGCTGCCTCCGGCACCGGCAATTCGCCCGTATAGAGGATGGCATCATTGCCATCGTTGACCTTGACCTGCTCGCGCTTCTGCAGCGTGAAACCCTGGCCCTTCAGGCTCTCTTCGGTGAATCCCTGCTCCACCTCCGCGAAGGCGCCGCCCGGCAATTCGACGATGGTGACGATCGCCCTACCGTCGGGCCGCTCGAAGCCGGTGAAGCGCTTGGAGAGCACCATGTCGCGCAATGGCTCGAAGCCGAAGCGGGAACTCGGCGGATAGACGATGTCGGCAGCCTTGGCCGCTGCCGCGCTCAAGGCGAGCCCCATCACGAGCAGGCCGGAGGCGGCAAAACGGCGGATGGGGTTACGCAGCAACATCGCGACAAATCTCCGGGGGCCCGGCCGAGGGCCCGGATTGGTGTCCGATGCCTCAGCCCGCCGCGCGCCGCTGTCAAGCACCGGCCTCAAGCGCTTTCGGATACGTCACTCTGCGCAAAGTCAGGTTGCAACGCCCGCCAGGCCCGAGGAACCGCGCCAAGGGGCCGAGATCGCCGTCACGACCCGCCGGCGCGAACAGGCCGGATTCCATCGGGATCAGGCGGTCGATTCCGTGATGGATCAGGCGCGCCGTCCCGCCCATCACCAACGCATCGCCGGAAGCGAGCCTCACCGATCGCGTCGGGTCCGAGCGCCGCGGGCCGCCATAGCGGAACAGGGCGGTCGCGCCGAGCGAGAGGGACAGGACGGGCGCGGCGAAATCCTCCTCGTCGCGATCCTGGTGCAGCCCCATACGGGCGCCGGCCTCGTAGAGATTGATCAGGCAGGCCTGAAGCGGCGCCTCGTATCCGGCGAGCGCCTTCCAAGTCTCGAGCACGATAGGCGGAATCGCGGGCCAGCGCGCACCGGTCTGCGGATGCGTCGCCTGATAGCGGTAGCCAGCGATATCGGAGACCCAGCCGAGATCTCCGCAATTCGACATCCGCACCGAAAACGGCTTTCCGGTTCGCGGCATCCGCGGCGTGAATGGGGGCGCCGTATCGAGACTAACGGCAATGGCTTTCGCAAGCGCATGCCGCGCCGCGCCGTCGAGATAGGACGGGACATGGATCAGGCCGGGCGCCAGCGCGACAGCGCCGGCGGGAAGCGCGGATTCAGGCGTCGTGGTCGATGTCCTTGTCGAGGATCGTCTTGGAATCGACCGTGGTATCGGCGTTGAGCCGATAGACCAGCGGGATGCCGGTCGCGATCTCGAGGCTGGCGATGGTCTTGGAGTTGAGACCGTCGAGCACCATGACCAGCGCGCGCACTCGCTCTGACCGTGGCGAGCGAGGACGAGCTGGCGCTCCATGGGCAATCTGTCTCCGGACATGACGAAACCGGCCCGTAGCGCGCCGGCTTGCGGCGATCTGGGCCGTTCGCGCGGCTCCTAGCAGAGCCCGCGCCAAGCCCCAAGCCGCCAGGCTGAACTGCGGCGCCGACTTTGGCGCGCCGCGGACTTCGTCAGCTGAAAATGCACGTATGCAGCGAATTTTCAGCTTCGAGGTCGCGCATTCTCAAGTTGCAGCAATCACACTCGTATCGGTTCATCCGAAGAGGGAGTGGCCGCGTGTCGTTGCGTATCGAACTGCGCTTCTGGGAAATCATCGAAGCCTTGGAACAGTCCCGGAAGCAGCAGCGCGGCAAGACCGTTCTCGCTTCGCGCACGCGCCAGAAAGTCAAACGGGTCGGCGTCACCAAGACGGTCGAGGACATCGTCGTCGGTAAGAAGCCGTCGGCAGGCTTCCATCATCTCGTCGAGGTGAACCTGCACCAGCACCTGTTCGAATATCTCGTACTCGAATGTCCCGAGGCCTTCTCGCCAGCTGCAGCGCTGGCCGCCGAGCTGCGCCTGCGCGATCATGGTCTGCCACTCGCGGTGGCCTCATAACCCCAACACGTCATCCATGCTGTAGAAGCCCGGCGGCTTGTCGAGCGCCCATTGCGCCGCGCGGATCGCGCCGCGCGCGAAGATGCCGCGATCTTCGGCATGATG
>JBGAFL010000041.1:0-48883 GCA_044227265.1 Methylobacterium sp.
GATGGATACGCTGCTTCAGGTCCAGCGCAGGAACATTCTGCGCATCACCGACTGGAAGAGCGCCCTCTTCGGTGTAGTGCTTTCACCCCATCTGTTTCTCAGCCTGATCACCGGCCTCATTGGCCATGTCGCGATGACGCCCGCGCGGGTCTCGCGCCTGCTGATCGCGTCCTCGCGCGAATTCATCGCCGATGCCGAGGCAGTGCGGCTGACGCATGCGCCCGAGGCGCTGATCTCCGCGCTTCGCAAGATCGACGGCCGCAGCCATGTCGCCTGGATCGAACCTCAATCCGACGCGATGATGATCGATGGTGCGAGCGTGGGGCACTCGCCACCCATCCGACGATCACCGAGCGCATCGCGATCCTCGCGCGCCATGCAAGAATTCCCCTGCCCGATCAGAGCCAGTTTCGGTCGCAGTGGCAGACGATCGTGCAGATGTCCGCGCGGCCGCGCGAACTGATCCAGCGCGTCGATTCCGATGCGAAGGAGAACATCTTCGGCCTGAGCCCGAGCGCGCGGCGCACGATCAAGATCGGTCAGGGAATCATGATCGCGCTCATCGCGCTCGGCATATTCGCGTCCAGGCGCGATTTCCAGGCTCACCGTGAGGCTTGGAACGAATATGATCGCAAGGCAGCGGCCGGAGGCAGCCAGCGCCCGGCTTCAGCAACCCCTACCCTGCCGGCACGAAGCACGAAGGGCTACGACCCGAACCGGATCGGCATCTTCGCCGGCAAATCGGTTCTGCAGGACTACGCGTTGCCGGGACCAGCATCGCGCGCGGTCAGGCCGGCTTCCGGCCCGACCTGGCGTTGAGCGAGCCTTGGTCACGTCAGGTTGGCACTGCCCTGCCGGCATCACTCGGCCCGGCTGGTACCGGCTTCGCCAGGATGCAATCATCTGTCTCACGAAGGGCGTCTGAGCCACGCGAACAGGCCTTCACTCGCCGCGTCCCGGCTTTCCCGGGTCGGTGAGGCGCACGACCGAACTGCCCGGCTGCGGCATCACGATCTGTATGCAATTGCCGGGTCCGTCGGTGATCAGCCAGGGATGCGTCACGAACGTGTCGATCGACTTGCTCTCACCCGGATTGAGCCCGCCATACCCCTTCGTAAGGCCTTTGAAATCGATCCATTCCAGCGAGCGATACATCCCCGATGCGTTGACGAAGGTGATCTTGGTCGGGACGTTCGAATTCAATGATCGCCGTCCTCCCGGACGGCAGCCTGCTTCGGCCTGCGCGAGCCCGGCCCCGAGTGCCAGACCCGTGACGAGGCAACCGATGGCCCAACGCGACGTCGTCATGATTTCGTTCCCCCCAAGGCAGCCATCGGTGGCCACGCTGGAGCGCAATGTGGCAGGACGGCACCAAACCGGCGAGCCGCCGATAGGCTGCAACAACAGAAATCGTCCGGCCCAGTGCATCGGCCCGAAAAGTGGACGCCGGCTTTCGGAAAAGCCGATGCAACATCATAGCCTGGAGCAACGGCCTGGATACGATATCCGGGACGATGCTCTAGCCGACCACCTGTCGGATTCGATTGACGAGAAGCGAATCCGCCAACCAACCGAGACAGAATCTCATACGAAATCCGATTGATTGCTTCGCAAGCGGATTTCACTTTGCTCAATCGCCGCACGGGCTTGGTGATATGATTTCCGACTGATTCAGTCGGAAACCGTATCAGTCGTCCCTCAGCGCCATTGCTCGAATGCGCTCTCGATGACCTGACGCCCCACCGCGCCCTTCTCGAAAGCGAGGATCGCGCGCGGGCCGGGCTTGTATTGGACCGCGATGTCGAACCATTCGCGATTGCGCAGCATCTCGGTGTTGCGCACGATGTCGTTGGGAAGGTTCGACAACCCGATCAGGAAGACGTTTTCGGCCACCCGCACGGGCAGGCCTGAAACGGGCGCGCCGCGCCCGCGTTCGTCATCCTTGAGCTGGAGCAGCCCGATATCCTGGACGATGCGCTTCCCGTCCGCATCCTTGTTCGAAAAGGCGAGCTCGATCGTGTGCGAGGCCGGCAGAGTCGAATCGAGGTTCTTGCGGATCGTCATGACCAGGCCGAGGCCGATCTCGGGATAGTCGATATCGGCCCGGATCACGCTTTGAAGCGGCTGGCCCTGCTCGCCGCTGGCGGTATCGAGCCGCCAGAGCACCCGGCCGGTCTTGGTCGGCGGCACGGCTTTCGGGTCGGCGAGATTCTCCTCGACGATCACGGCGCGCTGGGCGACTGCCACATCCGGCTGAGACGTCGAAGCAGGGGGCGGACTGCGCAGCGTTTCGGGCAGGCGCTCGCCGCCGACGCGGTCCGACAGCTTCGATTCCGGCACCGGTCCGATCGACTCGCTCTCCGCCTCGCCGCCTCGCGGCAGCTCGGACGGCTTGTCGCGCAGGAAATACGCGGCCACGGCGATGAGCCCGATGACCACCGCGAGAATGCCGAAGACGAGCAGGTTGCGCAGGAGACGCGAGCGCTCGGCGCGCGGCGCCTTGACGTCGATGCGCGGGCGCTGACGTCCGTTCGTTGCCTCGGCCGGGTTTGCTGCCGGCGGCGCCTCGGGAGCGGGCTCGCCGGTTATGGAATCCGGCTCTTCCGGTTTCGCCTGCTCGGGCTCCGGAACCGACTTCGCCTTCCGTGGCGGCGGCACGAAGGGGACGAAGTCGACCGGCGGCCCCGGCTCGGGCAGAGCCTCGGCGGAATCCGGCGCAGGTGGTGGGGGCGGAGGGCCGAGATCGACCGGCGCGGATGGCAGAGGCGGAGCTTCGCGCGCAGGCGGAGCAACCGGCGGAGGCGGTGCAGCGGGTGGCGCCTTGGAGGGCTCCGGCTTGGCGGGCTCCGGCTTAGCCGGCTCCGGCTTGGCGGGCGGCTGCTTGGCGACCGGTGGCTCGACAGGTGGCTGCTTGGTCGGCTGAGGCTTCGGCGGTTGCGGCTTGGCAGGCGGTGCGACGGCCGGAGGCAGGCCTGTCGGTTCGGCCGGAGGCGGCGCTGCGACTGGCATGGACGCGGGCGGCACCGAAGCTGGTGGGGTGAGCGGCGTGCCGTAGGCCGCTTCGAGCTTGGCGATCGCCGCATCGAGCGCCTCCCGCTCGGTTTCGATGGCGGCCTCGGGAAGCGGCGGCTCGAGAGACCTCAACTGACCGATCAGCGCATTGCGCGCACGATCGTAGACCGCCCTGCGCAGGGCGGGGGAGCGGTCCGGCAGCGCATCGAGCGCGCGTGCCAGCAGGGGGTAATAGTCGGCCATCGTGCCTCGATCGGCCCCTCGCGCCTCAATCCTCGAAGGGGTTGTGCATCAGGATGGTGTCGTCGCGCTCCGGCGAGGTCGAGAGCAGTGCGACGGGCGCGCCGATCAACTCCTCGATCCGGCGCACGTATTTGATCGCCTGGGCCGGCAGGTCACTCCATGAGCGGGCGCCGGCACTGGTCCCGGACCAGCCCGAAAACGTCTCGTAGACGGGTACGGCGCGCTGCTGCGCGCCCTGGCTCGCCGGCAGATGGTCGAGCCTTTGTCCGTCGAGTTCGTAGGCGGTGCATATGCGGATTTCGTCGAAACCGTCGAGCACGTCGAGCTTGGTCAGCGCGATGCCGTCGATGCCGGAGGTGCGCACGGTCTGGCGCACGAGGCAGGCGTCGAACCAGCCGCAGCGGCGCTGGCGCCCGGTGACGGTGCCGAATTCATGGCCGCGCTCGCCGATGCGCTGACCAATTTCGTCGTGCAATTCGGTCGGGAACGGGCCCTCGCCGACGCGGGTCGTATAGGCCTTGGCGATGCCGAGCACGTAGCCGATCGCGCGCGGCCCGAGGCCGGAGCCGGTCGCCGCCTGGCCGGCGACGGTATTGGACGAGGTCACGAAGGGATAGGTGCCGTGATCGACATCGAGCAGCGCGCCCTGTGCGCCCTCGAACAGGATGCGCTTGCCAGCGCGGCGCGCATCGTCGAGCAGGCGCCAGACCGTATCCTGATAGGGCAGCACCCGATCGGCGATGCTCGCGAGTTCGTCATAAATGGCTTGGCTTGAGAATTCCGGCAGTCCGAAACCCCGGCGCAGGGCGTTGTGGTGGGCGAGGAGCCGCGCGATCTTCTCCGGCAGGCCGGCGAGATCGGACAGATCCATCAGCCGGATCGCCCGACGGCCAACCTTGTCCTCGTAGGCCGGGCCGATGCCGCGCTTCGTCGTGCCGATCTTGGTGCCCTCGGCACCGTCCTCGCGCAGCGCATCGAGTTCGCGATGCAGCGACAGGATCAGCGTGGCGTTGTCGGCCACCCGCAGGTTCCTGCGCGAGATCGACACGCCCTGGGCGGCGAGCCGGTCGATCTCGGAAACCAGCGCATAGGGATCGAGCACGACGCCGTTGCCGATGACGCCGAGCGTTCCCTCACGCACGACGCCCGAGGGCAGCAGCGAGAGCTTGTAGACGTTGTTGCCGACGACCAAAGTATGGCCGGCATTGTGACCGCCCTGGAAGCGCACGACGATGTCGGCCTGCTCGGAGAGCCAGTCGACGATCTTGCCCTTTCCTTCGTCGCCCCATTGGGCGCCGACGACGACGACGTTCGCCATACGGTTCTCAGCCTGTTCCCGACGTCACGCGGCGAGCCCATCGCCGCTGGGTCGTGACGGTAAGTCGTGGCGTCAAGTCGTGCTGCCACACGCGAAAACCCCGGCTTCGCGGCCGGGGCATAGGCAGCCGGTCTTGGGCGATCCGGGCAGGCAGGTCAAGCGAGGCCTCCCGCCCGACCACAGCCTGCGGCACGCATCCGGCGCGCTCCGCAGAGGAGTGTGCCTATTTCGCGTCGCCGGGCGGCTTGATGATCGGCATCGAATTCGTATCGGGATCGGGCGGGATCGTCTTGATCTCCGGATCGACTCCGGAGGGCGGCTTTATGACGCCGTCCGACTTCTCGAGTTTTTCGCTCAGGGACGGGCCATCTGTCGTGCCGTCGCTGGGCCGGACCTTCTCCGGAATCTGTTCGCTCGGCGGCGGCAGCTTCGGATCGGCGTCCTGGCCACGCTGAGGGACGCTCGGATCCTGAGCCAATGCCACGCTCGCGGCAAGGAGCGCGGCGCTGCCGGCCAAGGCCATCACGCAGGGGCGCATCGTCGTTCTCCTCTTGGATGTGTATCGAGGGGAACAGGCCGATGCGTGGAACCGTTCCGATTGCCGCTTCAGGCTTCCGCCTCGGCAAAGGCGAGATAGAGCGCACGCAGGCGCCGGGTCAGCGGCCCGGGCCTGCCGTCGCCGACTTGGCGACCGTCGATCGACACCACCGGCATCACGAAGGTCGAGGCGCTGGTGTAGAAGGCCTCGGCCGCTCCATAGGCCTCCTCGACGCGGATCGGCCGCTCCTCGATCCGCAGTTCCGCCTCGGCCGCGAGCGCCAACAAAGAAGCGCGGGTGATGCCGGCGAGGATCGCGGTCGAGAGCGGGCGCGTCACGATGGCGCCCTCGCGCGTGACGATGAAGGCCGTCGAGGACGAGCCCTCGGTGATGAGCCCGTCCTCGACCATGAAGGCCTCGGCCGCGCCGGCCGCGCTGGCCTGCTGCTTGGCGAGCACCTGCGCCAGAAGAGCGATCGACTTGATGTCGCGCCGCTTCCAGCGAAGGTCCGGCACGGTGACGACGCTCGCGCCGCGCTCGGCGAGCGGGTTGCCGCTAATCCTTTTCGCCTGGGTGAAGGCGACGACGGTCGGAGGCGTGTCCGCCGCAGGATAGGAGAAATCCCGCTCGGCGACGCCGCGGGTGACCTGCATGTAGACGAGGCCCTCGCCGAGTTCGTTACGGGTGACGAGCTCGCGCTCGATCCGCGTCCAATCCTCGGTCGAGTGCGGGTTGCGGATGTCGATTTCCGCAAGCGAGCGATCGAGCCGCGCGAGATGGCCCGCATTGTCGACGAGCCGCCCGCCGAGCACCGCGCAGACTTCGTAGATGCCGTCCGCGAACAGGAAGCCGCGATCCATCACCGGCACCTGCGCCCGCTCGAGTGGCAGGAATTCTCCGTTTACGTAGACGATGCGCCCCATGCGTTCTGAACCCGCTCGAAATTCTGACGTTCGAAATCCTGATTGTTCCACGCCCATCCGTAGCAGGAAGCGTGTAGAATGCTCTGTCTAGCGCGAATGCCGGCTCTGCGCATGGGCTCGCAGGGCCTCAGCGCCGCCCGCCCTCCGCTTGCGCGGCAAGGCGTCGCGCGCGCCGCGCTTCGCCCCAGCCATGAAGCGCCGCCGCGATCTCGGCGAGCGTACCGGGCCGGCGCGCCGCGCCATCCTCCAGCCCACTCGATTGCCCGACCAGCGCGGCGCGCCGCTGCAGGCGCAGCCCGGAGATCGCCATCACCATGCCGAACCAGATCAAGGAGCCGGAATTGAAGAAGATGCTTTCGAAACAGGCGGTGAACAGGCCGTAGAGCCAGACGTTGAGATAGAGACCGGTCAAGGCGCGGCCGCGCGGGCCGGTCCCGATATGCGCGGCATCGCGCAACGGCAGAACGACAATCCAGGTCAGCGTCAAAACCAGCCCGATGAAGCCGGTGGTCAGCGCGGTGTCGAGATAGGCGTTGTGCCCGTTGAAGGCGGCGTAGGCCCAGTTTTCGGGGCTGCTGCCGGCCCGATAGACCATCTCGTCGGTCTGCCAGAACAGTTGGAAGCCGTAGCCGGTCAGCGGGTGATCGAGCGAAGCCTCTGCGCCGAGCCGCCAGATGTCGGCGCGGCTGGTGAAGGTCGGGTCGATGCCGATTGCCTCCACGATCTCGCGCAGGGTTTCGGAGGTCGCGCTTCCGAGGGTGAGCGCATTGATCGCGAGAATGCCGCCGCAGACGAGCGGCAGCCGCAGGAGCGGCGAGCGCTCGAAGATCCAGGTCGCGATGAGCGTCGCCGGCAGGGCGGCGGAGGCGGTCTTGCCTCCGGCATTGGACAAAAACACCACGGCGAGCACGAGGATCGTCGCGCCCACGAGCCGCAGGCCGCTGCGGAAGGCATAGAGGCCAAAGAAGCTCAGCAGCACCATCGCCACCGAGGCTGCGTTCTTATGCGCGAAATGGCCGCGCCAGAGCCCGGCATTCATCGGTTCGCGTGGCTCGGCGAATTGGTGAATCGCGAGATCCGGCCGGAACATCACGCCGTAATAGGCAAGGCCCAAAGTGAGGAGGCTGCAGAAGGCGACCAGCCGGACGAATTGCCGCTCGGAGCGCGGCAGCACCAGCATGATGCCGGCATTCACGCAGGTCAGGAAGGCGAGCACTACGCGTTTGATCGCCAGATCCGGATAGGCCGACAGGATCGAGCCGGCGACGAACCAGGTGACGATGATCGCGAGCAACAGACGCGGCTGCGCGACCTCGCCGCGGGTCGGCGAAAAGAAGGCGAAGAGCCACAGCGCCAGGGTGAGGCCGAGGAAGACGATCTGGTTGAGCGTATTGGATTTGTCCGCCGCCGGGTCGATGCTCGCGGCCGCCGTCAAGTCGACGAAAGGACTGACGGTGATGAAGTAGAACAGCAGCATCGCGACGAAGAGCAGCGCCCCGATGCCGAAGCCGGCCGAGTCGCCTTCTGTCGACGTGAACGCTGCGCTCATGCCCCGGTACGCTCGGTGGCGCTGGAACTCAGGACCTATGGAACGACGGCGCGAGCGTCCATGCGTGGAATCCACGGACCCGCGCTCGGCCACAAAGTCATCCCAGGGCCCCGCAGGCGAACCCGGGACCCAGTAAGTATCCCCCGGCAAAGCCGGGGGCTTTATGGTTTGGGCCGCCCAAGGCGGCTTATGGGGATCGCTGACGCGGTCCCACAGGATTGGGCCACCTGATGGTGGCCGTCAGCGCCACAGGTTCAATTGCTCCAGCCGCGCGTCTTCCTGCTCCTGTTGCTGGATGTAGGCACGGATCACAGTTTCGTCGCGACCCACTGTCGAGACGAAGTAGCCTCTGGCCCAGAAGTGCTGCCCGACGAAATTGCGCCTCCGTTCGCCATAAACCCGCGCGAGATGGATGGCGCTCTTACCCTTGATGTAACCGACCACATGGGAGACAGCGTATTTGGGTGGGATGGCGATCATCATGTGCACATGATCGGCAAGGAGGTGCCCTTCCTCGATCCGGCATTCCTTCTGCCGCGCCAGCGCGCGGAACACCTCGCCCAGATTCGGCCGAAGCGTCCCATAGAGCACTTTCCGACGACCCTTCGGGATGAAGACGACGTGATATTTGCACGTCCACTTCGTGTGACTTAAACTCTCAAACTCGTTCATCGTTGAAGTTCTTTCCGTGCGCTTGGCGGCTCACGGGCAGAAATTCTTCGATGGACACCGCAGGAAACGTCAAACTGCTACTGCCACCCCGGCAAAGCCGGGGGAACTCCCTTGGGTATTAGGGTCCGAGGTGTCCTGTCTTGCACGCGGAGCGGCTCTGGATACCGGGTTCCGCTGCGCGGCTCCGGTATGACGGTTTCAAGCGCGTCCAAAAACCCGCCGAAAAATCGTGTCGACATGCTTGAGGTGGTAGCCGAGATCGAAACACTCCTCGATCTGTTCCGGCGTCAACACCGCTGTCACCTCGGGATCGGCTTTGAGCAGGGTCAAGAAGTCGCCTTCCCCGCGCCAGACCGGCATCGCGTTGCGCTGAACCAGGCGATAGGCGTCCTCGCGAGAAACCCCGCCCTGCGTCAGCGCCAGCAGCACGCGCTGCGAATGCACCAGACCGCCGAGTTTATCGAGATTCTTCTGCATGTTGGCGGGGTAGACGAGCAGCTTGTCGATGACGCCCGTCAGCCGCGCCAGCGCGAAATCGAGCGTGACGGTGGCATCGGGCCCGATCATGCGCTCGACCGAGGAATGCGAGATGTCGCGCTCGTGCCAGAGAGCGACATTCTCCATGGCGGGCAGCGCATAGGCCCTCACCATGCGCGCAAGACCCGTGATGTTCTCGGTGAGCACCGGGTTGCGCTTGTGCGGCATCGCCGAGGAGCCCTTCTGGCCCTCGGAGAAGTATTCTTCCGCCTCGAGCACTTCGGTGCGCTGCAGATGGCGGATCTCGATCGCCAGCCGCTCCATCGAGGAGGCGATCACGCCGAGCACTGCGAAGAACATGGCGTGCCGGTCGCGCGGGATCACCTGGGTCGAGACAGGCTCGGGCGCGAGGCCCATCTTGTCCGCGACATATTCCTCCACGCGCGGATCGATATTGGCGAAGGTGCCGACCGCGCCGGAAATCGCGCAAGTCGCGACCTCCTTTCGTGCGGCGACGAGCCTGTCCTTCGCCCGCGCGAATTCGGCATGGGCCTGCGCGAGCTTCAAGCCGAAGGTGACCGGCTCGGCATGGATGCCGTGCGAGCGGCCGATGGTCGGGGTCAGCTTGTGCTCGAAGGCCCGGCGCTCCAAGGCGGCGAGCAGCGCATCGAGATCGGCGATCAGGATGTCGGCGGCGCGGGTCAGCTGCACGTTGAGGCAGGTATCGAGCACGTCCGACGAGGTCATGCCCTGGTGGACGAAGCGCGCTTCCGGCCCGACGATCTCGGCGAGATGCGTGAGGAAGGCGATGACGTCGTGCTTGGTCACCGCCTCGATCTCGTCGATGCGGGCGACATCGAAGGTTGCCGTCGCGCCCATCTCCCAGACCTTGTCGGCCGCCTCTTTCGGCACGACGCCGATCTCGGCGAGCGCGGATGTGGCATGGGCCTCGATCTCGAACCAGATCCGGAACCGGGTTTCGGGCGACCAGATCGCGGCCATGGCGGGGCGGGAATAGCGGGGGATCATGCGGGCTCGGAACTGCTGAGTGACTTTGCGCGGCGGGTAACACCACGCGTCTCCAGGCTCAATGCGCGCGTTCACGCGCCGGCCGGTCTGGCGAGCATTCACCTTCTAAAGGCAGCGAGTTGATGCGAAGCTGTTCGAACGGAACGCCACCGGCGCAAAATTACGGGACCGATGATCTGCACGACGAGCCTCCGGCAGTGGCCGGGACCGCTGCCGTGCTTCTGTCGAAGCGAATCATTCGATCAAGATTTTGCGATCATTTCAACCTCGGCGTAACCAAGATTTTTGCTTAATTACTGTGATGCACGCCGCTCGATTACAGAGCGGTACGTTGTGAAATCCGTTCAAGACAAATTTAATAAATTATTGGCAAGTAGCGAACATGACTAGGCTCGCTCACAACCCGGTTTTCCGTTTCGCCTCCCGGCTGTATCGCGACACCGGTGGCAACGTTGCGATGATCTTCGGGATCACAGCGATCCCGATGCTGATGACGGCGGGAATCGTCGTCGATTACGGGGTGAATTCGGCCACCCGTGCACAAGTCCAGAATGCACTCGACGCGACGACTTTGTCTCTGGCGAAGCTGCCGGCCTCGCTGAGCGACAGCGAGCTCAGCACACGGGCGACGAAACAGGTCACTGCCGCGCTCGCCAATTCTCAGCTCAATGGTCTGACGGTTTCGATGGCTCGCAGCGGCGACAGCATCACCGTCACCGTCACCGGCACGACCCCGACGACTCTGACGCGCATCGCGGGCTTCCAGAGCCTGCCGATCCACATCGTCAGCATAGCCCGGCGCGGGGCGACGAACATGGAGATCGCGCTGGTGCTCGACAATACCGGCTCGATGAAGGGCGCGAAAATTGCCAACCTGAAATCGGCCGCGACGCAACTCATCCAGGACCTGTTCAGCCAAGCCGATCCCTCCAAGCCCAACAGCGTCAAGATGTCGATCGTGCCGTTCTCGAACACGGTGAATGTCGGCGCCGGCAATATCGGGGCAAGCTGGCTCGACCAGAACGGTCTCGCCTCCTACCATTCCGAGTTGTTCAGCGCGCCGGCCAATCGGTTCTCGCTCTTCGCGACCCTGAACGTACCGTGGGCTGGTTGCGTGGAAACCCGCCCCATGCCGTACGACGTCACCGACGTTCCGGCCTCGTCCGGCACCCCGGATACGCTGTTCGTGCCGGCCTTCGCGCCGGACGAGTCGGATACCGATACCAGCACCTCGAACAACTATCTGGTCGATACCGGCGCGAGCAGCAGCGCGACCAACCGCGAGCGTCAGGCACTCCTCTCCAAATACACCAGCGCATCCTGGAATACGTCCTCGTCGAGCTCGAGCGGTTACAAGCGCGGGCCCAATTGGGGGTGCGGTCTCCAGGCGATCACGCCTCTGACGAACCAGCAAGCGACGCTCACCACCGCGATCGCCAACATGACGGTCGGCGGGGAAACCAACATCCCGATGGGCCTAATCTGGGGCTGGCATGCGATTTCGCCGAATTCGCCGCTCGTCAGCGGCGTGCCCTATTCAGACAAGACGACGCACAAATACGTCGTACTGATGACGGACGGCCTGAACAACAACAAGATGATCAATAGCAGCAACGGCTCGAACTATTCCGGTATCGGTTACATTTGGGAGGGACGCATCGGCATCTCCTCCGTGACTTCGAGCACCGATGCGCGGACCGCGGCTCTCGACGGGCGCCTCTCGACCCTCTGCACCAACATGAAGAATGCCGGCATCGACATCTTCACGATCCGCGTCGAGGTCACCGAGGGCACCAGCGACCTCTTGAAGAACTGCGCCAGCAACCCGTCGATGTTCTACGACGTGGCCGATTCCTCGGGGCTCGCCGGCGTCTTCAAGTCGATCGGCACCCAGCTCAGCGAACTGCGCCTGTCGCGCTAGAAATCCGCGTTCCCGGATTACGGAAACGCTCTCTAAACTGTTGATCGTGCATGACCATTTCAGGAAGCCGGGTCTCCCGTTCCTGGAAGTTCTGCTCCTGAGGAGGCGGCAATGGCGGGCATTCTCGCGGCGTTCAATGCCGGTCTCCGAAGACGGAGACGCGGCGGTTCCACCTCGATCCTCGCGAACGCGTCCGGGGCCACCGCGGTCGAGTTCGGGCTGGTGGGCGCCCCCTTCCTCTTCCTGCTCATGGCCGTGTTCGAGGCGGGGCTGGTCACGCTCGCCCAGCAGAGCCTCAATGACGGGCTCGACCGTGCGGCACGGCAGATCTTTACCGGCCAGTTCCAGGAAGGCGCCAACAGCTCGCTTCCGGCCGATCGGCTGAAGACCCTGATCTGCAACGGGGTCGTCTACATCACCTGCGCGAACCTGCTCGTCGAGGTCACGACGTCGACGAATTTCGGCAGCCGCTCGACGAACAACCCCTACGATTCCTCGACCGGCGACGTCTCGCCGAGTTTCGGCAATACGTTCCAGTGCCCCACCGGAAACGACATCGTGACCGTCCGGGCGGCGGCCGTCGTGCCGCGCTTCTTTTCGCTGATCTCGCTGGCGCCCAAGGTCGCCTCGGGCGGCCAACTCGTGGTCGCGACGGCGGTGTTCCGCGCCGAACCCTACAGCTCCGGAGGTTGCTGACCATGTCGAGCGATCGCCCCCAGCACGCGAAGAGACCGCGCTTCCTGGCCGACAGATCCGGGATGGCAGCGACCGAATTCGCCTTCGTCGCGCCGATTCTGATCGTGATCCTATTCGGCATCATCGAGATTCCGCGCGCTTACGGGACCAGCCAGGCCCTATTCCGCTCGGTTCGCACGATGGCCGACCTGATCTCGCGCGGCAGCATCTCCGACGTCAGCGACGTCTACGCCGCCGGCAATGCGGTGACCTACCCCACCGACACGTCGGCAGCCGGCGTCATCCTCACGGCCGTCGGTGTCTACAAGCAGGGCGGTGCGCTGGTCGCCAAGGTCTGCTCCAGCGTCGCGCGCAACGCCTCGGCCTACGCACCGGGCAGCGTGCTCGGCGACCCCGCGACCGCGGAGGCAACCGAAGGCGCCCGCTATGTCCAGGCCGAGGTGAATTTCCACTACGTGCCGATCCTGAACTTCTTCCCCTTCCTGAGCAATCTGACCTTCAGCAAGTCGATCACCTGGCCAGTCAGGGGCGTCGGCGCGAACAGCTACGTCGAGACCGTCCTGCCCGGCGGGAGCCCCTGCCCGACCTCGTAACGCCTCGCTTGACGATCTATCGGGACGAAAGTCCGCCCGAGCATTCCCGGGCGGACTGAGTTCGGCTCAGGCGACTTCGAGCCCGACATCGACATTGCCGCGGGTCGCGTTCGAATAGGGACAGATCTGATGCGCGCTCGCGACGAGGCGCTCGGCATCGGCGCGATCGAGCCCCGGCAGCTTGACGACGAGATCGGCCGTGATGCCGAAACCGCCCTCCGAGCGCGGACCGATGCCGACAGTCGCCGTCACGCTCGCATCGTTCGGCACCCGAAGCTTCAGCGAGGGGGCGACCGCCTTCATGGCGCCGAGGAAACAGGCCGAGTAGCCGGCCGCGAAAAGCTGCTCCGGATTGTTGCCGGCGCCGCCCGCACCGCCGAGTTCCTTCGGGGTCGCGAGTTTGACCTCGAAGCTGCCATCCTCGGTGCGCGCAGTGCCGTCGCGGCCGCCGGTTGCCGTTGCGGTGGTGCGGTATTTCACGTCGACAGGCATCATGCTCTCCCAATGATTGGCCCGAACCATCGGGCCGGCAGATTGCGTTCGATGGCGAGGGTTGAACGCCGGCGCAGACATCCCGCGCGTCTCGACCCATATCGGTGCCAAGCACCAATTCACAACGCGCCCTTCCGAAAGACGCTCCATGTCCGATCCCGCTTCAGATCGCCGCTTCATCCCGCTGTCGATCGCCGTTCTGACGGTTTCCGATACCCGAACGCCCACCGACGACCGCTCCGGCGATACGCTGGTCGAGCGCCTGACCGAGGCCGGGCACCAGCTCGCGATCCGGGCGATCGTGCCGGACGAGATCGCGGCGATCCGCGCGAAGGTCGAGGCCTGGATCCGCGATCCCGGAATCGATGTCGTCATCACCACGGGCGGCACCGGCTTCACCGGGCGCGACGTCACGCCCGAAGCGCTCGAACCGCTTTTCGAAAAGCGGATGGACGGTTTTTCGGCGGTGTTCCATCGCATCTCCTACGACAAGATCGGCACCTCGACCCTGCAATCGCGGGCAACGGCCGGCGTCGCGCGGGCGACCTACATCTTCGTGCTGCCCGGCTCGCCCGGCGCCTGCAGGGATGCATGGGACGGCATTCTCGCCGCGCAGCTCGACTATCGCCACCGCCCCTGCAATTTCGTGGAGATCCTGCCGCGTCTCGACGAGCACCTGCGCCGGGGCGCGACGATCACGATCTGAAAGAAGTGTTGTTGTAATTTGCCGGCTCAGCAGACGTTCGTCGACCTGCGTTCGGGCGAGGTTATGGGTCGATTGCGACGATTCGGCCCGAATTGCCCGCTGCGTCGTCCCGTCGGCGGAACGGCCAGCATTTTCGCCTCGTTGCCGATGATGCGGCGATCGCAAAATCCACCTCCGGAGCACATCGTGAAGCGTTTCCGTAGCGCAGCCCTGCTGGCCGCGGCCGGTCTGACCGTGCTGGTCTTCTCATCGGCTGTTCAGGCTCGGGTCGATTCGCGCGAGAAGGACTGGGTTTCGCTGGTCGTCTCCAAGATCAGCGAGGCCGATCGGCGTGCGGCAGGTACTCGGGCTCAGCGCGGTGTCGTTACGATCCGTGTCCGGGTCGCGTCGGATGGCTCCCTAGAGGATGTTGCCATCGAGCAAGGGTCCGGCACGGCTTCGCTCGACGAGCGCGCCCTCCAGGCGGTCAGAGCGGCCGCGCCGTTCAAGCCGCCGCCGGCGGGATTGCTCAGCCTCGACGGCTCTACCGAGCTCAGCTTCCCGCTGGAACTGCGAGGGCGTTCGTCCAACTGAACATCGGACCTGAACCGAGCATCATGGGCCGGACCGCCGGAGGCCTCTGCCGATCCGCGCTCACGAACGGTCGAGCCGGGCGGCGAGGTGACGCGGCGCGAGGCGCGGCGTGAAGATGCCGGCATTCAGGAGCCGGTCCCGGCGCACCAGGTCGCCTGCTCGCGGTGTCCGCACCCCGATCACCCTTTCGCTGCGGGCGGCAAGGCGGGCCGGCAGGCCGGCATCGAGCCGGCGCAGACGCGCGAGCGCGACGTCGGGCCGGACCGTTTCGACGAAGCGCTCCAGGATCCTGATCCAGCCTTCCCGCGGGATGTCGCCGGCCTTGAGACACAGCACCCAGTCGCGGCGCGCGGCCTTGGCTCCGAGATGCCAGGGGCTCGCATTGCGCTGACGGAGCACCAGCGTGGCGCCGGATTCTTCGGCCAGGGCGCTGACCGCATCGCTGGTGCCTGCCGAGACGATGACGGCATCCGCGACGAGCCCCGCCGCCACGCCCGCCACGAGCGCGCTCAAGGTGTCGGCGAGGCAGTCGACTGCCTCCATTTCGGCAGGTCGGGCCACGAAGATCAGGCCGGAAATCATCCGGCCCCTTAGCGCATTTTTCCTATGTGCAAACCCGCTCTGCGGTTGAGCGGAGCTTTGGACGCGGCCTTTGCCACGGGATTCGCCGCGATGCACGAAATATGTGCATCGACCTCTGTGTTTGTTCGCTTTATGTTCTTCTCGATTCGAGCGGATGGCAGGGGATGACGACCCGAAAGCCGGACCCGGCCGAGACGGCCCGCCGCGTCGACGGAAGCCGCGCGGACGCCGCTTCGCGTCGCGGGCGTGGGGCGGGCGTCAACCCGGACGGCCGTTTCGAGCGCGCGCATTACGAGACATTCGACGATGGCTGGCCGGCCGAGGACGAGGTGCCGCGCCGGCGCACGGAGGTCGTGCTCGAGCGCGCCCGCTCCATCATCACCCGCAACAGCTCGCCGGATATCGGGTTCGACCGCGCGATCAATCCGTATCGCGGCTGCGAGCATGGCTGCATCTATTGCTTCGCCCGGCCGAACCACGCCTATGTCGGGCTCTCGCCCGGCCTCGATTTCGAAACCAAGCTCTTTGCCAAGCCCGACGCCGCGCAATTGCTCGAGCGGGAATTGTCGGCGCCCGGATACAGCCCGCGCACCATCGCGCTCGGGACGGCGACCGACCCCTACCAGCCGATCGAGCGGAGCCATGCGATCACGCGCGGCATTCTCGAGGTGCTGGCGCGCTTCCGCCATCCTGTCGGCATCGTCACGAAATCAAACCTCGTGTTACGCGATTCCGACATTCTCGCACCGATGGCGAAACAGAATCTCGTCAAGGTGGCGATCTCGGTCACGACGCTCGATGCCGCCCTCGCCCGCCAGATGGAGCCGCGCGCGCCCCATCCGCAGAAGCGGCTCGCGGCGATCCGGGGCCTGAGCGAGGTCGGCGTGCCGGTCACAGTCCTTGCCGCACCGATCATTCCCGCGCTCAACGATCACGAGATCGAGGCGATCCTGGCTGCGGCGCGCGAGAACGGCGCCCGAGAAGCGGGCTATGTGCTGCTGCGCCTGCCGCACGAACTCGACGCGCTCCTCGGCGACTGGCTGTCCGAACATTATCCCGGCCGGAAGCGCCATATCCTGTCGCTGCTGACCCATGCGCGCGGCGGCAAGGCCTACGATTCCCGCTTCGGCATGCGCATGGTCGGCAAGGGACCCTATGCCGAGCTGATCGCGCAGCGCTTCCGGCTGGCCAAACTGCGGCTCGGCTTTCCCGAGGAACGTGTCCGCCAGACGAGCGAGCTGTTCGGGGTGCCGTCGCGGGATTCTCCGCAATTGTCGCTGTTCTGATGCGACCTTTGTCCCTCACCGCTTCCGCGTCGCCTTCGGCGGCTTCTTGTCGATGCGGGCGAGGTTCGAGCGCGCGGCTGATGGCGGCTTCGGAAGCGGTCCGCGCCGCCGCGGCTGCTCAGTGGGGGCAGCGAGATCGGGTTCGGACGGGACCTGCGATTCGATCGGTGCGGCTGGCGCCGCGAGCGCATGGGCGAGAACTTTCCGCATCACGCCGGGCAGCGGCTCTTCCGCGAGCGCACCGCGCGGCGTGAAGCGCATGTCCTGCGGGGCCGCCGTCCCGGCTGCGACGCGGGCGAAAAACACGGTCAGCTCCAGCGGGAAATGCGTGAAGACGTGCCGGACGAGGCCGGGCAGACGTTTCCAGCGCGCTTCGAGCGGGGCATCGAGCAGGCCCTTGGCCGGGTCGTAATCGCTCGCCCAGTCGCTGGTCGGCGGCTCGGCCATCGCGCCGAGCAATCCTGACGCGGGGCGCGTTCGCAGCAGAACGGCCTCGTCTCCGGCGCGCAGGGCGACGAAGGCCGCGCCGCGCCGCAGGCCCCCTTTCTCCTTGCGGAGCTTTCGCGGAAACGTCTCCTGCAGGCCCTCGGCGCGGGCCCGGCAGGGAGACATCCAGGGGCAGAGCGCGCAGGCCGGGCGACGGGGCGTGCAGATCGTCGCGCCGAGATCCATCAGGGCTTGCGCGAAATCACCGGGCCGCTTCTCCGGTACGAGGTCTTGCGTCAGCGTGCGGATCGACGAGCGTGCGGCGGGAAGCGGCGTCTCCACCGCATAGAGGCGGCTGACGACGCGCTCGACATTGCCGTCGACGGCGGCCGTCCGCCGATCGAAGGCGATGGCCGCGATCGCGCCGGCCGTATAGGCGCCGATGCCCGGCAGCTTGCGCAGACCCTCTTCGGTATCGGGGAATGCGCCCGCTTGGGCCACAGCCTTTGCACAGGCATGGAGGTTGCGCGCCCGCGAATAATAGCCGAGCCCGGCCCAAGCGGTCATCACGGCTTCCTCGGATGCTGCCGCCAAAGCGCGCACATCCGGGAACAGCATCAGGAATTTTTCGTAGTAGGGGCGGACGGCAGCGATCGTCGTCTGCTGCAGCATGATCTCCGACAGCCAGACCCGATACGGGTCCGGCCTCTCGCCGGGCAGCGCTCGCCACGGCAGGACGCGCCGATGCCGGTCGTACCAGACCAGCAGATCGGAGGCTTGCGGGGAGGACGCGGCGGGCGCGGGCATGGCAGGCTGGATAGCGGCATGGCACCGCCCGTCCAAGCGCCTGCGGCCGAAGCCAAACGTATCCGGCCGGAGGTTGAGAGGATTTCGACGCGGAGATGTCGGGATCGTCGCTCCAGGCGCGTCCTCTGGCCATGCAGAGCAGGGAGTGTCCGATGTCCTATGTCGACGGTTTCGTAGTTCCGGTGCCGAAAGACAAAATCGAGGCCTACCGGCAATTCGCCCAGAAGGCGGGCGAGATCTGGAAGGAACACGGCGCGCTCGCCTTCGTCGAATGCATCGCCGATGACGTCCCCTATGGCGAACTCACCTCGTTCCCGCGCGCGGTGCAGGCCAAGGAGGACGAAGTCGTTGCCTTTTCCTGGATCCTCTACGAATCGCGCGAGGCGCGCGATGTCATCAACGCGAAGGTGATGGAAGACCCGCGGCTCAAGCACGACATGTCGGCGATGCCCTTCGATGGCAAGCGCATGATCTATGGCGGCTTCAAGCCGATCCTCGAATTGTAGCAGGCGAACCGCCGGCTCCGCGCCCAGCAATATGGTAGCATGCGTCGGCAGGCGCTCGCCTGCTGGCACCCGGATCGCCCATGGCCCGCCCGAAACCGCTCGCCGAGCTGATCGAGGATTGCATCGGCCCGGCCTTCGCCGCGCAGGGCTTCGCCTCGGCCGACATTCTCGCGGCCTGGCCCGAGATCGTCGGGGCGCAACTCGCGCGCTACTGCCAGCCGGTGAAGCTCGAATGGCCGCGCCGGCCTCGGCGCGACCCCGCAGCGCGCACAGAGCCCGGCACGCTCGTGGTGCGGGTCGAGGGCGCCTTCGCGCTCGAATTGCAGCATCTCACACCTGTCGTGATCCAGCGCGTCAACGCGCATTACGGCTGGGCCTGCATCGGCCGCATCGTCCTGAAGCAAGGGCGCCTACAGAGCGGACTGCGCCGGGTCTCGGCACGCAGCATCGATCCGCAATCGCGTGAGGCGGTCGCCAAGGCGGTGGCGCCGATCGCGACGGAACCCTTACGCGATGCGCTCGACCGGCTCGGCCTCGCCGTGCTCGGCTCGGAAGCGAAAGGCCGCTGACGGGGCCATGCGGCAGGATCGCGCGGCCGGCTTGCCATTGCGGGCAACGAGATCTACCGCATTTTCGTCAGGCAAATGACCTTCGAGCGGAGCCCGTTCAGGCGATGACCATAAGTGCCACCATCACGCGGCGCGATGTCGTGAAAGGCGCCGGCCTCGCCATCGGGGCGGCGATCCTGCTTCCCAGGCTTTCCGTTTCGGCGCTCGCGCAATCCGTCGACACGGCGGCCCTGCTGCAGCCCGGTCCGCTCGGCGATGTCTGGCTCGGACCGGCCGATGCCAAGGTGACGATCATCGAATATGCCTCGATGACCTGCACCCATTGCGCGCATTTCCATTCGGAGACCTGGCCGCTCCTCAAGGAGCGCTACATCGACACCGGCAAGGTACGCTTCACCTTGCGGGAATTCCCGCTCGATCCGCTCGCCACGGCCGCTTTCATGCTGGCGCGCTGCGACGGCAACGAGAAATATTATCCGATCACCGATCTGCTCTTCGATCAGCAGCGCGCCTGGGCCTTCGTGCAGAGGCCGACATCGCCCATCGAAGCGCTCGAGCAGATGCTGCGCCAGGCAGGCTTCTCGAAGGAGAAATTCGACGAGTGCCTCAAGGACCAGAAGGTCTATAGCGCGATCAACGGCGTCAAGGCGCGCGCGCTCGATGCCCTGAAGGTCGAATCGACGCCGACCTTCTTCATCAACGGCCAGAAGTTCAGCGGTGCGATGTCGATCGACGAAATGGAAAAGGTCATCAAGCCGATCCTCGGAGCTTGATGCCGGCCAACATCTGACCGGCGCGACCGATCGGTTCCCGAGGGTTCTTCCGTAAGGGTGATGCCGTGAGCGGCAACGACGCGCAGAACCGGAACGGACCGGGAAACCGGTCCTCGGACGACGATCTCTCCGCAAGGCTGCGCGATCTCGAGACCCGGCTGGAGCACCGCCGCGCCGAGAGCAAGCCCGATTCTGTCGCCGATTCGACGTCGTCCGAGGGGCGCGTTTCCCCGCTCGGCCAAGCAATGCGGCTATCCTCCGAATTCATCGCCGGCGTCGTCGTCGGCGGCGGGCTCGGCTTCCTGTTCGATTATGTTGCCGGCACCAAACCCTGGGGGCTGATGGCCTTCCTCATGCTCGGCTTGGCCGCGGGCCTCTACAACGTGATGCGGTCGAGCGGCTTCATCGAGCGACCGTCTCGGAAAAAAGGCCAGGATGAGGCGTGAGACGCACGAAGGGCCTTGAGACTCGGGCAACATCGTGTATGGCGTGGCGCGACAATCTGTACATGCGCTGATCCGGCGCAAAATATTGGGGGGATGGGACTGGCATGGCGGCCACGGATCCGATGCACCAGTTCGTGCTCACTCCGCTCGTCTCGCTGGGGCATATCGGCAATCAAGAGATCGCCTTCACGCAGTCGGCGCTCTACATGTTCATCGCCGTCGGCGTCATCGCCCTGCTCACCATCGTCGCAACCTCCAAGCGGTCCGTCATCCCGGGCCGGACACAGTCGGTGGCCGAGATCTTCTACGAATTCATGGCGGATACGCTCCGCCAATCGACCGGTGATTCCGGCAAGCGTTTCCTGCCGTTCGTGTTCTCGCTGTTCATGTTCGTCTTCGTACTGAACATGCTCGGGATGATCCCGTACGGCTTCGCCGTTACCAGCCATCTCATCGTTACGGCGGCGCTCGCCCTGCTCGTCTTCTTCGTGGTCATCATCTACGGCGTGAAGACGCACGGCATGCATTTCTTCGGCCTGTTCGTGCCCTCGGGCGTGCCGGCCCCCTTGCTCGGCCTCCTGGTGCCGATCGAGATCATTTCCTTCATTTCCCGGCCGATCAGCCACAGCGTCCGTCTCTTCGCGAACGTGCTGGCCGGCCACATGGCGCTGAAGATCTTCGCCGGCTTCGTCGCGCAGCTTCTGCTCGCAGGCGCCTGGGCCGTGCTCTCGCCTCTGCCGCTCTTCCTCGCCATCGCGCTCACCGCGCTCGAGTTTCTGGTGGCGGCCCTGCAGGCTTACGTTTTCGCGACGCTGGCGGGACTCTACCTCAACGACGCGCTTCACCCCGGCCACTGAGCGTTTCAGGCCACCCTCCCTCGCAAAGAATACGAGACATCAGGAGCTCTCCATGGATCCCGTCGCTTACAAGTATCTCGGTGCTGGTCTGGCCTGCATTGGCATGGCGGGCGCGGGTATCGGCCTCGGCAATCTCTTTGGCCAGTTCCTCGCCGGCGCTCTTCGAAACCCGGCTGCTGCCGATGGCCAGCGCGCCACCCTGCTGCTCGGCTTCGCGCTGACGGAAGCGCTCGGCATCTTCTCGCTCCTGATCGCGCTGCTGCTCCTGTTCGCGGTCTAACCGCGTCCGAAGGAACGCCGCCCCCAAGAAGCGGGGGCGGACGGCTCGCGTCGCGCGGGTCAGGCTTGGGCGCTCGCATCGCTTGAGAGCGAGCGCCTCCCGTGTCCGCTACCGGATTCGATCATGGCATCCGACCATTCCGCCGAGACGCATACCGGCACCGAGCATCCTGCCGAGCATAAGACGGGCTTCCCGCCCTTCGAGAGCCACACCTTTCTCTCGCAGGTGATCTGGCTCGCGATCTCCTTCGGGCTGCTCTACTACCTCATGTCCAAGATCGCGCTGCCGCGCATCGAGGCGATTCTTCACGATCGCGCGCAGCGTCTTTCGAAGGATCTCGACGAAGCGCATGCGATGAAGCTCGAGGCCGACAAGGCCGGCGAGGCTTACGAGCAGGCTTTGCGCGAAGCGCAGGCCAAGGCGAATACCATCGTCCAGGAAGCTCGCAACACACTCACCGCCGAAGCCGAGGCACGCCGCAAGGCGCAGGAGGCCGAGTTGAACGAGCGGCTCGCCGCGTCCGACGCCACGATCACCAAGCGCACGGCCGAAGCGATGGGCAACGTACGCGCCATTGCCGGCGAGACGGCCGCCTCCATCGTCGAGCGCCTGACCGGCAAGACGCCCGACCCGGCTGCGATCGACAGGGCGCTCAGCGCTTTGAAGCCTAACTGACGACCTGCCCGATTTTGCCGAAGGCTTGAGACGATCATGTTGCTGACCGCGGAATTCTGGGTCCTCGTCGCCTTCCTCATCTTCGTGGGGCTGGTGTGGAAGTCCGGCGCCTTCGGCGCGATGACCAAGGGCCTCGACAGCCGTGGCAATCGCGTGCGCCACGAACTCGACGAGGCGCGCCGCCTGCGCGAGGAGGCGGCCAAACTGCTCGCCGAATACAAGAGACGGCGCGATGCCGCCGAGAAGGAAGCCGAGACCATCGTCGCCAATGCGCGCGAAGAGGCCGAACGCACCGCCCAGGAGGGCCGTACCCGCCTCGAGGAATTCATCGCCCGCCGCACGAAATCAGCCGAGCAGAAGATCGCCCAGGCCGAGACTCAGGCCGCCGCGATGGTGCGTTCCGCCGCAGCGGACGCCGCTGTGAAGGTCTCCGAGACGCTGCTGCGCGACCAGTATCAGGGCGCAGCCGCGCAGGATCTGCTCAAGTCGAGCCTCGGCGAGGTCAAGAGCCGCCTTCGCGCTTGAAGCGTCCGCGACGAACCTCGCAGAATGAAGCCGCCTTCGGGCGGCTTTTTTCTTGCCGCCATTCTCGGTCGGCAAGCTCTGGAGGAGGCGACATGCGCTGGTTTCGACTAGCGTTCGCGGCAATCGCGACCATCGTCTCGTCGAGCGCTGTCCAGGGGCAGGCCAGCGTCAGGCTCATCGATGATCCGTTGCCGCAGGAATTGAAGGAACGAACTGCCGAGCTGCTTCGGATCGTTCGCCCAAACGAGGCCAACGAGGGCCTGGCCAATGCCAGGATCATCGACGATGCCGGCTGGCGGAATCACCGCATCCTGATTCTCCGGATCGAGACTGGCTGCGACCAGGAATTCTGCATGACGATGATCACCCGGGTCTCCGATCTGGCGATCGAACCTGAACTGATCCTCCAGGCAGGCCGAGCGGTCTTGTTCAATGATGTCGGGCAGAACTTGTGGGGAGATCGAAACTCGTCATTCCCGATCCTGTTCGAAGGAAAAGCGGGATCGGCGCTTGCGGCGTGGGACCGCGACGGCCGCTGGGTCGTCGAAGCCTGCGGCGGCCGATGCGGCGAACAATTCGGAGAGATCGTGAAGGGCGCAAGCAAGCCTCTAAGGCCGCCCTCTATCTCTCCCTCCTCTGCGCCTCCCAGGCCGATGACGTTCGACGAATTCAGACGGTCTCTCGCTCTCGATCAGTGAGTGTCCAGCGGGGATTGCCATCGGGCCGCGCGCTGCCATTCATCGGCATCGTCATCAATATTCGCCAGCCAAGCGACCATCGAACGGCGCCGAACGTTGACCGAAAGACGTTCCGCAATCGCACCCACCGGTCGATATCCCGCCCAGCGTCGAAGCGTCGAACGCCACAGGCTGCAATTGGGCGTCGTGCGGCCGAGTCCGAGGTCTTGTCCATGACGATCGCGACACTCGACGCATTTGGAAAAAATCGCCGCGGCGCCGATCTGCTCATGGACGTGCTGCGCTCGGAGGGCGTGCGCTACATCTTCGGCAATCCCGGCACGACTGAGCTTCCTCTGATCGATGCGCTGACCGAGGCGAGCGACATTTCGTACGTTCTCGCCTTGCAGGAGGCGAGTGCGGTGGCAATGGCCGACGGCTATGCCCAGGCGGCGGGGCGGCCAGGCTTCCTCAACCTGCACACGGCCGGCGGCCTCGGCCACGGTTACGGCAATCTCATCAATGCGAGCATTTCCGGCACGCCGCTCCTGGTGACGGCAGGACAGCAGGATTCGCGGCATATCCTCACCGATCCGCTGCTCTTCGGCGACCTCGTCAGCATCGCCGATCCGATCGTGAAATGGGCGCGCGAGGTCACCCATGCCGATCAGATCCCGATCCTGGTGCGGCGCGCCTTTCACGATTGCAACGCCGCGCCCTCCGGCCCGGTCTTCCTGTCCTTCCCGATGGATGTGATGGAGCAGATGAGCGCGGCCGAGATCGGCGAGGTCTCGGTGATCGACAGCCGCGCGGTCGCCGGCTCGCTCGACATCCTCGCGGAAAAGCTCGCCGGCATCGCGCCGGGCCGGCTCGCTCTCATCGCGGGCGACGAGATCGCCTCGAGCAATGCCTCGAAACAGGCGGTGCAGCTCGCCGATGCCTTCGGTGCGCCGGTTTATGGCTCGTCCTGGCCGGCTCATATCCCGTTCCCGACCGCGCATCCGCTCTGGGCCGGCAACCTGCCGACCAAGGCGACCGAGATCGCCGCGATCCTCTCCGCTTACGACGCGGTCTTCGCGCTCGGCGGAAAGTCGCTGATCACCGTGCTCTATACGGAAGGCCCGGCCGTCCCGCCCGGTACGCGCGTCTTCCAGCTCTCGGCCGACGTGCGCGATCTCGGGCGCACCTATTCGACCGAATTGTCGGTCGTCGGCGACATCCGCGCCTCGCTCGATGCGCTGATGCCGCTGCTCGCGCCGCGCCTGAAAGCTCGCGCCGGCGAGTACGCCGCGTTCCGCGCGAGTGCGGCCGAAGAGTACGACACGCGCCGCGCCCGGCTGAATGCTCAAGCCGATGCCGCCTTCGCCAACCCCAGCATCGCCCCGCTGGTTGCCGCGCGCGAAATCGAGCGCGCCGTCGGTGCCGACACCGCCATCGTCGATGAGGCACCGGCGACGCTCGGCCACCTGCGCACCTTCCTGCACAGCAACTGGACGCGGCAATATTCCTCGATTCGCGGCGGGGTGCTCGGCTGGGGCATGCCGGCCTCGATCGGCTTCTCGCTCGGGCTCGACCGCGCACCGGTCGTCTGCATCGTCGGGGACGGCGCGGCGATGTATTCGCCCCAGGCCCTGTGGAGCGCGGCGCACGAGAAGCTGCCGATCACCTTCGTGGTGATCAACAACACCGAATACAACATCCTGAAGAAGTTCATGAAATCGCAGACGCACTACGCATCCGCGCGGGCCAATCGCTTCATCGCGATGGATCTCGTCGATCCGCGCCTCGATTTCCCGGCGCTCGCCGCCTCGATGGGCGTTCCGGCCCGCCGCGTCGAGAAGGCGGCCGACATCGCGCCGGCCGTCGAGGCGGGCATCAAGTCGGGCAGAGCCAACCTCGTCGAGATCGTGGTCGCGCCGACCTGACACGCCGCCCAAATAGGGAATCGCTGGACGGGACGAATGCGTGGCCCATATCCGCCACCACAGCCGGTCGGGAGAGCCTCAACGCCATGCATGACGACGATGATCGCCCGCGCAAGGCAGTGGCCCACGAGATCGGCCAGAAGCTCGATTCGCTCTCTATCGACGACCTGTCGGAGCGCATCGCGCTCCTGCGCAGCGAGATCGAGAGGCTGGAGGCGGCAAAGACCGCCAAGCAGGCCGCTCTGAGCGCGGCTGGGTCGATCTTCAAGCTGTAGGGCAGGCAGACGATGCCGGCGGTCGAGCCGACCTATCCGCCGCTCAACACGCTGAAATCTGTCACCGACGATGTCTTCATCGTCGACGGGCCCTTGATCCACTTCCACGTGCTCGGGCTGCGACTGCCCTATCCGACGAGAATGACGCTGATCCGCCTGCCGGATGGCCTCTTCGTCCATTCTCCGACGCCGCTGACGCCGGCCTTGAAGCAGGAGGTCGATCGCCTCGGGCCCGTGCGCTGGCTCGTCGCCCCGAACTGTCTGCACCATTGGTGGCTGCCCGAATGGAAGGCCGCCTACGACCGAGCAGAGGTTCATCTCGCTCCCCGCGTCGCCGAACAGGCGAAAGGACGCATCGCCTTCGAATCGGTCCCGATCGATGCGAAGGCGCGCCAGCCTTGGGACGGGGCCATTGCCACGCTGGCGCTCGCCGGGCAGGCCATGACCGAGATCGTGTTCTTCCACCGCCCGAGCCGAACGCTGGTCTTCACCGACTTCATGATGAATTTCGAGCCGGACAAGCTCGGGTTCGGCATGCGCTGGCTGACCCGGCTCGGCGGCGCGGCCGATCCCGATGGCGGGATGCCGCGCGACATCCGCGCGAGCTTCGTCGGAAGGCGTGACGCCCTACGCGAGGCGATCCGCACCATGATCGACTGGAACCCCGAGCGGATCATCCTGTCGCATGGCCGCTGGTACGAGCGGAACGGCGCCGACGAGTTGCGCCGCGCCTTTCGCTGGTTGCGGCCGTGAAGCAGAGCCGGCCTGTGGCCGCACGGGACCGATGTGCGCCAGCACACAGACGCCGTTCTCTGTTAGCGGTTCCGACCCTGCCGAACCTGCGACCGGACTGTGCCGCGCCGTCGGCCGTGCTATAGCCGCCGCCTTCCCCGAACCGTCGCCCACCCCTTCGCGCGCGAGATGCGATGCAACCGATCGTCACCATCGCGAACCTGTCGAAGACCTATGCCTCCGGCCTCGTCGCCCTGCGCGACATCAATCTGACGATCACACGCGGCGAGATTTTCGCGCTGCTCGGTCCGAACGGGGCCGGCAAGTCGACGCTCATCAACATCGTCTGCGGCATCGTCACGGCAAGCACGGGCACGGTCAGCGTCGATGGGCACGACAACCTCACCGATTACCGCGCCGCACGCCGCCTGATCGGCCTCGTCCCGCAGGAATTGACGACCGATGCCTTCGAGACGGTCTGGAACACCGTCAGCTTCAGCCGCGGGCTGTTCGGCCTCGCCAAGAACCCGGCCCATATCGAACAAGTGCTGCGCGATCTCTCGCTCTGGGAGAAGCGCGACAACAGGATCATGACCCTGTCCGGCGGCATGAAGCGCCGGGTGCTGATCGCCAAGGCGCTCTCGCACGAGCCGCGCATCCTGTTCCTCGACGAGCCGACGGCGGGCGTCGACGTCGAATTGCGTCAGGACATGTGGCGGATGGTGCGGCGCCTGCGCGAATCCGGCGTCACCGTGATCCTCACCACGCATTACATCGAGGAAGCCGAGGAAATGGCCGACCGGGTCGGCGTGATCCGCAAGGGCGAATTGGTGCTGGTCGAGGAGAAGGCCGAGCTGATGCGCAAGCTCGGCAAGAAGCAGCTCACGCTCCACCTTCTCGAGCCTCTGCCTGCGGTTCCTGCCTCGCTTGCCGAGCATGAGCTGGAGCTCGCCGGCAACGGCGCGGAACTGATCTATACTTACGATACCCGGGCCGGTCGCACCGGCATCACCGGCCTGCTGACCGACCTTTCGGCGGCCGGCATCCGTTTCCAGGACCTGCAGACCAGCCAGTCCTCTCTCGAAGAGATCTTCGTCGATCTGGTGAAGGAGCAGGCGTGACGGTCCCTCCCTCCTCTTCCGTCATTGCGAGCATGTGCCGATGAACTGGCCCGCGATCCGCGCCATCTACGGCTTCGAGATGAATCGGTTCTGGCGCACGGCGCTCCAGAGCATCGTTGCGCCGGTTGTCTCGACCTCGCTCTATTTCGTGGTGTTCGGCGCGGCGATCGGCAAGCAGGCGCAAGTCATCGACGGCGTCCCCTACGGCGCCTTCATCGTGCCCGGCCTGATGATGCTCTCGCTGCTCACCCAGAGCGTCGCGAACGCCTCGTTCGGCATCTATTTCCCGCGCTTTTCGGGGACGATCTACGAGTTGCTGTCGGCGCCGGTCTCACCGTTCGACATCGTGCTCGGCTATGTCGGCGCGGCCGCGACCAAATCGATCGTGATCGCCCTGATCATTCTGGCGACGGCGGCCTTTCTCGTGCCTTTGCGCATCGATCATCCGATCGCGATGCTGTTCTTCCTGATCCTGACGGCGGTGACGTTCAGCCTGTTCGGCTTCGTGATCGGCCTGTGGGCCGACGGCTTCGAGAAGCTCCAGCTCGTGCCGCTGCTGATCATCACGCCCCTGACCTTCCTGGGGGGCAGCTTCTATTCGATCGACGTGCTGCCGCCGTTCTGGTGGGCGGTCAGCCATGCCAATCCGGTCGTGTATCTGATCAGCGCCTTCCGCTGGGCCTTCTTCGGCAAGGGCGATGTCAGCATCGCGCTCAGCATGGGGATGGCCGGCCTGTTCCTGGCGCTGTGTCTCGGCGCGGTGACCTGGATGTTCAGGACCGGCTATCGGCTGAAGAGCTGAGCGTCACCTTTCCATCAGCTCGTTCGATCAACGTGGTTTAATCGAATCGATGGTTAGCATTCGCCCTGCTGCCCCGCAGGCTGTTAGGCTGAGGGAAACGTGTTTCCCGACATTGAGCATCATTTCGAGGGCGCTCTTGACGCTACTCGCCGTGAGAGCGTCCGATTGTCGATAGCTTTCATCAACATTGATGAAGGAGCGCGTCCCCGATTTTTCTTCGATCACAACCCCATTGAGAAATAACCCATCGGATGCGAACTTCCGTTGAACGACGGTCCCAGAAATCTTAGCTGGGAAGCAGTCTACGTCCGTGGAAAGTCCAGTAATTGCGACTATCTTGGCACCCCTCGTAACGACTCGTGGCGCCGAAGCCGCAGGCACAGCAATATATAAACTAAGAAACGATACACATAATACAAATCTAAAAATTTCATATTTCCGCCCGCTCATGTGATTTATTCAATATCCTTGTCAAGAAAATCGACTCTACAGCATTATATACGACGCACCACAAACAATGGCAAGCCGTCTTCGTAAATAACTTCGAGAAAGATGATTGATCCGCACCCTCATCCGAAGCGAAAAAAACTTAACCTCAAAATTTGCGAATCCCAATTTTCGGCCTCGATAGAATTAGAGCCCACCGGCAATATAACGCGTCTAGCGTTACTGCCGCAGCCCCAAAAAATCCAGCACCGCGGCGCGATGCCCCTTGTCGCCGACCGCGGTCGAGTGATCGCGGTTCGGCAGCACCACGGCCTTGGCATCCGGCATCGCGGCAGCAAGGGCGGGTCCGGAGCCCGAGATCGTGTCCTTCTCGCCGGTCACGATCAGCGTAGGCGTTTCCAAGGCTGACAGCTCGGCGCGAGACAGGGTCTGGCGCGAGCAGCGCACGCAGGCCGCGAGCGCGCGCAGGTCGCTCTTGGTCTGCTCGGCGAAAGTGCGGAAGGTGGCGGCGGCCGCGCTGGGCGCCGGCGTGCCGGGCGGGGCTTCAAGCGCCTGCGCGACGTCCGGCGGCAGCCCCTTGCCGTCAATCAGGCTCTGCCCGAGCCCGCCGATCATCAGCGAACGGACGCGCTCGGGATGGTCGAGCGCTAGCACGGCCCCGATTCGCGCACCCATCGAATAGCCCATCACGTCGGCTTGGCTGATTCCGAGATGGTCGAGCAGGTTGAGCGCGTCGCTCGCCATGATGTCGGTGCCGTAGGCTTCGGGCTCGTAGAGTTTCTCGCTCTGGCCGTGGCCGCGATTGTCGAGCGCGATCACGCGATAGCCGGCTTCGGTCAGCGTCTTGACCCAGAGCGTGTTGACCCAGTTGACCGCGTGATTCGAAGCGAAGCCGTGGATCAGCAGGACCGGTGCGCCGGACCCGCCGACGGCCGGCACGTCGATAAAGGCGATGCGCACGCCGTCGGAATCAAAACTCTGCATGGTTGGAAGCCGCCACGGTGGATTCGCTGATGTCCTCCACCGGAAACGGCGGCGAGAATCAAGCGCAAGTCTCAATCGATCGGTGAAGGATCGGAGCGCGATCGCATTCCAACATCAGGCCGTGCGCGCCCGCCTCGGTTGTACGGAAACTCAAGCGGGTATCTCGTCAGCGATTGGGGGGAAGACGCCGTCGCAGGCATTGCGTTGCATCCAAAACACAGTGTGGCCGGGGCGTTGCCTACAACGCCAAAGTTGCCTGATTTTTGGGCAAACGCCTAGAATTTCTCTTTGTCGTTCGAAGTCGTCGATGACAGCTTAGCCTACACAAACCACAAGTTTGGGGCTCACAACTGATGTCACGGCGTATACTTCTGCCCGGCTTGGCCGGCCTGATGCTCTCGACTACCTCCGTGCTTGCTGCGGATCTGCCGGCGAAGGTTACTCCGCCGGTCGTCGTAGTCGACGAGCACTGCAAAGCTGCAATCTCGACCCCGGCTTACGGCCCGACGATTCATGCAAATCCGAACCCGGCCTGCTGGGCGAGCCCCGTCGGCGATCTCTATTTCGGCGGCGCGATCTCCGGTTACTACTACAACCAGACCCGGCCCTTCTCGACGTCCTTCGCGCCTCCCGGCACCGATCCGGACCGCGCGAGCCGCGTCGACTTCACAAACGCGCTGGGCTGGATCCAGAAGGCCGACGGCCCGTTCCAGTTCTTCGCCATGGCCGGTCTCTACTCGATCCCGACCCTCGGTCTGCCGGTCTATCAGTCATTCGACCAGAACGATCTGCTGTTCGGCCCCGTCCCGGCGGCATTCGGCAAGTGGCAGATCGACGACAACTGGTCGATCCAGGGCGGCCGCATGTTCACGAACATCGGTTCGGAACTGCCGTTCACCTTCCAGAACATCAACATCTCGCGTGGTTTGCTCTTCAACCAGGAGAACATCATCAACCACGGCGTGCAGGTGAACTACTCGAACGGCCCGGTCAACGCGGCCCTTGCCGTGACCGACGGCTTCTATGCGGGTGATCTCAGCTGGGTCACCGGTTACGTCACCTACAAGCTCGACGATTACAACACGATCGGCATCAACGGCGGTACCAGCTTCACCGACGTCGATACCCGCACCCGGGGCATCAAGTATCAGTTCGCCTCGCCGACGGTTTACCAGAACAGCAACATCGTCAGCGTGAACTACACCTACGCGAACGGCCCGCTGACCATCACGCCTTACGCCCAGTACACCTCGGTCGAGGCCGATGCGAAGCTCGGCATCATCGGCGGCGCCGAGACCTATGGCGGCGCCATCCTGGCTGCCTACGTCTTCAACGACTGGTTCTCACTCGGTGGCCGCCTCGAATACGTTGCCCAGAGCGGCAGCAAGCTGCGCCCGTTCACCACGAGCCTGCTCTACGGTCCGGGCAGCTCGGCCTTCTCGGCAACGATCACCCCGACCTTCACCTTCGGTCAGTACTTCCTCCGCGGCGAATACTCGCATGTCGAACTCTACGACATGACGCCGGGCTTCGGCTTCGGCCGGAACGGCCTCGGCAAGTCGCAGGACCGTTACATGGTCGAGACCGGCATCACCTTCTGATCGCGGTGCAGCAGGCGCTCCTGCCATCCTCCGGATGAGCGGGAGCGCCTGCCCCTTCGTCTTCGGGCGTATCCTCGTCGCTTCCGAGAAGCGGCGCTCGACCTCCAAGATCTCCTGAATTCGAGTCCCTCACTGGCCCCGCTCCCGGATCATCGTCCGGGTGGCGGGGCTTTTCCGTTCTGCGGGCCGGTGCGATCGCCGGGCCGGCGCGAAGCTTAGAACAGCTTCGTGAGCCCGGGTCCGCGCGCCATCCGCGTCGAGGCCGCGTTCACGCCCTTCACCTGAGGCGCGAGGGGCTGCATCAGGGCATCGACCGCCCGGCCGATCGGGCCACCGGCTGAATAGTGGATCATGTGCCCGAGCTTGGGCAGGAGCGTCAGCGTGCTACCGGCGATGTCGCCATGCAGGCGGCGTGACTGTTCCTCGGTCTCGACGACCGTATCGGCCTCCCCCGCCAGGATCGCGACCGGAATCCGCAGCTTGACATAGGCATGCTGCAAAAGGCGCGCGGCCGCGTTCATGCTCGCGGCGTCCTCGGAGGAGGCGCGCAGCTGCGTCGGGTTCATCGCGACCTCGACCGGGAACCGCGCCTTGAAGCGCGCGGGCACGCTTTGCGGGCGGAAGACCTGCCGGAACGATTGCGCGGCGAGTGCCGGCGCAAGCGCGCTCGGCATCAGCGAGCGGGCGGCATCGCCAATGCCGGGAAGCGCCAGGGGCGCCGACAGGGTCACGTCCGCCCGCTGGGTCGGGTAGTAATAGCCCGACAGAAGCACGAGCCCGCGCAGCTCGCGCCATTCGGCCGTTGCCAGAGCGAGCGTGACCAAAGTGCCCCAGGAATGGCCGAGAACGAGCGGGCGCTCGACATTCAAGGCGTCGAGCACGCGGTGAATGAGCCGGGCCTGAGCCGTGGCCGTCCAAAGCGTATGGCGCGGCCGATCCGAATGGCCGAAGCCGGGCCGGTCGATGGCAATGACCCTGTAGCGGGTGGCGAGACGGTCGATCAGACCGCAGATCTCGTAATCCTCGGCCATGGTGCCGTTGCCATGCAGCAGCACCACGGGCCGTCCCCGCCCGCGAGCGATGTAATGGACGCGCGCACCGTCGATCTCGACGAAGCGGCCGGGCGCCTTTCGGATCGGCTCGGGCGTCAGCGCCTTCACCGCCTTCCGTGCAGCCCGAACGGTCTTTCGACCTTGCCGGACGAGTTTGTCCGCGTCCCGGATGGCCTTGTCGGCCTGCCGGGTCGCCTTGGTCGTCGCAGACAGGAGCTTCGTCGCCTGAGTGACGCTGCGGCGGGCCGCGCGTCGTGCGCTCCGGGGCATGAAGGAAAACACGGGCGCCTCGGCTAGCGGTCGCGGTTGAGCGGAGCGAACATATTTAGGGAACGCTCGTGGCGAGACTGCGGACGAGTTGGCATATTCGGGGCCGCCGGCGGCTGATCGCGCGGTTTTACCGCCAGGCGATGCCCGCTGGAAAGCCTCAGCTGCCCTCGATCTCCGCGCTAATCTCCAGCCATTCCTCCTCGGCCTTGGCCAAAGCCTCGGCGGCTTCCGCCCGCATCCGGGCGATCTCACCCGCCTTTGCGGCATCCTGGCGGAAGGCCGTGCCGTCGCCTAGCGCTACATCGATCTTGGCGATCGCGTCCGTCAGCTTCTGCATGCGCGCCTCGATCCCATCGAGCTTCTTCTTGAGCGGGGCGAGCGCGGCCCGGCGCTCGACGGCAGAGCGGCGTGCTTCCGCCTGCTTTCCGCCGGTGCCCTCGACGGCGCGCGTCTCCGGTTCGGGGCCGGACAGGACCAGGCGGCGGTAATCGTCCATGTCGCCGTCGAAACTCTTCACCGAGCCGTCCTTGACCAGCCAGAGCCGGTCGGCGCAGGCCTCGATCAAAAAACGGTCGTGGCTGACGAGGATCACGGCGCCCTCGTAATCGTTGATCGCCTCGACCAGGGCCTGGCGGCTCTCGATGTCGAGATGGTTGGTCGGCTCGTCGAGAATGAGGAGATGGGGCCCTGCGAAGGCCGCGAGCCCCATCAGCAGTCGCGCCTTCTCGCCACCCGAGAGTTTTTCGACCGGCGTATCGGCCTTGGTCGCGCCGAAGCCCAACCGCGCGGCGGCCGAGCGCACCCGGGCTTCCGGCGCCTCCGGCATCAGGTCGCGGACATGCGCCACCGCGCTCTCGGCGGGGCGCAATTCGTCGAGCTGGTGCTGCGCGAAATAGGCGACTTCCATCTTGTTCGAGCGCTTCAACTCGCCCGAAAGAGGCGGCAGGCGCCCGCCGATCAGCTTGCAGAAGGTCGATTTGCCGTTGCCGTTCGCGCCGAGAAGGGCGACCCGGTCGTCGGGGGCGAGACTGAGATTGAGGCCGGAGAGCACGATACGCTCGCCATAGCCGGCCTTGACCCGGTCCATCGCCACGATCGGCGGCGAGAGCGGCTTCTCGGGGCTCGGTAGGTGGATCACCGGCACGTCGTCCTCGATCAAAGCGGCGATCGGCTCCATCCTGGCGAGCCGTTTGACGCGGGACTGGGCCTGCCGCGCCTTGGTCGCCTTGGCCTTGAAACGGTCGATGAAGCTCTGGAGATGGGCGCGCTCGGCATCCTGCTTGGCCTTGGCCTTGGCCTGCAGCACGCGCTTCTCGGAGAGCTGGCGCGCGAAGCTGGTATAGCCGCCGCGATAGATCCCGAGTTTTCCGCGCTCGAGATGCAGGATGTGGTCGACGCTCGTGTCGAGCAAATCGCGGTCGTGGCTGATGATGATCGCGGTGCGCGGGTAGCGCTCGAGGTAATCGTAGAGCCAGAGCGTGCCCTCGATGTCGAGATAGTTGGTCGGCTCGTCGAGTAGCAGCAGGTCGGGCTCGGAGAACAGCACGGCGGCGAGCGCGACGCGCATGCGCCAGCCGCCCGAGAAATCGGCGCAGGGTCGCGCCTGCGCCGCCGCATCGAATCCGAGCCCGTGCAGGATCGCGGCGGCGCGGGCCGGAGCCGAATGCGCGCCGATATCGACGAGCCGCGTCTCGATCTCGGCGCGGCGCAGGCCGTCGGCAGCTTCAGCCTCCGCCATCAGGCGGGATCGCTCGGTATCGGCGGCGAGCACGACCTCGTGCAGAGTCTCGGGACCGGCCGGGGCTTCCTGCGCCACGGCGCCGATGCGCATGCCCTTGGGCAACGAGATCGAACGCGCATCGGTCTGCAATTCGCCGAGGATCGCTCGGAACAGGGTGGTCTTGCCGGCGCCGTTGCGCCCGACCAGCCCGACGCGGGCGCCTTCGGGAATCGCAAAGCTCGCGGCGTCGAGGATCAGGCGATCGCCGATGCGGTAGGTGAGGTCGTTGACGCGCAGCATGTGCGCCTTCTGGTCACGGTTCGCGCCGGACGCAAGACGAGGCCCTCGGCGATCACGATCCTTGCGCGATCCTTGCGCGAGCGTTGCCGGCAGGGCGCCTATGCCGGACCGCACGAACACACTACACCCGCTGCCTCGCCTGGAGACGCAAAGATGCACGACGAGGCGCTACGGGGATCGACGCGCCGTCGCCTGATCGGCGGCGCGACGGCGGCCCTCACCATGAGCGTGATGCCGCCGCTCGCCGCCCAGGACCGAAAAATCGCGGCGATCGCCTTCGACGCCTTCCCGATCTTCGACGTGCGGCGTTTCGCAATGCTGGCGAAGACATCGTTTCCCGAGAAGGGAGAGATGCTGGCGAGCCAATGGCTCAACAAGCTGTTCGGCTATACTTGGCTCGTCACCAGTGCCGGGCGCTACCAGAGCTTCGAGGCGCTCGCCGATTCATCGCTTCGCGTCACGGCCGGCAATCTCGGGCTCACGCTATCGGACGAGGCCCGATCGGCCCTGATCTCCGGCTTCTCGCAACTCGAGATCTGGCCAGATGTGAAGCCGGCTTTGTCGCGCCTGAAAGCTGCGGGGCTCCGGCTGGCCTTCCTGTCGAATCTGGGCGAGGCCGCGCTCCGCTCTAACATGCGCAACGCCGGCATCGAGGAGGCTTTCGAGGCCGTGCTCAGCACCGACCGGGTCCGAGCCTTCAAGCCGGCACCAGTGGCCTACCAGATGGCGATCGAGGCCTTCGGGCTGCCGAAGGAGCGGATCGGGTTTGCGGCCTTCGGCGGCTGGGACGCGATCGGAGCGACCTGGTTCGGCTATCGAACCGCCTGGATCAATCGGACCGGAGCCCCGGCCGAGATGCTCGACGCAAAACCCGAAATCGTCAGCCCAGGGATCGAGGGCGTTCTCGCTTTGGCAGGACTCTCCTGAGGACAGGATGCGGACGGGAGGATCCCGATTGTCAGCGGAATCAGATGGCTGCCTCGAAGGGTTGATGTTTGCCATGATGACGCCACGAAACCAATGCCACTCGCGAAACACAACCTGAGGCACGTCTAATGCGCGCGGAGTGAGCCCAAGATGACCGAGTTCGACCGTCAGGTTCAGGGGCAATCCAAAGCGCAACAGAAATCCGACACATCTCCCCCGGCATCGTCGGGAAAAAGTTCCATTTCGCCTGCATTGCTCGCAGTCGGGGGCGGACTTGTCGCCGCCGCCGCAATTGTCGGCGTGATGCTGTCGAGCGGCAATCAGCCGGTCGGAACCGCCGAGCGTCCCGCCCTTTCGCTGGTCAAGGCGGGCGAGGTCGAGAAGGCCGCCGGAACGATCGCGCCGGAGCAGAAGGACAAGATCGTCGAGGAGGCCAAGGCCTGCCGGGCCCCGCTCGCGCAGATGCGGATCTCGAAATCCGATGCGAACGGGCACGGCGTCATCCGCATCCGGGCCGGTAACTACCTCTCGCCCGCATTCACGGTGGGTGACGCGCCGATCAACATCGCGGTGCCGTTCCCGGCGCCCTACGCAACCGGCAAGGGCGAGATCGTGCTCGAAGGCGCGGCCAAGGGCGTCTTCGTCGAGATGACGCCGGGCGTCGCCCTCACCGACGAGAGCGTGACCTCGAAGACCGTCCCCGTCTGGTGGCCGACCGACAAGCCCTGCGGGGGTTGAGATGTCGAAATCCTACATCGTCGCGATGGTGGTGTCGGGGCTCGTCGTCGCCGTCGCCACCCCGCTGATCATGAGCACCGAATACGGGCCTCTGGCTTGGTGGAAGGCGATGGATCCGGCCCTGCGCCAAAAGGCCGTGATCGGATCCGGCATCGCGATCCTCGCTGCATTCGGATTGTTCGTGACCGTCGTCGCAGGGCGGCGCGCGGAAGTCGCCGCCGGGCAGCCTGCCGGCGGCCTCGGGCTTCTGAGCCTTCTGTTCGCGCCGAGGCGCGCTGTTCCCGAGCGGTCGTCGCAGGACGTGATCGGCGCCCTCGAGGACATGGTCGGCCTGGTGCCTGTCAAACGCGAGGTCAATGCGCTGATCGCCCGCCTGCAGGTCGATCAGCAGCGCCGCGCGCGGGGGCTCCCGGTTGCCGCGGTGAGCCAGCATATGGTCTTCACCGGACCTCCGGGTGTCGGCAAGACCGAGGTCGCGCGGGCCGTCGGCCAGATCTTCCGCTCGCTGAAAGTGCTGCGCAAGGGCCACCTCGTCGAGACCGACCGTTCCGGCCTCGTCGCCGGCTATGTCGGCCAGACCGCGACCAGGACGCTGGAGAAGTGCAACGCGGCGCTCGACGGCATCCTGTTCATCGACGAGGCCTATGCGCTGGCGCCGAGCGGCGCGGGCGGCGATTTCGGCAAGGAAGCCATCGATACGCTCCTGAAGTTCATGGAGGACAATCGCGACCGCATCGTCGTGATCGTCGCGGGCTACACCAACGAGATGCGGCGCTTCATCGACACCAATCCGGGCCTTGCCGGGCGCTTCACCAAGACGATCGAGTTCCCGCGCTACAGCCCGAAGGATCTCTGCGAGATCCTTCGCCGGATGGCGGCAAAGCAGGGTTTCGAGCTGCCGCCAGGCTATGAGGGCAAGCTCACGCCCTGGATGGCGCAGCGCTCGCGCGCCGAGGATTGGTCGAATGCGCGCGAGATGCGCACCCTCCTCGAGAAGACCCGCGAGGCTCAGGCCGGCCGGTTGGCGCAAGCGCCCGGCGACCTGCACCGGTTCGAGATGATCGACCTGCTCCGCGCCATCGGCGAGGAGGAATGGGTGTGATGCCGAACGCGTCCTCGCGCAGTAAGAACTCACGATTCGACACAGCCGTCATTCCGGGGCCGCGCAGCGGAACCCGGAACCCACCCGCGATGCGGCGACCGGCTGCTTCGTTGCGTCAAATCGTGGGTTCCGGGTTCTCGCCTGACGGCGAGCCCCGGAATGACGTGGTGAGATCGACCCATTGGCCTCTCGGAGCCCGGTGAACACATGGGCTTCCTGAACCGCCATCCGATCCTGATCTTCCTCGTCATCGTCGGCCTCGCCGTCGGCGCGGTGCTGGCGCTGCGGCCGGAGTTGGTCGCGGGTCTCACCGCCTCTGGGCGCACGCTGGCGCTGATCGGCGGCATTCTCGGGCTGAGCCTGTCGGCCACCTACGTGCTGGCCCAACTTGCAGGGGAGCGCAGGAGGCGGGCTGCAGCCGATGACAGCAGCAACATTCGCCCGATCCGGTTCGAGGATGACGGCTCCAGCGCCGAGAAGGTCGACCTGCTCGCGGAGTCGCTCGCCCGGCTCGAAGCGATGGTCGGGCTCGCGCCGGTCAAGGCCGAGGTGAAGGGCGTCATCGCCCGCATGCAGGTCGAGCAGCAGCGCCGCGCGCAAGGCATGCCGGTCGCGGCGATGAGCCAGCACATGGTCTTCACCGGGCCGCCCGGCGTCGGCAAGACCGAGGTCGCCCGCGTGCTCGGCAATATCTTCAAGGCACTGAAGGTGCTGAGAAAGGGTCATGTCGTCGAGGTCGACCGCGCCGGCCTCGTCGCCGGCTATTCGGGCCAGACCGCGATCCAGACGCTGGAGCGCTGCAAGGAGGCGATCGACGGCATCCTGTTCATCGACGAGGCCTATACGCTGGCCTCGGATTCCTTCGGCAAGGAGGCGATCGATACGCTCCTGAAATTCATGGAGGACAACCGCGACCGGATCATCGTGATCGTCGCCGGCTACACCAACGAGATGCGGCGCTTCATCGACACCAATCCGGGCCTCGCCAGCCGCTTCACCAAGGTGATCGAGTTCCCGCGCTACGCCCCGGCCGAACTCGCCGAGATCCTCAAGCGCATGGCCGCTGCCCAGGGCTTCACGCTTCCCGAGGGCTTCGAGAAGGAACTCGCTCCCTACGTCGCCGAGCGCTCGCGCGCCGACGACTGGGCCAATGCCCGCGAGATGCGCACGGTGTTGGAGAAGGCGCGCCAGGCCCAGGCCCTACGCATCGCCGGCCAGCCCGGCGCCGATATCAGCCGGATCGAGCCGGCCGACATCGCCCTCGCACTCGGCCGCAAGCCGGGCGGCGATGCGATCGACATGGAGGAGGCCAAGCGCGCGCTGGCGCGGCTCGAGGCGATGATCGGCCTCGCCCCGGTCAAGCAGCAGGTCAAGAACGTGCTCGCTCGCGTCGTCGTCGATGCCAAGCGCCGCGCCGAGGGCATCGAAACCGGCGCCGTCAGCCAGCACATGGTCTTCTCCGGGCCGCCCGGCGTCGGCAAGACCGAGGTCGCCCGCATCATGGGCGATATCTTCAAGGCGCTGCAGGTTTTGCGCAAAGGCCATCTCGTCGAGACCGACCGCGCCGGCCTCGTCGCCGGCTATGTTGGCCAGACCGCGACCAAGACGCTGGAGAAGTGCAAGGAAGCGCTCGACGGCATCCTGTTCATCGACGAGGCCTACACCCTCGCTGGCGAGGGCGGCTCCAATGATTTCGGCAAGGAGGCGATCGACACGCTGCTCAAGTTCATGGAGGACAACCGCGACCGTATCGTTGTGATCGTCGCCGGCTATACCGAGGACATGCAGCGCTTCATCGCCACCAATCCGGGGCTTGCCGGGCGCTTCACCCGCCAGGTCGATTTCCCGGCTTACGATTCCTACGATCTCGTCGAGATTCTGCGCAGCATGGCGGCGCGCCAGAGCTTCAAGCTGCCGCCGCGCTTCGAGACGCTGCTGATGCCCTGGATCGAGAGCCGGTCGCAAAGGCGCGACTGGTCGAATGCGCGCGAGATGCGCACGCTGCTCGAGAAGCTGCGCGAAGCGCAGGCCGTGCGTGTGATGTCGGATCCCTTCGCCGATCACGGGCAATTGGAACTGTCGGATTTCCAGGACGCGCTCCAGCTCGGCTCGGCCCCACTGCCGGTCCAGCCCGTTCACCAGGCCTCCTCGTAAGGGCCGGGGCGAATGGCTCGACCCGGTCTCCTCTCCGCGCATGGATCGCTCTGGTATGACGATCCCCGCTACCGGCTGGCCTGGCTCGGAGCGCCGCAGGCCATCGTCCTCATCCTGGCCGCTCTGCTGCTCACCGTGGCGAACCAGGGCGATTGGGGCAAGCCGGCCTCTTCGACCAAGGAGCGGATCGCCGAGCTGTCGGCCTTGCGCGACAAGGCCGGCAAGGAGGGCGATGCCAAGGCGCTCGCGAGCTTGACCGAAGCAGCCGAGGCGGGCGAGATCGACGCTCAGGCCAAGCTCGGCACGCTCTACGACCCGCTCGTGTCCGGCAGCTTCCCGAAGAAGAGCGTCCCCAACGATGCCGTGCGCGCGATCCGCCTCTACGGGCCCGGCGCCGATACCGGCAACGATCTCGCGGTGGGCAGGCTCGCCGACCTGCTGCTCGATCCGATCAACCCGAGCCCGGACAGGCAACGCGGTTGTCGTCTCGCGCAATCCTGGCGCGACCAGCCGGGGCTCGATGCGCGCGGCGAATTGCGCCTGATGCTCAAATACGCGCAATGCCTGACCGACGAGGCGAGCGGATTGCCGGTCGATGCCAAACGCGCGGCCGACGCGATCTACGGCCTGATCGCCGCCCATTACGAGCCGGCGATCAAGACCTATGTCCACAATCTCGGCCTGCAGAAACCCTTCGTGATCCAGGCCCTGCAGCAGCATATGGCTTCGCTCGAATTCGCGCCCTATGGCGGCCCGGTCGACGGTCTCGTGCACCCGGAAACGATCGCCCGGCTCGAAATGGCGGCGGACCTCAGGCCCTATGTGGAAACGAGTGCCGACAAGGAGCGCAAGCGGCTGAGGGAACAGGAAGATCCCAGAAATCGCTTCCCGCCTGGAATGAACGACAGCGCCTTCCGGGAGCTCGCCGTCGCCGCCAACACGGATCTGAAGGCGCTCGCCCGGATGAAGGCCTATGCCGATGCCGGGAACGTCGCCTCGCAAGCGGTCTACGGGCGTGCCTACGACCCCTATGCCAACCGCGGAACCGTCTATCCGCCGGATGCGCGCATCGCCGTCGCCTATTACGAGCGCGCCGCCCAAGGCGGCCATCGCGATACCGCCGCTTGGGCCGCCAATCTCTACGACAGGGGTGCCGGAGCGCTGGCACGCGATCCCGCCAAGGCCGCCTCGCTGATGATGCTGCAGCTCGATATCAACCCGGGCTACACCTGGATGCTGACCGATCCGGAACCCTGGGCCGAAGCCAGCGGCCAATTCTGGGCGGAGCTCCAGAAAGCGCTCGCGGCGCGCGGTTTCTACAAGAGCCCGATCGAAGCCAAGAAGAACGACGCGACGATCGCCGCCTTGAACGCCCTCGAAAAAGCCAACTCGCGATGAGCCGGAGATCGAGCGGACAATGAGCGCCTCTTCCGGCAGCTGGCGCGAGGCGCATGGCGCGCGCTGGTACGACGACCCGCGCTACCGGCTCGCTTGGTTCGTGCTGCCGCAGGCCTGCGCGGCGCTCCTGCTGCTCGCCGCACTGCCTTTGCTCGACAAGGCCGACACATGGGGCGAACCCGCTGTCTCCAAGGAACTCGAGCAGAAGTACAAGGACCTCGTCGACAAGGCCGGAAAGGACGGCGACAAGGCCGCCTTCGACGAGTTGACCAAGGCGGCGAATGCCGGCGGGATCGCCGCCAACTCGATCTTCGCCCATCTCTACGACCCGGCCGATGCCGGCCTCTATCCGAAGAATCCGGTTCAGGCCGACGCCGCCAAGGCGCTCAAGATGTATCGGGTTGCCGCCGATGCCGGCTTTCCGGGCGGCCAGCGCGGCGCGACCGCGATGACCCTCACCAAGACCTATCCGACCTACGATCTGAAGCAGGGCTGCAAATACGGGACGGCGTTCTACGCCAATCCGCTCGCGATCCAGGTCAAGCATTTCGAGCAATGGGGCCTGATCACGCAGATCGCCGATTGCTATGTCGACGAGAACAGCGGCATTGCGCGCGATTTCGGCAAGGCGACGTCGATGTATCTCGATGCCGTCGCGGCCAAGTACGCGCCGACGGTCACGCTGCTCACCGACAAGCTGGCTCTCCAGCCGAAGGACCTCGTCCTTTCCATCCAGCAGAGCCTCAAGCAGCGCGGGCTGTATTACGGCCGCATCGACGGCGTGGTGAGCCCGCAGACGCTCGATGCGATCCGCTCGCTCGCCGGAGACACCTCGAAACCGGCACCCGTTCCGCCGCCGCCCAATCCGCCGCCTGCGAACCCGCCACCACCCCCTCCCCCGGAGAAGCCCGCGCCCACGCCTGAGGCCGTTCAGGCAATGTTCGAGAAGGCCAAGACCGACTACACCTCGGAGCTTCAGCTGCGCTCTCTCGCCGATGGCGGCGACGCCAACGCCCAGCTGCTCTACGGCATGCTGTTCGCGCCGGCCTACAAGGCGCCACGGACGACAAAGGTCGATGCCAGCCGCGCCATGGCCTATTTCAAGCCGCTGTCCCAGCGCGGTATCGGATCGGCGGCGGCCTGGGGCGCCTTGCTCTACGACACCGGCTATCCGGAGCTTCCGCGCAACGCGGCGGCGGCGGCGGCCTTCGCCGTGCGCGCGCTCGAACTCAAGAACGCGGACATGATCACGATGCTCGAGAAGAACAGCTGGGGTCCGGGCTTCTGGTCGGAGTTGCAGACCCGGCTGTCGCAACGAAACCTTTATCTCGGCACGGTCATCGACCGTAAGAACGATCGGGCGATCATGGCCGCACGCAAACTGGCCGAGGCCAATCCATGAAGCGGCATGGTTTTCTCGCAGGCCGATGGCGCTTCCTCGGCATTCCGATCGCCGCCCTGCTCGCGGCCACGATTCTCATTGCCGGATCCGGGCAAGCCTCCGCCCAGATCAAGACTAAGAAGGCCGATTGCTATTTCGACAAGGGCGGACAGGTCTATATCGACGGCACCTGCGAGTTCCTGACCGATCCGAAATATTACGGCGCCGGCGGCTTCCGCATTGCCAATTACGACAGCGGCTACGTCCGCTACTTCGCCGAGATCTCGCTTCTGGAAGGCAAGGCCCAGGGCACCTGGAACGAGACGCGAGGCCGCAAACCGCTCGATGTCACGCCGGGCAATCTCGGCCCGATGAGCGCCGATGGCGCCTGCTGGCTCGGGGTCGATTCCAAGCTCTGCGCCTGGAAGCTCGGCGAAGGGCGGCCAGGCTTCACCACCGCCGGTACCGAGCCGGCGACCGGCACCGGGCGGGCAACGACTGAGCGTACGAGCAACCCAGCCGACTGCTTCTTCCAGTGGGAAGGTAAGACCCTGATCGACGGGCCTTGCGATTTCTCGACCGACCCCGATTCCTACGGGCGCGGCGGCTTCCGGATCGACAGCTATGTGCGCAACCGGCTGCAGCACATGGCGATCGTGAAGCTCTCGGAACCGGGCCAGGCGAGTGCCGAGTTCAACACCGTCCCGGGCAACTTGAACTCGATGGACGAGAACACCGCCCTGACCAAGGACGGGGCCTGCTGGTCCAACCTCTATGAGGATAAGACGACGCGCATCTGTGCCTGGAAGCTCGGCGAGGGGCGGCCCGGCTTCACCGGGGGCGCGGGGACGCCTCCCTCCCGGCCGGTTGCCGACGAGGACAGGCCGGTCGTCTCTCAGGGCACCTCCACCTGGACGCGGGACTGCTTCGTCGAGATCGACGGCAAGGCCTATCTCGATGGCCCCTGCCGCCTGATGAAGAACGCGTTCTACGGTCCCGGTGGCTTGGCGCTCGCCAACCTGATGAGCAATACCAAGCTCTACGTCATCGAGGTGCGGCGGCAGGAAGGCGACCCCGACGCGATCGCCAAGGGCTTCTGGAACGGCCGCTCCGGACTGACGCGGGTTGCGACCCCGCTTGGCGACCTGACCGCCAATGGCGCCTGCTGGGAGAATGAGCGCGCCCGCCTCTGCGCCTGGAAGCAGAGCGAGGGCCGTCCGGGATTCCAGCGGGAGCGAACAGCGGGTCGCGAAGCGCCGCCCACCGCGAAGGAGCCTCCGCGCCCTACCGGCCAGCCCCCGGAGAAGCCGACGCGCCTCACGCTGACCTTTCGCGGTTCCTGCCAGCAATTCGTCATCGACGGCGAGAATGCCACGTCGCGCTGCGTCCCCGTCATGACCAACATGTCGGTGACCGGTCAGCCTGAAACGGAATTCACCTTCTCGGCGACCGACGGCACGAAGCTCGTGTTCATCGGGCGCGGCTCAGGGAAGACCGAGGGTTCCGCCCTGCTCCAGCCGATCGGCGCCCTGAGCCTCGAAGAGGGCGGCATGCGCATGCGCAAGGATGCGAATGGCCGCTGCCGAATGCCCGACCCCAATTCTGGCGCGATTACGATCGAATGTGACGCAACCACCGAGAACAGCGCCTACACCGCGCGCTTCCTGACCGATGGCCGCAGGCCGGAGGTGGACGAGAGGGGACCATGATGACGAGCAATTTGGTGCTTTCTCGTTCATGTGTCGTCGCGACGCTCATCCTCGCCGGGCTCGGCTCCGCCTCGGCAGACCCCCTCCCGAGGCAGGCGAAGGCCGGGGTCCAAATCCAGCTTGATGCCTATGCGTCGGATGATGGCCCCCAGTACAACTGCGCCTCTCGGCCCGGCACGATTGAACTGGTCGTGCCGCCGCGCGGCGGCCGGGTCAGTCAGGGCTTCGAGCGTACGGTGCTCGGCAACAAGCTCGACCCGAACGGCGGCGACGGCTGCCTGCAAGCTCCGAAGAATGCCGCGGCGCTCTATTACACCGCCCGGCCCGATTTCAGCGGCACCGACAAGGTCGTCACGAGCGTGCGGTTCGATAACGGCAGCGAACACGAGTTCACCTATATCGTGACTGTCGATCCGGGCGTCGAGCGTCCTGCGCAGGCGCTGGCTCCTGCCCCCGCGCCGGTCGCGCGGCCGCGCGAGACCTATCGCCCGGCGCCCACCGAACGCCCTGCTGAACGTCCTGCCGAGGCGGCCGATGCCGGGCCGACCAGCGCGAGCGACTTCCTCTCGCGTGCGGCTCGCGAGGGTCGCCGGACCACGCAGCCATCGATCATCACGCCCGGTCTGCCGCCGGCCGCTTCCGCACAGGAGCCGGTGGTTCCCTCGGCGGAGCGCATCACGACGGCTCAGCCGGCGCCCCCGAAATCCGCCTCCGCGCAGGAACCCGCTTCGGCGCAAGAATCGGCCGCGGCCGCGATGGCTCCGCCGCCCGCCCCGCCCCCGCAGCGGGTCTACGAACCTCGTCTCTAGGGCGATGCTCGCACGGCTCGCGATCTGCGCCGTCTCGGTCGGTTGGATCGTTCCGCTCTATGCTTCGGCGGCCCTGCTGCTGCGGCATGCCGAGCTGATCGGCGCGGGCACCTTGGCGCAGAACAGCTTCCCGTATCTGCGGGCCTCGTCCCAGCTTCTCGTCATCGGCTCGATCTGGCTCGCGATCGTGGCGACGCTCTGGGCCTGGCGACTGAGCGAGTGACAGGGCTTCCGGTTGATCCGTCGGGTTGTCGAGGTGGCTCCTCCCTCCCCCTTGCGGGGAGGGACACAGGGTGGGGGTCATGCAGGAGGCACCGTGACGCTCAATTCTGCGTCACCCCCACCTCTTACTCCTCCCCGCAAGGGGGAGGAAAGACCCCGCGAGGCCCGAGTCGATTGGCCGGAAACGCGGTTATGAGATTGGTTTGGTCCGATTGCGACGGAGCAGGCATTGCAGAGGCTGTCCGATCCGCGCGCCCGGCTGAGGTTCTTGGTTCGGCTGGAGGACAGAGAAAGTTCGGCTCGAGAACGATGCTGAAGCGTTGGGGACGCCTTGCCGGAATTGCGCTCGCCTTCGGTGCGATGCAGATCGCGGCGCCGAGCTTTGCTTCCGATGACGAAATCCTCGTGCCGGCCAGCGAAACGACCTGCGCTTTTGGCGCCTGGCTGGATGAGCGCGAGGGCCGCGAGGTCGCCGTCCGAAGCGCCCCTTCGCAGGACGCGCCCGTCCTCGGCACGCTGCCGGGCACCCCCACCGGCGATACTCAGTACGAATATCCCGTCCAGTTCGATCTCGTCGCGGCGCAGGGCGGCTGGGTGAAGATCGCGAGGGCGAACGACGACGACAATCTCAATGCCGAGGCGCCTCCCCGCCTCGTCTTTCAGGGCGAGGGCTGGATTCCTTCGAAGCTGGCACGGGTCGGTATCCAGTCCGGGCACGGGTTTGCCGGCCCGAGCGCGGCGAGCCGCCGTGTCCTCGACTTTCCGGGCCAATGGCTGACCGAGGTCGCCACGATCGAAGCCATTCTCGGCTGCGAGCGCGAATGGATTCTGCTGGAAGCCTCGATCGGCCCGCTGCTTGGCCCCGACGGGATGCCGATCCCGCCCGAGAAGCGTCAGACTGTCACGCGCCGAGCCTGGTTTCGCGGCGTCTGCTCGAACCCGCAGACCACTTGCGACATGCCCTCCGTTGACGCCGAGCCGCCAAAATAGATCAGAGGCCGACGCGGTTCGGCAGCCCGTTTTCGGTGCGCTGGCGCAGGATGTCCTGCTTCTGGCGCGCAATCATGTCGCGCAGTTGCGCAAGGCCCGTGCGGGTCCTCTCCAATGCGGCCGGGAATTCTTCCTTTGAGATGAAGGCATTGGGCGTCTCGACGTCCCAGGCGAGCACCCGGTCGAGGATCGCCACGAGCGCGTCCGGATCGCCATAGGCCCATTCGTTGATCGGCCGCCCGACCGATTCCGACAGGCTCGCGAACAGGGCCGGATCACCATCCCGGGGAAGGTCCGGCCGCGCCGCCAGGTGGAAGCGATAGCGGAGCTGACCGGCATAGAACCAGAACACCGCCTCGTCGGCGCGGCCCTGTCCGAACAGGTCCACCGCGCGCTTATACAGCTCGGCCGGATGCAAGGCGGCGTCATTCGGCTCGGAATGGATCGCGGACATGGTGATCGCTCCTTTCGCCGGGTCCTCTCGCTCGACCGTGTTATGCGAAATGTCGGAACGAGGCATCAGGGGCATCCGAGCCCCCGTGCGAGAGGTTCGGCGCTCGCTGAAGCAGACGTTTTCGGGAGGTACACGGCGTTGCCGGGAACGGAGCGGCGGTGCAGACGCGGCGGCAGGACGGCGCGCTGCGGCGCGAGGCCGTGCTCGATGCCGGGCTCGAGATCTTCTCCCTGGTCGGCCTGCACGGGGCAAGCCTCGACCAGATCGCCGAGCGTGCCGGCCTCTCCAAGACCAACCTGCTCTATTATTTCCGCTCGAAGGAAGAGCTCTACGTCGCCGTGCTGCGGGGTGTGCAGGATGTGTGCCTCCAGAGCAGCGCCGGCATGGCCTTCACCGCGACCTACGGGGACGACAATTTCTGCTTCGGCAAAGGCGTCAACACGCCGACCGCCTTCGCCCCGATCGTGGAAGGGCTGGAAGAGGCCCGCGCCTAGACCGGCCGCGACGTCTCCTCCTACGTGCTGTCCATGACCATCGCGGACGGGACCGACGAGGCCGCCCGCGCCAAATGGGAATTCTAAAAGGTGGGCACCGATCAGGAGGCCATCGCCTGGCTGGGTGTCCAGGGCGCGGCCGACACGAGATCCTCCTGATGGTGGCCCGCGACGATGTGCTCGTCCCCTACACCGCATCGCAGCGACTGGCGGCCGGCCGGCCGAATGCTAAGCTAGATCTCGCAGACGAGGGTGGCCATGCCCATAGTGTCACGCATGCGGACGCCTTCCACCGCGCTTTGCTCGGCTTTCTCGATCGCGCGCGAGCGGACCAAAATCGAATTTCGTTTACGGTAGATCAATTTGGTCGATGGAAGGGGCACCTTCCTCCTCCTTCTGGTGAGGAGTTGGAGGTGGGAGTGGTTCAGGATTGGGCGCTAACGGTGCCTCGTGCGGGCCCTTCCCCTAGCCCCTCCCTGCAAGGGGGAAGGGAAGGCGCCATCGCTGCCGAACGATCGAGCGGGATCATTGCCAAAGGTGACCGACATGACCGGAACCGGCCAGGCTGACACCGCGCCCGTCGAAGCGATGGCGTTTCGCGAGGCGATGGCGCGGCTTGCGAGTGCCGTCCACCTGATCACCACGGAAGGCCCCGGAGGGCGCGCCGGCTTCACGGCTTCGGCTGTGTGCAGCGTCAGCGACACGCCGCCGACCCTGCTGGTCTGCATCAATCGCTCGTCCTCGGCCTACGAGGCCTTCAGCCGCAACGACGTGCTCTGCGTCAACACGCTGAGCGTCGACCACCAGCCGATCGCCGGGTCCTTCGGCGGCAAGACGCCGATGGAAGAGCGTTTCGCTGCGGCCTCCTGGCGGGTCTTGAGCACGGGCGCGCCGGTCCTCATCGACGCCCTCGTCACCTTCGATTGCAGAATCATCGACCGCCACAGCGTCGGCACGCATGATGTGCTGTATTGCGCCGTGCAGGCAGTGGCGACACCCGGCGGATCGCCCGCCCTCGTCTATGCCGATCGCCGCTACCAGACGCTGTCGCAATCCGACCCCGCGCAGCCCGAGCGCGCGACAGGTCGACGCCCTGTGAGGCCACGCTCCAGCAGGACGGCGCGCCAGACCTTGCGAAGCGCCTGAGCCATGGCCGTCGATGAACCGCCTCTCACCGATCTGCCGATCGAGCCTTTGAGCGCACAGGCCTTCGCGCCATTCGGCACGGTGATCGCGGCCGGCACCGACGGCGCGCCCTTCGGCGCGGAGGACGCGCAGCTCGAACTGAGCGCCGGCACGCCGTGCTTCTACATCATGCGCATTCCGGGCCGCGGGCTGGTCGTGAAGGGCATCACCCGCCACCGCGCCTGCACGCAGGTCCTCGCCTCGGTCGGCGGGCAGCCCTGGACCCTGATGGTGGCCCCAGCGAAGGAACTTGACGATCCGGCGGCCGAGCCGGCGCTCGCGGATATCCGCTCCTTCGCGATTCCAGGCGATGTCGCGGTGATGCTCTATCGCGGAAGCTGGCATGCCGGCCCGCTCTTCGAAGGGGGCGAGCGCGGCTTCTTCAACCTGGAACTCGCCGACACCAACCTCGCCGATCACCAGACCTGCACGCTGACCGAGCGTTACGGCACGGCGATGCGGCTGATCGCATGACAGCGCGCAACACCGACGGCACGGAAATGCTGGTTTCCGTCCTGGCTCGGGCCTCTGCGGGAACCAGCTGATGCGAGACGCGACGCCGATCGCCCACCACAAAGCCGCACGAGACCCTGAGCGCGAAACTCCGCCATGCCGGGTGTCAGCGCCGCCGCCCTGAAAGTCGATCTTGAGCCTGTCGTGGTAGAGGCGCCCGCGCCCAAGCCCATCGTCGCGATCCACGATCTCTCGCTGACCTGTGAGACCGTTTCCGGTTGATTAGCTCGGTATTGCGGGTTTTTGGGGCCACCAGTGGAAGCATGTGGCTGCGCGCAGCTTTTCCAGATCGGCTTCGAGGACGCGGCAGCGCTGCTCGATCTGGTCCTGGATGTCGTCCAGATGCTCGAAGTGCCGGTTGACGATGGGTTCGTCGACGAGTTGCCAGAGACATTCGGCTGGCTGCAGCTCGGGCGTGTAGGGCGGC
>JBGAFL010000042.1:0-44770 GCA_044227265.1 Methylobacterium sp.
TCCTCGGGCTGCCCGATGCGCTCGCGCACCCAGGCGAAATAGACGAGCTTCATCGCGACGATTCCCTCAAGGCTCGTCGATGACGTGCCGGATCCCCGCCCTCATGTAGTCCCAGCCGGTATAGAGCGTCAGACCGGCCGCGATCCAGAGCAGCCCGACGCCGATCGCAATCGTGCCGGGCAGGATGGTCTCGCCCGCAGGTCCCGCGACCAGGAAGCCGATCGCCACGAGTTGCAGCGTCGTCTTGTATTTCGCGACCTTGCTGACCGGCACGCTCACCTTCAATTCCGCCAGGAATTCGCGAAGCCCCGAGACCAGCACCTCCCGGCACAGAATCACGATCGCTGCCCAGAGCGAGAATCCGGCAATGGTGTTGTCGGCTGCCAGCATCAGCAGGCAGGCCGAGACCAGGAGCTTGTCGGCGATCGGGTCGAGCATACGCCCGAGCGCCGAACTCTGGGCGAAGGTGCGGGCGACGTAGCCGTCGAGATAATCCGTGATTCCGGCCGCAATGAACACGGCGAGCGCGGCGAAGCGCGCGTTCGGCTCGTTCGGCCAGAACAGCAACGCGACCACGACCGGCACTGCGACGAGCCGGCCGTAGGTCAGGCAATTCGCGAGGGTCCAGGCCTGGGACCGGCGCGGAGGAAGGACCGCGTTCATGGCGGGGTGAAATCATGCGCATCCGGCAGCGTCAATGCGCGCTCGGATCTCATGAGTGTCGCCCTCCGCGCAGTGCCGGCAAGCGGATCTGTTTTGGCAGCCGAACTTGCGCTATCTTGGCCGTATGACGAGACTCGCCGAATTTCGCGTGATGCGCCGATCGACCGCCTGCCTCGCTCTGGGCCTGTCGCTGGTCTCGGCCAATCCTGCCGCGGCACAGGGCTTTCCGGCGCTCATGGGCTTCGGTTCGCTGCCCTCTTTTGCGTGGCCTTCACCGGCTGATACCGACCTCGATCGCTGGACTGGCTCTTATGCCAGCATGTCGACCGGATTTGCGGTCGCCTCGTCGAAGCGGTTCGGAAGCTATGGGGGGCCGACGGTCGGCTTCGAAGGCGGCCGGATGTGGCAGGAGGGCCCCTTCATCTACGGGATCTCCGGCGGATTCGATTACCTCGCCTCGATGGGCGGTGGATTCAGGCCGGGCTTTGGCGGCCTCGCCTACTCGCGCGATTTCGCCGGCGGGATGCATGTTCAGGTCGGCACGCTGCTAACGCCGGACATTCTCGTCTACACCAAGCTCGGCGCAATGGCAGTCCACGAGAACCTGCGCTTCGGTGCCCCACTTTCCGTGCGATCCTTTTCTCGAGACGATGTCGTGATTCGGCCGGATGCCCGTGTCGGCGTCGAATGGGCCGTGACCGACAACATCTCCGTGGCAGTCGAAGCCGGCGTCGGGGGTTATGGCTACGGCTACGGCCGCGGGTTTCGCTGATCGACCGAGAGCCCTTCACGCATTGGCATGGAAGAAATCGTAGACCGCCCGCGCGGTCGCGGTGTTCACGCCCGGCGTTTTGGCGAGGTCCTCGAAGGCCGCACTCTGGATCGCCTTCACGGTGCCGAAGGCGTTGAGCAAAGCGCGCTTGCGGGTCGGGCCTATCCCGGCGATCTCGTCGAGCGGGTTCTTGACGAGTTCGCGCTTGCGCTTGGCCCGGTGCGTGCCGATCGCGAAGCGGTGCGCCTCGTCGCGTAGGCGCTGCACGAAATAGAGCGTCGGGTCGCGCGGCGGCAGCCGGAATGGCGCCCTGCCCTCGATGAAAAACGTCTCGCGTCCCGCATCGCGGTCGCGGCCCTTGGCGATGCCGGCAAGCGGCACGTCGGTGACGCCGACCGATGCGAGCGCCGCGCGCGCCGCCTCCAATTGGCCCTTGCCGCCATCGATCAGCACGAGATCAGGCCAGGCCGGAACCGCATCGGGCTCAGGTGAGGGTTCCTCGAGGCTCGGCTCCGCTTCCGCGGCGCCCTCCCCCGCCTCTTCCATCAAGGTGCGCGGCGCCTCCTTGACGAGGCGCTTGAAGCGGCGCTGCAGCACCTCGCGCATCATCCCGAAATCGTCGCCGGGCGTCAGCTCCTCCGACTTGATCGTGAAGGTGCGGTAATGGGTTTTCATGAATCCGGCCGGCCCCGCGACGATCATCGCGCCGACCGCGTTGGTGCCGGAAATGTGCGAGTTGTCGTAGACCTCGACCCGGCGCGGCGGGCTGGGCAGGCCGAGCGCGGTGCCGAGCGCGGCGAGCAGCTTGCCTTGCGAGGCGGTATCGGCAAGCCGACGGCCGAGCGCTTCCTTGGCGTTGCGGCGGGCATAGTCGACGAGATTCTTGCGCTCTCCGCGCTGCGGCTGATGAATCTCGACGCGGTGTTCGACGCGGGTTGAGAGCGCAGCGGCGAGGAGCTCCGCATCCTCAATTCCATGGGAGACCAGGACCGCGCGCGGGGCCGGCTTGTCGTCGTAGAACTGGCTGATGAAGGAGGCGAGCACCTCGTCGGCACTCATGGTCCGGTCAGCCTTCGGGAAATAGGCGCGGTTTCCCCAGTTCTGGAAGTTGCGGAAGAAGAACACCTCGATGCAGAACTGGCCGCCCTGCTCGTCGAGCGCGAAGACGTCGGCCTCCTCGACCCCTTGCGTGTTCACGCCCTGCGAGCCCTGGATGGCCGAAAGCGCGGCGATGCGATCGCGAAAGGTCGCCGCGCGCTCGAATTCAAGTGCCTCGGAAGCCTGCTCCATCTCCTCGCGCATCCGATCCTTCACGGCGTTGGATTTGCCGGAGAGGAAGGCCTTCGCGTTCTCGGCAAGGCCCGCATAATCCTCGAGCGAGATCTCGCCGGTGCAGGGCCCGGCACAGCGCTTGATCTGGAAGAGCAGGCAGGGCCGCGTGCGGTTCTCGTAATAGCTGTCGGCGCAGGTGCGCAGGAGGAAAGCGCGCTGCAGAGCGTTGACCGTGCGGTTGACCGCCCAGACGCTCGCGAACGGGCCGTAATAGCTGCCCTTGCGGCGCCTCGCGCCGCGATGCTTGACGATCTGCGGCGCCTCGCCATCGGCGGTGAGCAGGATGTAGGGGAAGGACTTGTCGTCCCGCATCAGCACGTTGAAGCGGGGCTTGAGCTGCTTGATGAGGTTGGCCTCGAGGAGCAGGGCCTCGGTCTCGGTCGCGGTGGTGACGAATTCCATCGCCGCGGTCTGGGCGATCATCCGGGCGATTCTGTTGGAATGCGCTTGTCCACGCGCGTAGGAGCCGACCCGTGCCTTCAGGTTCTTGGCCTTGCCGACATAGAGGACGTCGCCCTTGCCATCGAACATCCGGTAGACACCGGGCGAGGCTGGAAGCGTCGACCAGAACCGCTTGATGATCTCGGTGCCGGCCGCGACGGCGCCGGGCTCGAAATCGAAATCGATTTCTGGGGATTCATCGAGGGCCGGCGCGTCCTCCTCCTCGGGCGCGTCGAACCCATCGGGCGGCAGGTCGGCGGCGGCAGATTTTTGCGCTCGGCGGCTCATCGCCCTGATTTAGAGCATCGCCCCGAAAAGTGGGAACCGGCTTTCGAATTGGGCCGATGCTGCAAGCCCTGACGATCCCGCGTGAAGTGGTCGTGTCCGTCTCGGGCGATCCCGCGCCTGCGACGGAATCAATCGAACAGCGCGTCGATATCGCCCTGGTCGACGTGGCCGGAATCTTCGGCTCCACGCCTCGATCATGCGGTCGAGATGCTCTTCGACGAATTTCAGCACGCCGACGATCTTGCTGATGCGCTGTCCGGTCAGGTCCTGGAAGTTGCAAGCCTCGTAGGCGACGATCACCCGGTCCAGGATGGTGTCGACATGCTGCATCTTGGCCTTCGGCAGGTTCGCCGCGCGCAACATGTTGGCCTGAGCCTCGATGTCCTCGATCGAGCCGAGAATGGTCGAGGTCGCGGAGGCGGTGGATTCGACGACCGCGTCGAGTTCGCCGGCGACCCGGCGCATGCCCTTCCCAGAATTCTCGGACCGATGCAGGTTGGCGATCTCCTGTTTGGTGCGGGTGATCGCCTCCTTCATTAGGTCGAGTTCGTTGCGCATCGCGAAGGCTTCGCCGAGCTCGCGCCGGCAGGCCTCGATCGTCTCGCCGGCGCTGGCCTGGGTGATGCGCCGAAGATCGTTGATGGCACTCAGGATTTCGTCGAGCCGGACATGGTCGACGCTCGGTGCCACCGGGCTTGGCGCGAGGCCGAGGCTGTCCTCGATACGGAAACGCTTGGCGGTCATCGGCAGGAAGCAGCTCGTGGCGGAGTCTCAGGCGCAAAAATCCGACAAACTGATTGCCATTTTCTGAAGATCCCGGCGACCGCCTGCGTTTACCCGGCATTGACGATGAATCGTTTCCGGCAAAGTTCGGCGCGGACCGGCACACGCGATGACAGGCTTTTCGTTAGCCTTTTAAGACATTGCATAATATATCTTTTTTCTGATGGCTGATCCGGCTCTCTCCGATTTATGATCCGCGACGTCCTGAACGATTCACCACGTTCGTTCACAGGATTCTCGTCTGCCACATCGTTCTTCAACCACGTTCTCCGGGCGTCGGGGAATGAGGTTCGACGCTAATGTGGAGGTGGCGGGCGATGCGTTTGGCGATAGCGAAGGCCAAATCGAGGACCAAGGTCAGAGCGCTGTTGGCGCCTACCATCCTGGTGTCGACGATCCTCGGCCTTTCGGCAGGCCCCGCGATGGCTCAGGCCGGCTCGGGCCGCTACGGCGGCGGATTCATCGAGTACCTGATGACGGGCAGCACGACGCCACCCGCTCGCGCTAGCCGCTCTGCCGCCGATGGCCTGCGCCCGCGGCAAGCAGCCTACGGTTACGGTGGTCCGGCCGGCCAATCCGCTCCACAATACGCGGCGGCCTATGGTGACCCGATGCAGGCTTATGGCCAGCCGCAATCCGCGCCGCAGCGCTCCCGCATGGCGGCACTGCCGATGCAGTCCGGCGGCGACACCGCGATCGGCCGGGCGATCGACCCGAGCTACGAGCGCCAGGTCGTCCCCTTCTCGGGCAGCCAGCGCCCCGGCACGATCGTGATCGATACCTCGTCGCGGCACCTCTATCTCGTTCAGGGTGGCGGCCAGGCGATCCGCTACGGCATCGGCGTCGGTCGGCCGGGCTTCCTCTGGACCGGCACCAAGACGATCAGCCAGAAGCGCGAATGGCCGGATTGGACGCCGCCCGCCGAAATGATGCTGCGCCGCCCCGACCTGCCGCGGCACATGGAGGGCGGCCCCGAGAACCCGCTCGGCGCCCGCGCGATGTATCTCGGCTCCTCGCTCTACCGCATCCACGGCACCAACGAGCCGCATACGATCGGCCAGGCCGTGTCGTCAGGCTGCATCCGGATGATGAACGAGGACGTGATCGACCTCTACGAGCGCACGCCGGTCGGCACGCGGGTCGAAGTGATCTGAGCCGGCGCCCATCGATCAAACACCCCGGTGCTGTGGAAGGCGGCACCGGGGTTTTTCCGTTTCGATGATATGCGCCGAAGCGGGATCAGACCCAGTCGTCGTCTCCGTCACCGGGATCGCCGTCGAAACCGCCGCCCAGACCCGGATCGCTGCCGAAACCGGCATCCTGCACGCCGCCGGCGCTTCCGCCGCCGAGCGCTGCACCGAGATCCTGGTTGCCATTATCGAGATTGCCCAATCCCGCCGCGGCCGAACTGCCGAGCTGGGAATGGCCGCCCGCGAAGGCATTCGAGAGAGCGCTGCCGAGCAGCATGCCGCCCGCCGCGCCCGCCGCCATCGGCAGAGCCGTCGCGAGGAACCCGCCGCCGCGCGCCGGTTGCTGCTGGGCCTGGGCACCCCAGGGACCGCCCTGCGGAGGATAGCCGCCCTGGGGGCCGCCAAAGCCGCCCTGCGGCCCGTATCCGCCTTGCTGCCCGTATCCGCTTTGCGGGCCGTAGCCGGGCGGCGGGTTTCCGTAGCCCGGCTGATTGCCCCATTGGCCCTGGCGCGGCGGCTCGGGACGCGCCCCGCCCCCGAAGATGCTCGACAGGAAGCCGCCACCGCCCTGCGGTTGCGCCTGGAGCATCTGGCGGGCCTCTTCGAGCTGCTGGTTCAGGCTCTTGATCGCCTCCTCCTGCACGTAGATCAGTTGCGCCATCGCATAGGGCGCGTAAGGCTGATTGCGGAGCTTGTCGGCGATGAAGCGCTCGGCATCGGCATCGCGTGGCTGGCTGGAGGCCTGCTCGAGCCGCTGGAAAATGCCGTTTATGACGTCGCGTTCTTCGCTGTTCATGAAGCCATCTCCTGACCGAAAGCCGGCCTGCGCGCCGACGACACGCGTTCGAGATGGGGAGAGCAGGCGACTTTGTCAGGGGGCCGAGCACGACATTGCGATGCGCGCAGTGGCCGCGGGATGAAACCCGCAGGCACGACGTAGGATCAGTTCCGACTCCAGGACAAGCACGACAAGAAAAAGCCCGGCCAGATGGCCGGGCTTTCCCACGATATCGGCACGGACGAGATTGATCGGGCGCTCGCCGCGCTGGGACCGTCTCGCCGAACTCAGTACGAGCCGAACTTGTAGTTGATGCCGGCGCGGACGACGGCGAACTCCGTGTTCTTGACACTCCTGCCGCCCGAGATCACCGAGACATCCGGATCGGAGACGTTCAGCACCCGGCCGTCCTGGTTCACGCCGAAGGCGCCGTTGAGCTTGTTGCCGCGATCGAGGTTCACGTAGAGACCTTCGACCTTCAGCGTCACGGCCGAGGAGCGGAAGAAGTTCAGGAAGGAGTCGGTCGGGAGCGCGTATTCGACACCACCGCCTGCGGCCCAGCCGGTCTTGAAGTCGTCGCTCGAGTTGCCCGGCAGGCCGAAATCCTTGCCGCCACCGGAACCGTAGGCAAAGCCGCCGGTGCCGTAGACGAGGGTGCGATCGAAGGCGTAGCCGAGACGACCGCGCACGGTGCCGAAATAGTCGAGGCCGGACAGACCACCCGGGTTGAACAGCAGCGTGCCGGGAAGGATGCCGCCGCCCGGCGAGGCGGTCGCGGAGGCGAAGCGGTTCCGGTCACGGCCGAAATCGACGTACTGCGCGTCGGCCTCGACACCGATGACCACACCCGAACCCGGCGTGAACTGGTAGTTGTAGCCGATCTGACCGCCGCCGACGAAGCCTTCATTGCTGCTCTTGTTGCCGAAGGCGACCTGGCCGCTGGTATATGCATCGCCCGCGGCATTCGCGAAGACGTGCGTCGACGGGCCGAGGCCGAGTACGGTCGGCGTCTTGTTGTCGTTCGTGCCGAAGCCGTAACCGGCGTTGAGACCGGCATAGAAACCCGTCCAGGTGAAGACCGGCACCGGCACGAAGACCGGCGGCGGCGCGACACGGCGCGGCAGATCGGCTGCGAAAGCGGATCCGGCAAGAGCGATGCCGGCGAGGGCGGTAGCGCCCCGAAGGATCGATTTCATGGTCTCTTGGTCCTCTCAACTCTGTGCCGCGGCCATCTTAAAGCTGTCGGCACGGTTCCCCGTAACTATCCCAGCAACCTCAGAGATGCTGTTGCATGACAATCACGCCGACCGCGTCGAGGGCGGCCCCTTTGTGGCAACGATTGTCGATCTCTTGGCTACCTTTCGGTAAAACGCCACCAAACGGTCAAGGTTCACTTACTGCCAAGCTTTTTTCACAGGCTTGGTTTGACACAAGGTCGCAGAGTGGAACCGAAACGGCCACGCTTCGAGGTGCGCAATATCTCCCAACGGCGCCGCGGCATGTGCGCTGCCGCACCTGACGTTGTGCGCCGGCGGTCTCGCGAGCCGGGATGTCGGACGCGCGCCGCAACTCGGGCTGCGGGCATCGAATAGGAGCATGCAGGCCGATTGGAGCCCAGTCTCGGACGACGACTTGCCGGGTCTTCGTCGCATCGCAACGATCGGGACGTGTGCTCGGCAACGCCCAAAACCGGCAGGATTCGAAGGCCCTAGATCGGCTTCAGGCGGTCAGCGCGATCGCGGAGATCAGCCGGCCGTAATCCAGTTCCCCACGGTGGGTGGTGCGCCGGAAGCTGTAGAAGCGCTCCGGATCGCGGTAGGTGCAGAGCCCGAGGCAAGCCGCCTCGCCAATGCCTGCCTGATGAAGCCGGGACAGGATGAATCCGGGCAGGTCGAATTGGGCATGTCCTGGCCGCATGCCAGCTACGAAAAACTCGTCCGAGCCCGGCGCCTCACGGCGGAACCGTTCGACGAAATCCTCGCCGACCTCGTAGGCCTCCTGCGAAATCGTCGGCCCGAGCACGGCCACGATCTCCGTACGCACGGCACCGAGCCGCTCCATCGCGGCGACCGTCGCCTCGATCACACCGGTCAGCGCACCCTTCCAGCCGGCATGAGCCGCGCCGATCACCCGGTTTTCCGCGTCGGCGAACAGGATTGGGCCGCAATCAGCCGTAGCAATGCCGAGCGCGAGATGCGGCACCCGCGTCACCATCGCATCCGCCTTGGGCCGGGCCGACAGGGGAAATGGCTGCTCGACCGTGACCACGTCGGCGGAGTGGATCTGATAGAGACTGAGCAGGGCTTCCGGCGGCAGAGCAAACTGCGCGCACATCCGCGACCGGTTTTCCGCGACCCGCTCGGGCTCATCGTTCGAGCCGAGACCGCCATTGAGCGCGGCATAGAGTCCTTCCGAGACGCCGCCCTGGCGCGTGAAGAAGGCATGCCGCAGGTTGGCATGCGAGGACAGTTCGGGCGCTTCGATGAACATCGCGGGCTCTCTTTCGGGTCGGCGATTGGGACTCAGCGCAGGGTGATCGAGCCGGCGAGCCGGCGCGTGCGTTCGGCGATGTCGGAACTCGGTTCGCGTGCCAGCCCGATCACGCGAACGTAACCGAGGCCCTCGAAACGCACGACCTGGACCACACGCATCGGAGTGCCTGTCGTCGCATCGGTGCCGGTCCCTTCGATGCGGGCCCATTCTACCGGCCCCGTGGCGTCGTTCGTTTCCGAGGCGATCTTGAGGTCCGCAATCTGCTTCACCCCCGCGATCGCCTTGCGCGCGAATGCCGCGCGGGCGGCGGGCGGCGGCGCCTGGCCGAGATTCGAGGCAACGATCACGATCGGCTGACTCGCATCCTTCACGGTGTCGTGGGGGCCTTCGGTGAGATAGAGGCCAGATCCGGCCATGGTGCGCACGACGCGTAGGCCGGCCCTGTCACCAATCGCGAAGGGCAAGGCAGCGATCTGGTCGTCGAGGCTTTCAGGGGCCCGGAAGACGATGCTGCGCAGGGCTGCCTCAATCGCCGCGTCGGGAACCGCGGCACGCGATTCCTCCGGGATCTGCGCCGTGACCATCGCGGTCGCGGTCGGCGCACCAGCGATGACGACCCATTTGGCAAAGGTCAGGCCACCCGCCATCTGCCGACCGCGCAGGATGCGTGCCTGCGCCCCGGCGAGCGGCCAGTCGCCGGGATCGCCTTGCGCGACCATGCCCGTCGCCTTCAAGGCATCCGGCGTCATCTGGCTCACGATCTGTCCATAGGCCTCCACCGGCATCTCGACGATCACGATCGAGGCCTTGTGCGCTTTGTCCTCGAAACCGGAGAAACCGGCCGCTGGTTCGAAACCCGACGGCGGCACAAGCCCGATGCTCGACCCCTTCGGATAGGTCACCTCGGCCGCAGCGACCCTGTCCGGCCGCCCGATCAGCAGGGCGGCGACGAAGGCGAGGACGACCGCAGACGTTCTGGCGATTCTCGGGAGCATGGCGGTTCCGCACCGGATGCAGCGGCTCGTGCCGCCATCGATCGGCGCCCGGATAGAGGAAACTGCGATCAACCGCGAGAGGCGGCGAGCGGAGACGCCGGCAAGCCGGGCAGAGCGACAAGGCGCGGGTCGGCGATGGCAAGCACCTTGAACAGGCGTCCCATGCCCGTGCGATCCTCGCTCGTGAGGCGAGCGAAGGCGCTCTCGATCGCTTCGGCCTGGCTAGGGCTCGCCTGCGCCGCAAGCCGCGTCGCCCGCTCAGCGAGGCCGAGGACCAGCAGGAAGTCCCTCTGGTCGAGGGGACCGTGGCAGCGCCCGCCGGCGCTTTCCGCTGCTCGGGCGAGTGCCGAGAAATCGACATGTGTGGTGAGGTCGGCTTCACCCGGCGCTGCGAGCGGATCGGTGAAACCATGGCCGGCGAGCGCCTGCAGCGTATCGCCGAAGCCGGGTTCGGCATGGCCGTAATCGATCATGAGCAAGGCCCCGCCATCCTGAACCAGGCGGGCAGCGAGGCCGCGCACCAGATCGAGCGCCATGCCCGGCACGGTCATCACCGCGCCCGGTGGAGCATCGTGACGGATTCGAGGATCGGGTACGGGGCTCAATCCGAGAACGAACTGGGACCCGTCCGACGACAAGCCGATCATCCGCTCGAACCAACCGCCCTCCCCTCGCTCGAACTGGCGCACGGGAAGCGCATCGAAGAACTCGTTGGCCACGACGATCGCGGGCCCCTTCGGCACGGCTGCGACGTGCTCATGCCATTCGGCAGGGACGCCGTGCAGGGTCTCGGCTTGCTTTGCCCGCATGACAGGGCTCGTCTCGACGAGATGCAGCCGGAATTCGGCATCCGGCGCGACCTTCCGCAGAGCGCGCAAGGCATCGGCCATCAGCGTGCCGCGACCCGGCCCGAGCTCGACGAGGTTGAAGCCGCGAGGCGCGCCCATCGCGCGCCAGACCGCCGCGATCCACACCCCGATCAGTTCGCCGAACATCTGGCTGATCTCGGGCGCCGTGATGAAATCGCCTGCCCGCCCCAAGGGATCGCGCGTGCGGTAGTAGCCGTGGACAGGATGAGCGAGGCAGAGGTCCATGTAGCGGTCGAGACCGATCGGCCCGGTCGCGTGGATCTCGGCGGCGACGATCCCGAAAAGCGGTGTCACGGCGGGATCGTCCGGATTTTCGCCCTCAGATATTGCCGGCTTCGGCCTGGATTTCGGGCTGCCGCGGCCGCGTCCAGCCACGGGCGGCAAGCACGATGTAGGTCAGGCCGATGATCGCCATCGGCAGGCAGAGCAGCATCCCCATGGTGATGCCCCCACCGAGCGCACCGACCTCACGGCCGAACAGGAAGCCGAGTTGGCTGTCGGGCTCGCGGAAGAACTCGCAGAAGGTCCGTGCGAGCGCATAGCCGAGCACGAAGATGCCGCCGAGCAGACCCGGCTTGCGGAAACCGAAACGGCGCACGGCGATGGCCATCACCACGAAAAGCAGCAGCCCCTCGGTGGCCGCTTCGAAAAGCTGGCTCGGATAACGCGGCACGTCGCCGCCCGTCGGGAAGACGATGGCGTAGGGGAAATCGGGCGCCGCCCGGCCCCAGAGCTCGCCGTTCACGAAATTGGCGATACGTCCGAAGAACAGGCCGATCGGCACCACGACGGCCGCGAGATCGAGCAGCGTATAGCCGTTGAGCTTGCGCGATCGCGCAAACAGCAGAATCGCGAGGATCGCGCCGAGAAAGCCGCCATGGAACGACATGCCGCCGTTGCGGATCGCCAGGATCTCCCACGGATCTTCGAGATAGAGCGGCAGATTGTAGAACAGCACGTAGCCGATCCGCCCACCGAGCACGACGCCGAGCGCAACCCAGACGACGAGGTCGTCGATGTCGGTCAAGCTCGGGCGCTTGACGACGCCCCAAAGCGAATCCGCCGCGACCAGCCGGCGCGCATAGAACCAGCCGCAGACGAGGCCGGTGATATAGCTGAGCGCGTACCATTTGATCGGAACGGGTCCGAGCGAGATCGCGACCGGATCGATGGCCGGAAAGGGAATGGCGAGAAGCGGCGGCATCACGAAGGCCCCATTGTGCCGGGCGGCTTTGGACCCGCCAGCGGCGAGCCGTCAACCCGGAGACCATGCGGGGGAGAGGAACCCGCGGGACGGTTGCTCCCAACGGAGCGAGCGGGAAGAGTCCGATCGGTGGGTGGGATGCGAGGAATCACCTTTTGACGAATACCGAGATGGTGGCGCGTCTTGCCCTGTCGGGCGTGCTCGGCAGCATGATCGGATTCGAGCGCGAGCGGCTGCTGTGGGCCGCGGGCTTGCGCACCCACATGCTGGTCTGCGTCGGCGCCTGCCTGTTCATGTTGGTATCCGCCTACGGCTTTGCCGACGTGCTGGGGCCGCATGTCACGCTCGACCCCTCGCGCGTCGCCGCGCAGGTCGTATCCGGGATCGGCTTTCTCGGTGCCGGCACGATTCTGCTGCGCGGTGAGGTGGTGAAGGGGCTTACGACCGCGGCGAGCCTCTGGGCGGCGGCAGCGATCGGACTTGCGGTCGGAGGCGGACTTTATGTTCCGGCCTTTGCAACGACCGTTCTCGTGCTCCTCATCCTCGCAGCGGTGAAGCCGCTCGAAGAATTCTGGCACGATCGCGCAAGAAGCCTCGAATTGCACCTCGTCGCCAGGCGCGGCGCTATCTCGATCGGGACCCTGCAGGAGGTGACCGGCGCGCGTGCCTCGCGCGTGCGTCAGTTCCTGGTGCGTCCGGGCGAGGTCGAGGACGAGGAAGAGATCACGGTGTCCTTCGTGCGCCTGTCCAAGACCAGCGTCGATGCGATCGCCGAGACCTTGCGGAAGAACCCGTCGGTGAGAATCGTCAAACGGGCCGATCGCTAGAAATTTTGGTTTTATCGGCCATTCCCAATGCCGGCTTCACGCCAGACGCTGCCGCGCCGATGCGGAGCCAGTTGTCTGCTCGAGTTCAGGCCAGACGCAACCGTGGCCGCCCGCGAAGGCACCGATGCGTGCTTGAGCCAAGGCGAGCCGTACCAGGCGACGTGCGCCGAGCGGCGAAAGGTTCGTCATCAGCGCATAGCTGTCCATGATGATGCCCGGCAGCGCCTCGGTCGGATGGCGCATCTCGAACAGCGTCTTGAGAAGAGCCCACGACCAGCCTGCGCCGTGCAGGATCAAGGTCAGCATGGTTCCCGATTGCGCATCGAAAGCCGCGACGACGCGGCCGATCGGCAAGCTGGCATGATGGGCAAGCGCGGCGAGCACATCCTCGATCCTGTTGAGGGCGAGCCAACGCGTCATCAATGCAGGCTGCGGCGGCGCAGTGGAAAAGCGCCCTGCGACGAAAGCTACGGAAGCCGAGAAGCGGGCCGCGCGGTCCTCGGCAGCGGAATCGCTCGGCCGCGAGACTTCCGAGAGCAAGGACGGGATCGTCGCGGACTCGCCATAGAATTCGGTCTCGAGCGCCACCTCCGTGCGCCGGCGGGCCAGCGTGACGAGAACGCGATGCTCGTCCGCGCCGAGATGCTGGTGCGGGAGGAGCCCGAGCGCCACGCGCTCGGAGGATTCGGCGTGCCGGATCAGTTGGGCGATTCCGGCGCGCGAGATCACCGCGTCGGGATTTTCGAGGAGCGCCGCAGCGACGCCGGGACCGCCGCGCGTCAACAGGACCTCGGTCAGCTCGGCATCGATCGGGCGGCGCCGAGCGATCGCCTGTCGGTGCCCTTCGCTGCCATTGGCGGCCATGTCGGCGAGTTGCGCCGGATCGAAACTGCGGCAGCGCTCCAGCAGGGCACCGGCGACGCTGCCGTCAGGGTCGCGCGCGAGACGATCCGTGGTCCGCGGTGGGCCGCGACGCAGATCCGCGAGTCCCATTGCGAAAGCGCGCCGCGCGTCGGCATCGACCTCACCCGAGAGGCCGTGCAGCATCGCATCGAAGGCCGCCTTTTCCGAAGTGGGCAGGCACGACCAGCGCTTGACGAGCAGGTCGGCCGAACGGAGCACGAGTTGCGACTGGATGGCCCGGTCGCCGCTGACAATGGCCTCCTCGATCTCGCGGACCAGCCGGTCGAGGCGGCTCTTGGAATATGGATGGGCATCCGCGAGAGCACTCATCAGGCTGACTTCCCGACGGATCCTTCCATCGCCTCCTCCGTCAGACCAAGCAGGCGGCGCTCTTCCATTTGCAGCGCGTTGATGAGGTAGGGCCGCCAGAGGCCGAACACCTCGTGCAACATCCGGTCGATCTCAGCGAAGCCGAATGGCTTTCGCAGGAAGGTAGAGATGCCGAACGTTCCGAGCTGCTTCAACATCGCCGGCTCGATCGCTCGGCCGGTCAGTACGATCTTGGTATGAGGGCGCAGGTCGTTGATCCGGCAGGCGACTTCGAGGGCGGGATGGTCGGACAGTTCCATCGCGATGATGGCGAGATCGAATTCCTGACGGCGGACGAGCGCGACGGCGGCCTGACCGCGTTCCGTCTCGCGGATGTTCAGCGAGAATTGGCTGCGCCGCAGAAGCCGGTTGATCAGCGATCGTGTCTCGCGGCCGGGATCGACCACGAGCAGGTTGAGCTGGCGGCTCAGGATTCTGCTGGCATCGACGACGCGGCGGACGTGATGGTCGCCGAGCGGCTTCAGGATGACGTCGTAGGCGCCGATCTTCTTGGCGACAGCAGGCCAGCCTGGCGCGAGCAGGTCGCTGACCAGCACGATCAGGCTGTTCCGGCCGGTTGCGGCGCGCCATCCAACGATGTCGGCGCCATTGGTCATCGGCAGGACGACGTCGACGAACAAGATGTCGATGCCGCCTCGTTTCAGCGCCCGGTCGAGTTCCAACCCGTCCGAAACTTCGATCACGGTTGCGCCCGGATCAGCGCGCGCGACGGCCTCGCACAGCGTCAGGCGAACCTCTTCGTCGGCGTCCGCGATCACAATGGTCGGGCTCGACTGCACGGGCAAGGGTCCTTCTGGACGGCAGATACGCCGTTCCGATCCACGCACAGACGGAAGCCGGACGGGTCCGGCGGACGATGCGATGCAGTGAAGCTAAGCCCGAACCGGTAAATTTTGCCTTCAGGCGCAAGCCAAGTGTTCGCCTGTTCGCCGATACGTGCAACTTTCAGGATCATCGAGGGACCGCAGCCACAGCCTCCGTGGCCCAGTGCTCCTCCGCGATGGGGGCTTGGCGCGCAATCTCACCCAATACTGCGCCGGACCGGGAGCCAAGCCCGGTCGAGTGCCGTGCATTGCCGTCTGTATCTGGTTCGTTCGCCGCCTAAATCAGATCAGGCTGAACAAACCTCTAATCGAGAAACAGTCGGTAGGCGGCATTGTCCGTCTCGTCGAAATAAGGATAGGCGAGCGCCTCGAGTGCCGCTTCGAAGCGCTCCCGCTCGGCTGGGGGCACGTCGATGCCGGCGAGAACCCGGCCGTAATCGGCACCGTGATTGCGGTAGTGGAACAGGGTGATGTTGAAGCCCGCTCCGAGCGCGTCGAGGAATTTCATCAGCGCACCGGGCCGCTCCGGGAATTGGAAGCGGTAGATCCGCTCGTTGACGAGCCCCTGCGCGCGACCACCGACCATGTAGCGGACATGGACTTTGGCCATCTCGTTGCCGCTCATGTCGGCAACACGGTAGCCGGCCTCGGTCAGGCTCGCGATCAGCGCCTGTTTCTCGGCTCGGCCGCCCGCGAGATTGATACCGACGAAGATGTGGGCCTCGCCGTTTGCGGCATAGCGGTAGTTGAATTCGGTGATCGCGCGCGGGCCGAGCGCCTGGATGAAGGCGCGGTAGGCGCCGGCCTTCTCGGGGATCGTCACCGCGAGCAGGATCTCGCGCTCCTCGCCGATCTCGGCGCGCTCGGCGATGTGGCGCAGGCGATCGAAATTGAGGTTGGCACCGGACGAGATGGCGATCAGCGTGCCCGCGCCGGGATTGCATTCGGCGTAGAGCTTGGCGCCGGCAAGGCTCAGGGCGCCCGACGGTTCGGAGACCGCGCGGGTATCGTCAAACACGTCCTTGACCGCGGCGCACATCGCGTCGGTGTCGACCGTGATGACCTCCGGCTCCAGGAATTCGCGGCACAGGCGAAACGTCTCCTCGCCGACCTGGCGCACGGCGACGCCATCGGCGAACAGGCCGACGCTCGGCAGGATCACGCGGGAACCCGCATCGAGCGCCGCCTTCATGCAGGCTGCATCGTCCGGCTCGACGCCGATCACCTTGGTCTGGGGTCGCAGGTATTTCACGAAAGCCGCGATTCCCGCCGCAAGGCCGCCCCCGCCGACGGGCACGAAAATCGCCTCGATCGGCCCGGAATGCTGGCGCAGGATCTCCATGCCGATGGTGCCCTGTCCGGCGATCACGTCGGGATCGTCGAACGGGTGCAGGAAAGACAGGCCCTGCTCGGCTTCGAGACGCTTCGCCTCGGCGAGTGCGTCGTCGAAGGTATCACCATGCAGGATCACCTCGGCGCCGCGTGCGCGGCAGGCATCGACCTTGATGGCCGGCGTCGTGCGCGGCATCACGATCACCGCGCGCACGCCGAGATTGGCGGCTCCCAAAGCCACACCCTGCGCATGGTTGCCGGCCGAGGCGCAGATCACGCCTCGTGCGAGCTGGTCGGCGGGCAATTGCGCCATCTTGTTGTAGGCGCCGCGCAGCTTGAACGAGAAGACCGGCTGCAGATCCTCGCGCTTGAGCAGAATTGGCCGCCCCAGCCGCCCCGAGAGTCGCGGCATTGCATCGAGCGGCGTTTCGCGGGCGACGTCATAGACGCGGGCCGCGAGGATCTTTTTGACGTAATCGGTCACGAGGGTTTCGCTGTGTCTTCGAACGCCGCCGCGCGTCTTGAGCGCGAGCGTCTTCATGGCTCGGGTGGATTTGATCGCGTTCCATATCGCCCAGCGGGCACCGCGACCGACCCGCATCTACCTCGTCCGGGGTTCGGAAGCGAGCACCGTGCAAATCAGTGCGAGACCTCAAGCCAGCCGCTCGATCACGGCCGCGGTCCAGACCAGGGCCGCGATCCCCTGCGTCGCGAAGGCGCCGGCCGAGGCGACATCCTTGACGATGCCGATGCGGGCGTGGTGGTCGGGATGCAGGTGATCGCAGAGCTTTTCGATCGCCGTGTTGAGATATTCGGCCCCGAGCATGAGGAGCAAGCTCGCGATCAGCGCCACGCGCACCCAGAGGCTCGATCCGAGAAGCAAGGCTGCCGGCATGCCCAAGGCGAACAGCGCCAGTTCGAGGCGGATCGCGCGCTCCGTTCGTGCACCATAGAGGAGGCCGCGCCAGGAATTCTGGAAGGCCAGGTAAAGCGCGATCACGGTTCCGCCTCGCTCGTTGCGTTCCGCGCGATCCAGCGCGCGAGCCACGGTCCGATCAGCAGCACGACGAAAAGACGCAAGGTCTGAACGCAGAGCACGAAGGATACGTCAGCCTTTGCGCCCACTGCGATGATCGCGACCGAGTCGAGACCGCCGGGACTCGTCGCCAGGAAGGCGGTGAGGAAATCGATCGGCAGCAGGAATGTCAGGCCGAAGGCCCCGCTAGCGCAGAGCAGGATCACACTGATCGTCGCGGCGAGCACGCCAGGCAAGGCCTGCCAGGTCGTCGCCAATGTCTCGCGGGTGAAGCGGAGGCCGACATACCAGCCGATACCGGCATAGGCGGTATCGAGAAGCGCGCCGGGCAGATGCATCGTCATGACGCCAGTCGTATGCAGAGCTGAGCCGAGCAGCATCGGGCCGATCAGCGCACCGGCCGGCAGGCGCAAAGCGAGCGCGACACCTGCCCCGATCCCGGCGACGCCAAGCGTTGCGAGAACGCCGAATGGTGACAGCGGCGCGGTCCGAGTCACGACCTCGTCTCCACCGCCATCGACGAGCAACCTCGCCACGAGCGAGGCGGACATCACGACGGCCGCGACCCGGACATACTGCATGAAGGCGACGAGGCGCGGATCGGAGCCGTGTGCTTCCGACAAGGCGACCATTGCGGCGGCCCCGCCCGGCGTCGAGCCCCAGGCGGCGGTGGTGCCCGGCAGGACTCGCATCCGCGTGAGCACGATCCCCGCAACCGCGCCGGCGAGGATCGTCATCAGCACGATACCCATGACGATCGCGCCGTCAGCGATCAGCCGGCGCAGAAATGCCCCCGTCATGGCCTCTGCGACCAGGCAGCCGATCAGTGATTGCGCCGCGACGAAGCCCGGCTTCGGCAGAGACAGACCCGCACCGCAAACGCCGAACCCGATCGCCGTGAGCATCGGCCCGAGCAGAAACGCCGCCGGAAACCCGGCCAAACTCAAAGCCGCGGCCAAGGCGGCGGAGATCACGGCGAGCGCTGCCCAGCGGAGGATATGGCGGGATTCGGACAAGACGGACGGGGCGGATCAGACACGGCATTGCGCCGGCCGCTGCGCTACACCCTGGCGATTCCGCTGTCACGACGCGGTGAAGCGGCGCGCTTCTGCGGTCCGCCGTATCGGCCGCGATCATCATGCCGGCTCCAGCGGAATGCGCAGCGCGAAGGCGGCGCCGTCGTCGCTGGGCAGCAGCGCGATGGAACCATCATGAGCCTCCAGCATCGCCCGCACGATGCCGAGCCCCAGTCCTGTCCCACCACTTTCCCGGCGCGTGGTGAAGAAGGAGTCGAAAATATTGGCACGGTTGGCTTGCGAGATGCCCTCTCCATCGTCGCGAACGCTCACTTCCAGCACGCCGCCCTCAGCCCGAGCCGAGATGCGCAGGGCCGTCGCACCATGGCGCGAGGCGTTGTCGGCGAGGTGCGCGAAGACGATTGCAGCATTCTCGGACGACATCGCGATCCGCGATTCGAGCGCGCCCGCGGCCACGATCGCAAGATCGGGAAAGGCGGCAGCAAGATCCTCGGCGACGATGGCGAGCGTCGTCGATCCGCGCACATCCGGGTTGTCCGCCCGAGCCTGTTCGCGCAGACGCCCGAGCAGAGCGGTCAGGCGGGCGGTGTCGGCGAGGATGTTGTCGAGGAAGCGCAATTGCTCGGGCCGGCTCATGGCATCGCCCGGATCGGTTTGCGCATCCCTCAGCAACTCAGCCGCGCCCTGGATCGCCGTCAGCGGCGATTTCAATTCGTGCGAGACATGGGCCGCGAAGGTCGCGATGTAGTCCGAACGCTCGTTCAGGCGCCGTGCCATGCGGTCGAGACCACGCGAGAGAAGTGCGATTTCGTGGGTACCGAGGGGTCCGGGCCGGTCGAGCACCGCGCGGTTGCCGCGGGCGATCTCGGCACTGCGAACGACGAGGGCATGAATCGGCCGCGTGATCGCTCGGGAGAACACGTAGGCGATCAGCAATGTCGCGGTGATCACCGCCAGTGCCGCAAGCGCGAGCTTTTCGCGCTCTCCGTAGAGATGGCGCAGGACGTTGCTCGGCGTACGCGATGCGTAGACGACGCCCGCCACCCGGCCCTGAACGGTGATCGGCATCGCGGCGAAGATCCGCACGCCGGTGCCGCGGCTGATCGAATAGATCGGAGGCGCCGGCTCGGTCGAGATGCGCTGCCGCAACACGGCTTGGTAGCGCCCCTTCAGGGCCGCCGCGACTTCCGGCAGGTGGGCCAGCGAAAGCCCGATCTCCTGGGCTCCGGCGATCACGGTGCCAGCCTTATCGGTGATCCGGAAACCGGCAAGCGTGATCGCGCGGACCTCCGCCAGCACAGGCTGCAACCGAGCTCCGATCTCGAGCGAGAGCGGGTCGGGAGCCGTGATGGCGGCAAGCGCGGAAGGGCGTCGCTCGAGGATTTCGACTGATGCGAGATCGAGTTCGGGCGCGATCGGCCGAATGAAGACCATCGGATCCGGCATCGCGGGCGGCGGCTGTTGCGCTCCGAGCAGCCGGGTGCCGCCCGGTGCATCCTCGATCTCGCGCGCCGTGAACGCTGCCAGGACTGCGCATTGTGCAATCAGCTCGGTTTCGGTCTCGCGGATGAACTGGTTCTCGTAGACCCGGAAGAAGAACAATCCGATCAGCGGCAAGGCGGCGACCATGGCGAGAACGCCGACCACGACGAGGCCGAGGCTCGGCCGCCATCGGTCTCGTATGCGATCACCGCTCACGAAATCGGCTCGTGCGATGCAGGCTCAGCGATCGGCCCCACGGTAGGCGGCATCACGTTCTCGGTGCGCAGCCGCCCAGGCGGAAGCCGATCCCGTGCACCGTGGCGATCGCCTCGCCGCAGCCGGCAGCGGCGAGCTTGGCGCGGATGTTCCGAATATGGCTGTCGATGGTCCGGTCCGAGACATGGATGCGCCCGTCATAGGCAGCCTCCATCAGCTGATCGCGCGTGAAGACAAAACCCGGCCGCGCCACGAAGGCCTTGAGGATCGCGAATTCGATCGCCGTGAGCGTGAGCGGCTCCGAGCCAAAAGCGGCGGTGTAACGCTGCGGATCGAGGCTCAGGCCGCCCTGCGACAGGATGCTGGCGGCCGGCGCGGGCTGGCTCACGCTACGGCGCAGGATGATGCCGACGCGCGCGACGAGCTCGCGCGGGCTGAACGGCTTGGTGACGTAATCGTCCCCGCCGATCTCCAGCCCGAGCACGCGGTCGATCTCCTCGTCGCGGGCCGAGAGGAACAGGATCGGCACCTCGGAGGTCTTGCGCACCTTGCGGCAGACTTCGAGCCCGTCCATCGCCGGCATGCCGACATCGAGCACGATGAGCCGTGGAGCCTCGGCCGCGATGCGGGCGAGCGCCTCGACGCCATCGCGGGCAACACGGGTTGCATAGCCGGCTTTGCCCAATGCGAAGCAGATCACCTCGCGGATATGCGGGTCATCGTCGACGACGAGGATCGGGGCGGCCATGATGCGCTTCTATTCGACGCCGGGCGCGCTGGACATGGGCGTCGGCGGGTTTGCCTCAGCCTCGTACTCGCGGAGGTAGCGCTGCAAGCGCCAGCCCCGAAAGGTCCAGGCGCGCCAATCCGCCATAGCCAGCGCGTGCGCGACAGCGAGCCTGTCCCGCAGAAATGTGTTGGCGTAGGCTGCTGTCGGGATGGCGGTGACGTATCGGTCGATCGCCGGGATCGCCTGCGGCCCGAGCCTTCCCGCATAGCTCAGATCGAAGTTCACACCGAGGCCCGTGATCTCCCGGCTATGGGCGATGTTGAAGTCCGCGATCACAGCCGACGTGTTGACCAGCGCGAAGGCATAGAGCGTCGCGACGACCGCAATCAAATTGGCTCCGATCAGCCAGGCATTCGAGCGGCGCAACACGATCTGTGCGAAGATGAGTGCGAGGCCGACCGCCACAAGCGCCATCCAGACCATGGCGGTCAGGCGCAGGAAGGTCAGCGAATAGGTCGCGACATAGAGGTCGAGCCGCAGGATCGACGAGCCGACGAGAAGCAGGTTCTGACCGATCCAGAGATAGACCAGGCCACGGATGAGTGCGGAATTCCTGGCCGGTCCCCCCGGGCGCATCGTGGCAATGACGAAAGCGGCTGCAAGCAGGGCAGTGAGCATCAGCGGGTAGGCGCCGCGATGCGCATATTGCGCGTAGGTCATGCCGTCGGGCAAAGCCACGCCGGCCCAGAGATAGGTGATGTCGAGCCCGCTCTGCATCGCGAAGAGCAGATTGAGCAGGACGAGGCAGCGCCGGATCGTCGTCGTATCGAGGATGGGAGCAAGAACGGAGTTCATGCCATCGCTCGCTTGCGGATCGGCGAGCTTTTCTGATCCGCCGGAAGCACGCTTTCGCAGCTTGATCGCGAGGAAGGGCCAGATTGCCACGATCAGAGCGGACCAGAACAGCAGGCGAGCTGTTCCGATCCTTGGCAATTCAACCGCGCTCGACAGGGCGCCCAGCCACTGCGCGATGATCGGATTGGCAAGGACGAAGAGAAGCCCGAAGAACGCGCAAACCGCGATCGGGACCAGCCACCGCAGGACAGGGTCCGCGCGCAGGCCGGGCCAGCCGGACTCCGTTCTGTTTTGCAACGTCGCTCTCAGATCCGCCTCGAGGCGCAGCGGACCTGAAAGGAGCAACCCTCGTGCGGCTCGCAGGATCTCGATGGGCCTCCCGGAGGAGCCGCCGGCCATCAGGACGGCGAAGAGTGCGAGTCCTGCCAGGGCGAAGCAAACGGACAGAACGCCGACATTCTCGACCAGGGGCAGAAGCCCGAGCACGAGCACACTGAAAGCCGGAAGCCGCCGTCCGCTGCGGAACTCGGCGGCATTCGCGATCGTCGAGATTGCGGCGAGCGCAGCGAGGAAGAGCGCAACCGAGATCCCGAGGCCATGGTCGTAAAGCAGCCAGTCGGCGAGCGCGACGAGGATGGCGGCGAGCATCAATCGCCGTGGACGGATCGGCACTCCGGTGGGCATAGAAGCCGGGAGTGCGAGGGCCGGGCTGGTCATCGATCGGGACCTCTGCGCTTGCGGTGGCCTCCCCCATTTTTCGAGGGACGCAGCCGAACTCGCAGGGCCACCTGCCGTTCGGGCTCAGGCGAAGAGACTGACGGCAACGCTTGCAGGCGCCGTCGAACGGAAGATCAGATCGTCAGGCGTTTCGTGCAGGTTTCGTGCAGGCCGCTCATGGCCGGCCGATGCCGCGCTGTGCCTCCTCGCGGCAGGCCGCCGTATTCGGCGGTGCGTTTGCCCTGAAGAACGCGGCGAGATGCGCGAGGCCGGAGGCTCGTGGGTCGCTGGCGCGCCAGGCGAGCGCGATGGTGCGGCCCGGCCCGCCCGTGTCGAAGCAGCGGGTCACGACGAGCCCGCTCGGATCCGGGCCGGAGGGTGCGGCGAGGGCCGGCAGCAAAGTGTAGCCGGCGCCAGCCGCCACCATCGAGCGCAGAGTCTCCAGGCTGGTAGCGTGACGGCCCGCAGCGTTCCCGGCCCCGCAGGCCGCGATGGTCTGGTCACGCAGGCAATTGCCTTCGTCGAGCAGGAGCAGATCGGAACCGGCGATGTCCGTCGCCCGCAGCGCGCCGCCCTGCGCCAGCGCGTGGTCGGCGGGGCAGGCGAGCAGGAACGGCTCGACGAAGAGCGGCGACACGGTCAGGCCGGAATCGGGGATCGGCAGGGAGATCAAAGCGACATCGACACGCCCGTCGCGCAGCCCGTCGAGAATTTCGGCGGTGCGGGCCTCACTGAGGGCAAGCGCGAGCAGCGGAAACGCTTCGCGCAGCTGCCGCAACACCAGCGGGAAGTAATACGGCCCGAGCGTCTGGATGGCCGCGAGCACGAGCCGCCCGCTCAAGGGAGCTCCTCGGCTCTCGGAGGCGAGTTCGAGAAGCCTTTGCGCCTCGGCGAGGACGATGCGCGCCTGCCGCACCACCGCCTGACCGGCCTCGGTCAGAAGCACGCGCCTGTTCGAGCGCTCGAACAGAACGAGGCCGAGGGCCGCCTCCAACTTGCGCACTTGAACGGAGAGCGTCGGCTGGCTCACGGCGCAGCGCTCGGCGGCGCGGCCGAAATGCTCTTCGTCGGCGATCGCGACGACATATTCGAGATCACGCAGCGAGAGGCCGGCAGCATTCATAGATAAAATCTATCACAACGTTCGTAACGATGCATTTGCCAATGGGAAACGCCGCACGGTATCTTGAATGAGAACGGTTCCAGCCTTTTTGCGCATCCTCGCTGTGCATGCGGGGCGAACCGGCGTCCAATTCAAGAGGAAGCGATCAATGAGCGAACAACGCCCGATCCTGACCACGCGCCAGGGCCATCCGGTGCGCGACAACCAGAATACGCGCACCGTCGGCGAGCGCGGTCCGGCGACACTCGAGAACTACCAGTTCATCGAGAAGATCACGCATTTCGATCGCGAGCGCATTCCGGAGCGTGTGGTGCATGCGCGCGGCGCAGGCGCGCACGGTTATTTCGAGGCCTATGGCAAGATCGGCGACGAGCCGGCCTCCACATACACCCGCGCCCGCGTGCTCAACGAGACCGGCGTGAAGACCCCGGTCTTCGTGCGCTTCTCGACGGTTGCCGGCGCCAAGGAATCGCCGGAGACGGCGCGCGATCCGCGCGGCTTCGCGGTGAAGCTCAAGACCATCGAGGGTAACTGGGACCTCGTCGGAAACAATTTGAAGGTCTTCTTCATCCGCGACGCGATCAAGTTCCCGGACATGATCCACGCCTTCAAGCCGGACCCGGTCACCAATCGGCAGGAGGCCTGGCGCTTCTTCGATTTCGTGGCCGCCCACCCAGAATCGATCCACATGGTGACCTGGCTGAAATCACCGTGGGGCATCCCGGCCAATTACCGCGAGATGGAGGGCTCGGGCGTCAACACCTACAAGCTCGTCAACGACGCGGGCGAGGCGGTGCTGGTGAAGTTCCACTGGGTGCCCAAGCAGGGCGTGCGCAACCTGACATCGGCTGAGGCCGAAGCGATCCAGGCCAAGAATGTCGGCCACGCCACGAAGGATCTCTACGACGCGATCGAAGCCGGCAATTTCCCGGAATGGGAGTTCGCCGTGCAGATCATGCCGGACGGCCCGAACGATCATCTCTCCTTCGACCCGCTCGACGACACCAAAAGCTGGCCGGAAGAGGATTTCCCGCTGCGCCCCGTCGGCCGCATGGTGCTCGACCGGGTACCCGACAACTTCTTCGCCGATACCGAGCAATCGGCCTTCGGCACCGGCGTCCTCGTCGACGGCATCGACTTCTCCGACGACAAGATGCTGCAGGGGCGCACGCTCTCCTATTCGGATACCCAGCGCTACCGCGTCGGCCCGAACTACCTGCAATTGCCGATCAACGCGCCGCAGTCAGGCGTGAAGGTCCATTCGAACCAGCGCGACGGCCAGATGACCTACACGGTCGACGCGCACGGCCAGAACAAGCACATCAACTACGAACCCTCGACGATCGGCGAGGGGCTGGTTGAGGCGCCAAAGGCTACCGAATATCGCCAGCGGGTAGAGGGCAACCTCACCCGCGCGCAGACCTCGCGCGCCGAGGACGATTACGCGCAGGCCGGCCACCGCTACCGCACTTTCGAGGATTGGGAACGCGAGGATCTGATCGCCAATCTCGTCGCCGACATGAAGGAGTGCCCGGAGGCGATCCGCCTGCGCATGGTCTGGCACTTCTGGCATGCCGACGAGGATTACGGCCGTCGCGTCGCGGAAGGCGCCGGGATCGATCTCGAAAAGGCCAAGGCCCTGCCACCGCTGCCGGGCCGGGCGACGCCGCATAAGCGTCTGGCGCAGGAGAGCGAAGGCAGCCCGGCATCGCGGATCGCGGCGGAGTAGAACGGGTACGGATCCTGCTGGCACTATACGCCCGCCCGGTCGAAGGACCGGGCGGGTTTCTTTATTGAACTAGGGACGACGGAGCCGGATCGCGTGACCAACCTCGCGGCCTTCATCGGCGCTGCCATCGCGGAAATTGCCGGCTGCTTCGCGTTCTGGGCCTGGCTGCGGATGAGCGCCTCGCCGCTCTGGCTCATACCGGGAATCGTTTCGCTGATCGCGTTCGCGAGCCTCCTGACCCTCGTCGACAGTCCGGCAGCCGGCCGGGCCTATGCGGCCTATGGCGGGATCTACGTCGTCGCCTCGCTCGTCTGGCTACGGCTCGTCGAGGACGTCGAACCGGATCGCTGGGATATTTCGGGCGCGCTGCTGTGTCTCGCCGGAATGGCCGTGATTCTCTACGGCCCGCGCCCGGCCTGACCCTTCATCCCCCGACATGCCGGTCGCGCCCGGCGCCGAGCCCGCAGACCAAAGCCAAGAGCCCGATCCCTGCATAGATGGCACAAGCGAGCCCCCACCCGCCGGTCGCCTCGTGGGCGAGCCCGAATCCGAAGGGTCCGAGCGCGGCGATCGAGTAACCGACGCCCTGTGCCATCGCGGAAAGCGATCCGGCGCTCGCCGCATCGTGCGCCCGCAGCACGATCACCGTCAGCCCTAGCCCGAAACAGGCGCCGATGCCGATGCCGACGAGGAGGCCGGCCGGCACCATAAGGGCATGCGGGCCGAGCGCCATGGTCAGGAAGGCGGCAACCGTCGCGACAAGCACCGCGACGATCCAGCCACGCTGGTCGGGCCGGGCGCCGGCGAGGATCGGGATGGCGAGCGCGCCCGGCGCCTGGCCGAGCGTGGTCAAGCCGGCGAGATAGCCCGCATCGAGCGCATCGAGCCCGCGCGCCTGTAGCAAAGCCGGGAGCCAGCCGAACTGGATATAGGCGAGCGAGGATTGCATGCCCATGAAGCCGGTGACCTGCCAGGCGAGAGGATCGCGCCACAGAGGCGAGCGTCGTGCCTGACTGGGCGGGACCGCGCCGGTTGCCCGGCGATCGGCGAAAGGCAGCCAGATCAGGATGCCTGCCAAAGCCGGCAGGCCCCAGATGGCGAGCGCAGGCGCATAGCCCTGGCCGATCGCCTCGCGCAGCGGCACGCTCAAGGCGGTGCCGATCGCAGCGCCGAGGCAGAGCGACATCGTATAGAGGCCGGTCATCCGTCCGAGCTGGCCGGCGAAATCGCGCTTGACCAATGCAGGCAGCAGCACCCCGGCAACGCCGATTCCGAGCCCGCACAGCACGGTTCCGGCAAAGAGCGGTACGAGTCCATCGATCCCGCGCAGGGCCAACCCGAAAACGATTCCGATCAGCCCGAGCAGGATGCTGCGATCGATGCCCGCGCGGCGAATCGCCCAGGGGCTGATGACCCCGCCGAGCCCGAGGCAAAGCACCGGCAGCGTGGTCAGGACGGCTGCACCCGTCGCGCTCAAGTCCGTCTCGGCACGGATGCCGGTGAGCAGCGGGCCGATGCTCGTCAAAGCCGGCCGCAGGTTGAACGCGACGAGCATCACAGCGACGCCGATCAGCAGCGGATGCGACGATCGGGTCGAAAGGGTTGTGGTTTCGAGCTTTGCGGCTTCGTCCTCCGCAGGCGTCATGCCGATGACAAAGCCTCACGCCGTCTGACCAAGGCCGCCGCGAGAAGCACGGCGGCGAGCAGCAGGGCGAAGGGCCCGTCGCCGAACCGCGCATAGAGGGTGCGGCCGGGCAAGCGGGCCGGCAGATCGGAATCGAGCACGCCCTCGATCCCGAGCGGCAGAGAGCCGACGATGCGCCCATGCGCGTCGACGACGGCCGTGATGCCGCTATTGGCATCGCGCACCAGCGGCAGCCCTTCCTCGACCGCGCGCAACCGCGCCTGCGCGAAATGCTGGCGAGGCCCCGGCGTGTCGCCGAACCAGGCATCGTTGGTGAGGTTCAGGATCAGCCCGGGCACCTTCGGCACGCCGTCCGGCGGATCGGCCGGGATGATCGCACCGGGAAAAATCGCTTCGTAGCAGATCGTCGCCGCGATCGGCGGCAGGCCTGACACGGTGAGGATGCGCTGGGTCTGGCGGTTTCCCGCGGTGAAGCCGCCCGGAATCTGGACGAATTGGCGAATCCCGATCGCCCTGAGCAGCGCATCGAGCGGCCCCGGCAGGTACTCGCCGAAGGGCACGAGATGGACCTTGTCGTAGACGTTGCCGAGGCTCGCCCCGTGGCCGATCGTCAGGATCGCGTTGTAGAATACGGCGTTTTCGCGCGTGAACGGCTCCTGCGCACGGGCGGCGCCGGTGATGAGCTGGGTACCCTCCGGGATCACCGTTCCGATCCGGCGCAGGGTCTCTGGGTCGCGCTGGAGCAGGAACGGAAAGGCCGATTCAGGCCAGATCACATGGGTGACGTCGCCGATGCCCGAACGCTCCGGCGAGACCGCACGGTCGCTGAGTTCCAGGTATTTGTCGACGATGCCTTCGCGGTTCTCCGGCCGGAACTTGGCATCCTGCGGGATGCTCGGCTGGATCAGGCGCAGGCGCACGCCGGAAACGATCGGGTCCGGTCCGGCCGGCAGGCGAACCAACCCGAACACCGCGAGCGCAAGCAGGGCGGCCGCCGCCGCGATCGTCGGTGCGAACCGGCCCGACTTGCCGGCCCCGCCGACGAGCGTTGCGGGCGCGACGGCGATCAGCACCGCGAGCAAGGTGAGCCCGTAGAGCCCGACGATCGAAGCACCCTGCATCAGCCAGAGATTGCTGCCGAAGGCCATGCCGAGCGTGTTCCACGGGAAGCCCGTGAACAGATGCCCGCGCAGCCATTCGCAGGCGCTCAGGCCGAAGCCGAAGGCAAGGATCCGCCCTGCCCCGCGGGACCAGAGCAGGCGCGAAGCCGCAAAGCCCGCCGCGTAGAACAGGGCGAGCACGGCCGGCAATCCGAGCACGCCGAGCGGCAGCGCCCAGGCGAATTGATCGGCCTCGACCAGAAAAGCGGAGCCGAGCCACCACAGGCCGGCGGTCATGTAGCCGAAGCCCCAGGCCCAGCCGAGCAGGGCCGCGACCCGCAACGTTCGCCAGCGGCTGCGGCCGATGCTGGCCCCGTCGATCAGCCAGACCGCGACACTCAGCGAGACGACCAACGCCGGGAACAGCCCATAGGGAGGCATGGCCAGAGCGCCCAGCGCGCCGGCCGCAACCGCGATCAGAAGGCGCTGCCAGCCCTGGCTCAGGATGATCCGATGCGCCAATGCATCGAGCCATTCCAAAGCGGGCGCAGCCGGTCGTGCGGGCACGCCGCCGGGCCCGTGATTCATCGGGCGCGCATCATGCGGGCTCGGTCACTGTCCCGAGGATCCGGCAGCCTGGGGCGGAGGCGCAGACGCCGGAACGCCGAGCGGAACCGGACTCGACGGCGCCGGCAGCGCGAGCGGGACGACGGCTGTGATGCGCGCGGGACCGCGCTGCAAGCGCAGCCGCTTGACCCGGCGCGGATCGGCATCAAGCACCTCGAATTCGAGTTCGCTCGGCCCGGCGATGACCTCGCCGCGTGAGGGCACGCGCCCGGCAAGGGTCACGATCAGGCCGCCGAGCGTATCGATCTCCTCGGCCATGTCGCCGGCCGCCGCGACCAGATCGACACCCGTTGCCTCGGAGACTTCATCGAGCCCGGCGCGGGCGTCTACGACATAGGCCTCGGGCTCGCCGTCGATACGGTTCACCAATTGGCCTTCTGAGACGTCGTGTTCGTCCTCGATGTCGCCAAGCACGACCTCGATCAGATCCTCGATTGAGATCAGGCCGTCGGTGCCGCCATATTCGTCGATCACGAGACCCATATGGGTACGCGTCGCCTGCATGCGCACGAGCAGGTCGATCGCCGGCATCGAGGGCGGCACGAACAGGACGGGCCGCTGAATACGGGTCGAGGCGAGCGTGGCCGTGAGATCGACCTTGCCGAGATCGAGATCGAGCGGGAGCCTGGCGGCGTCCCGGCTGCGGTCGGAGGCCGTTTTCTCGCCGTTGACGAGCGGGCCGCTCGGAGGGTGGGGAATGCCGGCCTCTGCCCTGGTCGCGATGAGCTCGACAAAGTCGCGGATATGGACCATGCCGCGCGGATCATCGAGCGTCTCGCCGAAGATCGGCAGGCGCGAATGGCCGGCGTTGCGGAATTCCTCGAGCAACTCGCCGAGGCTGATATCGGCCGGCACCGCGACGATGTCGGCGCGCGGCACCATCACGTCGTCGACTCGCACCTTGTGCAGGCCGAGCACGTTCTTGAGCATCGCTCGTTCGAGCGGAGAGAACCCGTCTTCGCCGCTATCGGGTTCGTCGAGCGCTTCTTCGATTCCAGTGCGAACGGAATCGCGCGAACGCAGGTGGAAGACGTTCAATAGGCGGTCATACCACGCCTCGCGCGGCTGGGATTCGCCGTCGGGCGGGATTTGCGCGGCCAGGGCCGCGCCGCGACTTCGATCGTTCGTCATGTCTCTCGTGGGGGAAGGCGATCGGGGCGCTCGCCCGGTTCAATCGCGATAAGGATCGGGAACGCCCAAAGTCGCGAGCGCCGCGACTTCAAGGGCTTCCATAGCCTCGGCTTGAGCCTCGCCGGTCTCGTGGTCCTGGCCGAGCAGGTGAAGGGTGCCATGGACGAGGAGATGGGCGAGATGATCGCTGAACGGCTTCGACTGGTCGACAGTTTCGCGCACCAGCGTGTCATAAGCAAGAACGACATCGCCGAGTGGACGCGGCGTGCCTTTTTGGACCGGTTGAAAGGGCGCCGGAAACGAGAGCACGTTCGTGGGCTTGTCCTTGCCGCGCCAGGTCCGGTTGAGCTCCTGCACGGTCGCATCGTCGGCGAGTAGAATGCTCACTTCGACCGGTCCTGCCTGCGAATCGGGCAGGATCGCAAGGCCCGCCTGAACGGCACGGGTGACGAAGGCGTCGAGATCCGGGACCTCGGCCTGCCAGCGCTCGTCCTCGACGGCGATGTCGATCTCGTTCGTCGCCGTGCTCACGAGATTTGCCTTGGCCGAAGCACCATTCCGCGAGCTGTCATCACACTTCCGACCATCCGCTCCCGATCACCCGGACGCGATGTCGTGGGCTCGGCCTGCATTGCCTGCGAGAAGCCGCCCCACGCAATGCACATCCACCACGCTTCGACAGCGCGGTGAGCGGTCCTGTCAAGCGCGCCTTCGCTTGCGTAGTCCGCCGCCAGGAATAGTCTGAGTGATCGCGAAATGCGTCAGCTGTTCCACAAGGCAAACCATCTGGAGAGTCGAATGCGTGTCCTTCGCAAGCTGTTTGCGCTTCTCGTGCCGACGGCCTTGTCGCTCGGGCCGGCCAAGGCCGCCCTTCCCGAGCCGAGCGAGGCGCCCTCGATCGCGAGCTTCATGCAACGTCTCGGAGAGGATGCCGCGATGCGCGAGCATTTCGCTCGCGATCCGAATGGGGCCTTGAGCCGGGCAGGGATCGATCCGCAGCCCTTCGCGCTCGACGGCGAATTGAGCAAGGCCGAGGTCGAGCGGCTGATCGGACGCTGGCGGATGGCCGAGAAGGCGGGCCGGCCCGATGCAACCGCGCCGCCGGCCAAGCCCGAACCGATACCGCAGGCCGAGCAGGGAGACAACGGCAAGACCTCGCCGAAGAAGACCGAGCCGAAATCGAAATGGTCGGCTCCCGAGGGGACACCAGTCGCCGTCTATGGTCCGCCGCCCGGCTTGCGCAACCGCTGAGGATCACAGGTGAGCGACCTCCTGCGCTCGGCCTATGACGGCGACCCGACCGGGCTCGCCCGCTGGCGCGGAGAGGGCGATGCGCCGCCGAGCCATGCCGTCTGGGAGATTACGCTCCGCTGCGATCTCGGCTGCCGGCATTGCGGATCTCGCGCCGGAAAGGCCCGCTCGCACGAACTCAGCACGCAAGCGGCGCTGAACCTCGTCGGGGAACTCGCCGAACTCGGCCTCAAGGAAATCACGCTGATCGGCGGCGAGTTCTATCTGCGCGAAGATTGGGACCTCATCGCCGCCGAAATTTCACGCCGGGGCATGCTCTGCAGCATCGTCACCGGCGCCCGACAGATGAACCCGGAGCGTGTCGCGCGCGCCGTCGCGGCGGGAATCGGTAAAATCTCGATCTCGATCGATGGGCTCGCGCACACGCATGACGCGATCCGAGGCTCGAAAGGCTCCTTCGCCGCCGCTGTGGATGCGGGAAAGCGGATTGCGGCGAGCGGGATCGATCTGTCGGTCAACAGCCAGATCAACCGGCTGACCATGCCCGAGCTTTGGGGCCTTGCCGATCTCCTCGTCGAGATCGGCGCGCGGAGCTGGATGGTGATCCTGACCGCCGCGATGGGGCGGGCTGCCGATCGCCGGGCGCTGATGCTGCAGCCCTACCACCTCTTGCACCTGTTCCCGATGCTGGCGGCGATCAAGGCCGAGCGTCTCGATCCGGCTGGGATCGCCTTCTTCCCCGCGAACAATCTCGGCTATTCCAGCGAACTCGCCGAAAGCCTGCGCTACGGCGCCGCCCAGGGTCACGCCTGGAGCGGCTGCGCGGCTGGCACCGCTTGCCTCGGCATCGAGGCCGATGGGACGGTAAAAGGCTGCCCCTCCCTGCCGAGCGCGGATTACACCATGGGCAACCTCACCGATCGCAGCTTTTCGCAAGTCTGGGCGGAGCGCTCGCGCGCGCCGATCGCCTCGGCAGACGATCTCTGGGGCCATTGCCGTACCTGCCCGCACGCGCAGCGTTGCCGCGGCGGCTGCACCTGGACCTCGCATGTCCTGTTCGGACGGCGCGGCAACAATCCCTATTGCCATGCCCGTGCGATCACCCTCGCAGAGCGCGGCCTCGCCGAGATCGTGGAGCCGGTCTCGCCTGCCCCCGGAAAACCCTTCGATTTCGGCCACCACCGCATCCGGGAGGTTCCGCTCGATTCGGTGCTCTCTGGCGATCCGGTGATCGAGCGGAGCCTTGGCGCACAGGTTTTCGGGCTGCGCACGGGTTCGGGCGGCGTGTGGTCTGCGGAGGAAGTGCTTGCGGCGTTCGGGTAGCGCACCGCTGGCGATCATTTTTCGTGTCTAACGATGGGTGACTTCACTGCAATATGGATTGAAAATCTGGAGCAGGAAAAAAAGTCCATGATCTCAATGCATAGGGACTGCTTCTGATTCCTTCACGGCGACAAATAGCCATTCACGTCGCTCGATCGGCATCCGCTCTCATTCCCTCATGGACACTATCGCCGACCTAAAATGCCTGATCGGCCCGTAACGGGCACAGGGCGATTTTTGTCGCATGTGTCTCTCACATCCGTTAACTAGTCCAATAGACAAAAGAACACGTCCAATTCTGCAACAATTTCAAAGGACATCATCATGGATGCTATGGACGTGCTCAATGCTAATTTGCGAACGACGATAGCAACGAAGCATTTGCATATGTGGCGAAGCATGCCTTATAAAATTCCTGATGAGCTGAAAAGCGTTGTCTTGCCACATATAGAGTATGGAGCGCCATTGAGCGCAAGCGCGATAGATGCCATAAATCGCTGGTTTGATCGTCAATCAAAAATTGAAAAAGAAGAACTCGCTCGCGAAAATCTTCGTTTTCGAAATGCCAATGCATTTCTTGTTTTAGTAGCAATTGTATGTTTTATTATTTGGATGTACGGATGGGGACCACATATGAAGTAGATTTTCAATAGAATGCGGCAGATGTATATTTTGTCCAACGACTCATAGGCGACTGTAAATCTGTTCGTAAACGGCCGTTGTCAGAACAACTTCATGGATTTGAGACCTGCTCTCGCAAAGTGGCTGGTCTAAAATTTGCGGTTGCCAAGCGTTTTCCAACGTCATTTCCAGGGCGCGGCGGCCGACGGATACGACAAACGAAAAGGTATGATATGTTCACACCTTGTCGTGCCTTCGCCCAGGAATCCTGCATGTCCACAATCGAGAAGCGAACATTCAGCCTTCCGGCGGAGCAGGCTGCCTTCATCGATGCACAGGTGAAGAGTGGCTCGTTCGCGAGCGCGAGCGAGGTGGTGCGGGCCGGATTGCGCGCGCTCCAAGAACGTGACGCCGCCATCGAGCGCTGGCTGCGCGAAGAGGTCCTCGCGACCTACGACCGTTGGAAAGCCGATTCCGAAAGCGGACTTTCTCCGCAGGAGGTGGCGGAGCGGATGCGGCAGCACCACGAAGCACGTCTGAAGCACTGAAACCTCGCGCACCCCCTACCGCTTCCACGGCAACGCCATCCCGCCCGTCCCCTCCGGCGGCTCGATCGACACCGTCGCGGTGCGTCCGACGATCAGGTGCTGATCGCCGGTGCCGGCATCGAGCGCGATGCGCACCGGGACGCGCTGGGCGAGGCGGACCCAGGCGAAGGTCGGGTTGACGTTCGCGAGCAGGTCCGTGCTCTCGGTGCGGTCGGGGTCGGCGACGCCGCCGGCGATGCTCTGGACATGCCCCTTGAGGAAGCCGGAATCGCCCATGAGGCGGATCGTGGTCGGTGCCCCGATGCGGATGCGCGGCAGCTTGGTCTCCTCGAAATAGCCCTCGACCCGCAACGTGTCGGTGTCGATCAGCGCCATCACGCCCTTGCCCGTGGTCACGTAGGTGCCCGGCTGCAGGCTCATGTTGGTGAGGCGGCCGTTGACCGAGGCCTTCACCTCGGAGCGGCCGAGATTGAGCTTGGCGAGATCGCGGTCGGCCACGGCCTGATCGTAATCGGCTTTTGCCGCGAGATTGGCGGCCTGTGCCGCCTCGAGCCGCTGCTGGGACACCGCTGCGTCGCTCAGCTTGCTGTATCGTGAAAAGTCTGCCGCCGCCTGCACGGCCGTGGCCTGCTTGCCCTCGACCACGGCCTCCGCCTGCCGGAGCGCGAGGCGGAAACGGTCGGGATCGATCCGGAACAGCACGGTGCCTTTCGTCACGGTCTGGTTGTCCTTGACCAGCACCTCGGTGACGAGCCCCGATACGTCGGGCGCAACGACGACGATATCGGCGCGCACGCGCCCATCCCGCGTCCAGGGCGCCTCCATGTAATAGTCCCACAAGGCGAGACCGACGACGAACGCGGCCGCGACCATCGCGAGCGCGACGAGGAGGCGGCCGACGAGGGCGAGGAAGTGGGTCATGGGCGAGATGTCACAGGAAGAGCCTGCCGGCACACCAGACCGTGGCGCCGAGTAGGATGATGTAGAGCGCGAGATCGAAAAGCGGCCGGTGCCAGACGAGGTGATAGAAGCCGATCGCCTGCAGGGCCCGCCGCAATGGGATGCTCATCAGAAAGGCCGCCAGCATCGCGAGGCTGAGAGTCGGCACAAACACCCCGTAGAGGTCGACTTCGCCGATCATGCGGCCGATTCCCGGTATTCCGAGGAGGCGCGGAGGTAAGGCGCTCCGTCCGGCATGAGGGCCCGCCGCAGGCCGGTCAACCCCAGTGCGGTGGCCCGCGCTTCGACCTGCGGGAGCGCGGACAACACCGCATCGAGGCCAGCATCGATCGCGGCGAGCAGGTCAGTCTTCGCGCCTTCGGTCGCCGGCTTCTCCCAGGATTCCGAGCTGACATAACGCGCGACCGCGGCCAGCGTACGGTCGACCGCTTTTCGCGCGGTGTCCGGTAGCGCCCGCCGCTCGCGCCGGATCTCGACGAGGTTGATACCGACGCGCACCTCCGCGAGCAGGTCGCCGATGCGCTCGGCATCGTCGCTCGGGAGCGCGGTCAGGCGCGGCGCGATCAGCCCGACCCGGTCCAGCATCAAGGCCGCGAGTTCGAGACCCTGGCCGCCGCCACGGCGCTTGGCCGCATCGACGACGCTGTCGCCATTGAGCCTGGCGAGCCGGCGCGCGCTCCAATCGGCTCCGACCGAGCGGATCAGGCGGGTCACCAGGGCAGCGAGCCACATGCCGACGAGCAAGGCAATGACCGAATTAACGAAATCCGCGAAGTCGCCGCTATAGCCGTTCTGCAGGGCGAGCAGGGTCGCGCCGTTGACGGAGAGCCCCATTCCGAGCGGTGCGAGCCGGGGCTGCGTCATCATCAGGCCGCACAGAATCAGGGCGGGTGCCAGGGCGAGCACCAGCATCTCGAAGGTCGTGACGACCGGCAGGACCCCGAACAGATAGGCACCGGCCCCTATCGCTCCGATCAAGGCGGAATTGGCGAATCCGAGGATCGCGGGAGCGGGATCGTCCTGCGCGGCGAAGAGGCAACAGGCTACCGCTGCCATCATCGGCGCGGTCGCGCCATCCGGCCAGCCGGTGGCAATCCAGATCCCGCAGGAAACGAGGATCGCCACCACTGCGCCGAGGGCCGACATCGCAGCGAGTTGATGATCCCGGTAGCGGGTTTCCCGGGCCTTGGCAGTGTATCGGAACGCGAGCGGCTCACCGATTGGCGCCCCCTCCAGCACCTGGTGCCTCAGCTGGCGGATGTCCTGGCGCAAGTCGACGACATCGTGCAGTCGCGCGACGAGGCTTGCGAGAAGCAGGGTATTCCAGTCCGAGCGCTCATCGAGCCGCGGTTCTGCCGCTTCGATCCGGGCACGCAGCTGTGCGGCCTCCTGCGCATCCTCGCGGCCGGAGACGATCCAGGAAGAGAGATCCGACAGCAGGGTGCGAATCTCGCGCGGCATCGCCCCGGCCGCGTTCAGCGCACCGACCCGGTCCGATACGGCCGTCACGATCGGCAGGAACATCAGCATGTGCTGGCGGAGCGCGTGCATGGCCGGAACCGCCCGCTCGGCGCCCGAGCGCTCGTTGCGCAGGGTGATCTCCATCGCGTCGAGGGCGATGGCATCCGAGGCGAGGCGCAGGCGCGTCGCCTGGTTGTCACCCGCGCGCCCGGTTTTGAGCGCTTCCTGCATCCAGGCCCGAGCCTGGGTGAGCCAGGCATCGAGCCGGCTTGCGACCTGCGGCAGGGCCGATTGCGGCAGAATGAGCGTTGCGGCGAGCGTCGCGCAGACGATGCCGAGCGAGATCTCCTCGGCCCTCGCGACGGCGGTATCGAAGATCGCACCGGGATTGGAGACGGACGGGAAGCCGATGATGGCTGTCGTATAGCCGGCCAGCATCGGCAGGTAGCTCGCGGGCGTCCGGTCGAGCAGCGAGACGTAGAGGCATAACCCGACCCAGAGCGCAATGCCGAGGCTGAGCAGCAAGGGCGCGTTGACAAGATTGGGCACCAGCGCGATCGCGGCAATCGCGCCGAGCATGGTTCCGCCGAGGCGGAACAAAGCCTTGGCGCTCGTCGCGCCGGAGAGAACCTGTGTCGTGATGTAGACGGTGCCGACCGCCCAATAGGGGCGCGGCAGCTCGACCCAGAGCGCGAGATACAGAGCGACCATCGCCGCCGCGAAGGTCCGCAGCGAGAAGGCCCAATCGCGCCAGCCCGGGATGTTCATCGCGCGCCGCCGCCGCTGATAGCCGCGACCGACACCCGGCTCACGCCGCGCAGACCATGGAGGGGCGCCGCTCCTGCGTGCCGTCGAGCAGCCAGCGCACGGTCTCGGCGAGCGCAGCGTCGACGGGCTGCGGCCGGTAGCCGAGTTCCGCGCGCGCCTTGCGGCTCTCGAAGGGAGCGGACCACAGGGCGAGCCGCACACCTTCGCGCGTTGCCACGGGCGCCCGCCCCGTGATGCGGTTCGCGATCCATTCGGACATGGTTCCGATCACCAGGGCCGCCGAACCCGGCAGGACGAGATTCGGCATCTTGCGGCCCGAGAGCCGTTCGACCCGCTGCAGGAGGTCGCGCATGGCCAGATTGTCTCCCCCGAGCACGTAGCGCTCGCCCTTACGCCCGCGTTCGGCGGCAAGGATCATCCCGACGGCGAGCTCGCGCACGTCGACGAGGTTGAGCGTGCAATCGACATAGAGCGGAGCCCCCCCTTCGAGGAAGCGTGCCAGCATCGCAGCCGGTGGAGTGAGATTGTCGTCGCCCGCGCCGATCGGAATGGTCGGGCTCGCGATCACCACGTCGAGCCCATCCCGCGCGGCGGCGAGGGCAGCGAGTTCGGCGGCATGCTTGGAGCGGGTATAGGCACCGGCGAGTTCGTCGGCAGGCGGCAGGCGATCCTCGTTGGCAGGCATTCCGCGCGGATTGCGCATCGACAGCAGGGCTACCTCCGTCGAGCAATGCACGAACCGCCGAACGCCCGCTGCCTTGGCAGCCGCGAGCGCCATTCTGGTGCCCCCTGCGTTGATCTCATCGAGATCGGCCGCGCGCCGCGTCCAGAAATGCGAGAGACCGGCAATGTGGAAGACCTGCGTCACGCCCTTCATCGCAACACCGAGCCGATCGGCGTCGAGGATCGAGCCGTGCCGGAATTCGATCTCGGCCGAAAGGTTTCGTGGCTCGTCGATGTCGAGCACGCGCACATCGTAGCCCTGCCGCAGGAGCGCCTCCGCCAGATGCCGACCGATGAAGCCGCTTCCCCCCGTGACGAGCACCAGCGTCATGTGCCGTCTCCGGCCTGCCCGGTCGGACAGCGATGAGCATGGTGCGGGTTCTGCTGAGCGAAGGATCGAGCACATCCGCGCGCGAGGCGATCACGGCCCTTTCGCTGGCCGGGCACGAGGTCTCGTATTGCGACCCGAATCCCTTGTGCCTTTCGCACTTCTCGCGCCTCGTCTCCCATCGCTACCGATGCCCGCCCTTGAGCTCGGATCCGCAGGGTTTTCGCGATTTCGTGGGGCAGCTGCTCGCGACCGGCCGCTTCGATGTCCTGTTGCCGATTCACGAGCAAGGCTATCTGTTCTCCCTCATCGCCGATGAGATCCGGCTGCACGCCGCTCTCGCCCTGCCATGCTTCGACAGCTATGCGCGCGCCCACGCCAAGACCGGTTTCGGCAGGCTGCTCCAGGAACGCGATCTGCGGCAGCCCCGGACCGAGACGATCCACAGCACGGAGGCGCTCCCGTCTCGCGAAGACTACCCATACGTCGCGAAGATTGACATGGGAACCGCGAGCCGAGGCACCTGGCTGGTGCGCAACCGCTCCGAACATGACCGCGCTCGGACCGAGATTAAGCAGGCGATCGCGCCAGGTGAGCCGATCCTGCTGCAGGAATGGGTCTCTGCGCCTTTCGAGCAGGCGCAATCGGTGTTCCAGGACGGGCGTCTCGTCGGCTTCCACGCCACGCGCAGGCTGATCGAAGGCGCGGGTGGGGGCGCGGCGCTCAAGGAGAGCGTAAACCGGCCGCAGGTCCAGGCCGATCTCGAACGGATCGGCCAGGACCTCGCCTGGCATGGCGCGTTGTCCGTGGACTATTTCGCGGACGAAGAGGGGCGCCGCCCGATCTACGTCGATTGCAACCCGCGCCTCGTCGAGCCGATGGCGGCGACTTTGGCAGGGGCGAACCTCGCCGATCTGCTGGTGCGGATCTCGCTGGGCGAGCGGATCGAGACGCCGGTGCTCGGCCACCCCGGAATCCGCAGCCGGCTCGCGCTACAAGCTTTGCTCGGAACGGCGCACGAGACGGGATCTCGGCGCGCGGTGCTCCGCACCGGTCTCGACGCGATACGGGCGCGCAATGCCTTTGCCGGCTCGGCCGAAGAGCTGAACCCCGCGCGTCTCGACCCGACCAGTGCCGTGCCGGTCATGGCAGCGGCCCTCTCGCTCCTGCTTCGCCCAGCCAGCGCCGAGACCCTCGCCCGGCGCGGCTGGGGCTCACATCTGCTGACGCCGCGGGCCGCGCAAGTGATCCGGAGCATGCGCTGAGCGGCTGCTCGCCTCGCAGCGCAGGATGCCAGGACCGATCGCGACACGCTTGTCGAAGATCAGCCGGCCTTGGTCGTCTGCGCCTCGAACAAGGCCTTGAATTCGGGGATGCCGAAGGTCGCGACGATCTCGTGGTTCTCGTTGAGAATCTCGTAGACCGGACCGTCGACGTCGCGGTTGGTGAAATAGACGATGACGTCCTGGTCGCCCCCGCCTTCCGTATGCGGCTCGCCTCCGGCGCGGGCCGAAACGTAGCTGCCCACCGGTCGGATTTCCTTCAGCTCGCCGTTCGGCCGGTAGATCCGCAATTCGCCCTGCAGGACGAGGGTCCGGTAGTTCGCGCCGTGCCTGTGGAGCGCGATCTTCTGGTTCGCGTCGAACTTGAAGAGGATGTCGACGATCCGCGCCTCCTCTTCGACGCTGAGGATCGAATAGGCGACATGGTCGAGCCCATCGATCGTGTGCCAAGTGATGTTGCGATCATCGAAGTCTCGGGTCGGCATCGTCCTCTCCCTTGCTTGTGGTACGGCGGCGGGCGGTTCTCCGGCCGCCGGAGCGCAGGCCTATTCGGATCCGCTCGGCCGCACTTGCCATTTGGTGCCAGCGGGCCGAGCTTGGCGCCCGGGGAGCGAGGATGCCGAGACGGGCACTGACCAGAGCCTGCACGATGGGGCCGATCGCCGAGGCCGTCGCCTCGGCCGGCGGCTCGATCGCGCGGGTCTTCGGCCATGCAGAGATGCCGTTGACCCTGCTCGAGCAGCCGGAGAGGCTGATGCTGCTGGGCGACCAGCTCCGGGTCGTCGCGATGGCGATGCGCGAGATCGGCGATCCGGCATTGCCGGCGCGGCTCTCCATCGAGGCCGGGATCGCCGGATTAGGGCCGATCGGCATTCAGGTCCGAGCATCCGATACGCTCGGCGATGCCCTGGCGCGTGTGGAGGTGGTGACGCCTCTCTTCCTCCAGACCGCGACTGGGACAGGCGTGCAGCAGCGCGGAGGAACCGCCTTCTTCCACTATGGCGTGGCGGAGCGGATCGAGATCGGCCGTCAGGCGAACGAGCTGCTCGCGCTCGGCTACCTGCTCGGGACGGTCCGGCACTTTCTCGGGCCGGCCTGGCGGCCGCAGCGGGCTGTGGTGACGGGCGCGAGCCTGCCGGCGCATGCGCAGATCGAATCCGTGTTCGGCTGCGATGTCGCCTTCGGGCCGCGGGCGGGCCTCGTCTTTCCGGCGCAGTGCCTCGAGGCGCCCAATCCGCGCCGTTACGATCCCGGCGAGGACGCATCGCGCGACCTCGCAATCGACGACGGCCTCCCGGCCTGCGTCGCACAGCTCGTGGTGCTCGGCCTCGACGAGGCGCGTCCTTCGATCGACTGGATCGCCCGCCGCCTCGGCCTCTCGCGCCGGACTCTGCAGCGTCGGCTGGAAGAATCCGGTACGCGCTATGCCGACATCCAGCGCCAGGTCCTGTCACGACGCGCAAAGGAGCTGCTCGCCGCGCAGACTCAGCCCATCGGCAGGATCGCCTTGGAGCTCGGCTATGCCGATGCGGCGCATTTCACGCGGGCATTCCTCGACTGGACCGGCCTCACGCCGAGCCAGTGGCGCAAGGGAATCCGGGATCAGTGTCCGGCGCCTTAGCCGCTCGACTCGCCTTAGGGAGACTGTTCCCACCCAACTCCCTCATCGTGAGGTGCGAGGCAAAGCCGAGCCTCGAAGGAGCCCTCCAGCCAGCCAAGCGATCCCTGGAGCCGTCCTTCGAGGCCCGCTGAAGCGGGCTCCTTAGGATGAGGGGGTGGGTGGGAGCTTTTGGTTGAAAGGCTTGCGGCTTCCCGATCACACACCCGACCCCTCGTGAGCGAGACAGCCGCCGGCCGCGCGATTGCGGGCGTCACAAGGCCGAGCTTGCGCTAGACCCGATAACCGGAGCGCTTGCCGCAGCATCGTCGCGCGATTTTCTTGATCGGAACTTTGGACGTCATGCAGGAACTGGTCGGCGAGAAGCGTAACCGGACGCTGGCCGTCCTCACCGGGCTTTCCGCCCTGGCGCTGCTGGCGCTCATCCTGATGCGCGGATTCCTTCGCGACAGCGGACTGAACTCGCACGGGGCGCTCGCCGATGCGTTCCTGCATGGTCGGCTCTGGGTCGAAAGCTGCCCCGAGATCGACTGCGCTCTCTTTCAGAACCGCACCTACATCATCTTCCCGCCGCTGCCGGCGGTCGTCGCGATGCCCTTCGTCGCGATCTTCGGCTTTCCCGGCTTCAAGGGCTTCGTGCTCCTCGGGCTGGCGCTCTCGGCGCTGAGCCTCGTGCTGTGGCACCGCATCCTCCTGGCCCTGGAGGTCGCCCGCACCGAGACATTCTGGCTGCTCGCGGCTTTGGCCTTCGCCAGCCCGCTGTTCCAGGTCACGCTGCGCTCGGACAGCGTCTGGTTCTTCGCTCAGGCCGTCGGCTTCCTGATGACCACCGCGAGCCTCTGGGCTGTGATCTGCCGCAGCTCGCTGCCGCTCGCCGGCCTGTTCGTGGGCCTGGCCTTCCTGTGCCGGCAGATGGCGATCTTCTATCCGCTGTTCCTGCTGCTGCTCGCGGTGCCGCGCGAACGCACGCTGATCCAGAGCTTGCCGAGCCTCGTGAAGCCCGTGCTCCTGGCCGCCATCCCGATCGCAGCCGCGCTGGCGGTCTATTTCGCCTACAACGCCGCCCGCTTCGGCAATCCGCTGGAGACCGGATACGCCTTCATCCACAATCCCGACGAGGCGAGCTTCATCTGGCGGCGCATCACCGAAACAGGTCTGTTCTCGCGCGACTACCTGCTCTTCAACGTGCTGTACCTGTTCCTGCAGGGCATCCATTTCGAGTTCGGAGGCCCGCGCATGACGAGCCTGACCGGCTTCGACACGAACGGGACCGCGCTCCTCGTCGCCAGCCCCTGGCTGCTGCTCGCCTTCTATGCGCGGCTCGACCGCGTCTTCGTCGCGGGCGCCGCTGTCATCGCGATCGTGGCCGGCATCACCCTGTTCTACCATTCGAATGGCGCCGCGCAGATCGCGACCCAGCGCTACACCCTCGACTGGCTGCCGATCCTGATCGTGCTGATGCTGCGCGCGCCGCGCGGCCCCGCCTTCGCGGCTTTGCCGCTCCTCGTCACCTGGGGCGTCGTGGTCAACCTCGCCGTCAGCCTGGTTCTGAACATCTACAAGTTCTGACCACTCAAACCGTTTCCGGTTGATCGGCTCGGTAGTTGGCGGGTGCGCTTCCCTCCCCTTGTGGAGAGGGAAAGCCACGCCACAACATCGTGCTCATGGCTGTCTGGTAATTACAGGATCCCGGCTTCGGCCGTCCGGAGCCGCGAGGCGGCTCCGAAGGTCAGGAGGCGATGGCCGACATAGTTGGTCACCGCGCCGACGCCGATCCCGAGGCCGTGGCCGATGGCCTCGGCAACGCCGGCGGGCACGCCCGGCAGCACGGCGCCCGCGAGAGCGATGACGAGGCTGCTCACCGCCAGCACGACAACGGCTCCGACCGCGTTGACGGCGAGGAAGACGGCGATCTGGCCGCGTATTGGGCCAGCGGCCTTGCGGAACACGAAGACCCGGTAGAGCCAGAACCCGACCGCCATGCCGATGGTGTAGGCGACGAGCAAGGCGGCTTCGAACGGCATCACCTGCGAGAGCGCGATGCGCGCCAGCCAGTTGATTGCGGCGGCCGAGCCGCCGGCGACCAGGAAACGGACGACCTCGCTGCCCATCAGAAGCCCATCCCCTGCGGCAGGCCGAAGGCGGCGATCGTGAAAGCGAGACCGGCCACCGCCGCGAGACCGAGGCTGGGGCGGTCCTTCACCGCGAAGGCGACCGGATCGTCGTTGAGCTCATCCCGACCTGCCAGGATCCAGATCCGGCTCATGAACAGGATCAGGATCACGGGGAAGCTCCACAGGGCGAGCGGGGCGGCGAGCACCGCGTTCCGGAAGGCCTCGTTGGCGAGATAGAGGATGAAGATCACGACGCTGGCGAGACCCGCCGAGATGCCGAAGGCCAGCACGATCGGCTCGTCGGCCGAGTGGTAGCCCCGGCCAGACAGCTTGCCGGTGAGTCCGCGCTTGGCCGCCCCGCGCAATTCGGTGTGGCGCTTGGCGAAGGAGAGCGAGGTGAACAGGAACATCGAGAAGGTCAGGAGCCAGGGCGACCAGGCCACCCCGACTGCGGCGACGCCGATGACGAGGCGCAGGGTGAACAGGGTGCCGAGCGTGAGCGCGTCGAGCATCGGCACCCGCTTGATCGAGATCGAATAGGCGAGCGTCAGCGCCAGATAGGCGAGCACGCCGGCCAGAACCGCAGCACCCGTGAGGGCCGCGAGCCCGAGGCCGACGGTGAGGCCCACAGCCAGGGCGATCAGGCCGTGCGCCAGCGTGAGGCGCCCGCTGGCCAGCGGGCGGTTGCGCTTCGACCAATGCGCGCGATCGTGCGGTAGATCCCAGAGGTCGTTGAGCAGATAGCTCGACGAGGCGACGAGCCCGAGGCTCACGAAGGCCGCAAACGCCATCGCCCAGGCGAGAGGATCGCCGGCATGGCCGCCGAGGGCCAGGGGAACGAATACCAGGGCGTTCTTGGCCCATTGATGCAGGCGCACGCCCTTGACGAGCGCCTTGAGGCGGGACGGTGCCGCGAATTCCTGCACGGGCCGCCCCATCGCCCGGGCCGCGCGGGCGACCGAGGCCGGAGCCTCTACCACGATCACACCTTGCGCCGCCGACCAGACCGGCAGGTCGACCGCGGCATTGCCGGCATAATCGAAACCGCCGGGAAACAGCCGTGTTAGCTGCGCCGCCTTGGTCTCGCCCTTGAGATTGATGACGCCGTCGCTCGAGACCACGCGGTCGAAGAACGGGAAGCGCTGCATCACCCGGATCGCCATCAGTTCGTCGGCAGCCGTGGCGAGCACGATCTCCCGGCCGAGTGCCTTCTGCGCCTCGATATGAGCGATCAGCTCCTCGTTGGCCGGCAATGTCGCGAAGTCGAGCGCCGCGCGCTCGGCGACCTTGCGCTTGAAATAGGCCTTTCCGCGCGGCAGCCAGAGCAGCATCGAGAACAGCACCAGCACATTGCGGCGCAGGATCGAGACGATCCCTTCGAGCAGCAGGTCTGTCCGCAGCAATGTGCCGTCGAGATCGATCACCAGGGGAACCGAGACCTGAGTTTCCGTCTCGCCCGTCGTCTGAAATGGGACGATACGATGGGCGTCTTGAAAGCCGATGTGCTGTTTTAGAACGCTAGACTGAGCCATCTACGCGACTCCCCACAAATCTCATGGAGCACCGCAAGAGCAGTGCCTCCATCTCGAGTGAGTATCGCCGTCAGATCGACTTCGGCTGAGTTAATCGAGCGGGGGACAGATCGGGGAGTTTGTCGACATCATCATCGACGTTGCTCGACCGAGCCTCGCATTCGAACGATTTGATTTGTCTTCGGTTAACCCTGATGATTTCTTGGCCGGATCGGGCGGATAGCGTCTGCGAGGGCTCAGGCGAGCGGCCGCCGGCGAGGGTTCGGCGTGCGGTCGGAGTCCGCCTCGCCATGGGCTGCGGCCTCATAGGCCGAGACGATCCGGCGCACGAGATCGTGGCGGACAACGTCGACATCGCGGAACCGCACGCGGCCGATGCCTTCGACACCGTCGAGGATCGAGACGGCCTCGACCAATCCGGATTTCTGTCCGGGTGGAAGATCGATCTGGCTCGGATCGCCGGTGACGATCATGCGCGAGCCCTCGCCGAGCCGGGTCAAAAACATCTTCATCTGCATCGACGAGGTATTCTGCGCTTCGTCGAGCAGCACCACGGCGTTGGTCAGGGTGCGCCCGCGCATGAAGGCGAGCGGGGCGATCTCGATCGTGCCGGTCTGCAGGCCGCGATCGACATGGCGCGCTTCCATGAAATCGTAGAGCGCATCGTAGACCGGGCGCAGATAGGGATCGACCTTCTCGCGCATGTCGCCAGGCAGAAAGCCGAGCCG
>JBGAFL010000103.1:0-6181 GCA_044227265.1 Methylobacterium sp.
AAGACCGGCATCCGCGAACGCCGCGTGGCGGCGGAGCACGAGACGGCAGGCGACCTCGCGTTTCATGCCGCGCAAAAGCTGTTCGCGGCGGGTGACCACGCGCGCGAGGATGTCGACTTCCTGATCCTCTGTACCCAGGCCCCCGATCATCCGCTGCCGACCACGGCCTGCCTTCTCCAGGATCGGCTGCGGCTGAACCGGCATGTCGGCGCACTCGATGTGAACCTCGGATGTTCCGGCTACGTCTACGGCCTTGCCCTGGCAGCCGGGCTGATCGCGGCCCGCGCGGCACGGACCATCCTGCTGCTTACCGCCGATACCTATTCGAAATTCATCCATGACGGCGACAAGAGCGTCCGGACCGTGTTCGGCGATGGCGCCGCGGCGACGCTGGTCGTGTCGAGCGAGGAGGGGACGATCGGCCCTTTCGTGTTCGGCACGGATGGAGCCGGCGGCAAGGACCTGATCGTCGAAGTCGGCGGCTTCCGCACCCCCCGAGGACCTGAAACCGGGCGGGCGGGGGAGGACGAGCAGGGCAATGTCCGCTCGCGCGAGCACCTGTTCATGCACGGCGCCAACGTGATGAACTTCACCCTGCGTGAGGTGCCGCGCACCTTCGCGCGGCTCCTGGAATCGAGCGGCGTCAGCGAAGCGGAGGTGGATCACGTCGTCCTGCATCAGGCGAACAAGCTCATCCTCGACGCTCTTCAACGCAAGCTCGGCCTGCCCGCCGAGAAACTGCCGCGCTACTACGAGGATGTCGGCAACACCGTGTCGTCGAGCATTCCCTTCGTGTTACTGTCCTGGGCAGGGACGTCGATCGTCTGCTGAGGGTCTCGAGGGGAAGGTCATGAGCACGTTCTACGAGGAATTGGCCGAGATTCTGGAGGTCGAACCGGCGAAGGTCACGCCCGAATTGCGCCTCGAGGAGGTGTCGTGGGACTCGCTGGCAATCGTCTCCACCATCGCCCTGATCGATGATCATTATGACGAGGCCGTCAGCGCTGCTGCCCTGACCGCCTGCGAGACGGTCGGCGACATCGAACGCCTGGTCCCGGCGCGCGCGACCGAGAGCGGGGCCTGAGCCTTGTCCAGCGGGCAGATCGCGCACGTATCCGGGTCCCGCATTGCCGGGGTGGTCTCCTGTGTGCCGTCCCGCAAAATCGGAAACGAGCATTTCCTCGATCGCTTCGGCGACAAGGTCCACGATGTCGTCAAGATGACCGGGGTCGAGACCCGCCATTGGGTCGAGGACGGCACCACCACCTCCGACCTCTGCGCGGCTGCTGCCGAACGTCTGCTCGATAGCCTGGATTGGGACCGCGCCAGCGTCGACGGCCTGTTATTCGTGTCGCAGACGCCCGATTACCGGCTGCCGGCGACGGCCTGCTTGCTGCAGGACCGGCTCGGCCTGCGCAAAGGCATCCTCGCCTTCGACGTGTCGCTCGGCTGCTCGGGCTACCCATACGGCCTGTGGCTGGCGATGATGATGCTCCAGACCGGCGCGGCCAGGCGCATCCTGCTCGCGGTGGGCGATACCAGCAGCATCATGAACGACCCCGACGATCGCAGCACCGTCCTCCTGTTCGGCGATGCCGGTACGGTGACCGCGATCGAAGCGACGACGCCCTCCGCCGATCCGGCCTGTTTCATCTTAGGCACCGACGGAGCGGGCGCCGATAACCTCATCGTCGCCGAGGGCGCCTTCCGCAAGCGGGAAGCCACCGGAAAGCTCGAAGGGCATCACCTCGACAAACTGTTCATGGATGGCGGCGAGGTGTTCAACTTCACGCTCAAGGCCGTGCCGGCTTTGGTGCGCGACACGATGGAAGCCGCGGGCTCGAGGATCGAGGATTACGACCTCTTCCTCTTCCATCAGGCCAATGCGTTCATGATCCGCCACCTCCTCAAGAAGGCCAAGCTGCCGCCTGAGAAGGTGCCGATCAACATCGACCGCTACGGCAATACCAGCAGCGCGACCCTGCCGCTGCTGATGACGACCGACGCCAGCGAGGCGTTGATCTCCGATCAGCGTCAGGTCGCCCTGTTCGGGTTCGGCGTCGGCTATTCCTGGGCGGCGGCCTCGATGCGGATCGGCCCGCTCGGCTGCTGCGAGACGATCACGCTGTGATCTTTTCCCGCGACATGTTCGAGGGACATCACATCCTCGTAACGGGAGCCTCATCGGGACTTGGCCAGCACACGGCCGTGAGGTTGGCGGAGGCTGGCGCGCGCGTGGCTTTGGTCGGCCGCAACACCGAGCGGCTCGCCGCGACCCTCGCCTCGCTTGCCGGCGAAAGGCATTCCAGCCATGCCGCCGACTTAAGCGATGCCGAGGCAGCGGCCGACCTCGTGCAGGCGATCGCCAAACAGCATGGCAGTTTTAGCGGGATCTTCCACGCGGCGGGCACCGCCCTGATCCTGCCGGCGCGGGTCACCAAGAACCGGCATCTCGACGACGTATTTGCCGCGGGCATGCGCGGCGCGTTCGGGGTTGCCCGGGCGGCCGCCAAGAAGGGCGTCCTGGTCGATGGCGGATCGCTCGTCTTCATGTCGTCGGTGTCGTCAATGCGCGGGCGACCCGGCATGAGCGCCTATTCGGCCGCCAAGGCCGCGGTGGACGGCATGGTCCGCGTGCTGGCGGCGGAAATGGCCGATCGCCGCATCCGAGTGAACTCGATCGTCGCGGGCGGCGTCGAGACGGCGATGCACCGGGATTTCACGGAAAACGTCAGCGACGAGCTGGTCCGGAACTACGAGGCGTTGCACCTGCTCGGCTTCGGCCAGCCCGACGACATCGCCCATGCCGCGATGTTCCTGCTCAGCGATGCTTCGCGCTGGATCACTGGCAGCAACATGGTGGTCGATGGGGGGTATACCGCCAAATAGGCCGTTGATTGATAGTGTCGCGGTTTGAAATTGGGGCCTGCCCAGCCGGTTGATTTCGACCCCTCTCAGCCGTTGACGGTTCCTGACTTGATGCCCGTAAGCGGAAGTCAAACGAGACATCGTGGTACACCCGAAGTCCACCATTAACAGACAAGCAGCAGTAAATGGCGATGCCTGAAGCAGACGTTATGGGTCGCCAGCGACAGCGCTTTTTACGACCAATGCTGTATTATCCTGTAGGCTCATTTTTTAAAGAAAGCGCCGGAGTAAGGCCCCACCTCGGCTCGCTTTTGTTTGGAAAGCGCGTCGCGACTCTGCACCACGATAGACGATGACATTGTTCTCCTCGAACTGGACTTCCCATGCTTTGGAGGAGCGTGCCACAATAAGGCCGGCACGTCCTGCGCGGACCCGGGGCAGGAGACCTTCGCGGACGAAGCGACGGATCGCCTGCGATGACGGGAGCCTTGGGGCAACTCTGCTGGCAACCGCACCCGCCTTTGAGTGGTAAGGCACGAGTTGCAACATACAGATTTGATCGGCCGCTGCTTCAGTGATGTCTGAACCGAAGGTCTTCCGCGCCCAGCGATAGCCGGGGTGAGAGGAGTGCTCTGATAGGAGGTAAGGATACGGAGCGTCACCTAGGAGGTTCGCCTGGAGAGCCGCCTTAAACGCAGGCTTGGCTTCCTCTGCGCGATCGTCGTCGCTGAGTCCCGGATTGAGGAACAAGAGGTAGACCTTTGCGGACCGCAACGGCCCTGCCCAGGGCACCGGCAAAAGATCGATTGCGAAATTTGGCGCCCCAATTTGCTGAACGTCAGATGGATGTACGCAGGCACCCTCCGCCTGGGTCCAGAAGGATACCAAATCGTCTGCAGCATCCTTGAAAGTCTGTTCGGTCGCGAACTGGCGGATCTCGGCTGTGATGTCTCCGCAGCCGGGACGGAAAATCTGGAAGCTATTAATGCCTTCAACGGCACATGTAGAAGGGTTCTCAGTTGTCATGACGCAGGGGCTCCATGCCTAACCCAGCTATCTGGGAGGCAATCTAGAATGAATTTTGATTAGTAGATCAGGTTTTTAGCCACGTATTGTAATATGTACAGCTTCTGGGCTCACGCCGAAATTATTAGCTAGACCCTCTTTGGCCTTCGCGATGGTCAACTTGAATGGAGATTTTTCTTGCAAAGCCAAGTCGGCGGGGGAGAATGTCAGCGCACCCGCAGGCATCGACTTAAGATCAAGGGTAGAGGGGTCAATCCCGAGCTCTTCGAGGGTCGTGTACTTTACCGGGTTGCGCCACCCTTTCCAAGCGTCAAGCACGGCCACGTCGGCATACTCACTGAAGCGGATGAGCCAGCGGTCTTCAAAGCCTGGTTCCGGTGAGGGAACGATTTCTGCGATACGTGCGACGAGGAACGCCGATCCGTGCGGCTCTGGACCCTCAGCACTCTTATCATTCGCGTTGCGTGTACATACGACCCAATGAAACGCTCTGGCATTGGCCCGGTTTAAGACCCATGACGACGTGCCCCCGTGAGCGAGGATGCTCTCCCGGCCCTTGAAAGTATAAACGGCAATCGCATCGCTCGGCATAGCAGCCCCCTCATCAACGACGCAAGTATGATACTTTTCGATTAGTATTGCAATACGATTATCGATAGACATTCGATAAAATGGGAATGCATTTGGGCGTTTCCTCGTCCGATCTGGGCGGGCACCGCGCGTATCGGTCTGCACGGGCGAGATGGGTGCAAAACCTCGACCGTAGCGATCCTGTCGAACGTCCGATTCTTGATCTCGCGTCTCGAAAGCGGACAGGCAAAAATCTACCAGGAGCGCGCCCGCCAACCGTATTTCAAACGAAGACACCTCCACCGAGTGAGCCACCGCCCATAAGGTGCTCGTAGGCGCGCATGAACGCCGCGATCCGCACCTCGTCGCGGCCGATCACGCCGGGTTTTTCCGAGAGTTCGACGCCGCGCTGGACATTCTCCAGGATCGCGCGGTCCTCCTCGATCACCGCGCGGCCGAGAGTCTTGCCCGATTGGTTGATCATGTCCTGCGCCGCCCGCTGCGCGCGGGTGAGATCGAGCTTCGGCTCGAACAGCCGGAAGCGCAGACCGGTCTGCCTCGCCGACAGCGGCAGCGCGTTGCCGATGTAGAAGGACAGCCCCGCCGTCGACGAGATGAACAGGTTGGGGAAGATGTAGATGTGAAAGAAGGAATCGTGGGCGAATGCGCGCGCGTCGAGATAGGCGAGCGCCTTCTGCCGCCGGGTCTCTTCGCCCGTCGCGCTGCGTGGGAAATGGCTGCTGGAATGGGGACCTTCGAAAAGCTCCTGCTCGATCGGCGCCTTGCCGAGCCCAAGCGTCTTCACGAAGGTGTCCTGATGGACGACCGAGCAATGGTAGCATTCGAGCACGTTCTCGACGAGCAGCTTCCAGTTCGCCGCATGCGGGGAGGTGCCGCTATCGATCTCAGGCCCGAAACACGAGCCGATCTCTTCGAGCAGCGGATAGAACCGGCCGAGATAGTCGCGCAGGGATGGTCCGTCGCTTCGCTTGCGGAAGAACACGAAGATCCCGCAGGTCTCGACTTCGTAGCGTGTCAGGCACAGACGCTCGCGGTCATCGAGCGCAAAACCCTCGCGGCGAGGCATGCCGTAAGGGTAGCCGGTGCTGTCGAAGCTCCAGCCGTGATAGCCGCAGGTCAGCGGCCGGTTGCCGCGCTCGCCCGGCTGGATGCGGTTGAATCGATGGCTGCAGACATTTGCGAAGGCGCGGATTTCGCCCCGGAAATTCTGTAGGACAGCGGACGTGCCCTTGTAGTCGACGCAGACGTAGTCGCGATCCGACGCGAGTTCCGCCGTCACCGCCCCGAACTGCCAGAACGGATCGAACAGGGTGTTCAGTTCGGTGGCGAGGATGTCTGGGCGGTAGTAGTTCGCGCAAGGGAGCATCGGCGTTTTCGTTTCCGACCTGAACGTCATTCCGGGGCGCCAAAGGCGAACCCGGAACCCACGATCAGGCTCAATGCCATGTGCCAGCCGCGCATCACGGGTGGGTTCCGGGTTCCGCTGCGCGGCCCCGGAATGACGGTGGAGGTTCACTCATCGTGCCAAGTACCAGAGTTAACCCGAGCTCGGAGCCCTGATTTCGGGGAGCCGAATTAACCTGAGTTTGGAGCTTTGGCCCAGGCACGCCGGCGATTGCGGCGCGGCCCGTTCGCCGGCGATCATGCACAGGCTCGACCAAGGACCGGATGATGGCAATACGGGAACGTCTTATAC